>DPDG01000041.1 GCA_003526375.1 Lentisphaeria bacterium
TTAGTGGTTAGTGGTCAGTGGTTAGTGGTCAGTGATTAGTGGTTAGTGATTAGTGGTTAAACGAGCACGAATTGTATTAAGCATTTTACCTATTTGGATAATCAGATCTTGGGCATATTGTGCATCCGCTTCTTGTATGTATCCTAATTTGATTGCAATAAGGAGTTGAGTTTCTACTTCTGCTAATGAACCATTGGCGATAGAAAGAAAATTTAGAAATTCTGCTTTAGATTGCCGTCCTTGACCTTCTGCAATATTCGATGGTATTGAAACTGCTGCACGACATATTTGACTCGTAAGTGCATACATTTCTTCTTTTGGAAAATGTTTTACCAAATGGTATATAATTAGAGTCAACTCCATTGATTTTTGCCAGACAACGAGTTCCTTAAAGTTTTTTACAGCCATTTTTCTTCACTTCTGATCATCATTACAGAGAATATAAAACATGCATAACCTACTAATTACTAATCACTGACCACTGACCACTAACCACTAATCACTGACTACTGACCACTACTCACTGACTACTACTCACTGACCACTACTCACTGACCACTGAAACTTCCTGCCGGAGAATACCGTCCGAGGTGCGTGTGACCTGTATCAGTTTTTCTTTTTCCGGCGCGAAAGCGAGACAGGGGAGAAAAACATTGATGAACCATTCCGGGTATCGGCTGGTGTTTTTGAATATGGTGCGGATGTTTCCGGAGGAATAGAAGAAACTGTTTCCTTTGCCGGGCAGATTTGCCGCCAGTTTCAGAAAGGTGTCGTTTGAGGCGAGGGATTTTCCGCCGGTCAGAGCGGTAAAAACTTTTTCCATCATCGGGACGGAACTTGCAAAAACGACGTAGTTGCGGCTGTAGGCGAAACAGAACGCGAAACGGGTGAAGGGCAGGGGAATTACATATGCTGCATTGCCTTCCTGCTTTTCCACGGCGCGGGTTAATATGGAAGGCAGTTTGTCTGCGAACATGCGGAAAATACGGTTGTCCCTGCATTTGATGTAGAGAGCCGAGGAAAAAGGAATCCATGAGTGTTCCGCGCCGGCATCCGTTACGGCGGCATAGCCGATCGTCCCCGCATAGGAATCGAAGACCTGCGCCGGTTCAAATCCGCATTTGCGCATGATATTTCCCATTGTTCTGATTGCCCCGAGCATTTCCTGGCGTCCATACTTTGCAAACTGTTCTTTTGCGAATGTCAGAATGCGTGCAAAATCAATCTGCCAGAGTCCGGCGGCGATGCTGTCTTTCGGGAAAATCGACGCCTGCTCCCTGATGTCTGCCTGTGTGCCGTTCATGAGATTCCAGCAGAGATACCGTGTTTTTTCCGCGGAAGGTTTTTCTTGAAAAAATATCCTGTTCCGGCAATATCCGTTGTCCAGCCTTATGGAACTTGCCCCGAAACCTCCGAGTGAATCGAACCCCGCATCGGTCAGGATCGACCGGAAAACCTGTCTGTAACGGGATTGATCCGCAGGATGCAGGGATTGCGCGGAGGCTTTTCTCCTTACATGAAAATAACAGTCCCCGTCGCTGTCCAGATGCTTCGCGATCCCGTCCGCATGAAGCAGAGCGGCGGAGGAGATCAGAAGAATCAATACGGCATATTTCAGTTTTGACATGAGTCACTCCCTTGCTGTGATTTCCATATCAATTTGACACATAATATGGGAAAATCAAGTTCCAGAGGATGACAGGAGGTTGATTTATTTCGATTTCTGCATACGGCATGATTTCCGCTTTCAGGTAAATTCACAATTCGGTTATATTTTGCGGCGAGGGGCATTGCTTTTTGTATATGGCTTAAAAGCGCGTGAAAATGGAGTTTCGGGAACCGCCAGAAAAAGGATCGGAGAACTTGAAAACCTGTATATTTCTCATTGTTCAGAGCCATTGCTCAAAGAACCTTGAGGCGAGAGGTGCGGCGGTTTTTCCTCCGCCGACGCCATGCATGACCATTACAGTAATGGCATAAGTCTTTCCGGTTTTTGGGTCGGTACCGAATCCGGTGAACCATGTGTTCTTGTAACGGTTTTCCCGCGAGCCCACTTCGGCGGTTCCTGTCTTTCCGGAGAGTTCGATCTTGCTGTTACGTGCCTGTTTGGCTCCTCCGCCGGGGGCGTTGACCGCGCGGTGCATTCCCCGCCGGATCAGTTCCAGCGTGTGCGGACTCGCCGCAAGCTTTCCGTTGGCTTCCGGAGCCGTTGTCTGAATGACGGCGGAATCGGTGGAACGCAGCGTTTTGAGGAGATACGGCTTCCAGAGCGTGCCACCGTTGGCGATGGCAGCCGTATAGCGCGCCGCCTGAAGCGGTGTCACTTCGATTCTGCCCTGCCCGATGGAGACGAGCGCCGTATCGAAGACGTTCCAGCGACGGTTGTTCTGATTTCTCGACGGCAGGAGCCCGGCGGATTCGGACAGCGGGAACCCTGTCTTGCTGCCGATTCCTGCGGAGGCGAATGTCGCGGAAAGTTTGTCTACGCCGAGTTGCATCCCGTTTTCGATGAAGAAGTCGTTGCAGGAGATTTCCAGCCCGCGCAGAAGATCGACGGGACCGTGTCCGCCTGCATACCAGATCCAGCACCGGATGCGGGATGTGCCGATCATGGTGAATCCGTCGCAGACGATTTTATGATCCGGTGATATTCCGTTTTCCAGCATGCTGATTCCGACCAGCGGCTTGGCAATGGAGCCGGGCATGTAACTTCCCTGAGCCGCCTTGTTGAGAAAAGGCTTGTCCGGATTTTTCAGGAGCTTGGAGTATTCCGCCGACGAGATGCGCGGGACAAAGAGATTCGGGTCGAAGCCGGGAGTGGACGCCATTGCGAGAACCGCGCCGTCTGAAGCGTCGAGAAGCACGATGGCGCCGTTGGAGTCTCCCAGCAGGCGTTCCGCCAGATACTGGGCGCGGGAATCAATGGTCAGTTCCAGATCGAACCCGTTTCTTGCGGGGATCGGCACACCGACGACTTCATGGACGAATCCCCTGTGGTTTACGAGCACCAGTTTTTTGCCGGGGGAACCTTTGAGCTTGTCGTCATAAAGACTTTCCACGCCGCTTTTGCCGATGGTGTCCGGGATATAATAGAAGAATTCGTTGCGGTCATTCGCCTTGCTCGGATCGCTGGGACCGACGTAGCCGATCAGATGGGAGGCAAGAGAACCGTAGGGATAATGCCGCGCCGTTTCCACCGTGACTTCCATTCCCTCCACGACAGGCGTGAGTTCGGAGACTTTCGCCAGTTCCGCAGGATTCAAATCCTTGAATACTGTAATGGGGAGCCCTGGATAATAATTCATGTGATGGCGGATGTCCGTCACGGTCACTTCACAGCGGCGTCCGAGGCTGTCTGACACGCGCGCCAGTTCGCCCATGATGTGATTGACGGTCTTGCTCATGCGTCCCGGCTTGCGCATTTCGGAAAGATGGAACACCACGTCATAGGATGCGCGGTTTTCCGCCAGCAGATTGCCGTCGGACGAGAAAATTCTTCCGCGGACCGCCGGAATCCGGATTTTGCGTGCATACTGGCGCGATGCTTTCGCCGTATATTTGTTGCCGGAGAGCACCTGAATGTGCCAGAGTTTGATCCCGATTACGGCGTAGACCGCCATGACGAGAAACAATATGATGCAGATTCTCAGAAAAGGCTGTATGTTTTTCGGGTCAATGTCATTCATCGCTGATTATGGAGCCGTATTTTTGCGTTGGTGTAAAGGTCGATTCCGAGTTTTTCGTTCATCGTGTCGAAAAGAAAAATTTCCAGCGGGAGCAGGATCGCGCAGAAAAAAGAGGCGATCACGACACCGGGCAACTGTGCAAAAAGGTTCGGGAACAGGGAATCCGGAAAAAACAACAGTGTGCAGAACCATGCCGGCAGAGGGATCAGAGCGCCGGGAATCACATGCAGGAAGATGGATTCCGACTCCACTTTGTTCAGCCAGAACCATGACAGCGCGATCACGAGCCCGAAAGCGGGCAGGGTATAGGGATGCGGATTGCCGGACATGAAATCGAGTCCGCAGGCAGCAAGGAGCGCCGCCGCTGCCCCCGCCCGGTAGCCGAAGACGATTGCCGCGTAAAAGAGAAACAGCGCCGCCAGAGGCAGATACAGCCCGAACGAGCGCAGAATCAGTTCAAGCATCACTGAGAAAGTCGTAAAAAACAGGAGATAAATTGTCGCCGTCATTGTTTCTCCTTCACATAAACCGCCACGAAACGGACGGAGTCCGGCTGGACAAACGGTCTGATGTGCGCTTCCAGATAGACATGGTCCTGCTCCCGCCCGACATGTTCGGAATCCCACGCCACCACTTCACCGACCGGAATTCCAGGCGGATTGTTCCCCGAAAAGGAGTTGGTGAGCGCCAGTTCTCCGTCTTTCAGAACTGTTTTGACCGGAATGTAGCGCATCCGCGAGAATTCCGTCCCCGCATTGCTTTCACCCTCGAGAATGCCCGACGCGCGGGAATTGGAGAGTGTGACGCTGAGCTTGAAATCCTGGCTGAGAACCGTCGACACGACAGCCGTATGTCTGCTGACGGACTTGATGCGCCCGATCAATACCGCCGTCGGCACCGACATGTTTTTTATGACGGAGGAGACCACGACCGGATCGCCTTCGGAGATTCCCGCGTCACTTCCCCGGTCAATGACGAACTGTTCGTTCCATGTCATCGGATCGCGCGTCAATACTTCTGCAAAGACCGGTGTGAAGATATGTTTCCGCCTGAGGCGCAGCGTGCGGCGGAGTTCCTCGTTTTCTTTCTGGAGGTCCTGTACGATGGCGTGCCCCGAGGTAAGTTCAAAGTTCTCTTTCTGCAGTTTGATGAGCGCGGCGGCGAGCGTCTTGTTGTTCTGGACCAGCAGAGTGCCGTCCGCATATGTATTTTCCAGCCCGCGCACTGTTTTCAGGAACGGGTAATAGAAGTCGGCGGACATTCTTGCCGCGGTTCTGCGGATCGTATGGTATGCGGCAAGCAGCAGAAGGACGAAGACCACTGCTGCGACTGCATAGGCGATGAACTGCAGGGGTGAGGTCTCTTTTTTCAATATTTTATTTCTTCTCGGATTCATGGATTGCCGTCTCCGGAGATTCCGGCGTTCAGAAGCGCGTTGATTCCGGAAGCGGGGGATGCACCCTGCGCCTCCTGCTGCTTCAGCACCTGAAGTGTAATGAAATATCTGGTCGCCGGCGGGAGCACGCGTTTTTCCGTTTCGATCAGGAAACGTTCGATGGCGATATGGCGTTCCAGCTCCGTGAAAAAGGAGGCTTCCGCCTGCCGGAGTTTCTGAAGGCTTTCTCCGGAACGGTCGGTGCGGAGACGGGAAAGCGAGGAGCGGACTTCGGAAAGCGGAACCGCCAGATCCGGCGGAATGATCTGTCCGAGCGCAAGAAGTCTGTCCATGACGGAGGAGAGAAGTTTGCCGGGATTGTCCATCTTCTCCCATTGCAGAGCAAAATCCGCCGGCGTTCCGGTCAATGTGGAGCCCTCATGAGTGTACCGGAAACGGACTGCCTTATGATACTCCGTTTCTATTTTGCGGACGGACGCCGGAAGGAGATCCCAGATCAGCAGACGCTCCAGTTCCCTGCGGAACCATTTTTCCAGTTCCAGTTCCCGCTCGGCTCCTTTGGCATCCTGCCTGAGAATGCCGGTGTTTCGTTTGAGAATTGCCTCTCCCGCGGCTTCCGCGAACAGGCGGCAGCCGTCCGATTCCGGGTTGTCCAGTGTCTTTTTTATGATTTGTTCCAGAATGCCTTCCCGGAAAAGACGGTTTTTCGAGCAAAGCTGTATCAGCAGTTCGCTGTATTCCTCATAAATCAGGCGGGGAGCGGAGTCGCCGGCCAGCAGGGGCACGGAAGTCAACTGCCGCAATGTCGGGGCGATTCCGTCGGATTCAAACAGATACGCCGCCGGATAGTAGCCGGAGAACGGCGAACTGATAAGGCTCATTTCACTGAGGGCTTTTCTGGCAAGTCCCGTGACATACCAGGAGTCGCGGATTTTGTCCGCGTGTTCCGGGCCGAATCCGGCGTTTGCGAGCAGCAGCCATGACATCAGATTCGTGATGGAACGGGTATCCGGTTCGATTCTGCGGTAATCGCGCGGGATCGTGATGCGGACAAAGCGCCGTTTTTCCAGTTTTGCTTCGAATACCTGGGGGGCGCCTTCCTCCGCCAGTGTGATGATCGCGATATGGCAGCCTCTGACGGGGGGGAGCGCCTGGCGCGCAAGACGTTTCATGCGTTCCCCGAAGTCCGTTGCCCGCGCCCATGAGGACGTTGAGAGGTCCTCGTAATGAAGGTCCAGGTATTTTCTTTCCCCTTGGAACAGCAACTGCGCGGAAAGAGAGCCCGACAGCGCCGTCAGGAGCAAAATGATCAAGAATATTTCTGAAAAATGCCTCATGCCGTTTGCCCTTTGTAAAATCAGGGTATAAATTTAACGTCTTTGTCCGATGTTTGCAACATGATAAAAGGTAAATCCGTAAAATGTTTCGATATGCACTGAAAAGAATTCTGTATTCCCTGCTGATCATGGGGGGTGTCCTGATCCTTACTTTCGTGCTGTTCCGTCTTGCTGCGGGAGACCCCGCCCTGACGGTGCTCGGGAAAAATCCGAGTCCGCAGGAGATTGAGGATATGCGCGGTGTTCTCGGTTCGGACAAGCCGCTTTTCTGGGGGCGCTGGCGCCATACGGAACTTTATACGGGTGCGGATTTCGCAAATTCCCGCGTGATGTTCGCCGGTGTTGCGCTCCGCGGTTCTTACAGGGCGCTTCCGCAGGGGGTGCTTCTGGAGCAGGGGGGCTCGATCGTCTTCCGCCGGAATTTTGAACTGCCGGACAGGGAACGGTTCCGAGTCGAAATCAACGCTTCCGCGCCGTTGTCCGTCAACGGGCGGGAGTTTGTGCCGGATGACGGCGTCATTGCCGTGGAAATGGAGCAGGCTCCCGAGTTTCTGGAACTTCTGGCGGAGAAAGAGTGCATGGTTTGCAAAGTCTCTTTTTTCCGTCCGACCCGCGGCTGGTTCGATACGCAGGCGGTGGATTCATTCCGTGAGATCGTGACGTTTACGGAAGACTTTCCGTATGTCAGTTTTCTGAACTTCGGGAATACGCTTCAGACGCAGGAGCCGATCCGCTCGAAACTCTGGCACGGGATGCTGCCGTCGCTGATGCTGATGATTCCGATTTTCCTCGGAGAACTGGTCATCGGGATCATCCTCGCAATGTTTTCCTGCATCTGCCGGGGACGTCTTGCGGACCGCATCATCCTTTTCCTTTCCGTTGCCGGGATGAGCATCAGTTATCTGGCGCTGATTATCTTCGGACAGTGGTTCCTTGCATATTACCTGAATCTGTTTCCCGTGTGGGGGTGGGGGACTCCGCGCCATCTGCTGCTGCCCGTGGTGATCGGGATCATCAGCGGCACCGGAAGCGGAGTCCGGTTTTACCGTACCGTGTTTCTGGATGAAATGAACAAGGAATATTTACGCACCGCCGTCGCAAAGGGAGCTTCGCCGTTCGCAGTCTACTTCAAACATCTGCTGAAAAATGCGATGATCCCGATCATCACCCGCGCTTCGACCGTCTTGCCGTTTCTTTTTACCGGCAGTCTGCTTCTGGAGACGTTTTTCGGTATTCCCGGGCTCGGCTATGAAGGGGTCAACGCCTTGAACGATGCGGATCTCCAGATGCTGAAAGCGCTGGTGATCCTGAGCGCCTTCCTGTTTGTCGGGATCAATTTGATTACGGATTTGCTTTACGCATGGGTTGATCCGCGCGTCCGTGTGGACAAGTGATTTTTTCATTACTTCTTTTTCTTATATACTTGCAAGAATGTCAAAGTCATGGTATCTTTTATCTCATTATTTTTAAATGATCACAAATCATAATACGGAGGTTGTTCATGAAGAAAGTTCTTATCCCGACAAAATTGGACAAGGTCGTCGCCAAGATCCTGACCGACGCCGGATTCGAAGTCGTCCAGGTTCCCGACAAGCCGATCCTTGATCTTGCAAAGGAAAATGCCGATGCTCAGGTCGTCATTGTCAGAAGCGAAAAAGTCACTCCTGAAGTGATGGACCAGCTTCCCCAGCTCAAACTGGTGGTCCGCGCAGGCGCCGGCTACGACAATATCGACACAAAATATGCCAGACGCCGCAACGTCGATGTCATGAACACTCCCGGCGCCAATTCCAACGCTGTTGCGGAGGAGGTCGTCGCTCTGGCTCTTGCCGCATACCGCAAGCTTGTTCCCGCCGATGAATCCACCCGTGCCGGAAAATGGGAGAAATCCAAATTCATGGGGCATGAGATTACCGGCAAGACCCTCGGCATTCTCGGTCTCGGCAATATCGGCAGACTGCTTGCAAAAAGGGTTTCCGGTTTCGATATGACCGTTCTCGCGTTCGACCCCGTTCTTTCCGCCGACATGGCGAAATCCCTCGGCGTCAAGCTCTGCTCCGTGGAAGAAATTTTCTCTCAGGCGGATATCATCAGTCTCCACATTCCGGAAAACGACGCCACGCGCGGCATGGTCAACGCCAAGCTTCTTTCTCTCATGAAGAAAGGCGCGATGCTGATCAACTGCGCCCGTGCCGGAATCATCGATGAGGAGGCGATCCGCGCCGTGAAAACCGAAAAGGAACTGATCTACTGCAACGATGTTTACAAGAAGGACGCGGAAGGTCCGAAAAGCGTTGCCGACATTGCCGACATCATGCTTCCGCACCTCGGCGCCAGCACGAAGGAAGCGAACTTCCTTGCCGCAAAACGCGCCGCCGATCAAACCGTCGCCTATTTCGCAGACGGAGTCACGACCTGCGTCGTCAACAAGGGCGTTCCGGACGGAATGGATGAAAAATATCAGACTCTCGCTTCCCTGCTTGCCGGTGTTTCCGCCGCATACCTCGGAGCGGATGCGCAGATCGCGCGCGTCGAAACCAGCTTCTACGGACAGCTTCATCAGTTCGGCAAATGGATGCTTGCCCCGATTACCGCCGGCATCTGCAAGACCTTCGATCCTTATCTCGGTGCGAAAGACGCTCTTGATTTCCTCAAGTCCCGCGGCATCGAAATGGTGGACCGCGCCGTGAATGATGAAAAACATTACGGAGAATCCATCACGATCGATCTCATCACGAACAAGGATACCGTTTCCGTCCGCGGAACCATCGCCGAGAACCATATGATGCTTTCCCGCATCAACAATTACGACAAGCTTTATCTGGAGCTCAGCGGCAATAATCTGTTCGTCGAATACAAGGATGCAACGGGCATCATCGGAAAGATCGCAAGCATCCTCGGCGCAAATTCGATCAACATCATTGACATCCGCGCTCCGCAGGATCTTGAGCGCAACAGCTCTCTTGCCGTGATCAAGACCAACGTCGCGGTTCCGGCGGATCTGATCGGCAAAATCAAAGAAGAAGTCAAGGCGGAAAAAGCCTTTTCCTTTTCATGCTGACAATCGGAAATCAGTCTGAATCCGACGCGGATGCTCCGGAAGGGGTGTCCGCGTTTTTGGCGCTCGGCGGAAATCTCGGTGATCGTGAGGCTGTGTTCCGCGATGCGTTGCGGCGGTTGCGTGAGAACGGTTTTGCGGTCGAGGCGGTATCTTCATTTTATGAAACCGCGCCTGTCGGGTGTGAGCCGGGGGCTCCCGCGTTTTATAATGCCGTGGTGCGCGGCAGATGGAGCGGGTCGCCGGAGGCTCTGTTGAAACTTTGCCTGAAGCTGGAAGCGGAGGCAGGGCGTCCCGTCGATCATCCGCACTGGCACTCCCGGATTTTGGATCTGGACCTGATTCTGTTCGGGGACCGGATTCTTGCCACGGAATTTCTCACGGTCCCGCATCCGCGCGCTCATGAACGGTTGTTTGTGGTGGTTCCGCTTGCGGAGATCGCGCCGGAGGCTGTTTTCCCGACCTTGCATCAAAGCGCGTCTGCGATTCTGCATTCCCTTGACAGCAGGGGGGAGATGCCGCGTCGGGTAAAAGATGCTTCCGGGAAGGGCTGCTGAGTCTTCCTGCGCATAAGCCGGGAGCAGCCTGATTTGCCTGCTGCTCTTGCAAAACGTGTGGCATGTATGTCTTCTGAAAGTTTTTGCTTACCGGTTTGAAAAACGGAGAATCGGAAGTAATGTGAAAGACAGAGACAAGGGGGTGTTGCATGAATTTGACATTTCGCAAGGCGGATGCAGCTGATCTGGAGTTGCTGGTGAAGAACAGAATTGAAGTTCTGCGTGCGGCGAACGGTCTTTCCGGTGATACCGATATGTCGCTTGTGGAACAGGAGTCACGTGATTATTACCGCCATGCTTTCGAACATGGCGGACATGTCGCGCTGCTGGTTTATGACGGCGATTCGTTTGCCGGCTGCGGAGGGGTGAGTTTCTATCGGGTCATGCCGACATATCACAATCCGACCGGACGCTGTGCTTATATCATGAATATGTATACGCGCCCCGGATACCGACGCAGGGGGATTGCTTCGCTTATGCTGGAGTGTCTTATGAAAGAGATCCGGTCGCGTGGAATCACGAAAGTCACATTGGAAGCTACGGACGCGGGGCGTCCTCTGTATGAGAAATACGGATTTATTTCCATGAAAGATGAAATGGAATATCCGCAGTGAACTGATCTGTTCACGGAAGAAAGACGGCAGACTTGTTTCAGGGACGCAGGTGATTTCCCCGCTGCGGATTTCGCCTTTGCGTCCGGTCTGTGCGGTTGGACTGCGGCAGAATTACCGCACCTGCCGTAATCCGTATTTTCCCGTATTTTTTTCCGGCGCATAGTCTTTCTCCTGTCTGAATTCGGCAAATAATGGAAAACAAGCTTGACTTTGCTTTCTTTTTTGAGTATATTCTGCATGTTCAAAACTAAACAGGAGTAACTCTCAATGAACATGCTTTTCAAAAACTGTAACCTCATCTCGCCGGATGTGGAGCTGGACGGCGCCTCCATCCTTGTTGAAAATAACATGATCAGAAAGATCTTCGCCAAAGGAGATGCGCTTCCGCAGGCGGATAAAGTGATTGACGTCAACGGTGAAATGACCGTTCCCGGGTTTGTCGACGTTCACTGTCACGGAAAATCCGGCGTTGATTTCAGCGACGCCACGGATGAAGCCATGACGACGATCGGTATCGACAAACTCAAAGAGGGTGTCACGACGTTCCTTCCCACGACGCTTACGCTTCCTGAAGAACAGCTTGCGAAATCTCTCCGGACGGCTGCAAATTATGTCAAGAACGGCGTCAAAGGCGTCAAACTCGCCGGCGTCCATCTGGAAGGCCCGTTCATCAATCCGAAATGTCTCGGTGCGCAGAACCCCGATTTCGTGAGAGAGCCCGATATTGAGATGGTCAAACGCCTTGCCGGAATTTTCCCGGTGAAAAAGGTTTCCTACGCGGTTGAAATGCCCGGGGGCGACAAGTTTGCCGCGGAATGTCTGGCGGAAGGCATTACGCCGTCCTGTGTTCACAGCGCCGCGACTTTCAAACAGTTTCAGGCGGCCCATGAGCACGGACTTCAGAACCTGACTCATTTCTGCAATCAGATGACGCCGCTTCACCATCGCGACATCGGACTGGTCGGCGCCGGATTCGCCTGCAAGGATGTTTTCATCGAACTGATCTGCGACAAGCTTCATATCTGTCCCGATATGATTTCCCTGATCTTTTCTCTGAAAAACGTGGAAAAGATCCAGCTCATCACGGATGCGATGCGCGCGGCGGGAATGCCTGACGGGGAATCCTCGCTCGGCGGACTCGCCGTGATCGTGAAGGACGGCGCGGCAAGGCTTGCCTCCAACGGCGCACTTGCGGGAAGCACGCTCCAGATCTGCGATGCGCTCCGCAATGTCTATGAGATCACGGGGCTTCCGCTGAAAGACCTCATCAAGACCACCTCCTGGAACCAGGCGCAGGCGCTCGGCCTTGAAAAGATCGGCAGACTCGCTCCGGGATATCTGGCGGATATCGTGATCCTGAACAGCAACTTCAAGGTCAAATCCGTCTTCGTGGAAGGCGAGCTCAGATATCAGGCGTAATATTATGAACTGCATATAGAGTTTTTTTTTTATGACTCTGTATGCAGTTTTATTTTATATGAGGAAATCTTATTGAGGGGAATTTCGGTATGAATTTCGAGAAATTTCTTTTGAATGATTATCTACAATCACCTGATGGGCAAAGAGTATATTCATTTTTTAAAAACTTTAGAGATATATTTTTTCATAGACAACAAGATTTATTTCATTTTGTGGATGAATCCTTATTAGATATTTCTATAGCAGAGGATTTTCTTGCTTCTATAGAAGAACCTGTAAAAGAACTTGAGTCTTTTTCTGCGCAATTTCAGGATAAAAAAGTTTCATCATTTGAAGACTTTTATAAAACAATCTTATGGAAAAGAGAAGCCACCGTAGATTTTCGTTATGAACAGGGCAATATGCCTTTTTACTCTATATTATCATTTCTCGTATATCCTGAATATGCTTTTCCATATCTTTTCCCCTGTCATTTCTATAAAATTGATGAAATCTGCCAAAAGTTTAATATTTCTCTTCCTTTAGTCCCTGGTAAAACAAAACATCTTGAGCGTTGTAACTATTATTTTGACTTATGCAGAACTTTTTATGACTTTCGGAAACAATACGATTTGTCACCCATTGAATTATGTGTATTCCTTTATGGTTTTGCACCGCGATTTTTAGAAAATTTTATTGAAACAGCATTGCCTGAACCTAATAGAATTTATATTGTTGGTGCGACTAGTGAGGATGTTGAGAACTATCTGAGCGATATTCATGAGTTTTCTGATAATGAAAAAACTTGTTGGCAGGGAAATAAAGAAATGTTGCCCGGTGATATTGTCATTATTTATGAAACAACTCCTTATTGTAGAATAGGAACTATTTGGCGTGCTATTTCACCTGGTTTTGATGATCCGTTTCACCATTATGCAGGGAAAGTTATTGTGAGTTATCCTAAAAGGATTCCTTATATTGCATTTGATGAATTAGTCCAAGATACTATTTGGGGACGTAAAGGGCTTGTTAAGGCCCATATGCAAGGTGTTAATGGCAAGCTTGTTTCATGTGAAGAATACGAAGCCTTAAAAAAAATGATAAAGTCACATAATAAAAAGTTTAATCTTCGGGAGTTGCCCAATCCTCCACCATATTCTCAATATTATCGTGGTGACCTGCAGAATGAAAAAGATATTGAAGAAAAACTGTTGGAACCATTCCTTGAAAAGTTGGGATATAAAGAACATGAAATAAAACGGCAGTATCCTATTCAAATGGGACGTGGAATCCATTATTATCCTGATTATGTACTTCATGGATTTGGAGATGTCGGTGAGGAACGGGCAGATTTTATTTTTGAAGCAAAATATCGTATTTCAACTAAAAAACAACTCATTGATGCCTTTTATCAGGCAAAATCATATGCTATTCGTTTGGCAACTAAGGGATTTGGACTTGTTAGCATGGAAGGAATTTGGCTTTCTTCTTCTGATGAACATTTCGACTTAAAAAAACTTCGACATTATTCTTGGGCTGAACTTGAAAATGCTGAAAGTTTTAGCAATGTAAAAATATTTTTTTATCATTCTTGTCCGAGGAAAAAATGATGGAAAACACAGAGAAATTCACAGGCAAGGCGGATGTTTACGCGAAATACCGTCCGGGGTATCCGGCGGAACTTTTTGTACATCTGTATCATAAATATTCTCTGGACGCCTCCTCCGCAGTCGCGGATATCGGCTCCGGGACAGGCATTTTCACAAGGGAACTTCTGAAATCCGGGATGAAAGTCAAAGCCGTCGAACCGAATGCGGATATGAGACTCACGGCGGAAAGACAGCTGAAATCCTGTCCTAATTTCGAATCGGTCAACGGTTCCGCCGAGCATACGACACTGTCTGACGGCAGTATTGACCTTGTCACTGCGGCGCAGGCGTTTCACTGGTTCGATCCCCGCCTTTTCCGTAAAGAGTGTACAAGAATTCTGAAGAAAGACCATTTTGCCGTACTGGTCTGGAACCACCGGATTGATTCCGCGCCTCTGATGGAGGAAAATGCGGAAGTCTGCCGGAAGTTCTGTGCTGATTTTCACGGTTTTTCCGGTTCGCGGACCAGAGACCCTGCGCTGTTCCGCGCATTTTTCCGCGGCGGCAGATATGAGGAACTGGAGTTTCCCCATGATCTCCCGCTTGATCTGGATGCGTTCATCGGGCGCAATCTTTCCGCATCATATGCGCCTCTGAGGGGATCGGAGCAGTATCCTCTGTTCATTGAGGCGCTTGTGGAACTGTTCAGGAAGTATGAACGCGAGGGCAGGGTGCTGATGCCCAATGTCACGAGATGTTACGCCGGGCAGGTTTGAAAAATCACGATTCCGATGTATATTTCCCGTTGATATGACCGGCGTTTTTCACCGGAGACAGGAGCTGTAAGAATGAAAATCATCGACGCGCACATGCACTTTTCCGACAATCCGGGATTCTGTCAGGTTGCACTTGCCGCAAAGCACGAAAATACATCCGGGCATTTGGTACAGGCGTTCAAAGAAAACAACATCGTCCTCGGCATTGCCATGGGGACCCGCAGCCGGAAAGAGGACCCGGAAATCTGTTATCCGGGCATTATCGACCTTGCCGGAGAGTTTGACGAAAAGAATTACAATCAGCCGTCCTGCATCGCCTATTGCGCAGGGGTCAACGGCACGAAACTGAACTCCGGGAAAATGGAAGCGACTCTTGAGGAATACGAGAAACTGCTCCGTACGAAACAGTGTGTCGGGATCAAGCTTTATCCCGGATATGAGTCAATTTATCCTGGCGACAAGCGGAACTATCCGTTTTATGAGCTGGCGCGCAAATACGATGTGCCGGTAGTCTTTCATTCCGGCGATACGGCTTCGTCGCGCGGACTTTTGAAATATTCCCATCCGCTCGAAGTGGATGAAGTTGCCGTTGCGTTCCCGGATGTCCGTTTCGTCATTGCCCATTACGGAAGTCCGTGGATCGTCGACGCTACGGAAGTCGCAATCAAGAACGACAATGTGTTCATTGATCTCTCCGGACTTGCCGAAGGCTATTTCACCGCAGAGGAATACTGCCGGAAGAACCGCGGTTATCTGGAGCACCTCAAAACATGGATGGCTTACATGGACGACTACGGCAAGCTGATGTACGGTTCCGACTGGCCTCTGATTCACATTTCCTCTTATATCGGGGTGATCAGGAGCATCATTCCGGAAGAGCATCAGGAAGAGGTGTTTTTCGGGAATGCGCTTCGCGTGTTTCCGAAACTGAACGCATTGCTTTGATGATCCGCTGAGACGTCCGGGCGCAGGAACTGTTTTTCCTTTTCCGCCCGCAGTTTTGCGGAAACCGGAATATTTTCAGGAATATTTTTCCCGTCCTCTTGACAAATCGTCGTTTATCGGTTAAAATAAAACTAAACAGTTGGTTTTATTTATTCAACAAAAAAGGAGATGCCATGAATTATCCGGAGCGTATCGCAAGTGTAACGGAACTGGAAAGCCTTTTGTCTGTGCCGGCGGAGGGGCTGATCGAAATGATGAAGCGGATCGACGGGGATATCATGATCCTCGGAATCGCAGGAAAAATGGGGGTCACAATGGGGCGCCAGGCTGTCAATGCGATCCGGGCGGCGGGTGTTTCAAAAAAAGTGATCGGCGTATCCCGTTTTTCCAGAAAAGAAGAGCGGGAGAAGCTTGAAGACTGGGGAATCGAAACGATAGCCTGCGATCTTCTGGATCAGGATGCCGTGAAATCTCTGCCTCAGGTGAAGAACATCGTGTTCATGGCGGGGCGCAAATTCGGGACGGAGGGGAGCGAGGCGCAGACGTGGGCGATGAATATTCTGGCTCCCTCCTATATCGGCGCTCATTTCCGAGGCAGCAGGATCGTCGCGTTTTCCACCGGATGCGTTTATCCGCTGGTCGGGATCACCTCCTGCGGATGTACGGAGGAGGTGACGCCGGAGCCTGTGGGCGAATATTCGCAATCCTGCCTCGGACGCGAACGCATTTTTCAGTATTGTTCGCAGAAATACGGGACGAAAGTCCTGCTGTTCCGCCTGAATTACGCGATTGATCTGCGTTACGGCGTATTGCACGATATCGCGCGGAACATCTGGGAGGGCAGGCCCGTGGATAATACGGTCGGTTATTTTAACGTGATCTGGCAGGGCGATGCGAATTCCAATGCACTGCGTTCGTTTGAACTTTGCGATTCGCCTGCGGCGGTTCTGAATGTAACGGGGCCCGAGACCGCTTCCGTGGAAAAAACAGCGCTTCAGCTTGGCGCATCGATGGGAAAAGAGGTCGTTTTCAAAGGTGTTCCGGGGAACCTCTGCTACCTGAACAATTCCGCGCAAATGTGCCGCCGTTTCGGATATCCGAACGTTTCACTGGAGCAAATGATCCGCTGGCAGGCGGACTGGATCCGGAACGGCGGCATTTCCATCGGTAAACCCACTCACTTTGAAGTTAACAACGGGAAGTTCTGAGATGAAGACGATTGCAGATATCGACAGTTCGGTTTTGGATTCGGTCAGGCGCGGAACCGTGATTCCGGCGCAGCCTCTGGCACTGGATGAGAACCGCGCCTTTTCCGCGAAACATCAGCGTGCGCTCTGCCGCTATTACATTGACGCCGGAGCCGGAGGGATTGCCGTCGGCGTTCACTCCACGCAGTTTGAGATACGTAAAAAGGAAATCGGGTTGTTTGAACCTGTCCTGAAAGAGACTTCGCGCTTCATTGACGAATGGTGCGCGGTTCGTGGACGCCGGATCTTGAAAGTCGCCGGCATTTGCGGAAGGACGGAACAGGCGCTTTACGAGGCGGATTTTGCCGTGGAAAGCGGATATGACGCCGGACTCCTGAGCCTGGGGGCTTTTGCAGGAGATTCCATTGAGGCGATGCTGGAGCATTGCCGCGCGGTTGCAAAGGCGGTTCCCGTGATCGGATTTTATCTCCAGCCGAGCGTCGGTGGCCGCATTCTGCCTTTCGAGTTCTGGAAAGAGTTTGCGCGGATAGACAATGTCCTGGCGATCAAGATGGCGCCGTTCAACCGCTACTGCACACTGGATGTCGTGCGCGCTGTCGCAGAGTCCGGGCGCGATATCACGCTTTATACCGGAAATGATGACAATATCGTGATTGATCTCCTGAGCGAGTATGAGGTTGCCGGCAGGAAAATGCGGATCAAAGGCGGTCTGCTCGGTCATTGGTGCTGCTGGACGAAGAAAGCCGTGGAATTGCTGGACGAGATTCACAAGGTCATTGAAAGCGGTTCTTCCGTTCCGGCGGAGCTGCTGACGCGCAATATTCAGGTGACGGACTGCAATGCGGCGTTTTTTGATCCGCAGCACGGATTTGCCGGATGCATCCCCGGAATTCATGAGGTTCTGCATCGGCAGGGGCTTCTGCCGGGGATCTGGTGCCTGAATCCGGCGGAGACGCTTTCTCCGGGGCAGGCGGATGAGATTACGCGGGTGCATGAGGCGTATCCGCATCTGAATGATGATGCTTTTGTGAAAGCGAACCTTGAAAAATGGCTCAATGACTGATATGGTATCCGGTTGACCGGGAGAGATGTATATGCAGCAGAGGGCGATTGAGACAAAAAAGAAAATACTGGAAGCCGCCGTTGCGGTCTTTGCACAGAAAGGACTGACCGGCGCCACGGTGGACGATATCGCGGAAGCCGGGGGCGTCAACAAACAGCGGCTTTACGCTTACTACGGTTCCAAAATGGGACTGTTCGAGGCGGCTCTCCTGCATGTGTTCCAGCAGGTGGAACTGTTTTCCCGTTCCACGGTCGGAAAAGCTGCCGCACATCCGGAGAAGCTGACGGAGATTCTGCTCAAGGGATTTATTGAAGTCCATGCCGCGCATCCGTATTTCTGGCGCCTGCTTTCCTGGGCGAATCTGGAAGGCGAGCAGTGCGTGAAGGCTCTGGATCAGGCGCGCAAGAGGGAAAACGAGGCTTTGCGCGTGATTTTTGAGCAGGCGATTCAAGATGGGGCACTGAAGGAAATCCGTTTTGAAACGTATCTTTTTACTCTGCTTGCCGTTTCCTACTTCTATTATTCAAACCGTCTGACGCTTGCCCATACGCTGGATGTGCGGCTGACCAGCAAAGAGTGGGGCAGGCGGCTCTGCGGCGATCTCAACCGGATTTTTTCCTCATGAACTGTATTTCAACCAGCATCTTCGACATTTTCAAGATCGGTCCCGGTCCTTCCAGCTCGCATACGATCGGCCCGATGCGTGCCGGAGCGGATTTTCTGGCGCGTCTGGCGGAGCTTCCCGCCGGAAAGCTGGAACAGGCGCATCATATCGAGGTGGAGCTGTTCGGTTCACTGGCGTTGACGGGGAAGGGGCACGGAACGGACCGTGCCGCCGCTGCCGGGCTCCTCGGCGAACTCCCGGAAACATGCAACGTGGAGCGTCTCGCGTCACTGTTTTCCGATCCGGCTGAAATTCATACGGCTTTTTTTGCCGGAAAAACGGCGTTTTTTACGAAGAAGTCAGTTCATTTCAATACGGGAAAACATGATCATCCTTACAGCAATACATTGACATTCCGTCTTTTTTCGGAGACGGGTGAACTGCTTGCCGAAGAAACTTATTATTCTGTCGGCGGCGGCTTTATTCAACGGGAGGGGGAGCCTCCGAAAGAGATGAATGCGGTTCCGCACCGTTACAAAAACTGGGAGTCGTTCCGGCGGCTGATCGAAAAATACGGTTTGACTCCGCTTCGGATCATTCTTGAAAATGAGACTGCACTGACCGGCGCGGGCGGATCGGAAATACGTTTGCGTCTCGCCCATATTCTTGATTCGATGTGTGAATCCGTGCGGCGCGGGCTTCATGCTTCCGGTGTTCTGCCCGGTCCGATCCGTCTCGAACGGCGCGCGGGCGAGGTTTACCGCAAAGCGATGTCGGCGGGAATGGACGATGCGCGTTTTCTGGTTCTGCTGGACTCCTTTTCCCTTGCCGCGGCGGAGGAGAATGCCGCCGGGCACCTCGTCGTGACCGCTCCGACTTCCGGTTCCGCCGGACTCATGCCCGGAGTCGTGTATTTCCTGCGTGAAATCCGCAAAGTCGAGACTGAAAAACTGATTGACGGAATGCTGATTGCCGCCTTGATCGCGATGATTGCAAAACATAACGCAAGTATTTCCGGCGCGGAAGTCGGGTGTCAGGGGGAAATCGGAGTTGCCGCCGCGATGACCGCCGGATTTCTTGCGGCGGTTCACGGATATCCGCTTGAGGTGATCGGAAGCGCCGCGGAAATCGCGCTGGAGCATCACCTCGGCTTGAGCTGCGATCCTGTGGACGGATATGTTCAGATTCCCTGCATTGAGCGCAATGCGGTCGGCGCTGTAACTGCGTGGAATGCGTATATGATTGCCGCCGTGAGCAATCCCGATAAACAGAAGGTCAGTTTCGACGAGGTTCTTGAGGCGATGCTTCAGACCGGACGCTGCATGTCTCCCGCATTCAAGGAGACTTCTCTGGGCGGTCTCGCCGTATGTACGATCTGTGGATGAACCTCAGTTTCTTTTTGATTCGTATATGTTTCAATCCCCGCGGTCTCGCGGGAGGACGCGACAGGATATGTACTTCACAATACCGGAGCAAGTTTCAATCCCCGCGGTCTCGCGGGAGGACGCGAC
>DPDG01000100.1:0-18832 GCA_003526375.1 Lentisphaeria bacterium
CTAATCACTGACCACTAATCACTGATCACTAATCACTGACCACTAATCACTGACCACTAATCACTAATCACTTTCTCCACGGAGTTTTCTCCGGAACGGGAAGTCCGAGCGCTTTGCAGGAATTGCGGAAATGCATCTTGGCAACCTGCCGCAACAGAGTTTCCCCTCCGGCAATTGCGAGTTGTTTCGCAATCCTGTCGACCTGCTCTCCGGCGCCTTTCGGAAGTACAACACCGTTCTTTTCTCCGAGCTCCGTCATGCGGCGGACAAACTCCGCGCGCGCCATGATGGAAGCCGCGGCGACAGCGATATCGCTTTCCGCTTTGGTCCGTTGATCCAGACGAATGCTCCTGCCGCCTTTCAGCAGGGCATTTCTGATCAGGCTCTCATCTCCGAATTTATCCGCAAGCGCGGCATTGCATTCAGGCGCTTTCAACAACAGATTCTCAAGAGCGCGGGCATGTCCCCAGGCAAGCAGACGGTTCAGGCTCCGGATTTTTTCATAGAAGTTGTTGTATGCCTCCGGACCGATTGCAACCACGGCAAACTTATTGTTCACCAGACGCCGTATTTCTGCGGCAATCCGTATAATCATCTTATCATTTTTGATCATTTTTGAGTCCTTGACACCGATATCGGCAAGTTTGCGCGCGGTATCTTCATCCCCGACAAAAACGGAGGATATCACAAGAGGTCCGAAGAAATCCCCCTTCCCGCTTTCATCCATTCCTGCATGAGGGTAAAACGGCACCTCGGATTCGGATTGCTGCCCGGAGACGGACTCGAACGCCTTTTCCTTCAGAATTTCAGGTTCAAGAATGAACTCGACGAAATCCTGCGCATTCGCCCCCTGCACCACAAGTTTCCCACTCTGGTATGCGGCAACGGAAATCTTTTCGGAGGAAGCCTTGAACACCATATAGGGAGCATCGACAACGGTCCAGTTCCTCTCTTTCAATATTTCCTGCAAAGCAAGCATTTCCGGTTTAAGAAGCTCAAAAACGAAATTTTTCCGGGGTTGAGAAGCGTTGGTATCCATATTTTTCTGAAAGAATGCCTTTTTCTGTATAAATTTTCTCATTGTCACGTTTGACAAAACAAACTTTACAATATAGATTAGATTGTGTGTTTTTCCAAAACATTTCAGGAAAAAATAACAGGAAATAATTAAGATAAGGAAAAGCAAATATGCGGAAAGTGTTGACCATCTGCTCTATGTTTTCATTTGCGGCACTCCTCAGCGCCCAGGTTGCGCGCCCGCCCATGGATCCGATGATGAATCCGGACTACAATCCGAATAATCCGAATAAAAAGAAGGAAGTCAAACGGGTCGTTTTCAAGGATAAAGTATCTTCCAGCGCTTATCCGTTATCCAATAAACGGGTCAAACAGATCAACGAAGTGGTGAAAGGTTTTCTCGACCGCAATGAAAAACTCAATGATGAAGCGGTCGTGGACACGATTTATGAACAGGTCGGAAAGTTTGTAGCCCTGACGCCGGAAAAGCCTGCGGACATCAGAAAATTCGAAGACTTCCAGAAAGAAATTGCGCCGGTCGTCAACAAAAAATTCCCTCTTGATCCCAAACAGATCCGGGAGGAAGCCGAAAAGGAAGCTGAAAAGAAATTTACGATGTACAAGCCGCAGGAACAGGTCAAAGTCTTTTATCAGCGCGGCAGAAGCGTCTACTCGACCAAAGGCACCTTTTACGGTTTCGGCGGCGGCAGCATTCAGGTCAATGAACGCCATATTGCCATGTTCGACCTGCTTCCGGAGTCACGGATCAAATTCGATAAAGCCTATAATCAGAAAGCAAAAGAAGAATTCATCAACAAGAAAGTCATGGATTACACCAATAAGAAATATGCGTTTTCCAATGATCTTTTCCGCAAGGCACAGGCACAGCAGCGCACTTCCAATGAAAAACTCGGTTATATTTACGCCGACCGGAAATGGAATACCGCGAAAAAGCTGACGGATGATGCAATCGCGGAAGCCAAAGTCGAAGCCGAGCGCAGAGCCGAAGAAGCCAGACTGAAAGCCGAAGAAGAACGTAAGAAAAAGGCAATGGAGAATCCCGGCGGATATATGCCGAACGAGCCTCAGAATCCGAATGCAAATATGGGCGACGGATACGCTCCGAATCCAGTCTATTGACCGGAAAAGACGGAATATTAATGCAAAAGCCGGTGAGAAAAAATCTCTCCGGCTTTTTTGTGCGGGGGAACATCAAGGAGCTGTAAAAATATTTTTTACAGCCCGTCTTCCAGAATTCCGACATAAGGCAGATTGCGGTAATGTTCATCGGAATCCAGCCCGTAACCGACGACATAACGGTCGGGAATCCGGAATCCGACCCAGTCGGCAGGAACGAACTGTTTGGTTTCCAGCATCTTATCCATCAGGACACAGGTCTTGACGCTTGCTGCGCCGAGCCCCAGAAAATAATGAACGGCGTATTTCATGGAAAGCCCCGTATCAAGGATATCATCAACCAGCAGAATATGTCTTCCGTGAACCGGCAGTTTCAATGCGGAACGCACTGTAATCTTTCCGGTACTCCGGTCATTTTCGTAACTGGACGCGGAAAAACAATCGACATAAAGCGGCAAATCAATCTTCCGAAGCAGATCGGCGGCAAAAATCACTGCTCCGTTCATCATCACAATGACTGTAAGCTCCTTCCCCCGATAAGCTTCCGTGATTTCTCCGCCCAACTGCGCAATCCGCGCGGCAATCTCATTTTCCGTAAGAAGAACCTTCATCCGTTCATACCTCGATAAAATCAAATGCGGCGACATCCACCACGCCGCGGTCCGTGATCCGCAGGAACGGAATCACCGGCAGCGGCAGGAAAGCAAGCTGAAGAAACGGAGTTTCCAGCGGACAGCCGGTCACTTTCACTGACTTGTGAATCCGGACCAGCTCTTTTTCCACAGTCTCAAAATCACGGTCGGAAAGCAATCCCCCCAAAGGCAACGGCATCACATCGACCACTTTCCCCCGGTTCGCAACAGCAAAACCGCCCTGCGAATCAATCAGGGCATTCACAGCCAGCGCCATATCCTCATCGGAAACACCGACCACGCAGATATTGTGGCTGTCATGCCCGACACTGGATGCAATCGCCCCGGATTTCAAGCCGAATCCTCTGACGAAACCAAGCCCGATATTGCCGTTTCTGCCGTAACGTTCCAGAACTGCAACCTTAGCAACATCCTGTTCAGGAGCGCATTTCTTTTCATACCCGTCAAACGGCAGGTCCAGTTTCAAATGCTCCGTCGTCAGGGACAGCTCCAGAATACCGATCACGGGAGTCTCCGCTTTCTTCGAGAAAACCTTGAAGGAATCTGCCGAGACCTTTTTCAACCTGACGGAATTCAGGAATGCCGACGGATCAGGCGGAAGCCCGCGCGAAGCGAACAGAGCCTCATTCACAATCTTCCCGTTTTTCAGGACAGTTGCAATCCGGCATTTCTTCAAGTCCGAAAGCAGGACGATATCCGCCTTGTATCCGGGTGCGATCAGACCGCGGTCACGCAATCCGAAATGCTGCGCGGGAGAACAGCAGGCGACCCGGTACACCGCCAGCGGATCAGAGCCAGACTCAATCGCATGTGCGATCATATAATCCAGATGCCCCGTTTCCGCAATATCCAGCGGATTGCGGTCATCGGTGCAGAAACAGAGAAACGGAGCATTCCGTATCGTAACCAGCGGCAGAAGCGTGTCCAGATTCCGTGCCACAGAGCCTTCACGGATCAGAATCTGCATCCCCTTGCGCAATTTCTCCTTCGCCTCGTCCAGCGTACTGCATTCGTGACAGTTGCGGACTCCGGCTGCAAGGTAAGCATTGAGCGCTTTTCCGGTCAGCATCGGGCAGTGTCCGTCAATTCTGCCGTGGAAAGCCTCCACCTTTTCAAGCACCTCCGGCACTTTGAACAGAACACCGGGAACGTTCATCAGTTCGGCAAGACCGGAGGAAAGCGGTTCGGAAGCATATTTGCAGACATCTGCCGCGGAAAGTGCGGCGCCGGCGGTCTCCAGCGGCGTGGAAGGGACACAGGAGCTGATCTCTACCCGAAGGTCCATGCACATACGGCGGGCGGACTCCAGAAAAAAGTCAATCGCTTTCGTTCCCGCAACATTCGACAGCTCGTGCGGATCGCAGACCGCCGTCGTCACGCCGCGCGGCAGAACGCACCGTTCGAACTCGAAAGGCGTAATCATCGAGGACTCCACATGAACATGCGCATCAATAAACCCCGGAACGGCGGTCAGCCCGCTTCCGTCAATCTCGCGCTCACCGTCATACGTTTCCCCGACACCGACGATCCGGTCGTCGCAGACAGCGATATCTCCCCGCACCGTCTCCCCTGTGATCAGATTGAAGACAGCGATATTTTTTATTACGAGAGACGCCGGGACATTCCCCTGCGCTTCATCAATGATCTTTTCCAACATTCCAAGTCCCGGCTTCATAGAGATTCCTCCCCGAAAAAAGTTTGATTCGCAAGATACTCTCAAAACATGAAAAATACAACTCTTTTCGCTTGACAAACCTTGTATTTTTCAGGAAAACATGATATTTTTTATGTATTTTATGAAACAAAAGGGAGCTTCAATTGAATTCAGAATCTTCACGGGAACAATTTGCGTCCAGACTGGGATTCATTCTGATGACCGCAGGCTGCGCCATCGGACTGGGCAATGTCTGGCGTTTTCCCTACATCACGGGGCAGTACGGCGGCGGGCTGTTCGTTTTTCTGTATCTGTTTTTCCTGGCGGTTCTCGGCTTTCCGGTCATGATGATGGAACTGTCTCTCGGCCGTGCCGGGCGCAGCACATTTCCGGGAGCGTTCCGCAACCTTCAGAATAAAAACGTCAGATTCCGCTGGGACTTTCCCGCATATCTTCTTTTCTCCGGAAACATGTTCCTGCTGATGTTCTATACCGTCATTTCCGGCTGGCTTCTCGCTTACGCCTGTTACTTCGCAGTCGGGAAATTCAGGACGATGGACGCCGCGCAATGCCAGGCATTCTTTGAAAACTTCCTTGCCTCGCCGGGGCTTCAGACGCTGTTCATGCTGATCGTGCTCGGTTTGACGGTATTCGTCTGTATGGGCGGAGTCCGGAAGATGATCGAAAAAGTCATCAAAGTCATGATGATCGGTCTTTTTCTTCTGCTTCTTCTCCTCGTGGTGCAATCGCTCCGCCTCCCGAATGCCATGCAGGGCGTCCGCTTCTTCCTCTATCCGGATGTGAATAAATTTCTCAGCGACGGAGTTTGGGCGACGGTTCACGCCGCAATGGCACAGGCATTCTTCACATTGAGCCTCGGAGTGGGAAGCATCGCAATCTGCGGGAGTTATATCGGGCACGACCGCTCACTGCCGGCGGAAGGCGTCTGGATCATCAGCCTGGACACTCTGATGGCGATCTGTTCGGGACTGATCATTTTTCCCTGCTGCGCCGCTTATGCAATCGCACCGAACGCGGGTCCCTCCCTCATTTTCATTACCTTGCCGAATGTCTTTCACAACATGGAGGGCGGTCCGTTCTGGGGTTTTCTTTTCTTCCTGTTTCTTTCCATTGCCGCGGTATCAACTCTGATCGCCGTGTTTGAAAACCTTGCGGCATTCGGCATGGACGAATTCCGCTGGAGCCGTAAAAAATCCTGTTCCATCTTCGGTATCATCCTTGCGGCGCTTTCCATGCCGTGCATTCTCGGGTTCAACCTCTGGCAGAAGTTCCGTCCGCTTGGAAAAGATTCCAACGTGCTGGACTTGGAAGACTTCATCGTCAGTGACAATCTCCTGCCTCTCGGCGCACTCTACCTGACGATTTTCTGTTCCAACCGTTTCGGCTGGGGCAGCGAGAATTTTTATAAAGAACTCAATACCGGAAAAGGCTGGAAGTTCCCTCATTTCTTCATACCCTATATGCGCTGGGGACTTCCGGCAATCATTCTGGCAATCTGGGTAATCGGGATCGTCAAGCGGTTCCATCTGTTCGAATTCTGACATCATAATCATAATAAAACAACAATATAATCAAAAGGAGAAATCATGTTCTGGTTTCTTGGCGGCATCATACTGCTGATTGTCGGTTACTTCACCTACGGACGTTTCGTTGAAAGAATCCTTGAACCGGATGACCGGGAAACGCCCGCGAAAAAATTCTGCGACGGAGTCGATTTCGTCGTGATCCCAAACTGGAAAAACATGCTGATCCAGCTTCTGAACATCGCCGGAGTCGGACCGGTCATCGGCGTGATTCTCGGAATCAAGTTCGGCGCGGTGGTCTTCCTGATCATTCCGATCGGCAACATCATCGGCGGCGCGGTGCATGACTTCGTATCGGGCATGATGTCCATCCGCCACGGCGGCGCCAATCTGCCGAAACTGATCCGGATCACGCTCGGAAAGCCATACTATGCGTTCTTCTCGGTGTTCATGTGCTTCCTCCTGCTGCTTGTCGTCGCGGTCTTCATCAACGTCCCTGCGACCATCTTCAATATTCTCACGCCCGGACACGAGTTCTTCTGGCTGGCAGTGGCAGTGATCTTCCTGTATTACATCTGCGCGACCATGTTTCCGGTAGACAAGATCATCGGCATGATCTATCCTTTCTTCGGCGCAATGCTCATGATCGGAAGTTTCGCGCTCTTCCTCATGCTCGTAAAAGCAGGAGCCGCCAATCCCGGACTGTTCCAGGAATCCGCGGCATTCAAAGCCGGCATGTTCAAGGAACCGATCATTCCGCTTCTGTTCGTCACTATCGCCTGCGGAATTCTTTCCGGTTTTCATGCGACACAGTCGCCGATCATCGCCAGAACCATGGAGACGGAACGCCACGGGCGCCGCAACTTTTACGGCATGATGATCGTGGAAGGCATCATCGCAATGATCTGGGCGGCGGGCGGACTCGCCATTTACAACATGTTCCCGGAGCTGATGGCGAAAAGCCCGAACCTTGCGCTTGAATTCATCACCAAGACCTTCCTCGGCAAAGGAATGGGAGGCATCACGCTGATCGCGGTCATCATTCTTGCAATCACATCGGGCGACACGGCAATGCGCAGCCTGCGCCTGAGTCTTGCGGAAATCTTCAAAATCGACCAGAAACCGTTCAAAAAACGTCTCGGCATCTGCATTCCGCTTATCGTGATCGTGGCGCTTCTGCTCTGGTGGTCGAACAGCAGTGCGAAATCCTTCAACAATCTCTGGAACTACTTTGCATGGGGCAATCAGGTTCTCGCCGCCTCGACGCTCCTCGGAGCGACCGTCTGGCTGGTCATGCAGAAAAAACCGGCATGGGTCACGCTCCTGCCGGGGATGTTCATGACGTTCATCGTCACGACGTTTATCCTCTGGACCTCCCCCAGGCACTCCGCAATACTCCCCTACGGCGTCGGCATGGATCTTCCGGTAGCCTACGCATGCGGGGGAATCATCACGGTCATACTTGCGGCATGGGTCATGCGCCGCGGCACGGCAATGCAGTCAATCAAAATCGAAGATCTGTAACCGTAGAATCTTCGGGCAGCATGCCGCCGCGCACTGCCCCGTCATCCCCCGTTTACCGGGGGATGGTCTCTGCCGGAGCCGTTTTCCGTTTTCAAAGAGAAAGACTCGCCATTTCTTCCCCGTTTTCCAGATTCAGAATCCGGAGAGCATGATCTCTGTAAAAGCCGAACGACGGAGGATTTCCGCCTTTCGGAAGCGATATGGAGCCGGGATTGAATACTGTCAGCCCGGACTTTTCCTTCCGCAGAACCGGAAGATGGATATGCCCGAATGCAAAAACAGAATCCGGCGGAACCGGCGGCAGCTTTTCCGGATTCCAGAGATGCCCGTGCGTCAGGAAGAAGCGACGCCCGTCGGCAAAAACAGTGGAATAATCCGCCATGAGCGGAAATTCGAGAAGCATCTGATCCACCTCCGAATCGCAGTTGCCGCGAACGGCAATGATCCGGTCCCGGCGGGCATTGAGCATTTCCGCAACTTTCCGGGGAGCATAATCCGTTTTCAACGGATTGCGCGGTCCGTGGTAAAGCACATCTCCGAGCAGAATAAGCTGATCCGGCTCCAGCCGTTCGGCCTGCCGCAAAAGCAAATCCAGGCTTTCCGGCGATCCGTGCACATCGGAAAAGAATAATAATTTCATTATGACCTGCCTTTCCTGTTTTCCGGCAGGAAATATAACCGGTCCGCGGGAATTGTCAAACCGCCGGGCAAAGGAAGCGCCGCAATGCCGGACATGCCTTATGAAACGAAACTCTGAATTATTTTACCCGAAAAAGAGTTTGGCATTTGAAAAAAAGCATTTCCGGCTGTATCTTTCCACTTGAATTTTTAACCTATTTTACAGGGATCAGGACTATGGACTTCAGAATAGAGATTGCCGTAAAAAGCAAGTGGAGCGATTCGAGAGCGCAGGCGGTGCTCCGTTCCATCAAAAATTTTACCGGTTCCGACGCAGTGAAAGACCTCCGCACGAGAGACGTGTTCACGATCTCAGCGGATATCGACAAAGCACAGGCGGAGAGTATCGCAAGAGAGCTTTCCAATCCTGTCACCCAGGAATATTTCATCGGGGAAAACCCGAAAGTCGATTTCCGGTATGACTATATCGCGGCTGTCGGATTCAAGCCCGGCGTGACGGACAATGTGGCGCGCACGGCGCATGAGGCAATCGGAGACATCATCGGGCGCAAACTCCGCAAGGACGAGATGGTATTCAGTTCCATCGAATACATGTTTCAGGCGCCTGCCCTTAAAAAAGAGGATATCGCCAATATCGCCAGAGGCATTCTCGCCAACGAACTCATCGAAACGGTCACGGTGCTTTCCGCGGATGAAGTCAGGGCAAACGGGATTCCGCTCAACAAACCGGTTGTCAAAGGCACGGAAGAAGGCGTAGTCCGCGAGTTCAATCTGGAAGTGCCGGACGAGGAACTTTACGAGATCAGCCGCAAAGGCATTCTTGCTCTGACGCTTCAGGAAATGAAGGTCATCCAGAACTACTTCCGCAATTATGAGAACCGCGAAAAATACGGGCTCTCCAAAAATCCGACCGACGTTGAACTGGAAGTCCTTGCACAGACATGGTCCGAACACTGCAAACATAAAATATTCGATGCGGAAGTTGATTACGAGGATCTTGACGCGGGAACAAAGGAACACATCGTTTCCCTTTTCAAATCCTATATCAAGAAAAGCACCTCCGAGATCGCAAAGAAAATCGACTGGCTCGTTTCCGTCTTTTCCGACAATGCCGGAGTCGTCGCATTCAACGACAAAATCGACCTCGTTTACAAGGTCGAAACCCATAACAGCCCCTCCGCTCTCGATCCCTACGGAGGCGCAATGACTGGTATCGTCGGCGTCAACCGCGACCCGATGGGAACCGGGCTCGGCGCAAACCTGCTGGTCAACGTATGGGGCTACTGTCTCGGTTCCCCGTTCACCGACCCGAAGGATGTCCCCGAAGGGCTGCTTCATCCGCGCAGGCTCCGTGACGGTGTCCACAAGGGCGTCATCGACGGCGGCAACCAGAGCGGCATCCCCTACGGCCTCGGCTGGGAGTGCTTCGACGACCGCTACATCGGCAAACCGCTGGTCTACTGCGGCACCCTCGGAACGCTTCCGAAGAAGATCAACGGGCGCAACGGCTGGGAAAAACAGATCGAACCCGGCGACCTCATCGTCATGACCGGCGGACGCATCGGCAAGGACGGCATTCACGGCGCCACATTCTCCTCCGAAGAACTCCATAAGGACAGCCCCGTTCAGGCGGTTCAGATCGGCGACCCGATCACGCAGAAACGCATGGGCGATTTCATCTATGAGGCGCGGGACAAAAACCTCTACCGTTTCGTCACGGACAACGGCGCCGGCGGACTCTCCTCCAGCGTCGGGGAAATGGCATCCATCTGCGGCGGCTGTGTCATGGACCTCAAGAAAGCGCCGCTCAAGTATGCCGGAATGAAGCCGTGGGAAATTCTGATTTCCGAAGCGCAGGAGCGCATGAGTTTCGCCGTCCCGCCGGAAAAGATCGACGAGTTCATGAAGCTCGCGGCGGACCGTGATGTGGAAGCCACGATTCTCGGTAAATTCACCGACGACGGCAAGTTCCGCATGATGTATGGCGACAAGACGGTGGCATGCCTCGACATCAAGTTCATGCACGAGGGACTTCCCCGTCTCAGACTCAATGCGAAATGGAAGGCTCCGAAATTCGCCGAACCCGATCTCAAGGGCAGAGACGTGGAAAAGGATCTTCTCGGACTTCTCGCGAAACTCAACATCTGTTCCTGTGAATACAAGGCGCGGCAGTATGACCATGAGGTCAAGGGACTGAGCGTCGTCAAACCCTTTGTCGGCAGGGAGCGTGATGTCCAGGGCGACGCCTCCGTGTTCATGGTCGAACCGCTCGGCAGAGAAGGCGCAGTGCTCTCCTACGGCATTCTCCCGCGTTACAGTGACATCGACTGCTATCACATGATGGCATCCGTGATCGACCTTGCAATCCGCCGCGCGGTCGCGGTCGGCGCGCGCGTCGATATGATCTCCGGTCTCGACAACTTCTGCTGGCCGGACCCGGTCCAAAGTGAGAAAACACCGGACGGCGAATACAAAATGGCGCAGCTTGTCCGTGCAAACAAGGGGCTTTACGACTACACATGCGCATTCAATGTGCCGTGCATCTCCGGCAAGGACAGCATGAAGAACGACAGTACGCGCGGCGGCAAAAAGATTTCCATTCCGCCGACGGTCCTGTTCAGCACCATTTCCAAAGTGGAAGATATTTCCAAATGCGTCACGCCGGACTTCAAGGAAGCAGGCGATGATGTCTACATGGTCGGAATGACCTGTCCCGAGCTCGGCGGCAGCGAATATTTCGACATGCTGGGCGCGACAGGCAACAACGTTCCGAAGGTCAACGCGGAAAAAGCGCTTGCACTCTACAAGGCGATGGAAAAGATGATCCATGCGGATATTCCGAGCTCGATCATCACGCCGTCCCTCGGCGGGCTCGGCGTCGCGGCGGCAAAAGCCGCAATGGGCGGACGTGTTGGACTTGTTCTCGACCTGGCGAAAGTTCCGCAGGAAAAAGGCATGAGCGACCTGGAAGTTCTATTCTCCGAATCGAACAGCCGTTTCCTGATCAGTTGCAAACCGGAAAAATCCGCGGAACTGGAAAAAGCTCTTGCAGGTTTCCCGCTGGCGAAAGTCGGCAGAACGACCGAAGACCGGATTCTCGCGGTCAAAGGCGCCTCCACGGACATCAAAGTCAAAATGGAAGACATGCTCGGCAGTTACAAATCCACACTCGCCGGAGTCTGATTCTCTTTCAGAGGTTCCCGACGCCGTTCCCGAAAAAACGGGAACGGCGTTTTTATATGATATTTTCAATTTCCCGGTTCTCCCGGAAAGTTGAAGAAACAAACGGGTGTGATATATCAGCTGTTTCACTTTTCATAACATGAGGATCAACCATGCTTACAGATTTCTGCACCAATCCGGTTTTGCTTTCCGTCGTCATACTTCTGATACTGTCCGCTTTACGGCTGAACGTGGTGTTTTCACTCGTCATCGCCGCGCTCTGCGGAGGAATGCTCGCGGGAATGAACGGAACAGCGGCAATGAAAGCATTCACCGGCGGACTCGGAAACGGAGCGGCCATTGCTTTCAATTACGCGATGCTCGGAGCATTCTCCATTGCCATTTCACGTTCAGGCGTCACGGAACTCATCGCGCGGGAGCTTTTCAAGCGGATCGGCGGAGAAGTCACGAAGAAAAAGCTCTTTTTCTTCAAATACACCCTTCTCCTGATCCTGACTCTGGTTGCCATTTCCTCACAGAACCTGATTCCCGTCCACATCGCTTTCATTCCGGTTCTGATTCCGCCCCTGCTCCCTGTTTTTGAAAAAATCCGCCTCGACCGCCGCGCAGTGGCCTGCATCCTGACATTCGGGCTCATCACACCCTATATGTTCCTGCCGGTCGGATTCGGTAAAATCTATTTGAATACAGTCCTGATCGGCAATCTGAACGCAAACGGGCTCGCAGTCGATCCGGCGCTGGCGCCGAAAGCCATGCTGATTCCCGCGCTGGGCATGGTCGCGGGGCTCCTGATCGCAGTCTTCCTCTCCTATCGCAAACCGCGAGATTATGAAACCTGTATGACGAAGCAGGAGGTTCTTTCGCAGGAACCCGTAGAAATCAAAATGCGGAATGTCGTGGTCGGCGTCATTGCGATTGCCGTTGCTTTAGCCGGGCAGCTCTGGCTGGACTCCCTCGTCATAGCATCCGTCGCGGCGATTCTGGTCTTCGTCATTGCACGCACGATTCACCTCAAAGACACACAGGATGTATTTACGCACGGAGTCTATCTCATGGGCGGAATCGGCATCGTCATGATCGCGGCAAGCGGTTTTGCCGAGGTCATGAAAGCCACGGGAAGTGTGGATACGCTTGTCAGGATGGTCTCGGACTCGATCGGCAATTACCGCAGTCTGGCGGTCTTTCTGATGCTCCTGATCGGACTCGTCATCACAATGGGAATTGGCTCCTCGTTCTCAACGGTTCCCCTGATCGCGGCGATTTACGTGCCGCTCTGCATGAAACTCGGCATTTCGCCGCTGGCGACCGTATCAATCGTCGGCGTCGCAGGAGCTCTCGGAGATGCCGGGTCGCCGGTCTCGGAATCGGTTCTCGGACCGACAGCCGGACTCAATGCGGATGGCCAGCACGACCACATTTACGACTCCACGATCCCGACTTTCATTCATTACAATATCCCCCTGCTGATCGCCGGCTGGATTGCGGGCATGGTTCTTTAGCGATCGCGGCAAGACTCCAATTTTGTTTTTCAGCGCTTCGCTTTCAAATCCAGAAGCTTCTTGTAATATGCCAGACGGTTTGCCGCGGCCTGTTCCAGATGGGTGCCTTTCCGGATTGCCAGCGCTTTTTCCTGAAGCGCAACGGCTCTTGCGGCATCTCCCGTTTCCGCGCAGATTCTTGCAAGAGTCTCATGAGCAACTGCCGCAACCGGCGTTTCCCGGTCCTTCACTTTGTTATATGCCTTTTCCGCGTAGGCAAGCATGACCGCGGGATCCATGATTCCATAAGGGGAATTCTCCAGAGCGTAAGCCGTCAGGAAGACCAGGCTGTTGCCCTTGTCTGCGGCGAAATCATAAAACGCTTTTTCTGCCGCCTGCTTGTAAGTCTGCGTATCTCCCTGATTCAGAAGGATATCGAGCTGCATCATGCAGAGTCTGGAATCCTGCGGATTTTTAGCGCAGATCTCCCGGATGAACCTGACGGCTTCCTGCTGCTGTCCCTTGCTGTTGAACGCGAACAGTTTTGCCTGAATTGCAATCCTGTCATCCGGTGCGATCCTGAGAATCCTGTCGGCGGAGTTGGAGATGACATCGGGCAATCCTGCCTGAATCGCCATCTGTAGTTCCTGCCGGACCGCCTCGATCTGTTTCTGCCTGGACGCAGAGAATTTGCCGCTTACGACCTTCCGGATTACGGATTCCAGTTCCGTCGGATGCCCTGACCAGACGACTTTGCCGTCCTGTGAAAGAACCGCATAGGGAAAAAGCGATTCCGTTTCGGCAAAACGGATACGGCTCTTCAGGTTGTTGTCCGCCGCCACCGGAATTTGGAACGGGCCGTTGTCACGCACAACTGCGTCCGTGGTCTTCACCGGATTGATCGCAACCGCCGCAATCGCCAGATCCGGAGTTTCCGCATTCATGGCTTCCAGCATCCGGAGGGTATTGACTGCATCTTCGGATGTAATATCCAGCAGGACAACCGCCGCAAGCCCCTGTGCGGGAAACGTCACCGGTTTGGTATACCACTTTAACGCATCGATTGCCGGCATCGGTTTGCCTGCGTCGATTGCGCCCAGTGAAAATGTGCAGAGCGCCGCTGTGGAAAGCAGTCCGAAGATGAAGTGTTTCATGGTTCCTCCGTAACGGTCAGAGCGCGACCGGTTCCCATTGAGTATTTTTCGCGGCGCGGTACATGGCTTCCATGACGACACTGCGCTGAGCCGCTTCCCGCGCGGAAACAAGCTTGGCTTTTCCTCCTGTGAGCGCATCAAGGAACAGGACGAACGCATGCGGCCATGCATCCGGCAGAATGGTCCAGGGCTCCTTGCCGTCGGCACCGGTCACATGATTGCTTTTGAAGAAAAGCTGCCCGTTGACGACGGAGGCATGGCCTTCCGTTCCGCTGATCTCGCAGGTCACGGGATTTGCCAGATCGACCCAGCCTCCGGCAAGCGTGCCGACCGCTCCGCATGGGAAGTGCAGGAGCCCTTCGCCGGATTCATCGCAGTCCGCGCCATACCGTCCCGTTACAGTATGGATATCGGCAGTGACCCGTTCCGGCATTCCCATGAACCACAGCATGATATCAAGTGAGTGTGTCCCCAGATCGCCGAACGCGCCGCATCCGGCAATCGCCGGGTCAGCCATCCAGCGCCACTGGGTATCGAACCAGCCACCGAGAGAGCCGCAATGGCAGTTTGAATGACGGATTCGCGTGATCTTCCCGAATGCACCGGCTTCGATCTGCTGTTTCAGGAACAGGTGAACCGGGTTGCCGCGCATGAAATACCCGGTCTGGAAAAGAACGCCCGCCTTTTCGATCGCGTCCGCCATCTCCAGGGCATCCTTTGCGGCAAAGCCGAGCGGCTTTTCGACGAACATGTGCTTTCCCGCTTCCGCTGCGCGAAGCACCAGCTCCTTGTGACGGTTGGTTTCCGCGCAGATGACGACCGCGTCAATGGAGGGATCATTCCAGATTTCAGTATCGGAATCATATCCCTGTGTGTTTAAAATCTCTGCATTCTCACGTGCGCGCAGGGAATCGTGATCCCAGACTCCCGCAACTTGGAGGTCTTTTCTCTCTTTCAGCGTTTTTACGAAATTCGGCGTGTGGATGTGTGCGCATCCGGCAATAGCGATCCGTTTCATCTGCTGTTTCCTTTTCTGGTTAAGGACCTGAATTGCATCAGGCTTGACGGACGGGTCCTCTCCGACCTTTTACTGTTGATAAAATTCTTTTTGAAACTTCAGGAAAAGACGGGGAGGAAAAGCTTTTTCCAAAACTCTTTCCCCGTCTCTTTTCCGGCAAAATCAAATGTCTCCGCGTTCCAGTTCAAAGGCTCGGGCGGTTCGGAACATACGGTCCTCCGCAAGATCAGGCGCAATCAACTGAATGCCGACGGGCATTTTCGTATTTTCATCCATTCCCGCAGGAACACTGATGCCGCAGGTTCCGGCAAGATTCAGCGCGGTTGTGAAAACATCCGAAAGATACATCTGCATCGGATCGGATTTTTCTCCGAACTTGAACGCCGTCGCCGGCGTGACGGGCGTAAAGATCACGTCACACTGTTTGAACGCCTCCGTGAAATCGCGGCGAATCAACGTGCGGACTTTCTGCGCGCGCACATAATAAGCGTCGTAGTAACCGCTGCTGAGCACATAGGTACCGAGCATGATCCTGCGTGTCACCTCCGGCCCGAAGCCTTCGCCGCGGGAGTCCAGATACGTGGAGATCAGATCCGTCGCGTTTGGACTGCGGTATCCGTAACGGATGCCGTCGAAACGCGCCAGATTCGCGCTGGCTTCGGCGGGAGCGATGATATAGTAACACGCCATTGCATATTTTGTATGCGGAAGCGAGATCTCCACAAACTCGGCGCCGAGTTTTTTCAGTTTTTCCTTTGCATCCGCGCAGACTTTTTTCACTCCGTCGGAAATGCCTTCGACGTCGAAATACTCTTTCGGAATGCCGATGCGCATACCTTTCAGAGTCGGCGCCTTTTCGAATTCTTCGAGATCCTTTGCAAATCCGCCTTCCGGAACAGGAGCGGGAAGGCTGGTCGTGTCTTTCGGATCGGCTCCGCAGATCACATCCAACATCGCCGCCGCGTCATAAACGCTTTTGCTCATGGGCCCGATCTGGTCCAGCGATGAAGCAAAGGCGACAAGCCCGAAACGGGAAACGCGCCCGTAGGTCGGTTTGACTCCGACAATTCCGCAGAATGCCGCGGGCTGGCGGATCGAACCGCCGGTATCGGAACCGAGAGCGATCACGGTTTCACCGGCAGCCACAGCCGCCGCGGAACCGCCGCTCGAACCACCGGGGACACAATCCGTATTGAGCGGATTCCTGGTTTTCTGATATGCGCTGTTTTCGCAGGAAGACCCCATCGCGAATTCGTCCATATTGGCGCGCCCCATCAGGACGAAACCGGCGGCTTTGAGCTTACCCGTAACGGTTGCATCATACGGGGAAACAAAACCCTTGAGAATCTTTGAGGCGCAGGTGCAGGGATATCCCTTCGCCGCGATATTGTCCTTGACCGTAACCGGAATTCCGTCGAACGGCCCAAGCGCCTTCCCTGCGGCACGGCGCCCGTCCGAGGCTTTCGCCTGTTCGAGCACCGCCTCTTTATTAAGTGAAAGAAGCGCCTGAACGGATGGTTCAACTTCGGCAATGCGTTCAAGATACGCCTGACAGAGCTCCACGGATGTGACGGCTCCGTCATTCAGGAGTTTTGCAGCCTGCCGGAGTGTGAGATTTCTGACTTCCATTACGACATCTCCTCTCCCGGCAGAACCTGCGGGACTTTGATCAGTTCGCCGTCAACGGTATCGGGCGCGTTCGCAAGCATGGCGTCACGCCCGAGCGGCGTTCCCCGGACATCGTCACGGAGGACATTGGAACGCGGAACGGCGTGCGCCGTCGGTTCGATGCCCGTCACGTCAAGTTCGGAAAGCATCTCGACGTATCCGACGATGGATTCCATTTCCGACTGAAGCTTCTGAACGGAGCCGGGCTCAATGCGCAGACGCGCAAGCGTCGCGATATGAGCCACATCAATACCTTTTGACGAATCGGACATGGATTATTTTCCCTTCTCGAGAGCAAGGGTCTTCGTTGTGATGTCGGCGACTTCCGCAGGGCCGAAGAACTGGATCGGGCCCGGATAAACATAGCAGGTCTCGACCGCCCATTTTTCACGGTTTTTCGCGAGCTCCCTGAACGGCGCGCCATCGAGTTCGACAAGAGCTTTCTTGATGACCGGCTTGTCTTCGCCATGGCGTCTTTCCATATTCATCATGGCGGTCAGCGGAATTGCTCCGGCGATCCACTTGTCTGCGGGCTCCGTGAGGTTGCGGACGGAGGACATGTAGCCGGTTTTTCCGGTGCTGATGATGGAAGCGGCGTTGTAACCGAGGCTGTAGCAGTAATCCGCATCGAAGTTGGACGGCATGGAACAACGTCCTTCATAGCCGAAGAAGTGTGTCTGCGCGGAGAATTTGCCGGCATATTTGCCATCTTTCTTCCATGCCGCAAGTTTGTTCTTCACGAGTTCGACAAGCAGCTTTTCCGTTTCAATGCGGGAAACCTGCACGTTTCCATGCGGGTCGCGGTCCATTGTGAGCTGCATTTTGATCTCCATCGGGAGGGTCGCAAAGACAGCGCCGGAGCCGGTGGAAAGTCTGGAGCTGATGAACGCCGCCTTTTCGTCGTTGGAAGCGAGAGCGGCATAGGCTTCGCTTTCTTTCGCAAGCAGATCGTTGAGTTCGGCGATCAGGCTCTTGAAGTCCGGAATGAACTCGATCAAGCCTTCCGGAATCAGCGCCACGCCGAAGTTGTCGCCGTTCGCGGCGCGTTTCGCGACGGAGTCGGCAATGATCGTGACGACTTCATCCGTAGACATCTTTTTCGCTTCGACTTCTTCGGAAACAAGCGTGACATTGGCATGGGTCTTGAGTCCGCATTCAAGAGCGATATGGGAGGCGGAGCGTCCCATCAGCTTGATGAAGTGCCAGTATTTCTTGGCGGAATTCGCATCGCGCTCGATGTTGCCGATGAGTTCGCTGTAAACCTTGCTGGCGGTATCGAACCCGAAAGAGGTTTCGATATAGGCGTTCTTGAGGTCGCCGTCAATGGTCTTCGGGCAGCCGACCACAATGATTCCCGCATTTTTCGCCTTGTAATATTCTGCGAGGAGGCAGGCGTTGGTATTGGAATCGTCGCCGCCGATAATGACGATCGCTGTAATTCCGAGCGCTTTGCAGTTGACTTCCGCTTTTTCGAACTGTTCCGGTGTTTCGAGTTTGGTTCTGCCGGAACCGATCATGTCGAAACCGCCGGTGTTGCGGTAGGCGGCGAGAAAGTCGGCTGTGATTTCAATGTATTTGTTGTCGGTAAGTCCGCTGGGACCGCCTTTGAAACCATAGAGTCTGGATTCGGGATTGAGAGATTTCAGCCCGTCGAAAAGCCCGGCGATGACGTTGTGTCCGCCGGGAGCCTGTCCGCCGGAAAGAATCACTGCAACATTAATGGGCTTGGCGATTTTTTCGCCGTTTCCGGGGGCGAAAGTCAGAAGCGGCATATTGCTTGTGGACGGGAATTTTGCCGTAATTTTTTCCGTATCGGCGAAAGCTGCGAGCTTTTCACCTTCGGTGCATGCGACGTTCGCGCCGGCTTTGAATGCTGCGGGGAGTTTCGGGGCATAAGCCATTCTGGCCTTCTGCAGGGGGGAAACGGTACAATCCATTTTTTTCTCCTTATTGGTTTAATTGAGTTATGGACAAAAAATCATGTTGTAATTTAGCTTCCGAAGTTGTTATAATCAAGTGAAGCGTGGTTCAAATCTCTGAAAAACGGGAAAAATTGATGATGCGGCGCTTCTGCCGGAATTCCGGAAAGGACGGGAAAGACGGAAGGCGGAAAGATTGCAACAGTTGATGGAAGCCAGTCTGACCACTAATCACTGACCACTG
>DPDG01000100.1:19080-24595 GCA_003526375.1 Lentisphaeria bacterium
ACTAATCACTGACCACTAATCACTGACCACTGTTTTGAGTCACATTTTTTGAAACTTTCCGCGCTTCCGCTTGAAAACACAGGATTTGAAGTATATTTAACAAAATCAGAATAATTGAAACGGGACAGTCAGAATATGAAAGATAAGAATACAGGCTCTGGACATGGAGACACGACCAGAGAAATTGATGCGACAATCGTTCTTGCAGGTGCATTGGGACATCGTGACGAAAATACTTTTTCCGGCAGTGATTCGGAACCGATGCAATCCCCGGACTTTTCCGAACGTTTTCAGTATATCTGCGATTTCGGCGCGGGAGGCGTCGGCAGGGTCGCCAAAGCGCGGGATCTCGTGTTCGACCGTGTGATTGCAGTCAAGAGCCTGAACGAAAGCTTTCAGGATAATGCCGATGCGGTCCGTTCCTTTATCGAAGAATGCCGCCTGAATGCGAAACTGGACCATCCTTCCATTGTCCCTGTTTATGACCTGGGAAAAGACAGGGACGGACATTGGAGAGTCGCGATGAAGTTCATCAACGGCTCCTCCCTGAAACGCTTCATCAATACGATCCGCGGCACGTATGACAAGAAAAAAGTAAACGCCTCGCAGGAGCGTCATGCCCTGATCTCGCGCCTGGAGTATTTTCTGAAGATCTGCGCCGTCGTCGAATACTGCCACAGCCTGAAAATCGTACACGGGGACATCAAGCCGGACAACATCCTGATGGGAAACTTCGGAGAGGTCTATCTGATGGACTGGGGATGTGCGCGCACATTCGGCACAGTGCCGGAAAGTCTGAGCGGCACCCCGAATTATCTGCCGCCGGAATTCCTGATGGATAAAATCGTGACTCCGCTGGTGGATGTTTATTCTCTGGGAATGCTCCTGTTCGAAATGACGACTTTGCGCCGCGGCAACAACAACTGTCCGCTGCCAACCGAAGACAGCACAACATGCTGCGATGTGCATAACGAGCAGAGTTACCGTCATTATCTGCCGTTTCTGAAGATTGCGCCGAGAATCAGGGCGATTATCCGGAAAGCCGTGAACCCGGATCCGTCCGGACGCTATCAAAGTGTGACGGAACTTGCCGCCGATGTGCGCCACTTCATCTATGATGAGGAGGTTTCCGCCGCGCCGGACAACCTGTTCCAGAAATTTTTCCGCATGGTAAACCGCAACCGCGTGAAATCCATCCTGATCACCGGTCTGCTGTTCGCCCTCCTCTGCGGAGAGCTGTTTTATTCCTACTACCGGACCAACCGCAACAATGAACTGCGGACGGTCAACACCATGCGCCGCCTGAAACTGCAGGGATATACGGATATTCTTGCGACGGCTGTGGAAAAAAACATCCTTCAATCGCAGGCGCAGCTTCTGATCTTTGCCGACAACCTGATCGAGGATATGCAGGAGTGCGCCTATGCTCCGCCTTCCTCCGATTCGAAGTTTTACAGCAATGAGGACTACAAAAACCCGGAAACGTCGCCTCCCGGCATGGTCGAATCCCCTCTGTATCCGAATCCTGTCAATCTGGCTTACATGATGCGGATGCTGCCGGAAAAAACCTCGAAGCTCAAGCAGCGCCTGCTTGACGCCAGGCAGTATGTCGAAATCTGCAACAAGGTGATCAGTTATGATCTGACCAGCCATCGCATCAACGAAGCTCAGAATCTGCATCGGGAACTCCTGGGGGACAAGAGCATGATCCAGCGCCTGTTCGTCAAATGGGCGGACGGAGTCCGTTACGTCTATCCGGGAACCTATGATGATCCGGCAACGGCAACATTCCGGAAATGCTGGAACACGTTCATCAATCCCGGCATAAACCGGAAGATTGTGTGGACCGCTCCCTACAGGGGAGTGCTGGACGCGCACCGTATCAGCTGCCGTTATCCGATGTTTGCCAGAAACGGAAATTTTCTTGGAATCGCCGGACTTGAACTGCGCCTGGAACGCCTGCTTGCACCTCTCGTCAAGGCAAACGACATGGATCCCGTCCATGAACTCTATCTGCTGGATCACAACGGCAACGCGGTAACGGTCCATGAGGGGCGGATTGTTCTGTTGTCCGGCAGGAAAAGCCCCCTAAGTGAGTTTACGGATGAGGAAATAAGGGAACTTGCCGGAGAACTCCGCGAAAACAGAATGGCACAGTTCGAGAAGACAATCCGGGGAAAGAATTATTTCATATCCGGCTATCTCATCAAAACAATTGATGGCATGTTGCTTCAGATGATCGAGGAGAATGCAATGGCACACCACAATCACAAGGACATCACGCTGTAAGATTCCGCAATGCGTGAAACCGGCAGAATCAGTTACATGCGACGGCTGTCATATGCCCAGTTCAGAAGCGCCTGCCGTTGTTTCCTGCGGCAGGAAAGATCATCGGCGCGGCAGTTCCAGTGAATCTGAGCCACATGGCGGATCATTGCGCGCCAGCGTTTGATCTGGCGTTCATCGTCGGGACAGCGGCGGCCCATGTAATAACGGCAGTACCACTGGAACCAGCCGCGCGGGTCCTCATCCCATATCCAGCCCTTTGCACGCCAGACCGACAGCGGAAGGGACGCTTCGATATGGAAGAAATTCAGCTCCGGATCGTGCCTTTCATGGCAGAGTTTTGCATTTTCGAACCAGTCGTCCGGAAACTCCCCGGTGCAGTCGGTCATGTATTTCCCGCCGAAGATACCGAGCGCAAGCATTTCTTTCGGAGTCAGTTCTGGCTGAAAACCCGCATGGAAATTCCTGCCCGGCCTTTCGGTCAGGAAATAGACATGATTCTTCTGCATCAGGTCATTTACAACTACTTCGCGCTGGAACATGGCGCCGTCTCCTGTTTCGGGTATTCGAGCCTGCCGATATCAAACCCCCGGCTTCTCAACTGTTCAAGAATCGCCGACAGGCGTTCCTGCGGAAGCTGCGGCGTGCGGGAAAGAATCCAGAGGTAATCCATGGTTCCTGAGGTCACGACCGCATGACTGTAATCCGGAGCAAGGTCAATGATCCGGTAATCCCCGTAGAAGGGGCGGAAAAAAGAAACGCGGAATTCTCCGGCGACAGGATAAGCATCTTTATATTTGAGTTTGGCGATTCCCTCCGCCTGACTGAATTTTCCATCGCGCTTTCCCCTGTTGACGACTCGGACAGTGTTGTCCTCATTGAGCGTATAATCTGCCGTGACATAATCCATATTCCGTTCAAAAGAGTGCGGCATACGCGCGATTTCATACCATTTCCCCATATAGCGCGGTATATCAAGTCCCTGAACCGACGGGATTCCCTCCGTAGATGCCGCGCAGGCGGCAAGCAGCATGAGCAGACAGGACGATACGGCAGTGAGAATGAATTTCATAAAAACCTCCTTGATCTTATTGTTTTGGAGGCATACGCGACCATCGCACATGATCCTCCCCCCTTGCAAATAAAATACTGCGGGTTCCGGAAAAGTCAAATCGGTGGACAGCGGGCAGACAAGTTTTCATCATCTGCAACAATCTTTCTACCTTTCACCTTTCCCGTTTTTGTCCTTCCTGCCCTTTCTCCCGTCCCTCAACCCTTGCCGGTACCCCTGAAAAAAATCCGATTCCTAAAAAAAATGTTTTTTTCTTTGGAAAACCCTCTTGCCGGCAAGATATACCACGGTTATAATTACTGGTAGACATTGAAAGGTTCGAAAAAATGGCTTATCCGTCCAAACAGGATCAGATTTACAAAATACTGTGCGGGGAGTTTCAGGAGAAATTCTATCCCGGCGCCAAGCTTCCGCCGGAACGCGACTATGCGCGGCAGCTTGGCGTTGCACGCAAGACTTTGCGTTTTGTCCTTGACCGCATGGAACAGGAAAACCGGATCATCCGCAACACGCACGGAACTTTTCTCTGTGATGAACGGAACAGCTGTTACGGGTACACGGAACAGAAAGAACCCGTCACGATTCTGCTTCCCTGCCCCGATTATCTGGATGTATCCGGATACAGTTCCTCCCGCGCACATCGCCAGATGATTCTGGGAGCCATGCGCGCCGCCATTGAATCAGGAACGCATGTCGTCACAATTCCCGTCTCGGAGACCAATTCTCCCGAAGACATCAACTGGCTCCAACTGCGGCATCTGCACAGAGACAGCATGGTCATGTTCAGCAGCAACTGGTTTCGGAATGTCTGCCCTCTGCTCGTCGAACGCAAGTGTAAAGTCGGTTACATGTCAGACAATGAGATCCCCTTTTTCAGCAAGGCGCCGGATATCACCAGTATCAACTATCAACGCTCCAATGCTCATACCTTTTTGTATCACGCGGTAAAACAGCTTTATGCGGAAGGGGCGGAAAAAATCGTCTATTTCGGCAGTTCGGAAGCCGTGATCTCCCGAACCGGCAAAAACAGTTTCCTGAAAGCGCTGCGTGAACTGAATCCGGAATGCAGGGATTTCCATTTTCATGTTTACGATGCAAAAATACCGCTTTTGAAGCGTCTGAAACTCATCAGAAAGCTCTATGAAACCATAGCTTTCGACGCATTGATTCTGGAGCTCAATCCTTATCAGGAACATGACTATGAATTTGATCTTTATGAAGCAACCGGAATCCCGCTCTCGACGAAACTCATGACTACCGTTTCCGGCATTCTGCACCAGACCAAAGTCGCGGAACATGCAAAGGTTTGTCATTTTCCCGTCATGCGGAACAGCTATGAAATGGCAAAATTTCTGTTATCCGGGCAGAGAGGACGCCTCGTCCGTTCCGTATCCTATCTTTTTCAAAATGCAAAAGAATTCATTAATGAAACCAAATATAACTGAAAAGGAAGAAAAAATGAAAAAAATCATATTGACGGAGTTGTTCTCTGATGTTATCTCCGATGATGGAATCCGCCGTACTTCGCGGCGTGGAATGGGCTCCCCAAAAGGACACAGTCAATCCGCGCCCTTATTTTTCCTTCCATTGTTCCAATGTTTCTCTGTTCCTTGTTCTTCTGTTCTTACTTCAAGGGTAAGAACAAGAATCTTCACTCTGATCGAACTCCTCATCGTGATTGCGATCATCGCGATTCTCGCCTCTCTGCTTCTCCCTGCATTAAGCATGGCAAAAGACAAAGCAAAAACGATCAGTTGCAGTAATAACTTAAAGCAAATGGGAACTTGCCTTATCAGCTATAGCATAGATTTTCAAGACTATCTATTGGTGGCCTACGACAATCAGAATTATGATTATCGTTATTGGAGCAGTATTTTACGTATAGCGGAATACAGTGTGTTTAAAGAAAAACGTTTATGGAGTGCCGATAAAAGGTCTGTATTCCATTGTCCGGCAGAAGAAAATCACACATATACGGATCCGGGAAAAACGACTGAGGGTGCTTTCGTAGATTATGCCCTTAACAGAAACACTCGTGGATATATTGATGCTCCAATACAAACCTGGAGAAAGACGTCTTGGTTGAAAAATCTTTCCCGACGTAGTATGCTGATAGATGGTGATAATATAGCATTTTCGGGTCTTCACGGGAATTTG
>DPDG01000018.1 GCA_003526375.1 Lentisphaeria bacterium
CTGCAGAAAAAATACGGCGACCTCGGGATCACGATCAGCGACAACGCCATGCGGATTACCGCGCTGGGAGCGGCGGCATCACGCATCGGAGCCATGGAGCTTTCTGTCAAGGACGACGGCAACCTTGACAAGTTGCGGAAATTGAAAGAGTTGTCACTGGAAGTCACACTGGATGTGGATCAGCAGAACGACGCGGAACGCCTGATCGGCGAACTGTCGAAGAAATATGGTGATCTCGGTGTGGCGGTCGACCGGACAGCGGGAAAGATCGTCAGACTCAACAGCGTTGCCGCGAATCTCCGAGAGCTTTCCATCAAGGTTTCCGGAACGGAGGATGCTGACAAGGTCAGCCGTCTGCAGACACTGTCCCAAATGCCGAAACTGGACGCTTCCGGAATTGCGGAGGCAAACACCCTGCTGGAACAGCTCAGGGCAAAATACGGCGAACTCGGACTTTCCGTGGATACGGCCAGGGGGCGCATTGTCGCCTTGACGGAAGCCCAGAGGCAATTTACCGCAGCCGCGCAAATCATTCAGTCAGGAAACGATCCGCAGAAAGAGGCACATCTTGCTCAGCTGGAACGTCTCAAACAGTTGGCAGAACAGGAAAAGCTTACGGCTGCGGAGCAGCGCGAAGCACAGGAGATCTCCAATGCGCTGAACGGAGCCTACAGCGACCTCGGGCTTGGAATCGACACGATCACCGGGAAACTGAATCTTGCCGCTTCGGCGCAGGACAAGTTCAATGAAGCCATGAAAGCGGCAACACTTGGGGAGCTGGATGCGGAAATCGCCGAACTGGAATCCAACCTCAAGGAACTTCAGGCTGAAAACGAGGCTCTGCTCTCCTTCTGGAACAACAACCTTTGGTCGCGTATTTCCGGCAGACAGGAAGAAGCGCAGAAGAAAATCGAAGCCAACGGCGATCGTGTCATGGGCTACCGTCAGAAGCTCGGAGCGCTGCAGAAACGCCGTCAGGCACTTCTGGAAGGAAAACCCGGCGCAACGACCGGCGAAGAAGAAAAACCGGCGACAACGGAGGAAAAAGTTGAGGCGGAAAAACAACGACGCCGGGCAGCGTCCGACAATGCGGACACCGCCGCAAAACGTGTCGCGGAAATCGAAAAACAGCTTGCAAGGGAACGCAAGAGCGAACTTGAAAATGAGATTGAGGACATCATCGCGCTTCGCGACGAATACAAACAGCTGATTCAGACGATGCTGGATTATGAAAAATCGAAGCCTGACAGGGAGCAGGACAAGGCGAAGATCAGGGAACTGGAAGGAAAACTTGCCGGAGCGGACCAGACCGCGAAAGACCGTATCGCAAGGGCGCGGGAAAAAGCAGCCCGGAAAATGAAGGATGATGTCGCCTCCTATCGGGAGCGTTTTCAGGAATCCGAACAGAGTGTTCAAGAACGCCGCGCGGAAGCGGCGCAGGATCGCAAAATCGACGAAACGCTGAAAAGTGATCCTGCCGCGGGACAGCAGATGCTGCAGGAGCTGATTGCACACTATCAGAAAGAAGCGGCGGCGGCAAAGGCACGGTTCGAAAAGGAACTGCGTGATGCGCAGGCAGACGGAAAAATCGATGATACCGAACGCAGAAAACTGGATGACGCTCACAGTGCCTATGCCCGGTCGGAGTCGCTCGCGGACAAATACTCCGAGCGTCTGCGTTCGGCTCAGGACGGGACTCTTGATGCTGCGGATAGAGCGTCGAAAACACAGGGTGCCTTCCTTGCTGCGGCGCTGGAAAATCTTGGGGAATCCAGCGCCGCCGACCGGACCGCCAAGGCAACGGAGACGATTGTCGCCAATACGAAAAAAACCAACACACTGCTGAAAAAACAAAACGGCATGGGAACATTCGCTTGATGGAAAGGAGTTTTTATGGCAAATGAAATCCGGGTGGAAAAATGTTTTTACGATCTGAATGAATCCATGGACCGCTACGGCAAGCTGTCCGGCGCGGAAGTTCCGTATCTGGTGTTTGGAGCGGAGGAGGAGCTGGAAGCGCTGAATGCGGTTCGGGAGGCTTCGGTGGAGAAACTGGGAAATTTGAAACGGCAGACTTTGGAAATCTCAGAACGGATCAATCAGGACACTTTCAAGGTTCAGGTCACCTATGAACTCGATGTATTCGACGGAATTGAAGGCGTGAACGAACCGGAACCGAGCTTTGCGTTCGATACCGGAGGGGGGAGCAAACATGTCAATCAGAGCATTGTGACGATGTCCAGAACTCCGGCGGACGCCCCGGATTACGGCGGAGCCATCGGAGTGGATGCGGACGGGAATGTGAACGGAATCGACATCACGATGCCTGTGATGAATTTTTCAGAAACTCACTACTTCCGTGCGTCGAAAGTCACAACCGCTTACAGGAAGCGTCTCGCGGCACTGACAGGAACCGTGAACAACGGCAAATTCAAAGGCTATGCTCCCGGCGAGGTCCTTTTTCTCGGTGCAAGCGGAACACGGCAGGGAAATCATCCCGATGATGACTGGGAGATCACCTTCCGTTTCGCGGTATCTCCGAATCAGACAGATCTGAAAGTCGGTGATCTGACCGTCAAGGAGAAGCTGGGCTGGGATTACCTCTGGGTCCGTTATGCCGATGATGTTTCGGAAGATCGGAAAAGTCTCATTAAAAAACCGGAAGCGGCTTATGTGGAGCGTGTCTATCAGGCCGCAGATTTCGGCGGATTGGGAATCAGATCATGAAGAAAGTGAAAACTGGCGATCCGATTCAGATAAAAGCTTCCACATGGAACTCGTTCATTGATGCGGCGGAGTATGTGAAAAACCTCCAGTCCGATCAGGGCGGAGGAGTGCTCAGGAATGGTAATTACACCGGTGTGGTTCTGATGAAAAACGGGGAAAGCACATTGTTCCCCCGTTTTTCAGCGATGGCGGTCACGGACGTTCTGATCCGACCGGAGGTGAACGAACCGGAATTTACCGGAAGATGTCCGGCGTTTCTCGGCCGAAAGGTAACCAGTGCCTATGAGGAATATCCGTATGCGGTGCTTCTGGAACCTGTTGATGCGGGAAAAATCGGTCGGGCGCTTCTGCTGGGAATTGTTCCGGCAAAGGTGAGCATTCTTGATCCGGAACATAAGTTCGCCGAGCCGACAGTCGGGAATTCTGCGGGAGCGATGCAGTCGGCGGCAGACGGCGTTGCCAGGATTCTCTGGAAAGCAGGGAATTCGGGAAGTCAGTGGTGCATGCTTCAGCTTGGCGGAGCCGGATCGGGCGGAGGCGGAGACGACAGGGTTCATTTATGCAGAGTGACCGGCGGAAGCACAGGAGCCGGATATGCGGTCGATGTGTATGCGGACGGCAGGGAGTCCGAGTGCACGGGAACGGGCGTTCTTTATGTTGCTGAACTTGCCTTGAACTCCACGATTCCCGTGGGAAGCTGGATCATCGGACACCGGATTGCAATTCAGACGACAGGGGGAAATGAGACATGAGTTTTCAATATATTCCGACACAGCTGCGAAGTCCGACGATTCCGAACTGGAACCCGCAGAAGGGGTTCTGGCGGGGAATCGGGACGGATGCCGGATTGCTTGCCTTCAATACGAACAACAGCAACCTCGGTTACTACGTCATCACGCAGAACCTCTGGACCTATCGGCTGAAAATCGACAATCTTGTCTATTCTCCGGTTTTCAATGATGTAAATGGCTTCATCTACTGGCAATACGGTTCCAGCTGTTATTATTATTCCAGGAATTACGGCTGGATTCTGCACAATCGTTTTCCCGGATATGAACCGCGGGAAAACTACAACTCTGAAACGAAACAGTATGAGGGCGATGCTTTTTACGCAGGTTATCCGCCATCTGTCAGAGATGGCACCTACAGCTATCTTCAACCGCGCGGGACAAACCGCAACGGGGGCGGAGCGAACAAAATGCTCTATTTCGATTTTCCGCACTGGCAGAGTGTGAATCGGATGCAGTTTGGAAAATATGAACCCAGAGGAGGAGTTTCCGGAGACAAATATTTCGGTCTTCCCTGCTGGCGGGACAACCAATCCAATTATTACGTCCGGTCATTGGAAAAGAAAAACGGGGATTTCTCCTATGGAGGCATCCGCCGTGAAAACGGGAAATGGATTCTGGGAGATTTGAACAGCCCATCCGGCTGGTGGGAAGGTGAAGAACCGAAGAAGGAAAAGCCTGTGACATTTCAATTCTGCAAAGTGGAAGATTCCAAAATTACAGGAAGCAGCCGGACGCTTTTGTTTTACGACTATGTTCAGGGAGATGAGACAGCGCCTGCTTATCTGGGAGAGGTCGCGATATGGAGATGATTCAGTATACTCCTCCGGTTTCCTGGGATGACAAGGGGATGGACTGGGAATCTCCCGACCCGGGAAACATGAACTGTTTTGCGGCAATCCGGGAGGCGCTTGCAGAAAGGGCGATTCTGGCGGAACGGCCGCTGGACAGCGCACTGTTCAACATCATGCGCTTTCGTCCGTGGAGCATGACGTCAGTCAATGCGATCCGGAATGCAGTTTACATGCTTGCTCCATATTTTGTAAATATGGAGTTCGAAGACTACAGAGAGGATCTTTCTGATTTCCCCAAGATGTGGAGTTACGGGAATCTGATTGAATCGGAAGATTGCCGGATCTGCGAGCTTCCGGGGAAAGGAAGTTTCAATGCGCCTGCATGGTCGGCATGGCTGAAAGCGGTAAAAAACGCAATCAACAAACTGACTGCTGTAAATTTCACAAAAGTTTCCGGACAGTATTTCTCGCGTTCGGGAACGGAACATGATCCCCCGTTTTCTGAATCCATTTCCACGGCATTGAGAGAAGCGCTGGAGGGAGAACCCTACTCGGGAACATTTTCCAGTTTCCCGCAGGAATTTTATTCATGGTCGGGGAATACGGACTATTACAGGAATTCTGACGGAGAGAGGGGATACTGCGGGTATGCGCAGTCCAGAAGCATTGTTATCAAAACAGCCCGGCGTCCGCATCCGACAGCGGAGTGCGACTTGATATTTCGGTACAAAGTGTCAGCCCCAAGTGGGCCAGTTTCCTATTCATCGGTGCTGCAGAAAAGCGTCCTTGACCTGGGAAGCAGCGGGCTTGAGGCGGGTGTCCACACCATCCGGACGCACTGGTCGGCGAATATGGAGATGGATATTTCCATCGGAGGGAATGTGGATGATATTCCCCGAAATTCCAGTGTTCCCGTCAGTGATTACAGAACGAACTATGATTCAAATGGAAATGTTTCAGGTTATTCCAGAATACTTGGACGAAGCTGCAAGACTGGATACGAAGGAGTCGCCTATTGCATCCTGGATTTCGCCGTTAAAAACGGATTCAGATTTCAATGAGAAAGGATTTTTATGCAGATCATCACGATGTATCTGCGGGCGGACAGCGTCAATGCCCGTCTCGTGGATTCTTACAATCAGACGATCAGCTCACTGCCTGCGCTGACGCGCGGAATGCGCGCGGAGCTGATTCTAAAACTCCTTGATGCGGAAGGAGAACCGTTCAATGGCAACCTTGCCGATTACGCCTCCTGGGATTTCGTGATCGCGGACGACTGGAACACCGCAACCCCTCCACAAATCCGGGTTACAGATGGAATCACCGTTTCCGGAAATGAAGTCCATATTCCTCTAACGGAAACCAATACGGAGGAATTGATCTCCGCTCTGGGTGCTGTAGAAAGCAAGAACTTCGGCTGCGAACTTGCCGGATTCGAAGTCGGCGAGACCACTCCGGGATTCCTGATCCAGTTCAACATCAGCATCCGCAACCGTCGGGGGGATGCGGGAACAGGCTCCCCCGCTCCGGTTTCGGACGGAAACTATTCCGCCGCTCAGATCCGGGCGCTTTTCGCCGCAAAACTGGAAGTTCAGCTTTCCGATGACGGTTCCATCTGGTATGCCTTCTCGCCGACCCGGGAAGTGACCGTCAAAGACGAGGAGACCGGTGAGGAAACCGCAACGGAAGAAAAGGTGGAAGTCCCTCAGACTGCAAGACTTTACCGCTTCCGAAATGAGGCGGTCGGTCTGGAATGGAGCGATCCGCTCCCGCTGATCATCGGTCCGCGCGGACTCCGTTCCACGATCCGGATCGGAACCGTCACGACCGGCGCGGAAACGACTCCTGCAAGCATCACCAATTCCGGCGATGAACACGATGCCGTGTTCGACTTCGTCATTCCGCAGGGAATCAAAGGCGATGCCGCAAACGTGAGGATTGGAACCGTCTCCACCGGAACACCGGGCTCTCAGGTGTCCGTCACCAATTCCGGAGACGGGCATAATGCCGTGTTCAACTTCTCCATTCCACAGGGAGTTCAGGGCGTCCCCGGCACGGAATCTTACCTTTATGTGGCTTATGCGGCACAGAACGACGGTCAGGGATTTTCCCTGACTCCGGCAAATTCGCTCAAGTATCGCGCGGAAATCATCTCCCGGACGCCGATCGCCAATCCCGTCTGGTCAGACTTTGCCAATGCGCAATGGATCAAATATCTCGGCGATGATGCGGCGACCTACGGCGACGTCCTTGTTGCCGACCAGAACACCTCCGTGGCAAAAGTGACACGGATCGTCTTTGAAAATGCAACGATCAGAAAGGGGGTTGACGGCGAAGTCATCGTAAATTTTAACGAGACCGAGCTTTCCCGCGAGGAGTTCAGCAACTATTCCATCATCAACGGCAGAACCCGTCTTTCTCCCTGGACAAACGGAGGCGGCTCCCCGTTCGGAAATCTCGGTCGAAATATCGTCCATATCACCGTCCTGCCGGAACTCCCGGCTTTTGAACCTTATTCCACCTTTATCGGAGTATACGCAGAATGATTTACTCGAATGTCGATTTCAATGTGGTGTACATTGATCCGTCCATTGAAGCACCCGGAGACGGAACCACTCCCGCCGGAGCGTTGAAGGCGCTTCCCGCAAGCGCCGCCGATTTCACGGACAAGACCTGCTATCTGATTCGCCGGACCCCGGAGGAATCCGCCGTGATCATCCCGAACGGCGAGAACACCAACATCACAAATTTGCTTCTTCTCGGGATGCCGAATCCTTCCGATCTGATGTATGACTTTGTCCCGGAGGAGGCAAAGAACGCCTGGGGCGCGGACGAGGCGAAGTATGCCAATGTGAAAAGCGTTGTCGCGGACGGTCGTTTCCAGCTTCCGAATTTGATGGTGTTCCTGATGCACCGGGTCTATCTCTTCCGGGACGGCATCGACTCGAACAACTACATGCTGTATTTCTACAATGACAGAGACTATAAGATGTGCATCTCGTTTGAACACTGCAAGTTCGGAAGCAAGGACATTGATGTGGACAACCCGGAATACGCAGGCGGAGCACTGACAAAGAGCCGCCTCAAATCCTATGTTTACATCTACTATGCCCGGATCCTGAACATTCGTGACTGCGTCATCAATTATGCGATTACGGGCAATTCCAGCAACTGCCACGGTATTTACTGCCGTTTCCCGGAAATCCTGCATGTGGAGAATGTGAAAGTCTATTCTCCGTTGAATTACGGTTCTTATGAATATTATCCGCTCTGTCTTTCCGAGAACAGTGACGACGGTATTGAGTGCGAGATCCGGAATATTTCACAGGAGCTTATTTTCAACGGGACGTATGAATACATTCCGTGTCTGCTCCGGATTTCCGGGTATCTCAATGCGCGGATTCACAACATTTCCGTCAATATGCCGGACCGGGGCCTGAGTGAAGTCCGTCCCGCAAATCTCTACATTCAGAACAATCTGATTTATTTCTCCTACCTGCGGGATTTCACGGTGTCGGACATTACGGTCAACATTCCCCGCTGCTGGCGCTGCAGCGCTCCTGCGGTGGGAATGTATGACTGTTACAGTTCCAACTACGTTCCGGGAATCGAAAAAGACGTCCGCAACATCACGGTCAACCTCTGCGAGGATGAAGAAAACGCCATCGGCACGCCGATCAGCTATTCCGACGCTTCCAATTCCGGAAGTAGTTATGTGGCGCTTCTTTTGGAATTTGACCGGAGCGACGGCAGTGTCTTCGCAAAAGTCCCGGTGGTGGACAATATCACGGTCTGCAATCCGCGCGGAAGGTCGCTCTACATCTGCAATGCAAGGCTGACCAATGCAAGACTGAAAGGATCCATGACCTGCTATTATACCGTTGCGGACATCGACAGACTGGAGACCTGGTTCCCGGGATATGTGCTCTGGGCTTATGACGGAAGCCATGTCCGCGTCAAGGACATGTTCATCAATATTGACAATCCCGCCTATCTCTATAGTCAGGAACCGGCAGTCGGGACGGATTTCAACAACAGAGCGAATGTTTTTGTCGACAAATGCAACATCGCGCTCCGCCCCCTGACTTACCGCAGCGACAACGACTGTTACATCTATCAGGGATTCGGATGCAACAATGAGGGCGAAGAAGGGCATTTCTGCTTCCGTTGTCCGAACGGCATTGCCGACACCTGGAGCGTTCATCGCACCGGCGGCGGAGCCGCGGCATTGAAGCTCTACAACAACAATTACAACACGACCAGAACGATGGTTCTCGGGCGCAAGCCCTTCAAGGGCATGGAGCTTCTCCCGACCACCAGCGGACGGCACATCCTGAAAATGCACATTGCATACAAGGGCTATGCCGAGGACTCCGACATGTTCCGCAGGCTGATGATTTCCGCCACGGTCCGGGACGGCGACGGAAACGACAGCGTCTACTGGAGCACGCTTCACGGACGGTGGGTTGACGATTCCGCATCCGAATGGATCAATGACGAGAACCTGACGCAGAAGTGTCTGGAAATCCCGCTGGATCTGATCGAAAACAATCCGGTCGATGTCCGGATCTACTTCTGCTGGTTCAGTTCGTCCGGATTCGTTTATATTGATCCTGCGCTGGAACTCGAACCGGTCGTTTCGGAGTAAACGATGCAGGCGCGCTACATCCAGCGCGGCGAATCGATTGATTTCCTGCCTGATCGGGATATTGCGGCCGGTGAGATCGTAATCCGGAACGGCCTCATCGGCGTGGCAAGAATTCCTGTTAAAAAAGGAACTCTCGGAAGTCTGGCTCTTTCCGGAGTGTTTGACGTGACGAAACCGGTGCGCTGTGCTTTCAGCGTGGGCGCGGCGGTTTACTGGGACACTGTCCGTCAAAGTGCCGTCACCTCCGGAGAGGTGCTGCTCGGACTCGCCGCCGAGAGTTCGAAGCTCAACGATTCCCATGTCCGCGTGATTCTGAATTCCGGAGGAATCACCATCAACAACAATGAAGCAACCCTCAACTGGCAAACCATAAACTGAAAGGTATCTCCATGTCCGCAGTCAAATTTTTCATCCTTACTTCGACGCAGTATGCCGCAATTGATCCCAAAGACGACGGAACTCTCTACTTTGTTTCCGATCAGAACCGGATTTACAAGGGAACGGTTCCGTACTCCCATCCGATTGAGCTGGTGGACGAGTTTCCTGCCACCGGACTGGTCGGCACACTTTACGTCAACACATCCACCAAAGAGGGAAAAGCGTGGAACGGCTCCGCATGGGTGACGGTTCAGCTTGCCGTTTCCACAACGCTGGACGATTCCGACGAAGCGATCCCGACCTCCAGGGCGGTCAAAGAGTATGTGGACGGCGCGGTGGAAAACATCGTCGCAGGGGGCGGAGCCGTGACCGACGTCACCTACGCCGATAAGACGATCACGGTCAAAAAAGGGACGAATTCCACGACGCAGCTTCAGCTCACCGGGCTGGTCGACGGGGCATCATATGACGGGGCAAGCGGGAAACTCACGTTCACGACGAACGGCGGAACTCCCATTGAAATCAATCTCCCTGTCGAACAGTTCCTCGCCGCCGCAGCCTACGATGCGGAAACCCACATTCTCTCCCTCACGATGACCGACAACACGAAATTCGATGTCGATCTCGGCGACCTCATCGATGTGTATGAGGCGGGAGAAACGGAGAGTATTTCCGTGGCAGTTTCCGATGGAACAATTACCGCCACTCTGAAAGTCTCCTCCGAAGCGGAGAATCAGCTTCAGGTCAGGAGTGACGGGGCATATGTCCCGCCGCTCAGCTGGCAGACTGTGGAAGGCGCATGATGCCGAACTTCAAACCGAGGCTTGGGACAAAGTTCCAGGCGCAGACCGCCCCCGTAAATGACGGGCAGTTTATTGTAGCGACCGATTCACGGGAACTGTTCTACGACAACGGGACGCTTCGGATTCCGCTGGCGGACATTGTGTTTCTGAACACGGAGGAGGAACGGGCGTCGATTCTCGCTCCGCTCCCCAAATTTTACTTTGTGATTGCAACCGGGAAACTTTATGTCTGGGACGGCACAATCTGGACGATCATCAACGACGATCCGTTTGATGAGAACTCTCTGCCGCCGGCGGGAAGCCTTCCGACTCTTCTGTTCGTCAAGCATGGCAAGATCCGTTCCCTGAAACTCGGCGATGAGGGCGATATTCTGACTGTCCGCAACGGGGAAATCGTCTGGGAACCGCCGCAATATCAATAACAGGAGGAATATGAATCGTCTTAAGGAAATCAAGGAACTGAAGGCTCTGGCGGAGGAGCTTCAGCTCGAAAACCGTGAGATCATCCGCAAATACAAAATCACCGAACTTGCCGGCATCTACAACGGCATCGGCCCGGATTCCTTTCCCGAATGGCTGAGAGGGCTTGTTTCCGCTCTGCATCCGAGCCTCGCTGTCGTGGCCTTTATCCACGACATTGAGTGGCATGAGTCAGACGGATCGAAAGAGAAATTCACCGAATCCAACAACCGCTTCAAAACCAACGGCTGCACGGTGGCGAAAGCAAATTACAGCTGGTGGAATCCGCTCCGCTACATCGTCATGAACCATGCCCGCAGATTCGGGAACATCTGCCAGCTGTTCGGCTGGGCGGCCTGGTGTTCCCCATGTGAGTGTACCGTGTGCAGAAAGAAAAGAGGTGAAAAGTGAAAATTGTATCCCTTGTGTCCATGATGTTTGCAGCCGTGCTTCTCCTGACCGGATGCGGTCACAACGCCATTCAGTATGGGGACGGCATCGGCTTTGACGTCGGAATCAATCCCAACAACTACATGCTGTCCTTGAACCTGCGATACGGAAAAATTCTTTCCGCCGTTGTCCGTGACAATGTCAAATTGGAGCTTTCCGGCAAAGCCGACGCCAATGGGATGACTGGAGACCCAAACACCGCCGGGGCAAGTTCCGATGGCAATCTCAAGATCCAAATCGGCCGTCAGATCAACGGTGCAACTGTCGATCTGGTGAAGGCCGGAGCCGATTCCGAAAAAATCATCGAAAACCTGAAATAGCTTCAAACACTCTGAAAGGAAACCTCATCATGACGAAAAAACAGAAAATCACTGCAGTTCTCGCGCTCGCAATCGCCTTTGGTCTCGGCATGGCGGTGATGTGCGGATGCTCCTACTTCACCCAGGAAAAGATCGCCGAAATCCACAAAACGGTCGGGACCATTCTGGATATCGCCTACACCTCCGGCGGCGCTGTTCTTGTCGAACAGAAGATCGACCAGCTCGTCGCCGACGGCAAGATCAC
>DPDG01000089.1 GCA_003526375.1 Lentisphaeria bacterium
TCGCTATCTCGCTATCTCGCTATCCCTGGAGAAATAGTGGATTTTTTCATAAAAAAAGCGGGGAAAAGTTTTCCTTTCACAGAAAACATGCTATATTTTTTCATTATTTTATCAATATAAGCATAATTATGAAAGAAAAATCCGAAGGAATCAAAAAAACATGAAAGTACTGGTTATCAACTCGGGAAGTTCGTCGCTGAAATTCACTCTGTTTTCTATGGCGGACGGCGAAGAGAAAATGATCGCATCCGGGCAGGTCGAACGCGTCGGCAGCGATAAGCCCAATCTTATCTACAAGCGCCCCGACGGATTCAAGATCGAGGTTTCTCCGAAAGTCGCCAATCATGCGGATGCCCTCAAAGCAGTCTGCGGGGAACTCGTCAATCCCGACCACGGCGTGCTCAAGAGCCTATCCGAAGTCTCCGCGATCGGGCACCGTGTTCTTCACGGCGGCGAGAAAGTCACAATGCCGGTTCTTGTTACAAAAGAAGTCAAGGACATCATCCTCGAATGCTTCCCGCTCGGACCGCTTCACAATCCGGCAAACCTCACCGGCATCGAAGCCTGCGAGGAAATCTTCCCCGGCGTTCCGAACGTCGCGGTATTCGATACCCAGTTCCACCAGACCATGCCGCCGGAAGCCTATCTCTACGCCATTCCCTATGATTACTATAAGAAATACGGCATCCGTAAATACGGCTTCCACGGAACCAGCCATCACTTCGTCACGAATGCCACGGCGGAATTCCTCGGCAAGAAACTGGAAGACACCACGATCATCACCTGTCACCTCGGCAACGGATGCAGCATGGCGGCGGTCAAAAACGGCAAGGTCATTGATACGACGATGGGACTTACCCCGCTGGAAGGCCTCATGATGGGCACCAGAAGCGGCGACATGGACCCTGCCGCAGTCATCCGTCTTGTCCAGATCGGCAATACGCCGGATGAGGTCGATACGATCCTCAATAAGAAATCCGGGCTTCTCGGCATCGGCGGCATTGGAAGCGGCGACATGCGCGACATGCTTAATGCGGCATCCGAGGGCAATCAGCAGGCGGAACTCGCCATCAAAATGTTCGTCCGCAGAGTCGTCAAATACGTCGGTGCCTATTTTGTTCTTCTCGGCGGCGTGGATGCGCTTGTCTTTACCGGCGGCATCGGCGAATATTCCCTCCCGATCCGTGAAAAGATCGTCAGCGGGCTCGCCGCACTCAATGTCAAACTGGACCCGGAAAAGAACAAGGCATGTTTCGGCAAAAAAGGCATCATCTCCACAGACGACAGCGCGTGGAAGCTGCTTGTCATGCCGACCAATGAAGAGCTCATGATCGCACGCAATGTGCTGAGTGTGCTCGGCTCGAAGTAATCATTGCCGGACTTGAGGACCTGAAGACAGCGGAGACTGTGCTTCAGGTCTTTTTTTGCCATGAAAATATTCCGGCGTTCCTTGACAAGGTCTCACTCTCCCTTATTTTATCACCGAAACAGAATTGCTTCCGGAGGGATTGAACAATGCCGCAGAACAAGCTTGCCATGCCGCGCATCATGCGCCTGATCTCCATGATGAAGGAAAACCGTTTTCCGAATCATGCGCGTCTCGTCGCCGAAATGAAAAAACTGGACCCGGCAGGGACCTATCAGATTTCCCAGAAAACGGTCCAGCGGGATATACTCTATCTGAAAAATGAGTTCAAGGCACCCATCCGTTATGATAATGAAAAACGCGGATATTTCCTGACGAACCCGGAATGGACTCTGGATGTGCCGCTTCTTGAGGAAACGGATATGAAAGCGGCGGTGCTGGGGGCGCGCCTTGCCGAGACCCTCTTTCCCTCCCCCGTACGCGGCGAAGTCCGGCAGGCGGTGGATCATCTGCTCTCAGGAAATGAAAAAGGACTGGATGAGAATGCCTCCCTTCTCGCACTGGTCGCAACAGGGGCGCGCGTCCCGATCCAGCCGGAAATCTTCTCCGAAATCTTCAAGGCATGGCAGACGCATCACGCGGCGGAAATTCATTACAAGGGCGCCTCCTCGGAAACGCCGGAACCGATGCTGCTCGAACCTCATGTTCTGGTTTTTCATGACGGCATCTGGTATCTCAAGGCAAAACTTCTGGAACGCTCCGGCAGGGTATTGGCGGAAACACCGGTCCGCACGCTCGCCCTGCACAGGATTTCGGACGCAAGGCTCCATCCCGGCAACTTTCAACCGGACAGCGCCCTGATCCGGGAAAGCAATGCCGGAGATATCTTCCATCTGCCGAAAGTCCGGAATATCCGGATGCGCCTCACGGGAAGCGCCGTTACCTACGCAAGGGAAAATTTTTCAGGAGAATTCAAGGCGTTTCCGGACGGGTCCGCGGAACTCCTGATTCCATCCGCCGATGAATATAAGCTGCTTCAATTCATCTTCACCTCCGGCGGGGAAGCCCGTGCAACCGCTCCGGACGAGTTCAAAATGAAAGTTCGCAGCATCGCAGAAAAGATACTGAATGCGCATTTCTGAAAATGTTCCCTGTTTTTAAAAGAAAAACAGAAAAAATATATGGCTTTTTCCTGAAAATACAGCTTGCATTTCTTCGAGTCTGCCGTATAGTTACAGTCAGGAAGCAGGCAAACGAGCTCCGAATAAAAAATACATCAGGGCTGCAAAGCCTTAAAGTACATAGTAAGTTGGAGCAAATAATGTTCCCCTGCTTCCGTTTTTTTCATCTCATTCCGCCTGATTTTTATTTAACCTGAATCCCGTAAGTCTCATTGATTCCATTGATCAGCAGTCCCACGGCAATGCATGTCAGCAGAAGTCCCATCAAAGATTCAAGGGCATCCAGCGTCTTGCTGCCGAGCAAGCGGGCAATCTGCCTTCCGCAAAGCAGGATGACGGTCTGAACCAGCCATGCAAGGACAAGCGCCGCAAGACAGTTCGGGAATGTCGCGGACGGATTGCTGCCGCGGATCGTAACCAGAATCGCGATAATGCCGGGACCGCAGATCAGCGGAATCGCCAGCGGCACGATAAAAGGCTCCATGACACTCTGCACCTTTTCAGCGGAAGGAGCGGCGGGAAACACCATTTTGATTCCCATCAGGAGCAAAATCAATCCGCCGGCAATGCCGAGCGTCCCCGGAGCAATATGCATCAGCTCCATGAATGTGCGCCCGAGAGCCAGAGCAAGCGCCATCGCCCCCAGCGCAAGACAGGACTCTCTCAGAATCACACGGGAAAAACGTTCCGGCGGAATATTGCGCAGAGTCGCCATGAATACAGGCAGATTGCCGAACGGGTCCATCAGCATCACAAACAGAATTGCCGTCGAATAAATGAAAGTAAAATCCATAAACACTCTCCCTCGGATAGAAATGAAAAATATACATCTCCGCTTTCAGGAAGTCAAACAGAAAATCCTGCCGCGCAAAACCTGTGTTCCGCCTCCGGAAATTTCTCTTACTGAATCAGATACGGCTTGTCGTTTTCCGGACTGCGGGATATTTTTCCGGCGGAAATCCGGGAAAGCAGTTTCGTAAGCTTTTCAATCGTAACCGGCTTCAGAATGATGGCATTGAAGTCATGCATGGAAAATGTCGTATTCGCCTCCGTGTCCGCAGTCAGGGCGACAAGCAGAATTTCTCCGCCCTGCGGTTTCCTGCGGATCTCCGCCGCAAGCTGCGCTCCGCTCATGCCGGGCATCCACATATCCGAAAGAATGATCTGCGGTGTGAACTCATTCAATACATGCAGAGCCTCCGCACCGGAAGAAGCCTGCCTGCTTTGAATGCCGAGACGTCTCAGCAACGCGCTGAGAACCTTCAGATTCATCGGCACATCATCCACCAGCAGAACGCGAAGATGGTCCTGACCGGCAGCAACCGTCTCCGGAACCGCCGCCGGCTCCTCCGCCTCCCTTGAGTAACGGACCGGATGCAGAGTAATCGTGAAACAACTGCCCTTGCCCACTTCACTCTCCACCTGCAGATCGCCGCCCATTTTCCGGACCAGGCGACTTGAAATGGAAAGTCCGAGCCCCGTCCCCTGATAGGCGCGGTCCCGCGACGCATTATCCTGAACAAACGGTTCGAAAATCCTCGTCCGCGACTCCTCGGAAATGCCGATTCCCGTATCGCGCACCCGGATCACCAGAGTTCCATGCGCCGCATCCTCCGGCTTGAATTCAGTTTCGAGCGCGATACTGCCTTTGTCCGTAAATTTGACGGCATTGCCGAGCAGATTCAGAAGCACCTGCCGCATCCTCTGGTTATCCAGATACAGCAACGGAAGATTGCCGGAATAAACCAGCCGGAAAACCAGATTTTTTTCCTTCGCCTTCTGCATGAAAATCGACTGCATTTCGGAACACAAGGTGGTAAAATCCATTTTTTCCGGAACGATTCTGACCTGTCCCGCCTCAATCTTGGAAAGATCCAGGATATCATTGATCAGACGAAGGAGAGCCGTTCCCGCAAAATGGATTGAACGCAGATACTCCATCTGCTCCTTTTCGGAAAGCCCGCGGTTCTGCAGAAGTTCGCTGAATCCGATCACGGCATTGAGCGGTGTCCGGATTTCATGACTCATCGTGGCAAGGAAGAAACTCTTCGCCCGATCGGCAGCCTGTGCATCGAACATCGCCTGCTTCAGCTTCTCCTGCTGGCGACAGGCATCCGTCATATCGACATAACTTTGCAGGACATTCACCATTTTGCCATTCTCGAAAAAGGGCAGAGTGGAAAGCTGGTAATTCCGTCCGTTGAGCACAGCCTCCTGAGTCTGCGGCAAACCGGTTTTCAAGGTACGTTCAACAGGGCATTTCCCGCGGCTCATCGAATGATTGCAGAATGTCTCAGGGCATGGGCGCTGAATGATTTCCGCTTCCGTCATGCCGACCAGTTTCTCCGCCGCAGGATTCACGCGGATGATCTTCCTCTCCGCATCGAACAGAACCAGCGGAATATTCAGAATATTGAAGATCATCTTCTTTTCGTATTCGCTCCGGGCAAGCTGGCGTGTACTGTCGGAACGTTCGATCAGCAGTTCTATCATGCGTGCAGCGGAATGCATGAGCCGGAGTCCCGGAGCCCCGAATGTGGCTCCATCCGTATATTCCGCTCCGATATGCCCCCAATACTTCCCTTTATGATGAATCGCAACACAGCACAATGCATTGGCTTTACGCCATGTCAGGTATTTCAGGATATCTCTGCGGAGCGGAGTGTCTTTCCTCTCCGCATCCGCCCGGTCAATGGAAAATTCCCCTTTCGTGAACAATGTTTCCTGAATTGTGGGATACTCTTCCATTTTCAGTTCGGCTATGCGCCGCCGCTTTGCCGTATCCTCCGTCCTGCCCCAGTTTTCGACCGTGGTGATGCGGGAACAACGCTCATCTCCGGCACGAAACAGAGAACAGGTGTTCGCCCCCAGCAAACGCCCGATATTGGCAAGCACATGTCTGAGCGCATCTTTGAAATCCGAGTAGAACAGCAGACTTTCCAGACAGGCGCTGACCGCTTTATCCTGCTCAATATAGAGCCGGAGCTGTTCATTGCTGGCAAGCAATTTGTTACGGCTGTTTTCCAGAGCAAGCTGCTGCTGATAATGCTCCGTCATATCAACAGACGCCTCGAATACGGACTCCACGTTGCCGTGACGGTCGAAAATCGGCTGGCAGGTCATATGGTAGCGGCGCCCCCGGTTCTCGACATCGCGGTGAACCGTCTCGCCCGTTTCCATAACCTGGCGGAACGGACACCATTCCGGCGGTTCGTCACAGCCGCAGAGCACCTGATAACATTTTCTGCCGATGATATCCTGCGGGTTTGCTCCCGACATCATTGCCGCTGCGGCGGCATTGGCTTTCATGATGGAACAGTCCTTGTCGAACATGGCGATCGGAATCGTAATATTGTCAATGATCTGCTTCTGCAGCGACATGCTTTCAGCGGCAAGCTCCATCTGCCGGTTCCGCTCCAGAGCGAGCATGAACAGATTGCAGGCGCTGCGAAGCGTTTCCTTATCCGCCTCCGTAATATCATGCCGGCGGCGGACATAACTGATCCCGATGACACCCCAGAACTGTCCATTGTCCCAGATACTGCAAAGCAGCAACGATTTCATATCAACGGATCTTTCAGGGAAATGCTCCGCCAGCTCCCGAAACACTTCCGGCGCCTGCCGCAGATCACTGACGGCAATTTCTTTTTCGTTGAGGATACTCTGATAAATGCCGTCCACTTTATTCAGGTCAAACTTCCGGAAGGACTTCAACTGTGACGGAATCCCTTCGCGCAGCCACTCATAGGCGGTGTCGATGGTGTGCTGCGGTTCGTGACAGCGGACCACATAACAGCGGTCGGCATCGCAGTTTTCACCGACGGCTTTGAGAATCGTATTGATCGTCTTATCCAGATCGTTTTCGATTGTGATCGTCTGAAGACAATGATTCAGCATTTTCTCATTTCTGATATGATCGTTCAAGCGCTGAATCAGCTTGTTCTTCTCTTTCTCCAAAGCCCATTCTTTGGTAATGTCCATGCAGAGACCGAGCAGGAATGTCTTGCCCGGCTCCGGCGAGAACGGTATCTTGTGAGTGTTGCAGACGACCTCCGTACCGCGAACCGTCGGCAGGACCTCGACAAATGAAATTTCCTTTCCGCCGGATATGGTCCTGCGGTCCTCCTCGATAAACTTTTCCCGGCATCCCGGGTAAATGTCAATCTCCCTGTCCGTCCTGCCCAAAACACGGGCTCCCGGTATTCCTGAAATTTTTTCCAGCGCTTTGTTCCAGATCAGGTAACGGAAATCATCGGCGGGGTCTTTCAGAATGACGCCCGCGGGAATATTGTCAAGAACCGCCTGAAGCAGTTTGCGGGCATCCTCCTCCTTGCGCTTGGCCTGTTCCAGCTCCGTGACTTCCGTAGCCATCCCCACCAGCAGAAGCCTGCCGTCCGTCTGCCTGACGATCCCCTTGACCCCGTGGAGATAACGTATGCTGCCGTCCGGTTCCTTTATGGTCTCCAGAGATTCGATGTTCTTCCCCGCCCGAAGCGCCTCATCATCATCCCGCCTGAAACGTTTTACAAACTCATGTTCACCGAATATTTCAAAATCGGTCTTGCCGACCATGTCCTCCGGAGTCTGCTTCAGAAAACCGGCAAAAGTGCGGTTCGCAACCAGATAGCGGAAATCGTCGGAAGCGTCTTTGATGAAAACAAGACAAGGCAGCGTCTCGACCAGCGCTTTCAACAACGCGTTGGTATCGTTATATTTCCGCTCTTTTTCGGCAATTGCCGTCACATTCTGGATCGTGCCGAAAATCCGCGGAGTGTCCGAGTCAGGATTCCGCCAGAGTGTGGCGGACATACGGTAATACTGCATCGTGCCGTCATAATTGGAGCGATAGGTGAGATCGATCTCTTTTTTGGAGCCGTTGCGCAACTGGTTCCATTCCCGGTAAAACATCTCGCGGTCCTCTTCAAAAACCCAGCGGCGGGGGGAAACCGGCCTGCCGTCTGCTTCATGCCTCCAGTTCAATCCGGTCTGCGTACTGAGTCCCGATCCATCCAGATTACAGTTGAAATAAGAGAGATTGACCCAGCTTGTAACCTGCTGCAGAGTCCTGAGCATCGCCGCATTCTGCGCCTTCTGCTCCTGTTCGCCGGTGACATCGCGGAACACCAGAACCACACCGGTCACAGCTCCGGCGGTATTGCGTATCGGAGCGGCGCTGGCGGAAATGTGGTAACGGATCCCGTTCAAGGCAATCAGATCAATATGATCCACCAGTTCAACAATCTCCCCGGTGCGCAAAGCCTCCTCCACAGGCGAAACGGCATGTTTTCCTGTATAGCCGCTGACGATATGAAAAACCTCCGCCAGCTTCTTGCCTGCCACATCCTCCGGGCAGGCCGTCAGTTTGACGGCGACCGGATTGATCAGGGTTATGCGGGACTCAGGGTCCGTGGCAATCACAGCGTCGCCAATGGAATTCAGTGTCGTGCGGAACCGTTCGGCAATGGCATTCAGCTGCCGGTAGTGCTTCTTCTGTTCCTGTTCCCTTTCACGGGTCACGGCGCGGAAACGCACCATATTGATCGTCACGAGAACCAGCAGCAGGCATATGATCAGGAAAAGCGCCGCGGCGACGATGATATGAATATGGTAGACCTTCCAGAATGTCACAGGCTCATTCAGCAGGATGGCAGCAGGCGGAAAACGTTCCGGGTAAAGGTTGACGCGGTGAAGCTGGTACACATCAATGATCGGGGAATTCTTTGCAGTCCGGAACGGCAGGGAGGCAGCAGGAGCGCCTTTGAGAATCTGCGCGGCAATATCGGCGGCTTCCTGTCCCTGCTGCTTCCCGACCGCCATGACACCGCCCACCATGCCGTTCTGAAGCCACGAGTCCACGGTGCAGAATACAGGAGCGCGGCTGACCGTGGCGATCTGACTGCCTGTCCCGCGCAGAGCGACATGATCATTGATTCCGATTCTGTACCAGCCGGTATAAATGACAATTGCGTTTTTCGGCTGGTCCGCGAGGAACTCAAGCAACTGTTGTGTATCGTATTGCTCCCCGTTCAAAATCTTCAACGGGGGAAGTGTTTTCTGAACGATGGCTCTCCGTATATCAACGGCGATCCTTTTTCCCGCGTCTCCCTTGTCCACAATGACAAAAATTTTCTCCGGAGCACCGTTCAGACACGCCTCGGCAAGCCGCAGGGTTCCTTCGATATCGACCTTCTGGATCAGGGCTGTGGAATTCGGGAACTCTTTCCTGACCGCGGGGTCCGAATTGATCCATCCCGAGAACAGAATCTGCTGTTTTGCCGGAATCTCTCCTGCACAGGCACGAAACAGATCAATTCCATCGTCGCCGGAAACAACGACAAGGTCATAAAAACCCTGCCGTATCTTCCTTACCGCTCTTTCCAGCTTCGTTTTCTCCTGATGCCCCTCTCGCAGAAGATCAAGATAAACGACATCAACCTCCGTATTGGGCGCCAGATGCTCCATACGGTTCAGGAACCCCTGCGTCACCTGATTCGTCCAGCGGAATGTATTGTGATAGGACTGGATCAGCAGAACGCGTTTCGATTCCTGCAGTTTATCTGCATAAAGAAGCGTCGCTCCGAAAATGAAAAAAACAAGAGACAAAAATCTCACTGTTTTTGCAAAGCTGTATTCCGTCATATTCACCGGCCGCCGCCATTTAAAGATGCGTATTATAATAGATCAAATATTCGTAATTTACATGAAAAAACATGGAATGCAATAATATGCATCAAAATATACGGGATATCCTTTCCCCGAAGATCCGGCACGGCTCAGATGCAAAAGAACAAAAAGACGGAAAGGCGAAAAGTGGACTCTTTCCCTTTCAGACACTCATTCTGCTGTGAAAAACTTGTAAATCGTCCCGGTTCGCAGTATATTATCCCCTTATGCTTTAACGAAAGGGAGTATGAAATGTCAATCACGACAATCGATCATGACAACTGTGTAAATGCCAACCTTCGCAGAATGATGAAGCGGGGCAGCGAATTCCTGAATGTGAAATATCCGGTCATCTGCGGAGCCATGACCTGGGTCTCCGATCCGAAACTTGTTTCCATGGTCTGCAACAACGGCTGTTTCGCCTGTATCGCCGGAGGCAATGCGCCGGTCGGGGTGCTCCGTTCCCAGGTCGAAGAAACCAGAACGCTGACGGACAAACCCTTTGCGGTCAATCTGGTCACTGTCGCACCCGCTTACCAGGAACAGCTTGCCGCCCTTCCCGACATGCCGGTTGATTACGTCTTTTTCGCGGGCTCCATTCCGAAAGAAAAAGAGGTCGCCATCGCCAAGAACGCCGGCAAGAAGACCATCTGCTTTGCCTCCACGCTTTCCATTGCCGAACGCATGATCCGTTTCGGGGCGGACGCAATCATGCTCGAAGGCAGTGAAGCCGGCGGACACATCGGACACGTCTCCGCGATGGTTCTGATCCAGCAGCTTCTGTTCAAATTCGGCGATCAGATTCCGGTATTCGTCGCAGGCGGCATCGCCACGGGTAAAATGATGGCGCACGCACTGCTCATGGGAGCCGCCGGTGTTCAGATCGGAACCCGTTTCGTCATGACGGACGAATGTTCCGCGCACGCGAAATTCAAGGATGCGTTCATGCATGCCAACGCCCGCGACGCCATTGCAACGCCGCAATTCGATTCCCGTCTTCCGGTCGTCGCCGTCCGCGCGCTCAAGAACAAAGGGCATGATACTTTCTCCAGACTCCAGCTTGAGCTTCTCAAAAAACTGGAGGAAGGCACGATTCACAGACAGGAAGCCCAGATGGAAGTGGAAAAATTCTGGATGGGAGCTCTCCGCCGCGCCGTTGTCGAAGGCGATGTGGAAACAGGCTCTCTGATGGCAGGCCAGTCTGTCGGGCTCATGGACAAGGTCGTTCCGGTCAAGAATCTGATCGACGAGCTTCTTTCGGACGCATCCGCAGAGCTTGACCAGGTCAAAGCCAAACTTTCCTGATTTCCGAATCCGCATCAGAATACCGGCGCCTTCTCCGGGTGCCGGTATTTTTTTACATACGGGACTTCAACACTCATGATTGAATACAGAATGCCGCATGTCAATGAAATCAACCGGGAATTGTTCCGGCATTTCAAACGGCATCAGGCAGTTACGAAATGCTGGCGGAAGATCAGCGGCGTCTGGTGCATAAAAGACATTGCATTTACGGATGAATGGACGGAAAGAGACTATGCGTTTCTGGTTTCCTGCCTGAAAAATACAGTACAGACGGGCGGAATGGTGTCGGGAGCATTCTTTCTGGAACAACTGAAAGGTTTTGCTTCCGTGGAATCCGCCTTATTCGGCAGAAACAAGGAATATCTGGATCTGTCCAGCATTCATGTATCGGAAGATATGCGAGGCAGAGGAATCGGCAGGGAGTTATTCCGCATTGCGAAAAACCGGGCAAAGCAGCATGGTGCGAAGAAACTGTATATTTCCGCGCACTCCGCAGTGGAAAGCCAGGCATTCTACCGTGCGATGGGTTGTGTGGAAGCACAGGAATACAACCCGGAGCATGTGGCAAAAGAGCCTTGCGACTGCCAACTGGAATGTACTGTCTGAAACAGCAATCATAAAATCCGGCAGCATGAGATCTCAGTGTCTGCCATCCACATAGAACATAATCCGGATTCTACACAATGCGATAACACTATTTCTTTTGCATGAAATAAGAAATTCCGCCGACTTCATGCCCTTGCACCGATATGAATGCACTATTGTCATCAACTTCCCAGCGGATTGTATAATTTCTCTGCAACTTTTTTTTCAGACGTTCTTTTGAAAATATTCTGGCAGGATACCCCACGACTTTATCCTTAAAACCCGGAGGCAGCATCTTTCCGGGCCCGTTCAAGTGCAACGGATGCCACTGAGTAATAAAAATATCTTTCTCTCCTTTTACATGCGAGGTTCTGGATAAAAGTATATATTCACAGCCGCTTCCGAGGATTGAGTCCAATAATGATTCACATTCCGGGATATATCCCAGAGTGCCGGAACAGTGGATGAAATCATACGCAGTCAAATCACCGATCTTTGTGAAAAATTTCAATTCCTCATAATTTCCGGTTTTACTGCCGTCTTCCGCCATGACCTCCGTCTCAAGGACATGCCAGTCAAAAGAAATGGAAGGGAAACATTTCTTTATCTGATGGTAATGCAAGCCGCAGGCACCCCCGATGTCAAGAACAGATAGGCGGGATTTTTCCGTCTCAATCAAAATCTGCCCCATTGCGGCGATCGTCTGCAATGCGGAAAGAGAAAAAGGCAATGTCTCCGGATTTTTCAATAGCTGTTTCGTTCGGAAGGCTACAAGAGCCGAAATCTCACGGTCGCAGTAATCTTTCCCGTGCAACCTCTCACATGCATGTTCCCAAGTGTCATACACGCCGGAAGCAGGCAATCTCCCATAAGAACATATTCGGTAAAAATCAATAAACACAGGAGGCAGACATTTTTTCAAACATGCTTTAATCATCAAGGTTCATCCTTTTTGTAAATTCAATGATGTAATTGCAGGACTTTCCAGACAGGAAGAAAGAAAATCCTGCGGTAACGATACGGCAAGACATGCCAACAGTTGACATTTCAGGCAAGAAATTTCATGAAGTTGGAACTGAGGATGAAATTGTGATTTGTGTTAAATCTGACTCAAACAGAAAAGCGGCAGTGGCAAAAAAGAGCCGAACGCTTCAAAATCACTGCACTGAAGGTCCCGCCAAGAACCTGCTGCGACATGACGAAGCGCCCGGCGGATGTCCGTGTTATAAAGACAATCCAACCGGGTATATTTCGCGAGGGCTTGTATTCCGGGCTTGCGCAATGGTGAATACATCCGGATACAATAATCCCTTGTCGCAGCAAATAATAACTTCTCAACTTGGCGGGTTTTCAGTGCATTTGCTGAAATATAACGGTTTTCAATCAACACAACTACATTGTATATGAAAAGTAATGTATTCTTATTTTTGATGTTTTCAAATTTTGTAATTTAAAATCCGAAAAAATATATCCGGCAGATGAAGCAGGACAGGAAAAAAATCTTAGTCTGCCTTGCCGTCTGGTATGCCGTCAAATTCCAATCCGGCTGATTTCCGAGTGGATAACCATTCTCTCCTGTCGAATGAATCCTGCGAAGAAATGCCACAAAATAATGAAGGGGCTCTGCAACGAGCCCCTCAAAAACAGATTTCTCAAAGTTCCGGCGCGGAACTCTTATTTAATCACCAGGTTCAGCATTTTTTCCGTCGCTACGACGGCGGCGGTAAGCTGGTCGCTGTCGACTCCGGTCGTAGTCAGGGTGCGCTCCGGCATCTCCCAACTGATCGTAGTCTCGACCAGTGCGTCGGTCTTGCCTCCCGGCGGAATTCTCACCTCATAATCGGCAAGTTTCGGGAACGTAATCCCGCGTTTTTTCAACAGCTTGCGCAACGCCTTCACAAATGCGTCGTAACCACCGTCTCCGGAAGCTTTTTCCGTGATCTTTTCGCCGTCGAGCTCAATCGTGACCACCGCTTTCGGCGTGCATTTCAGACTGCTTTCAATCTGATAGTCCACGACTTTCACACGACCGGTGATCGGCGTACGCAGAACGCTGGCAATGATAAACGGAAGATCCGACGGCGTAACCTGTTTCTTCTTGTCACCGAGGCGCACCACCTCCTGAAGCACCTTTGCGCGCACTTCGGGAGCCAGTTCCGCCATCCCCATGATCTGAAGATTCTGGTCAAGGGAAGCCTTGCCGGAAAGTTTGCCGAGCGCATAATTCCGCTTGCGCCCGAAACGCTCCGGCAGCAGACGGTTCGCATACAGATTCCCCTTCTTGTCGCCATCCGCATGAACGCCGCAGGTCTGCGTGAACACATCGGTACCGATCACCGGGGTATTCCAGGAATAACGCTTGCCGGAAATCGTCTGGACAAGCTCGGACGCATGTTGAAGTTCCTTTTCGGGAACCCGTGTCGTGCGATCCGAATGATCGTTGATCACAACCACCAGCTGCGCAAGCTGCTGATTGCCGGTACGCTCGCCGAGACCGTTCACCGTTACATGGATGCCGTTGACTCCCGCTTTGACGGCGGCAAGGCTGTTCGCCGTCACAAGCCCGTAGTCATTGTGTCCGTGGAAATCAAGACGGGCATCGGGAAACGCGGCATACATCCAGTCGAGATAACGCGTCACCTCATCCGGCGTCATAATGCCGAGCGTATCGGGCAGCATGATCCGTTCCAGCGGCATATTCTTGAGAGCATTCATGAAAGAATAGACATAATGGAATGAATGCGCCATCCCGTTGGACCAGTCCTCCAGGTAGAGATTGACGTCCAGTCCGAGTTTGTGCGCATTCTCAATCTCGCGGCAGACCTCGTCGAAATGCTGCTGCGGCTCTTTGCGGAGCTGAACGCGGCAATGATTTTCCGAACCTTTCGCAAGGAGATTCAGAACCTTGCCGCCGGCATCTCTGATCCATGCGGCGGATTTTCCCCCGTCAACGAATCCGAGGATTTCCATCCGGTCGACGCATCCGCGGTGTTCCGCCCATTTCAGGATCGCGGCAAGCGCCTCGCGTTCTCCGTCGGATACCCGTGCGGACCCGATTTCAAGCCGGTCTATACGCAGGTGAGAAATGAGAATCCGGGCGATCTCAAATTTTTCTGCGGGAGTAAAAGCGACGCCGGGCGTCTGCTCCCCGTCACGCAGCGTTGTATCGAGCAATTCGACATAGCGTCCGTTTCTGGTTTGAGTTTTCATTTCTGCCTGTCTTTCTTTTCTGTTAAAAAATAAAAAGGAGCTTTAAAATACTTCAATGACGGCACTTTTACAAGTTCTTCAGAATTTTTTCAATCATGGAAATATTTTTTTCAGTCATAATGCGTCCAGTGCCGCGGAAATGCGCCCGGCGGTTTTACGGCAGTTCAGAGCAATGCAGGCACGATGCTTCGGATTTGCCCGAACCGTCGGATACCAGCATCCGAGCACGCACTCCAGTTCACCGTCACGATACACGGGAACCGCCAGCGCGCGGCGACCATCCAAACCGACACCCCGATTGTCGAACGCGATTCCGTCCCGCCGGATTCCGGCAAGCTTCGCGCGGAAACCGCTCCACGAGGTAACAGCGGGAAAAATTGAACCGGCAAACGGCTGAACCGACTCGTACCGTTCCAGCTCCTCCCCGGACATATGGGCAAGCATGACGCAGCCCGTTGCGGTATGCATCAGGTTCTCCGTCATGAGAGGTTCATTCAATTGCAGTTCGCGGCTGCTCTTCCGAGTCAGCAGGACAACCCGTTTTCCATCGGAATGCGTCACGATCAGGCAATTTTCATTGATTCTGCGAACCAGTTCTTCCAGAAAAGGCGCAGCCGTCTGCACAATATACTGCTTGTAGGCACCGGAACGCACCAGCAGGGACGGCGTCGGGCCGAGCCGGTACCCGCCCTGTTCCGCTGACTCCAGATACCCCAGTTTCACCATGCTGGAGACGATATTGGCACATGCGGACGGCGAAACTCCCAGCATCGCGGCAAGATCGCGCAGACGGCATGGCGCCTCATCATGCGCGGAGACATGATTCATGATCTTCGCAAAACGTTCCAGCACCTGAATCATCGGCACAGTCTCCTCCACATGTTCCGTTCCACCTGCGTCAGTTTCCCGCCGTTCAGGACAGTCTCAACATAATGATGAATTCCCCATTTGTCGAGGCGCGCACAGATCAGAATACGCATCCGGTTCAGAATGTTCAGCGGACGGCTGCTCCCGAAACAGCAGATCGTCAGCGGATTCTGCGGAATCCCTGCGAACTCGCTCAGGGCAAAACCGATCTTCTGCCTCAAATCTTCCGTCTCCTCTCCAATCCGCATCAGTGCGTTCAAAGCATTGACGGCATACTGCGCCGAACGACGCTCCTTCAGAATGCCGATCAGCAGATCGACGCTTTCCGCGTCTCCCATCCATCCGAGCAGATAGGCCGCGATTGCTCCGTATTCCTGACGATGCGGTTCACTGCGCGGAGTTTCCGCCCTGCGGGAATTCCGCTGTTCCGCCAGTTCACGCAGAATCCCCAGACAGGATTTCTCTTTCAGAAGCGCAAGAGCAAAAGCGGCATGGGCGCAGGCAGGACCGGGTTCTCCCAGCAATGTTTTCAGATACGCACGATTGCCCATACGGTATGCGGACCAGATCGCCTGCCCCGGCGCTCCTGACCGGAGTCCGTTCAGGATTTCCGCCTCCGTTTTCAACAGGAGCTTTTCATTTTCAACGCTGTAATCCCCGCAGGAAAGTTCCCCGGCAATCATCTGATACGGGACTTCCCGGACATCGCAATGCCTTTTCACGGCGAGCGAAGCCATCACAGCCGCCGCCTCGCCGGTAAACTGCATACAGTCTTTCATGCGGACCGCCTGCGAGAGATTGTGATCCACCGCCAGCATCCGCCCTGCGACAAGAATTCCATGCAGTCCCTTCGGGATCAGTGCGTCGCGCGGAACCGGAATATGCAGAACCGTGCTCCACTGCATTGCAGCAACGCCCCACTGCATTGCGGTATCGTCTTCAAAACCGAGGTCCAGTGTATGGGTATCCCAGTTGGAGCGTTCCCATGCGACCGGCTCCGCTGCAAGCCTGCCGTGAATCACATCCTCCAGCGTCAGATTCTCCTCGCCGGCAATCAGCCGCCCTTCTCTGGCGCAGAAGTGACCGGAAAAAAAGTTGATCCGGTTCTCCGCAGTGAAACGGTCCGGATACAACGCGGCGGACTGCCTTAAAATTTCATCCGTCAACTCGGAGGAGTCAGACGGATTCACATATCCCCCGTCTCCGAAGTTGATCAGTTGGGTATTGTCCGCAGAACGGGAATAGTTCAAGGTATAGGTCTGCGCCAAGCCATCCGATTCACGCCCGAAATGAAATGCGCCGCCGGCAAGAAAAACAACCTGCGCTTCGGCTGTCGCGTCGATCACATAACGGCACGCCGCACAATGTTCCCCGTCCGCATCATGCCAGAAGACGCCGTTCACGGTTGATTCATCACGCATCAGGACAGCCGTCAGGACAGCCTCATAGCGGATTTCAACTCCCGCCTTGAGCATCGTCTGTTCCAACTCGATTTTCTTGAGCTCCGCAGAAAAACAGTTTTTCCGCAGAATATAACCGGAACCGTTTTCACGCTCTTTGACGGCGGCATCGATCAAGGTATGCCGCCCGTGCCGGATCCCGTAATAATAATTCGTGACAAGCCCGCCGGTGCCGATTCCCCCGCAGCAATTGCTTCTTTCCACGACAAGCGTCTTCATTCCGTGTTCAGCGGCGACGATTGCGGCAATCGCCCCGGCGGTTCCGCCGCCTGCAACGATCACATCATATTCTTCATACGGTCCCGTCCACTCGCTCCGGACCGTTCTGCCATTGGATACCACGGAACGGATCACAGTTCCACCTCCCCTGAAAAACCGGCGTCCAGAGCGGCGGCGGCATGATTGAAACTCCCGGAAAACACCCGAATATGCCTCGGAGAAATCTTCTCCGCTTTTTTTCCAGCTTTCAGTTCAAACCGCATTGCGGTTCCCGTAATGCTCCAGTTGCCCGCTTCCGCCGGACGACTCCGCCAGAACTGTTCCAATTGGAGGCGTGCGTCCGGATAAGTGCAGTCTCCGGCAACGGGAAACCGGAGATATCCCTCTCCGGGGAATGCCCCCGGCATGAAACCGGCAATCTCCGGCGGAGCGGCATCCCCGCAGGCACGAACCGCCGCATTCAGCGATTTCCCGATCAGCTTTCCCTCCGGCAATGACCATGTGTCCGTAAAAGAAGCGGTCAGAAACTCGCACTCCCCTTCGGGAGCTGCCGTGCGAACCCGCAGATTCAAGCCATCCGGCTCCACGGAGATCACAGAATGATTCAGCCTGATCTCCAATCTTTTGTCGAGGATGAAACGACAAAGCGCCGGAATCAGCGCCGGCAGATGGAATGCCTTTCCGTTCAATGCTCCGCGTTCTTCCAGTTCCGAGCGGAAAGCCCGCGCCTGCACAGTCCTCAGGGGATGCGTCCAGAACCATCCGGGATTGAATGTGTCGGCAAATTCGCCCCCCGGATGAATGCCCGGTTCCAGAATCAAGGTATCTCGCCCGCTCCGACATGCTGCGCCGATCCCGTAACAGGTCGCGCCGTAAATGATCTTCCGGTAACACTTCACAATAGAAAGCCTCCTCTTTATTCAATAATATTGAATATTACTTTATAATATTTAATATATCAGAACCCGTCTGAAAAATCAAGCGCTCGAAAAGCCCAACCGATGACGAAAATCCAAAACAGTATGGTGCAGGGCTTTGCCCTTGACCGGGGACGGGGGGTGTACGCCCCCCAGAAAATCAACTCATTATGCAATGCTTGCCGGAATACCACAGAACATCGCAACTGCATTTAAAAACAGAAAGCCCGCCTGAAACTCCATATTTCAGACGGGCGGTTCTTTTCACCGGAACAGTTATACGTTTTCCACGAATTCCCGATGGAGAACGATCTGCGCCTTCTTGAAGTCATCACGAGAAACAATGAACTGAATGTTCACCTGCCGCATGACCTGATCCAGGGCAAGCACGTTGATATCTGCTTCATACAGGGCTTTGGCGGCTTTGGCGAGAAACCCCGGAATCTTCATGTTGGTGCCGATCACCGAGACAACGGCAACAGGAGTCCCTGTGACTGTCGCATGAACGAACGCCTTGCGCATTTCCGCCATGCACGCCTCGATATTCTTGCTCTTCTGCGGAATATAATGCGTAATCGTATTGGCGTTGGTGTTCTTCGCAATGTAATTGATTCCGTTGCGTGCAAGAAATTCGGTCAGCCTGTGGTCATAGCCGACGCCGCCGACCATTTCCGGGTCATGCACCTCAAGCGCAATCAGATCGCTGCGTCCGCAGATCATCTCCACGCGGGGCGCAGGGGAGATGTAGTCGCGGCTGATCAGGGTGCCGGGATGCTCCGGATCGAATGCGTTCTTGATGCGGATCGGAATATTCTTCATTTCCATCTCTTTCGCCGCCTTGGAATGAATCGCCTCCATATCCATGTCGGAAAGCTGATCGGCAATGTCGAAATTCGTATTGCCGATGATCTGCACTTTGTCGACTCCGATCAGTTTCGGGTCGCCCGTGGAAAGATGAAACTCCTTGTGAATAATGCCTTCCTTGGCGTCTGTGAGAACCGCAATCTTGCTGAATGTAATCTCGCTGTAACCGCGGTCAAAACGCTTCATGATGCCTTCGTCATATTTGACGTAGCCTGTCACGATCGGCATTTCCCTGTCGAATTCGATATCCTTGAACGCGGAAAGAATCGCTTCGTTCAGAGACATGATATCGGGAGACATCCAGCCGGAGAGGTCGACGAAACGCGCGTTGACTCCGTTCGCCTTGAGAATTTCCACGGAGTTGTATGCGCTGTGCGCTTCGCCGAGAGCCGCGAGAAATTCACGCGTGGACGGCAGGTATTCGGACGGCCTGGAATGTCCGGCGCTGCGCAGGAATGTAATGTATTTCAGGCATTCCCTGACGGCGTCGATACGCTCATTCACAAACCGGTCCGCATCAGCGACATTCAAGCCGATGCCTTCAAAGCTCCTGTTGTATTCGAGCATTCTTTCACGGACTTTCTCCAATGCCTCCGGCCAGTTTTTGTTGTCTCTTGCAATGTGCCCGTAAACTCCGGGTTCACCGGTCTTTTTATCCTCGAGAAGCAGATTGGTAATTCCGGAATAAGCGGAAACGACAAACACTCTGTTGTAGAGCTCCGCGCCTTTTCTGGAACCGATGATCACATTGTTCATGACTTCGCCGAAACGGCTCATCGAAGTCCCGCCGATTTTTTCAATGGTGTGATTTCCCATTCTTTCAGATATCCTCAATTCTTATAAGTTTCACGGAATCCCTGACCTCGGCGAGTCTGCCGATGGCTTCAATCGCGCTCTTGATGTTTTTCTCCACGGTCATGTGCGTAATGATCAGCAGGGAGACATTATTCTTGGACTGTCCTTCGCGCTGGACCAGGCTGGAGATGCTGATCTTGTTTTCACTGAGCAGATTCGCGACTTTCGCAAGCACGCCCGGCTGATCAATGACCTGAACCCGCAGGTAGTAGCGGGAATTGACATCGTCCATCTTGATGATCTTGCCGAACTGCGCCCCCTCACGGAAGGAGGGAAGACGGCGGACGCAGTTATGAGTCAGGTTCAAACCGACGTCGACAATATCCGAAACCACCGCGCTGGCGGTTGCGGCACGCCCTGCGCCGCGCCCGTAGAAAAGCGTGTCGCCGACATAATCGCCGGTCACCATGACGCCGTTGAACACTTCATCAATCATGGCGAGCTGGGTCTTTTTCGGGATCATGGTCGGATGAACGCGGATTTCCACATCGTCGTTTTCCTTCTTGATGATGGCAAGGAGCTTGATCTTATATCCGAGTTCATCGGCAAGCTTGATGTCGGAAAGCGTGACATCGCGGAGCCCCTGAACGTAAATGGGGTCCATCCCGAACCATTTGCCGTATGCGAGAGCGGAAAGGATCGCCGCCTTGTGCGCAGTATCGAATCCGTCAATGTCGAGGGATGGATTCGCTTCCGCATAGCCGAGCTGCTGTGCATCCTTGAGAACGGGGGCGAAATCAATTTCCTCGCGCTGCATCCGTGTCAGGATATAATTGCAGGTGCCGTTCATGATACCGTAGATACGGCTGATGCGGTTGCCGACAAAACCTTCGCGCAGGCTTTTGATGATCGGAATTCCGCCTGCCACACTGGCTTCATAATAGATTTCCGTATTGTGTTTTTCGGCTGTTTCGAAAATCTCTTTGCCGTGTTCCGCAAGCAGCGCCTTGTTTGCCGTCACGACAGCTTTGCCTTTTTCAAGCGCTTCAAGAATGAATTTTTTAGCAATCGTTGTCCCGCCGATGAGTTCGACCACCACATCGACCTCGTCAATCAGAGCCTTTGCGTCCGTCGTCAGAATGCCTTTCGGCACCTTGACCCCGCGGTCTGTCGTGATATCGAGGTCGGCAATCTTTGTAAGAACCGGCTTGACTCCGGTACGTTTTGCAATCGTATCCGCATTGTTCAGAAGGCAGGACGCCACGCCGGCGCCAACGGTTCCGAACCCGATAATTCCTACTTTGAATTCTTTCATCAACGGTCTCTCCATATTTTATCTGACCTGAAAACTAAATGTAACTGAATAATATAACCCCGTTTTCATTCTTTTTAAAATAAAAAAGCAATTTTTCTTGAGATAGTTCCGTTCCATGAGAGTTGCAGCGATTGAAAATGTCGCAGGCTGTGATATATTATTTAAAAATCAAACTAATAACAGGAATATTGATCATGATCAGAAAATTGCTTGCCGTTGTTGTGCTGTCCGTGTTGACCGCTGCCGCTGCCTACGCTCAAAAACCGGTTGTCTGCGCCGTCACGGATATTCAGGATGACCCGACGAACGGGCTTGAAATGTGCCGCAGTCTTTTCATTGAATATTTTCTTTCGGAACTGACGACTCATGCCAAAGTCAATGTGCTGGATACGAGAACGGTTCAGAACGCGATCGGCGCGCTGAAGTTTGAACACGGCAAAAAACTTACCCCAAAAGAGATCGGCGAGCTTTGCGATAAACTCAAATGCAGTGCGCTGTGCCTGGTCGCCATGAAACGGGAAAAGAACGGGAAAATGATTGCCTCCGTGGAGCTTGTGGACAAGACAGGAAAGGTTCTCGGAAATGTTTCCGCACAGATGGACGGTGTCGGTGATACGGATGCAATCAGTTCCAAACTTGCGCGTGACAGTGCCATCATCATCCGCAAGATCAACGGAACGGTTCTCGCAGGAAATGAAATCGACAACGGGACAAATTCCATTTACAACGCCCTGCCCAGCACCGTAACGAATATTTATGACGCGGAAACCAAATAAAACAATGCTTGCGTTTTCATGCAGAGCCTCCGGCAGCAAATGCTCCGGAGTTTTTTTTGTCCCCGGGATTTTTCCACAGTGCAAACTGCCGTCAACAGGAACCCCGGCGATATGTCACCTCAGACACGCTTGAAGAAATCATGCGGCACTGCCGGGAGTTCCGAAAAAACGGCAAATAAGCATCGGCGGAAAAACAGATAAAATAAGACCGGATTCAATTTTTTTCCCCTTCCGGTCTTTCCCGGTTTTCCAACTGTACCGTCCCATATTGCAAAATGAAGTAGAAAAGCTGTGTTTTTTTTCAATTATCTCTTTCATATGGGCGAAGTTGCATTATATTATAACTCAATGTTATTCCGGCAGCAGGTTTTCAGGCTATGCCGGATAGACCAGAGTTCAAGAAAAAAGTATGGAAAATTATAATCATGGCGAATCAGAACGAAATCAATGCAAGCAAGGCGCAATTGGACTTTATTTGCGTGGAACCAGAGTGTAACGGTGTTATCAAATTTAATCTGATGGAGCTTGCGGCGGATGATTTTCAGGTGCTCTGCCCGAAATGCCATCGTCCCTATGCATTCGACACTGCGTTGAAGACAAAACTCAACAAGCTTAAAAATCTGATTCTCGCTCTCCGCGATGCCGAGCCGATTCTCGGAGACTGCAATGTCGCGGTTACGGTTCCCGCCGGTGAAGTCAAGATTCCCTATGCTCTGCTCCTGACCCGCCTGAATACCATGATCACCTTGAACATCGGAGATAAGAAAGTTGACTTCCATATCTGGATCGAGCCGACCTCCGCCAATACATTCCGTTAATTCCAACATTTTACAATAAGGATCATCTGAATCATGACAGATCAGGAAATCATCAAAACATTTCAGGACGTCGGGGCGCTTCTCGACGGTCATTTCGTTCTCCGCAGCAAACTGCACAGCGACAAATTCTTTCAGGCGGCGCTTCTGTTCAAATATCCGGATATTGCGGAAAAACTCTGCCGGACTCTCGCGGAAAGAATGAAAGGACTCGGCGCGGAAACGGTCATATCTCCGGCAGTCGGTGGTATTCTCGTCGGGCAGGAACTTGCGCGCGCACTCAAAATCCAGGCGATTTTTGCAGACAAGGAAAATGATGAACTGGTTCTCAAGCGGGGATTCACGATCCGCAAGGGCGAGAAGATCATCGTTGCGGAAGACGTCGTCACAAAAGGCGGCAGAGTCCAGCAGACCATTGATCTGGTAAGATCGTTCGGCGGCGATCCGGTTGCCGTCGGCATCATTACGGACAGAAGCGGCGGCACCGTGGATTTCGGGATTCCGCTTTTCAGCCTGATCAAACTGAACCTCCCCACCTATCAGCCGGAAGAGTGTCCTCTCTGCAAACAGGGAATTCCCGTAGTAAGACCCGGATCAAAATCCTGATCCGTTATTTATAAATCATCTCAGGAAGGCGGTATTCTTCAATGCTGACTAAGATTCTAAAAGCGGTTTTCGGGAGTAAATCCGGCCGCGATGTGAAACGGCTGCGCCCGTTGATCAATAAAATAAACGAGCTCGAAGTTTCCTATCAGAAGCTTTCCGAAGACGAGCTCAAGGCGAAAACACAGGAATTCAAAGATCGTCTCCAGAAGGGAGAAACGACCGATGACATCATGTGTGAAGCTTTTGCGGTAGTGAAAAACGCCTGCCGCAGACTCTGCGGAACGACGGTTACAGTCTGCGACCATGAACTGACATGGGATATGATCCCGTTCGATGTCCAGATGATCGGCGGTATCGTTCTTCATCAGGGAAAAATCGCGGAAATGGCGACCGGCGAAGGAAAAACACTTGTCGCCGTCTTCCCGCTTTACCTCAATGCCCTGACCGGAAAGAACTGCCAGTTGGTTACAGTCAATGACTACCTCGCAAGGCGTGACTCCGAGTGGATGGGAACCGTTTTCCGTTACCTCGGACTCACAGTCGGCTGCATTCAGAACGAAATGGACCCGCCCGAACGCCGAGCGCAGTATGAGTGCGACATCACCTACGGAACCAACAGCGAATTCGGTTTCGATTATCTGCGCGACATGGGTATGGCGACCGATAAATCGCATCTCGTTCAACGCGATCATTTCTATGCGATCATCGACGAAGTGGACTCGATCCTGATCGATGAAGCCAGAACTCCGCTGATCATCTCCGGTCCGGTGGCGGTTTCCACGCACCAGTTTGAACAGCTCAAGCCCGCAATCGCGGATCTTGCAAACCGCCAGAGTCTCCTTTGCAGCAGACTCATTCAGGAGGCAAAGACGATTCTCGCCAAGGAAAATCCTTCCGACGAGGAAATGGATACGGCAATCACGAAACTGCTCCAGGTCAAGCTCGGCATGCCCCAGCACAAACAGTTGATGCACATCCTGGAATCCAGCGATGTTCTCAAACGCCTTGAAAAAATGGAAATGTTCGTCAAAAGCGATCAGAACCGCGGCATGCTTCAGGAGGTTCAGGAGGAACTTTTCTTCGCCATGGACGAAAAACAGCATGAAGCCGACCTGACGGAAAAAGGGCGTGTTGCGATTTCGCCGTCCGATCCCAATGCATTTGTTCTGCCGGACCTCCTCGAAGAAATCCATGCGATTGATACCGATCCCAATCTGACCGAGGCGCAGAAAATGGAAAAGAAACAGGCGTTCCAGCAGGAGTTCTCCGAAAAGAGCGAACGTCTCCAGAACCTTTCCCAGTTGCTCCGCGCCTACTGTCTTTTTGAAAAAGACGTGCATTATGTCGTTCAGGACAACAAGGTGCTGATCGTTGACGAGCACACGGGGCGCATCCTGCCGGGACGCCGTTTCAGCGAAGGTCTGCACCAGGCTCTTGAGGCGAAGGAAAACGTCACGATTGAAAAGGAAACGCAGACCCTTGCCTCGATCACGATTCAGAACTACTTCCGTCTCTATGAGAAACTTGCCGGCATGACAGGCACCGCGGAAACGGAAGCCAATGAATTCCACCAGATTTACAAGCTTGACGTCGTCGTAATCCCGACCAACAAACCATGCAAACGGGTGGACTACAACGACTGCGTCTATAAGACGAAACGTGAGAAGTTCAATGCAATTGTCGAAGAAACCGAAGCCGCATACAAGCGCGGACAGCCGGTTCTGCTCGGCACAATTTCGGTGGAAGACTCTGAGATCGTCAGCCGCATGTTGAAATACCGTAAAATTCCGCACAACGTCCTCAACGCGAAAAACCATGAGAAGGAATCCGAAATCGTGGCGCGCGCAGGACAGAAGTTCGCGGTCACGGTGGCAACCAACATGGCGGGACGCGGAACCGACATCAAACTCGGCGAAGGCGTCGCAGACCTCGGAGGGCTTTATGTGATCGGCAGTTCGCGCCATGACTCCCGCCGCATCGACAGACAGCTGCGCGGACGAAGCGCACGTCAGGGCGACCCCGGCGCATCCCGTTTCTATGTCTCTCTGGAAGACAATCTGATGCGTCTTTTCGGCTCCGACCGCATCGTCAAGATCATGGAACGTTTCGGACTTGAAGAGGGAGAGGAACTCCAGCATCCGTGGCTGACAAAGTCCATTGAGACCGCACAGCGCCGTGTGGAACAGCATCACTTCTCAATCCGTAAACGCACGCTTGAATATGATGACGTCATGAATAAACAGCGTGAAGTCATCTACGGTTTCCGTAAAGAGACTCTGTTCAATGAGAACTGCCAGGAGTTGATCTTCTCCATCGTTGACAACGAAGTCTTCCGTCATATTGAAGACGCGGTTGCCGCGGCGGACAAGGATTCCGACAGCAATATCAACAGGGAAGCGCTGCTGACCTGGCTGAACATGACATTCCCGATCGGCTTCAAAGAGGACGAGCTCTTTATTTATAAGGAGAACGGCGCGCCCGACGAAGATGCGATGTGCGACAAGATTCTCGCGCGCATCAGGGAAGTCTACATGCTCAAATGTTCTTTTGAAGAACCCGAAGCGCTGCATTGGCTCGAACGCAACATCATTCTGAATGCGATCGACCGTCTCTGGCAGGACCATCTGTATGCCATGGATAATCTGCGTTCAAGCATCGGGCTCCGCGCCTATGCGCAGAAAGACCCGCTGGTGGAATACAAGCAGGAAGCGTTCAAGATGTTCGATGCGCTGATGCAGGAAATCGATCAGGAAATCCTGACGAATATGTTCCGTTCGGCAACATCGCTTCAGGCATTTGAGAAGATGTTTGAATCACTCCCGCAGACCTTGACCCATCCGAGTCTTGACCAGTTCGCTTCGGACGATTCATCCGGCGCACAGCAGGAACAGCCGGCGGAGGAGGAGATCACAATCTCTTTCAAGCGCGAAGTTCCGAAAGTCGGGCGCAATGACAAATGTCCCTGCGGCTCCGGCAAGAAATACAAGAACTGCTGCGGAAAATAAATTTTCCTTCGGCACAAAAAAAGCGGCGGTCTGCATGACCGCCGCTTTTTTTATATCTTCAACACACTTTTCTCTCCGGGGTGTTCAGAGAACACACCCAACTGTTCAGAACATTTCCTCTGTTTTCCCCCTTCCGGCATTGACAATAAAATCCTTTTCGGTTATACTAAAAGACAGGAGGAAGATTATGCCCGACGAAACTCTGAAAAAACAACTGTATCACAGACTGCGCACCCGTATCGCCTCGGGAGAATTTTCCAACGGGCGGCTTCCCTCGTTGCGGACTCTGGCAAAACAATACAATACCTCCCCCGGTTCCATTCGCGATGCCCTCCAGCTTCTTGAGCTGAAGCATCTGATCTCTGCAAAACACGGCAGAGGTTACTTTATTCTTCCTCCGAAGGAAAAGCCGCTTTCCCAGCTTCTCATCCTCGGTGAAACGAAATACAGAAATCCGTTCTTCTCCGAGATTCACACACAGATCTGCATGCATCCCGACAATTCGCTCATGCTTGAGCCGGCGCCGCACTGGAATGAAATGAGCAAAGCCCAGCAGTTGACCAAACTGAACCGTTATGCGGAGCTCCCGGTCCAGGCAATTTTCTTCCCCGGAAATATGCTCGGCAAATTCACTCCCGACGACATCAGGGCACTGCACGCACACACCCGCATGTATTATTACCTGCGGCCTGCGCCTTCCCTGCTGCAGGCGGGAATTCCCGGAGCCACCTATGACGAATATCTGATCGGTTATAAAGGAATACGTCACCTGCTGGACGTCGGCTGCCGCACTCTGCTGGCCTGCATTCCGCCGGAAGCAGAAGAAAGAGCGGAAGGCGCCGCTGCCGCGTTGGAAGAATCCCTCATTTCCGCGCGGCTTCTGTTTCATGATGACTCCACGCTGGAAAATTCTGCACAGAGCGATCTCCTCCGGGCGCATGAAATCGACGGGATTTTCTTCGCCTCCGATGACCATGCGCTCCGTGAGCTCCCACTATTGCAGAGTTACGGATACCGCATACCGGAAGACCTTGCCGTTCTCGGCTGTTTCGATACCGTGACAAGAGGCAAGCCGGAAAGCACGCTGAGCTCGCTGGATATCCGCCCGGAACTGATCATCAATAAGATATGGGGAATGTATCAGGAGAAAATCCACGAAGCGCAGATCACGGTTCCGCCGGTCCTGTCGCCCCGCGCTTCGACACTCCGTTTTCATGCGTCAAAGCACCGTCCCCAGCCGGAAGTCATCCGTTTAAGCAGCCGCGGGATCAGTCTTCATCAGACACTTGATTTCTTCCTGCCGAAACTTCTGGAACTGGCACCGGATGCCGCAGTCGTCCTTCTGGGGATCAGCGACATGGTTCATCCGGCTCATCTGAAAGAGGTCAGCCAGTATGAAAAGGATTTGAACACGCTTCTTGAAAAGTTATCTTCCATCCGCTGCAAGCCGGTGATCTGCGATCTCTATCTCTGCGACGAATCCAAACTTTTTGAACGGCATGACCGGAATGCCTATTACGGGCTCCGGAATCCCAATGAACGCATCCGCGCCGCCAACAAAATCATTCATGAGACAGTCAGAAAATACGGAGCGGTCTGTTACCATCTTTCTGCGCAGGTGCAAAAGCATGGAGGACTGAATCCCGACGGAGAACATCTTGAGGAATCCGCCCAGAAGATACTGGCGGAGTCTCTGGCGGAACTGCTCCGTCCCCTTGCCCCGCGGCGTATTGTCTGCCTTGGAGACAGCAACACCTTCGGATGTTACGGGAACCGTTCCTATGTCGATTTTTTAAGGGTAAACTTATTAACAGAAGGAGAAAACTGAAATGCAAAGAAGGAGTTTCACCCTGATAGAGCTGCTCATCGTGATTGCGATCATCGCCATTCTGGCGGGAATGCTTCTGCCCGCGCTGGACAAGGCGCGGGAAAAAGCACGCAGAATCGGCTGCCTCAGCAACTTGAAACAGCTTGGGGTCGCAGTCAATTCCTATGCGAACGACAACAAGGAATACGGTCCATTCATACAATATACCAAAGGGGAAGCCTGGACCGGCTTTTACAACGTATGGACTCAGAATTTCTATCTTTCCTATGAAGGCAACGGCTATATCGGACCTGCCGGCCATGCCATGATCGAAACAAAATACATGACGCCGAAATCTCTGGAATGCCCCAGCATCAGATCCCGGAAAGACCAGATCAACAATATGACATACAACACTGCGAACTACCGGAAAACCGTTTCAGGCTCCATCTACTGGATACACAGCAGTTATATGATCCGCATGACCACGCTTCACGATTTTATGGAAACCGGGCCGCAGGCGGTCAGCGCATGGGGTTATAAACTGCGGAATCCCGGCGAAGCGGTCGGAGTCGACTTCATGCTGGTGCCCGGAAACTCCGCACATCGCGACGGTTCCAATGCCGTCATGGAGGACGGATCGGCGGAATATATCCCCGGAATTCCCAGAAAGATGCTGACTCTTTACAAGAACGGAAGTCCATGGACCTTCCCCTACCTGATGATGGGGGTCAGCAGAAGCTACCCCGCCAACGATACGATTTTCAAAAATAACTGGAACAGCTATAGAAAATAAGGAGACCACAGCATGAAAAAGAAGAAAAACTACACCTTTTCCGAGTGTATACTGACAGCCGGAGCAGCCATCATGGTTCTCAGCATGGCGGCCCTTTCCGCAAAACAGATGACATCAGCACAGATTCAGGCAGCGGCATGCAGCTCAAGCCTCCGGACGATCGGACAGGCAATCGCTTCGTATGCAGCAGACTACAAAGATGATCTTCCGCATTCGGTCAACTACTCCTATCCGTGGGCAAAACGTTATCCGGACAGCCGGAACATCGGAGTCCTGGCGCAGGAATGGCTGGTCAATCTGGAATATGTCCCGTTGAAGACCATGCGGGACGGATGCCCGGCTTATCCGGCGAAACAGCCGAAATACATGAAAATCTGCGGCTACGCCTACAATGCCTATCTGGGACGCTACAAGAAAGACGGAAAGCCGGGAGACGGACCGAGCTGCTGGTATAAGAACTTTCCGGCGCAGAAGCTCAGCCGCATACAGGACCCCGACATCAAATTCATCATGGCGGACACCGTCAATTACCTCTGGCTCGCCTACATTGCCAAAGACGGAAAAAATGACTGGCGGCACGAATCGAAAACCAATTTCCTGCATTTCGACGGCAGTGTCGAAGGACTCTCCGAAAAGGATTTTTCATTCACGCCGGGCAAGGAGTGCTCCTTCTCGCAGGAGGAAGTGGCGGCACGTCTCTACCCGCAGGGAGGAAGCCTGTAATGAAACCCCTGGTTCACATCGTCACAACGGCATTTTTCCTTGCCATGAATCTCTGCGCCGCTCCCGCATTTTTCACGGTTCCCCAGCCGGAGAACGGCAAAGAACATGAACAGGCGTTGAAGGTCGGCCATTTCTTTGAAACGGCGGACGGGGCTCCGGCAAAGGAAGCGACGGAAGTAGCGCTCTATCACAGAAACGGCAAACTCCATTTCTCATTCCGCATCCATGCGTTCGTGCTTGATCCCGCCAGCAATCAGCGCAGCTTCTTCAAAGCGGTACAGACCGGGCATGACTCCAATGTGTGGAGTGACGACTCCGTGGAAATAAGAATCTCGCCTGCGGGGAAAGGCGCTCCCTATTATATCTGTTTCAATGCCAATGGAGCAATTCTGGATACCGCCTACGAGAACGGAACGTGGAATAAATCCTGGTCTGCGCCCTTTCAGGTGAAAAACAATCTGGTGAACGGTGCATGGCTGGCGGAATGCACGCTGGACCTGAGTCAACTCGGTTATCCGGAACAGAAGCAATGGGATGTCAACATTCAGCGGTTCAACCAGGCGAAAAAAAGTCTCTCCGCATGGATGCCGCTGACAAACGGAGATCATACCAGCCCGGAGAATTTCATCCGTCTGAACCTTTCCGGGAAACCGGGTAAAATCCAGATGCCACCCTCCCTCGCAGAAATCAATGAACAGACCGGTGTTCCGTTCGAAGCTGCCGGACTGAAAGAAGTCTCTTATGTCTCGGAACTCTTTTCCGGCGACCGGATCAGGGCGCGCCTGCGGGGAAAAGGGACAGCCCCGGCGTTCAATGTGCCGGTGCCGCGCGGGAAAGGGGAAAATCTCAATCTCCGCGTCTCCTTTTACGATGCAGAAAACAATCTTCTGCTCCGGACGATCCCCTACCCTTACCGACAGGAAGCGGAAGAAATCACCGCCGACATCACATCCGACAAACCGTTTTCACTCTATCTCAACGGACAACTGGTCCGGAGCAAGGTAAAACGGCTGAACGGCGATGCTTTTCCCCTGGTATTCGGCGCCAACCTGATTGCCCTGGAGCCGGAACGGGGAGCAAGAATCTCCGGCAGTCTCAAAGCGGCAGGCGAGCTCATCCCGCTTGACGGAACATGGAAACTCGGAAACGGAGTCCCTCCGGCGGCGTTGAAGAATCAGTTTGACGATACCGTCTGGCGCAATGCAGTTGTCGAAAACAATGCGGTCCGGATACCGGAAGCCAGCGGAAGAATCGTTCTGCGCAAAACCCTGCTTTTCAAGGCTACGAAATTCCAGCCGTATCCGGCGGGCAGCTGGAAAGTGACGCAGAACGACGCTTATGCACTTTATTATGACGGCAGCGGCATCCCCGGACTTCCGCTGCCGCTTCTGCCGGACTGGAAACTCCGGATTGCCGTTCCCGATGAGCTGGAATTTCTGGGCGTCACCTATCCGCGTTACCAGCTTACGGCAGTCCAGCAGGGCGACCTGACAAAACTGCTTCCTTCCCCCGAACTGTACCGCTGCCGGCGTCTCGGCAACGGACAGTATGAAATCTGTGCGAACTTCTCATTTTCTTCCATGGGAACATCCAGCACATGGCTGCAACGTATTGCGGCGGCGGACAAGGCGTTGCTGCTGGTTTTCCGCGCCACGGGAAAAGCCGGAACCTCGACAGGCATCCGTTTTCACGCGGAAGCGGCAGGCGGCGCCTATCGCGAGATACCGCAGTTTCTGCCGACAGACATTCTCCCGCCCCTGAACGGAAAAGCGCCTGAAAAGCTGGCGATCATGCTGAAAGCAAGCGACGGCGGCATGGCGGACGCCGTTTGCGAAAGAAGTTACTTCGACACTCTGAAAGCAGCCGGAGTCAATGAAATCGTCGGTCCCTGCTACACTGATTACCTGAAAAAAAACGGGCTCAGGCATTTCAACTTCTTCAATCTGACTTCGGACAGGTATCAATACAGCCCCGCCAACAAAATCATTCCCTCCTTTTTTGCCGCGGTTCCCGATGCGCAAGGTTCATGGAACGGCAGAAAGACCGGAATCAACGCATACACAGTGGCACACGATCCCGCCGCGGCGCCCTATTTGGAACAGATCATCGAAGCCTACCGGGAATTCTATCCGAGTCTCTCCGGCATCTGGTGGGATTATGAGTTCAAACCCTTCCCGACGGGGATCATGCGCTATCCGGCGTTTTCAGAAAAGTCCATCCGGGATTTTGCCCGGAGACATCAGATCAAAGAACCGTTGACAGATCTTCTGATCCGCAGAAAATACCATGATCAATGGATTGATTTCAGTTGCGAAGCGGTGGCAGGAATGTTCAAGTCAGTCGGGCTGGCAGCCTCGAAACAGGGACTTCCGCTTTACGTATACAGCGGATATCAGGGAGACCCGGTCTGCAAAACGGCATATAATATCGACTGGGCACTTGCCGGACGGTATGTCGACAGAGCTTACTGTGGTTACGGACTGAACAGAGAGTCCATCGCAATGACCAGAAAATCTGTGAAAAGCGGCGTTCTGGTCGGCGGACTGCTGAAAATGGGGAAAAGCGTTCAGCGCGACACGGCGGCGGCAATCGTCCGCATGGCACTGGAGTGCGGCGGCGGTGTCCTGCTCTGGTATGAAAACCGTTTTGACGGAAGCACATTGTCTCAGATCGCCTCCGCATCGCGTGTCCTGGCGGACGCGGAGGATTTCATTCTTCATGGCAGGCGCTGCGATGAACGGATCAATGCCGCAGGGGATCAGAAAAAACATATCGCCGCATTTGAAAAAGACGGAAAATTCGGCATCATACTGCTGAATGAAACGTCGGAACCCATGACATTCCGGTTCAGCGTGAAAGATTTCAGCGGCGTCCTGCATACCGGAGATAAAATTCAGGTGCAGGGAAAAGAGCTGGAACTTAAACTGCCGGCAGGAGAAGCAATCTTCTGCCGCGGAGAATAGAAAGAAAAATCATGAAGGATTATGAAGTTGATGTTCTGATCGTCGGAGGCGGAACCGGCGGAACGGCGGCGGCAGTCAGCAGCCGCGCAATGGGACAGAGGGTATTGGTCGTCGAAGAATTCGGCGCGGTCGGCGGACAGCTTACAACACAGGCGGTCCCGCCGGATGAACACCCGTGGATCGAATCCACCGGCTGCACCGCGTCTTACCGCGATTTCCGGAACCGGGTTCGCAATTATTACCGCAAAAACCGGAAACTGACGCCGGAGGCTCTCGCGGCGGAAAAGCTGAACCCCGGAGGCGGAAGCGTGTCGAAGCTCTGCATGGAACCGGAAATCGGTGTCGCGGTATTAAATGAAATGCTGGCGGGAATTCCCGTCATCTGCCATGCCATACCCGTCTCATGCGAAGTGGAACAGGACCGAATCACATCAGTCACGTTCCGCGGCAGACTTGACGGAGAACAGTTCACAGTGAAAGCGGCATACGTGATTGACGCATCGGAGTGCGGTTCGCTCCTGCCTCTCGCCAATGCGGAATATGTGACAGGCGCAGAATCGCAGAAAGAGACCGGCGAACCGCATGCGCTTGAAGGCGCGCCGGAACCGGACAACGTCCAGGCGTTCACATGGTGCATGGTTATGGGCTGGGACCGCACACACGGCAATCATGTGATTGATCGTCCGCAGAACTATGATTACTGGCGCAGTTACATCCCGCCCCTGACTCCTCCGTGGGCAGGCAGGCTTGTTGACTGGCACTACTGCCAGCCGACGACTCTGCGCCCCCTGCGGGCAGGATTCACCGGAGACAAGGCGGATTACGACTTCTGGCGTTACCGCAGGATACGCTGTCATGAAACGCTCGGCAGAGACGTTGACGAAGCATCGGTCATGAACTGGCCGCAGAACGATTACCTCGGCGGCTCCATTCTGGACAAGTCTCCGGAAGAAATCGAAAAACACCTGCGGGGAGCACAGGAGCTCACGCTCGCCATGTTCTACTGGCTCCAGACGGAAGCGCCGCGCGGGGACGGCGGCACTGGTTATCCGTGGCTCTATCCCATGCCGGAGCTCAGCGGGAACCGCATGGGGCTGGCGCAGGCGCCCTATATCCGCGAATCGCGGCGGATCAGGGCAATGTTTACCGTCACGGAAAACCACATCGGGGAAACCTGCCGTCCCGACGGCAGGGCGGAGAAATTTGCGGACAGCGTCGGCATCGGGTTCTACCGGATCGACCTGCACCCGTCCGCCAACGGCAGCAATTATATCGACATCGGCTCCTGCCGTTTCCAGATCCCTTTGCGCGCATTGATTCCGGTAAGAATCAGAAATCTGATTGCCGGTGCGAAAAACATCGGGACGACCCATATCACAAACGGCTGCTACCGCCTGCACCCCGTCGAATGGAACATCGGGGAAGCCGCCGGACTTCTCGCCGGTTATTGCAATGCGGAACAGTGCGAAGTTCAACAGGTTGGAGGCTCCGAAGAAAAAATTGCGGAAATCCAGCGCCTGGCTGCAAAACGCTTCATTCCGCTGAAATGGGAATGAAGCACAGAGTCCGGCGGGGCAATGCCGCCCCTGTTCCGTCTTTACTTCGACACGACGAAAATGCAGTTGGAGGCAAAGAGATTCGGCCAGACAGGGGCAAGAAAACGCAGGGAATCCCCCGGCTGGGCAAGCGGGATTTCCTTCACGATCCTGATCTTTTTGTCCGCGCAGAGTTGCCGGAAATCGCTCAGGGTGCCGGGATGAATATTCGCCGTTTCGTACCATTTGACCGGCAGGCTGCGCGTCACGGGCATATTTCCGCCCATCATCTGAAGCCGCGCATCGAAGTGTGCAAAATTCATCAGACTGATGATCCCCTTGTTGCCGATGCGGAGCATCTCCGCAAGCAGAAGATCGGGGTGCATGACAGCCTGAAGCGTACGGCTCAGAATCACATAATCATAACTGTTGTCCATGAACTCCGGCAGAGCGCCGTCCAGATTCGACTGGATCACGGGGACGCCGCGGCGGACACACTCAATGATCTTTCCCTGATCCAGCTCCACTCCCATGATCTTTGCATCCTTGAGCATTTTCAATGCCTTGAGGAGACGCCCGGAGCCGCATCCGAGGTCAAGAATCTTCGCTCCGTGGGGAATCATATCCGCAATCGCGGCAAGATCCGAACGCGAAATCAGACGGTGATTATTCACTTTGATTGTATTTCTCATCGTCAGTCCTCCATGTAAATATTGCTCAGAAAGCCGATCATCAGCTTGGAAAGCGTCTCGGCCTCCAGCAGAAATGCGTCATGACCGTAATCCGACTGAATATTGCAGAATGTCACGTCATTGCCGTTTTCGATCAGAGTTCTCGCCATATCGCGCCCGTGATATTCCGGGAACAGCCAGTCGCTTGAAAACGACACAACAAGAAACGGGCAATGCACATTGTCGAACACCTTGAAATTGTCGCCGCCCGCCTGATCCGAAACATCAAAATAGTCGATGGCGCGCGTGATATACAGATATGAATTCGCATCGAAACGTTCCACAAAGCAGTTGCCCTGATAATTCAGATAGCTTTCCACACGGAAATCCGTTGAAAAATCGAAAGAATAATCGTCCGACGACTGGAGCCTGCGCCCGAATTTATGTCGCATCGACTCCTCGCTCAAGTATGTGATATGCCCCAGCATCCGCGCGATTGCCAACCCTTTCTGGGGCTGTTCCCTGTAATTGCCGTTGTTCCAGGTCGGGTCCGCCATGATTGCCTCGCGCCCGACCCAGTTGAAAGCGATCGCCTGTGCAGGAATATGAATCGCAGTCGCAATCGCGATTACGGAAGATACCATTTCCGGATAGGAAATCGCCCACTGCGTCGCCAGCATTCCGCCCATCGAACCGCCGACCACGGCAAGCAGTTTCTTGATTCCGAGGTAGTCGATCAGGAGTTTCTGCGCCCGTACCATGTCCTGAATCGTAATGACGGGAAAATTCATACGGTAAGGCTCTCCGGTATCAGGATCAATGGAACCGGGGCCGGTCGTGCCGGAACAGCCGCCGAGGACATTGCTGCATATGATGAAGTATTTTTCCGTGTCGAACGGCCTGCCGGGACCGACCATTTCATCCCACCAGCCGGGCTTGCGGTCATTTTCGCTATGACGCCCGGCAAGGTGCGCATCTCCGGTCAAAGCGTGTTCCACGAGAATGGCATTGGTCGCATCCATGTTCAGCGTGCCGTAAGTCTCGTAACGGATGTTCAAATCACGCAGAGACTTTCCGCAGTCCAGTTCCAGCAGGGCATCGGAATGAAAATCCTGCGGCATTACAATTCCTATGCCTGAATCCGATTTTGTGTCTGTTTCCTCACTCATATAACCTCCCTGATACAGAATCCCGAAAGCGGGGGAGACTGCGAAAACCGTCTTTTCCCGTCTGCGGAATTCCCGCGATCCGGCTTTCTTTTAAAGAAAGAAAAACCGGAACCTTGCATTTTCACACCAGGCTCCGGTCTGCATCATCACATGAAAAGTCAGGCGAGCGTTTTACCGCTTAAAGCTTTCAAGGCTTCCACATATTTTTCACGTGTTTTCATGACAATCTCTTCCGGGAGCGCCGGCGCCGGCGGAGTCTTGTCCCAGTCAAGACTTTCCAGATAGTCACGGACAAACTGTTTGTCAAGACTCGGCGGACTGCATCCGACTCTATAATCGCTTTTCGGCCAGAAACGGCTGGAATCCGGCGTCAGAACCTCGTCAATGAGGATCACTTCACCGTTGAAGTCTCCGAATTCAAACTTGGTATCCGCAAGAATAATGCCGCATTTTTCAGCATGCGCCGCGGCTTCCTTGTAAATGCGAAGCGTACATTCGCGGACTTTCTCCGCTTTTTCCCTGCCGACAAGCTCCACAGCGGTCTCGAAACTGATATTCTCGTCATGTCCGCTGTCGGCTTTCGTCGACGGCGTGAAAAGCGGTTCCTCCAGCTTCTGAGCCTGCTGATATCCGGTGGGCAGCGGAATTCCGCAAACCCTGCCGTTTTTCCGATAATCCTTCCATCCGCTTCCGATCAGGTAGCCGCGGACGATGCACTCAAGCGGAATCGTCCTGGCTTTCTTAACGATCAGAGAACGTCCCGCAAGGTCTCCCGCAACAGCCTTCAACGAAGCGGGGAACTGAGCGGCATCCCAGCAGAGCAGATGGTTCGGCATCCAGGAAAGCAACTCAAACCAGAAAAGAGACATCTGAGTCAGGACCTTGCCTTTATCCGGAATTCCGTTCGGCATCACACAGTCAAATGCGCTGATTCTGTCCGTCGCCACAAACAGCAGACTGTCTCCGAGATCATAGATATCGCGGACTTTGCCTCTGTGGGGCTCGGGAAGTCCGGGAATCGATGTCGCCAACAATGCTCCGTTGGAATCGTATTTCATTCTTAATCTCTCAGTCAGGCAATGGAAGTGATTTTTACTTTTGTGAGTTCCTGTCTGTGTCCTTTGCGCTTTCTGTAGCCTTTGCGTCTTTTCATCTTGAACGCAATCAGCTTGGGACCACGGAAATGTTCCACGATTTCGCCTTCGACTTTAGCGCCTTCCACGAGCGGAGCGCCGAACCTGATCTCGGCACCTTCTCCGAGCGCGAGAACTTCATTGAATGCAACTTTCTCTCCGGCAGCACCTTCGAGACGTTCCATCGTAACGACATCCTGCTCCTGGACCTTGAATTGTTTGCCACCGCTGGCAATCACTGCGTACATGGTAAACTCCTGCACTGTTTTATGTTAATATTTATTTCGGTTTCCAAAAAGATTCTTCCGAAGCCGTTTAATATAATCCGGCAATAAAAATATTCAATATGCAATTTATGCAATTTTATATTTTTTCCGAAGTTTTCCGCTCTCCCGGCATGGCACCGGTCTCCGCAGACAAGGAAAAAAAGGCAAAAGCAGCAGAAAAACAGAATTTCGATTTTCCGGCATTCCGGAATCCGGAACACAACGAATCGAATACAGAATAAGACAAGAAGATAAGCTTCCGGGTATTTTATATCCACGTTTCATAAAGACACACCCCTGATAAAAAAGAATAAGCAGATAAGTTTTTACTGAAAAGAAGCTTGCAAAACTCCATTCAGAACCTTAAATTAGCCTTATCCCAATAAAATAACAGGAGGGTGATTTCATGAAATTCGGTGTTGCCGATTACGGAATGAACGTCTGGGAAGGCGGATGCTATGACATTACGCTGAGACTCGAAGAACTGCGCTCAATCGGACTCGACGGAACGGAACGGCTTGAGGTCTGCGATGCGGCGGACGCAATCTACAAAGCAGCCGCCTACCGAAAGATGGGGATGGACTTCGCAACCTGCCGCGTTGCGGCGAATCAGGTCGGACTCGGAATCGAATATACAGCCGCGCTCGGCAAGGAATATGTCTGGCTCACACCCGGTCCCGGCGGACGCGATGTCGATTTTGATGTATTCTGCCGCCGCGCCAATCAATTCGTCAAGGCGGCGGAGCGTTTCGGGCTTAAAGCTGCCCTGCACAACCATCTCGGCTCCCGGATTGAAAGCCAGCAGGAGCTGGAAGATTTTCTCAAAGCGGTTCCCGGAGCCAGCCTCCTGCTTGACGTCGGGCACCTCGCAGGGGCATTCGGCGACAACGTCGAGATCATCAGAAAATATTACGATCGCATTGTCAGCGTCCACTTCAAGGATATCTTCATCAAGGATGCCTCTCTCGGACTTGACAGATGGACCGAGCGTCTCCGTTTCTGCGAGCTCGGCGCAGGCAATGCCGGGTTCGATTTTGCCGCCGCCGGCGAAGAACTCAAGCGTCACGGCTACGACAAATGGGTCTTGATTGAACATGACACTCATCTGCGCGAACCGCTTACTGATCTCAAGGTCAGTGCGGATGCGCTGAAAGCGATTTTCAAATCGTAAATCCCGAGGGGGGAGTCGCACGCTGCCCCCTCGTCTCTCATGTTACGGTTCGGTAAGGCTGGAATTTTTTATCCTGCCTTACCGGAAAAAACAACCGGACATCATCAGTTTTTCTTTTCCAGCAGAGCGCCGAATGCGCCGTCATGAACTTCCGAAGGCAGGAAAAGCGCCTGTTTTTTCAATGTAAAATCGGAGTGAAGCGCAAGAAAATTCTCGATCTGCCGGATATTTTCCTCCGGCTCAATACTGCATGTGGAATAAAGCAGACGCCCGCCGGACCGCACCAGTTGTGAAAGCGAATCCAGGATATCAGCCTGAAGCAGAGTCAGTTCCGCGACACGTTTCACCTGATAGCGCCACGGAGCATCCGGACGCCGCCGGATCACCCCGCTGTTACTGCATGGGACATCTGCCAGAATCAGATCAAACGACTCTTTCTCAAATGGATTTTCCTGCGCGGAAGCCTGCACTGTCCGCGCACGCACTCCCGCACGTTTCAGATTCACGTTCAACTGACGCAGGCGCTGCGGCGAACGGTCCGCCGCTGTCAACTTCAGACCGCCTTCCCCCGCAAGATCCGAAAGCATGATCGTTTTCCCGCCGGGAGCCGCACAGGCATCCAGCACACGCCCGGAAACATTGCCATCCAGCAGGGAAAGCGCCAGAGAAGTGGCGGGGTCCTGAACATAGATCATCCCTTTTTCCAGCCAGTTCTGCCGGAAGAAGGCATTGGAATCATTTGTCTGGTAAAAACGGAAACCGGCGGGCAGGTCATCAGCAGTGATCCGCGAACATTTCAATTCCGCCAGAGCCGCTTCCGGAATCTCCCCGCGAACACGGAAAGCGACCGGCGGGTTGGACGCATAATGCGAAAGGATCTGCGCGGTCGTTTCTTTCCCGAACTGTTTCAGCCACTTTTCACGCAGAGCTTCGGGAAATGAATACGGAGGAATGTTCTTTGCATCCTTCGACGAAAGAATGGAGCGCATGATCGCATTGATGAAGGCGCCCGGTCCATGCCCGTAGCGTTGTTTCACATAATCAACGGCGACATTCACAGCGGACTGTGGTGCGATTCCGGTCTGAAAAAACGACTGCGTCAGGGTACATGCCACAATCACGCGCATCTCCTGCTTCACATTCCCCCTGCGGGCATGTTTCTGAATCAGGGAATCGATGAATCCCTTATGACGGAAATATTCGAAAAGAAGCGACGCCACCGCGGATTTCTCATGCCCGTTTTCATTGCGGAGCTGTTCCAGGCAATCATCCAGAGTCACATTTCCGCTCTCCCAGTCTTTCAGGGATTCCGCGCCGCGTTCCAGTATTTTTTCAGAGACAGAATTTCGTTTTATCATCATCCAACCTTTCTTTCGGTGGTAAAATAGCGCATAAAACGTGATTTTTCATCTTTTTTCATTAACAAAATCAAGATTTATGATATATTATGCCTCATGACAGAAGCGGAAACGGGCAGAACAACTTCCCGCACATCCGGAAACAATGGAGACTTGGCATGTTGAATGACAGAATCGCATTTATCGGCGCAGGCAAAATGGCCGGCGCAATCGCTCTGGGACTTGTAAACAAAGGCATTCCCCCTGCACAACTGTGTGCATACGATCCCTCGCCGGAAGCAGCAAAAAAATTTGCGGAACTTACAGGAGCGGTCTGCACAGCAACGATGAAAGAAGCCTTGAAAGATGCCGGAATCGTCCTGTTCGCAGTCAAGCCGCAGTATGCGAAAGCCGCTTTCGACGAAGCGCGCGAACATCTCGGCGGCAAACTGCTGATCTCTATTGCGGCAGGGCTCTCCATCAGCAAACTGACTCAGCTTTCCGGCGGAATCGGGCGTATTATCCGCGTCATGCCGAACACCCCTGCCCTTGTCGGGGAAGGCATGAGCTGCTTCTGCGGCGCAGCAGGGGCAACGGAGGATGATCTGAAGAAAGCCGGGGAGATTCTCTCCTCGTTCGGACTCTGCCGCAAAGTGCCGGAATCCATGCTCGACGCGGTCACGGGACTCAGCGGAAGCGGTCCGGCGTATGTGCTGGAATTCATCATGGCGCTTGCGGACGGCGGAGTTTACGCGGGGCTCCCCCGTGACGCGGCAATTGAGCTTGCGGCGCAGACGGTATTCGGAAGCGCTCTGCTGGTGCTCAAACGCGGCAAGGAACATCCGGCGGTTCTGCGTGACGCGGTCATCTCGCCCGGAGGCACCACGGCGCGCGGCGTCGCGGCGCTTGACGAAGGCGCATTCCGCAGTACCGTAATGAAAGCGGTCGTTGCAGCGGCGGAACGTTCCGCGGAACTCGGCAAACAGTAAGCACTTCCATTCATGAGCGCAGACTTCATACTGCCGCGCGGCGGCACCTCGAAACGTGTGGCGGTCCGGCTTTCCGGCAAGGGGCTCCAGACCGTCCGGCGGAAACATCCATGGATTTTTGAAAATTCCATTGAAAAACTTTCAGCGGAGGCAGAACCGGGAGATATCGCAGTTGTTTACGACAACAGGAAGATTGTTGCGGCGGGACTGGTCGATCCTTACTCCAGCATACGGGTGCGCCTGTTGACGTTCGGCGCTTCAAAAGAGGTCGTCGGACCAGGCTTGTTCCGCCTGCTTGCGAAGCAGTCCGCCGAACGCAGAAACGGTCTGTTCGGACCGGAGACAAACGCGTTCCGTCTCATCAACGGAGAATCGGACGGTTTTCCGGGACTGGTCGCAGACAAGTATGCCGATGTGCTTGTGATGAAAGTCTATACCGCCGCCTTCATCCCTCATCTGGGGGATGTCGCGGATGCTTTATTTGAAGTATATCCCTGCCTGAAACGGCTCTCCCTGCGTTTTTCACGCGAGGTATCCGCCATGAGTGCCGGGCTCCGCCGTAATCTGGAGGACGGAATGCTGTTTTCCGGTAATCCGGCATGGAACGGACAGGTTGTCTTTCTGGAAAACGGGCTGAAATTCGAAGCGGATGTCAGATGCGGTCAGAAAACCGGCTTCTTCCTTGACCAGCGGGAAAACCGCGCGAAGGCCGGGAAGCTGGCGGCGGGAGTCCATTCCGTCCTGAACGTATTTTCCTATTCCGGCGGCTTCTCTCTTTATGCGGCAAAAAACGGTGCGCGCATGGTAACGGATATCGATTTCAACAAGCACGCGATTGAAGCATCCGCGCACAACTTCACATTGAACGGAGAGATTGCAAACATCGCGAAATGCCGGCACCGCGGAATCGCCGACGATGCGTTTCATGCCATGAACGAACTGGAAAAAGCCGGCGAACGGTTCGGAATCGTGATTGTTGATCCGCCCTCTTTTGCGAAGTCCCTTTCAGAACGCGCACAGGCAATGAAATCCTATTCGCGCCTTGCCGTCGCGGCAGTCCGCCTGCTCTCAAAGAACGGGATTCTTGTCTTTGCCTCCTGCTCCAGCAGGATAGGCGCCGATGAACTGTTCGATGAAGTCCATCGGGCGGCGGCAGACGCCGGACGCCCGCTGAAAGAGTTCGACCGCCGCGCCGAGGCGCCGGATCACCCCGCATTATTCAAAGAGTCCCATTACCTGAAATGTCTCTATGCGCACATATGATTATTCCAGTTTTCTGCCGGAAGCCTTGTCGATCTGATAAAGCATCCGGTCCATGATCCTGAACTCAAAGCCGTCGCAGGAAAGTTTGCGCAGCTCTGCCAGATATTTGAAATAGAACTCGCATGCGGTGTCATAATAGTCTCTGCCCGGCTTCGACGGCGGTTCGGGAAACATGGCAGCCGGCATGACGACATGCGCATTCCGCCGGTTCATGGTCTGAAATGTCTCCGGATTGATGAAACGCAGAATCGCCGTCGCCATAGTCATGCCGACATGATTGCACGCCAGCAGCCGGCATAAGGTCTCTTTCACTTTACGGAAATCCTCCGGCGGAATTTCCGCCGCCTTTCCCAGATCCATGAAAAGCGCGTCATCAATCCCCGGAAAACGGTCCAGCTCCCATAAGACGATCTCATAAAGTGCCGTCCGTGTCCAGTTTTCTTTCTTTTCCGGAATATCCAGCGAATCCAGATGCCGCATCAGAGGCGTATTGTATTTGCTGATTTGAGCGTGCCAATCATTAAAATCAGCAATACCGTCCGGCAAAAGCCTGCGCAGATCACTTTCCTTCATGTTTCTTTTTCTCCTTCGCTTTTGCCTTTGCTCTCGGAGAAACATTCAGAATCTCAGCCGAAAAGGAATACACGGCTGCCACTGCTGTTGTGCTTTTGGATGTCATGGAAACAACGCCGCCGAAATCATATTCGACAACCTCATATTCCATTGGAATGACAGCCGGCACGGAACTCTTTTCCGAATTTTTCAGTTCTTTCTTCTTCATCATGATACCCCCCTTGTTTTCATGTGAAATATTTCCGGGAAATCCCCATGAGACAATTTAGCCTCAAAAATGAATTTTTCAAATATACGGCTTCTTATGCGTATTTTTTCAGGCGGGCAAAACCGGATGAAAGAAAAAGGCATCAAAAGACAGACAGGAAAAAGCCCTCGAAAATTGAATTCAGTATTCCTCCTGTCTTTCCATAAAACCTCTGTTTGCCTTGTTTCCTGCGCCGTCAATTATCGGTGTCGGAAACAAAAAATCGAATGTTTTTCTTGATTTCGATTTGCATTTGAGTGAAAAGCATGTATTTTATGACTCATATTTTTGAAAGAACGGGATGTAGCGCAGCCTGGTTAGCGCGTTAGTCTGGGGGACTAAAGGTCGCGAGTTCGATTCTCGCCATCCCGACCATTTTTTAACTAGTGCAAAACATCATCTTATAGCTTTTATAGTAATATTCCTATTTCCATGGGCTTACCACCAAGTGTACCACCATGAAGATGAAACACGCAAGTTGCCATCCGCAATCTGGTCAAACGCAATGGAAAATTTTATTATTTGTGTGCGCCTCATTGAACGGTCAGACCTCGAATATCCACTTGCATCCACCTTTCCACGGTTGCGGAGAGCCAAGCTCGAGGCAGTAATGTGCAATCCAGGAGTCCAGATCAAATGCAGGCATTGTGTGCTTCCTGTCGTCATCCGGAACATCCGCCTGAGAGTCTTCACTCTGATATAAGACAATATCCTGCAGTTCGCCCGGAGACACAGCCACAATAGCTTGTAGCTAATCCAGAATTCGGGCCATGCGGTGCGGACGCTCAGGGATGGAATCTCCCTTGCAGCTCATCGTCCCGGGAAGCCGCCAGTTCCGCGCCGGATTGTAAACCGACGTGTCGATTGCGACCTGTTCGGAGGAGGCTTTCGCGATTTCGCCGATCATCCGGCGTACCAGCTCGCCATCGTCCGCCGGGATCGATCCGGTACATGAGCTGTGCGCCGTTCCCGGAATCGGTCAATACGGGAACGGGCCAGCCAAGCAAGGAGAGTCCATCGCGGTTCTCGCGGACTTTTGCCAGCGCGGAAACGGAAAGAACGCAGAAAGCCTGCAATCATGATAAATTCAAATTTGTCGCATGATTCCTAAAACAGCCAAGCCCCAAGAATTCCCGAATTCAACGATACGTGACAAAAAATAGAAAATAAGGAAAGGAGAATTGGAAACTCCTGTCATGCCGTTATCAGAATCGCCGCAAGAAGAAACAACTCCGCTTATACCGCTATCTCCCGCCCCAAAGAGAGAAGAACAAGGTTCTGTAATTCTTCCGGGCGGGAAGAATCAAAAAAGACTGTCAAATTCAGTGTAATGTCCCTGTTTTTCAATAACGGCATTATGCAGAAGCAGACAAAAAATGGATGAGTACAGTCCTCATGACATGCCTTTTGCCATTGCTTCAAAGCCACTCCGAATCGTCAACAGCAAAAAAATATTTTTCAGAAAAAGTCTTCTTTCTGTCCTTTCACCAGCCGAGGTCTTTAGCTGTCAGCCTTGTCTTGCTTCCGACATTTCCGGCGACATAGAGAATGTTGATGGACTTGATGTGACGGAACGCCAGACGGTCCATCGTCGATACAGAAAAACCGTTGACATATCCGCTGGTCATGCTTTTTCCGACATCGGCAATATGAACAATTGATGACGGATTTTTGACATCCGAAAGCCGTTTCCATCTCGCAGTCCCCCCCTGATTCGGAGCAACACTATAATTCAGTCCGTAGCTGTTTCTGCGGGCGGACGGCTCCGTTCCATTGACAGCCGGACAACCGTTAATCGACTTCCCTTCCTGCCAGGAATCGTAATCGGACCAATTGTCCGGATCATTTTCATGAGGCGATTTGACTACCATCACACGGAAAGAACTTCTGTAATCATTCCAGTTCACAGGTGACGTTTTTGAGGCATCGTAACTGCTCTCAATATTGGCAACGCTGCTGGGAACCATATAATCGTTATAACGCTCGGAATACATGAACGCCGCGATTCCCCATTGTTTCAAATGATTCAGACAGGCAATTTTATTTGCACTCGCCCGTGCTTTATTCAATGCAGGCAGGAGCATTGAGGCTAAAATTGCGATGATCGCAATCACGATAATGAATACTTGTCAAATATACATTTATTCTAAAGGCTAATATACCATTATTCTATATCCAATTCAAGTGCTATTTTCTCGTGCGAAAAGATTTTGAAGCATAATTTTCTCAAAATCCCCATAGATATTCCATAGAAATTCAAGAGCAGGTATTTTCGCAATCTTTCTATGATAAAATCTCCTATTAAATCAGAACTTTCTTTAAAATCAAATTGATTTTATTCCATAGAGTCCTTCAAGAATCTGATATAAAAATCGAGCAACCTGGCAATCGGTAAAAGATTAATTCTTTCTTTCCGGTGCGGCGTTCGCATTTGCTTTTCCCGCCTTCCTTTTTCCTTATGGAAAGAATCAATCTTCCAGAAAGGTGTAAGATGAGTAAAGAAGACAAAACAATTGTGCTGCTGATTACGGCAGAGAAGCGGCAAAGTGGAACGCAGAGTCTGACGGAATATTCGGGTATCTTTGCGGCGGAACGTGAAGCCTTGAATGAAACCGAAAAGAATGTCTTTGACATGGTTCGTGAGCGTCCCGACTGCTGGAGTTTGGGGTGTGTGACTGGCTATCCCGAATCTCTTTTTACGGAGGTCGAGCGGGAAGCTCTCCGGAATCACGGGATCGGCAAACGGTTTTCAATGTAAGAAAGGAGGCAATCATGTCATTGAACTGGGACATCAGCAAGGTCAGGAATTGGCAGAAGAAACAGGAAAAAGACGGTCATACGTTGGAATGTCTGATCTGGGCGAGCCTTACCATCGGAATGGGTGATCTGAATGAAAAGACCGCAAAAGAGTTTCTTTATCGTTTGAATCGCTATTCCCGTGAAGTCGGAGCGATCGCGACTTATCCAAACGGCAGAATTGTCGTCTGGACGCTTGCCAGAGTAAAACCGTGGTTCGGGCTGCATACCAATGTCCGGACGATTTCAAACAGCGCATTCGACAAACTTGTCCGGGAACGTTCCGGACGCTGAAAATGGAGGATTATATCATGCAGGTTATGCACATGAACTGGAAAACCGGGAAGATGGAGCCGTGCGTGGAACATCGTCTGGAACGGGGACAGATTGTTATGGGAATTGATTGTCCATCCCATGAATACGACGGCGTTGTTCTTGAGCGTGTGGAGAATGGGAAATGGGGTACTTCCTGTCGGATTCTCTGGATTGATGATCTGCGGGTATCCGGTCATCAGTTTATCAAACCGATTACGGAACGCTTTGGCATCGGCGTCTATTTTTACCCCGGCAAACTGATGCCGGAAGAGAAGATCGCTGAACTCGAAAAACGTTTTCTGGAAAAAGAGAGAGCCGAAGCACTTGAAGCCGAAAAACGCCGGATCGAAAATGAACGCCTGGCTGTAATCGGCAAGGAACATTTTGCCGATGCGATCAAAAAACATGGAAAGCCTGTGGCATTGATCCTGGCCGTAGAGCATGAAGACGTTTCGGATTTGCAAACCGATTACTTCGACTATCGAACAGTCCGGACTGTGGTGTTGGCATTTTCAAAACACAAGCGGAATTTGTTTCCGGAAATGCGCAAGGCTGCGTTAAACAGCGATATTCCGGAAATCCGGAAGCTGGCGACGGCTCCTGCCGACTGGGAGAATCGTGAGGACTATTCCGGTGGACACGGTTACTATCTTGCGGAAAGCAAATACAGCGGCTGGTCCATTGAAAAAATTCCGCTTTATAATGATGAACAGGTGAAACGTTTCTACTGCAATGCGGGGAAGCCGGGAGGCTTCTGTGCAAAATAAGCGGTTGTTGTTTGTTTTGCTGGATTGTCCCGACGAAGTACTAACGTCTGAAACAGTCCGGCTTCTTTGTGTCCAAACAAGAACGGAAAGGTGATGAAAATGGGAATGATTGAAATAGAAATTGAGTTCAATGAATTACGGAAACGCAACATTGTGCGATTCGACAGAAATGACGATTGGCATCCGTATCTGCTTGTCAATACGGATCGTGCGTATTTCGATCTGAACGGCAACAAAATCTCTGTTCTCAGCCGGGATTTCAGCCTGTGCCGGGATATGGCGCAGGTCAAGCGGGAACAGAACTACTGGAGCCGGCTACACCGGAAAAAAGAATATGCCGATCAGAGGAAAATCTACCGGATTCTTCTTGAACGGTTCGGTCAGATTGATCGCGATTGGCACTCCATCGAAGTTTCCGAAGAGAAATTCATTGCGGAATATAAAAGAAGAAATCGGAGGTGAAAAATGAAGGTCTGCAAAGCCTATCTGAAGGCCCGCGCCGCATGGAAACGTCGGTATGCCGAACTGGAACGGCATTATGAGGAAGCGGAACGCACAGAACAATGGGATCGTGCGGAACGTATCGGGGAAGCGTTGGCTGAGATGGAACAGCATTCCGGTTTCAAAAAGTGCTATTCCTGCGGCAGAAAAGGCTGTCCGGCGCACTTCGACGGCTTCGTGTCGTGGGAGCCGATGGACGAAATGACAGCTCAAATTCAATTAGACTAACACGAAGGACGATGATGTTATGGCAAACAATCAGTTCAAACCGGATTATTTCAAAGTCAGTTACAGTATCCACACGCCAAGCTATTATCGTCCGGAAGACAACGGACTCGGTTTTCGGAGCGAAGCGGAAAGTATGGCATTTTTTGCCGACTGTGAGCGGGTATTCAGGATTGGCGGCTGGAAAATTGAACACGGTTATGCCGTCAACGGCAAATCCAGCCTGTATCTGCATCCGCAGCAGTTCCTCGGAACCATCCATGGGGAACTGGTCGATGCTGTTCCGGAACTCATTGCTCAAGCAGCGTTATTTCAGTTTCAGCAGAATGGCAAACGGATTATTGAGGAAATTTACGACATCACGGTGGAGCAGCAGCGGGAGTACATTGCAGCAAAACGTCCGGAAATTGAAGCGGAACTTCTCAAGGCATTCCGGACTTCACAGCGGAAGCTGTATCATGATCCGGGCGGTCTGCTGTGGTGGAATATCGAGTTGCCGATTGGACGGAAATACGGACTTCCGGCAGTTGACGAGCAGGTCAACAATACGGCCGGTCACTATGTTTCCGAAGTGTTCGCCTCACTGATTGCAAGCGGTCAGATTATTCAGAAGACGATCAACGGCAAACCGGTATATCGAACCGTCATGAAATGTGAACTGCCGGCGTCCCGGAAGAAGCCTGTGATATCTTCTCCGGACATTCCGGAACTGTTTTGAATTTATCCAATCCCAAAATCAAGGAGGTCGCAAACATGAGCGAAACATCGAAAATCTTTGGACATTTCAATGTCCGTATCCTACGCAAAGGTGAGAAATACGGTCTTGAAGACTGTCTCACCCATAAGGAACGCAAACCGCTGGTCGAATTCTACGATTACCGACACCGGAACGACAAGGAGTGGAAACGCGGTCAGTTCGTTTCACGTTACTATGCGGAAACGATTCTGAAACACGATCTGAACTTCGGTCTCTCGCTGGATGGCGGTGTTCCGGAATGGACGGTTTCTGCTGATTATATGCGGAAAATTCTCGCATGGCTCCGGCAGGAACTCCGGGCGGACGAGCTGCCGAAACTGTCCGATCAGCTGGCAGAGGATAATTTTGGTCAGTATGCGTTGCGGATTGAGGCAAACAGACTCTGCAATCAATATGCCCGCGCATTGATTCGCGTCATGCACAATGAAAACAACGGAGTCTGCTGGCTTGGTAAATTAAACCCGGATTTCGGCGAACAGCGTCCCGGACTGCAAAAATATACGCACGGCATGGTCCATAACTTTTCCTGCGATCTGGTTCTTCCGGAATTTGATATTGAAATCGACCGGATGCTTCGGGAATATCGTGCCTCTCCGGGAAAAGTTCAACTGATTGAAAAGATCAGGGATCATGTCAAGGAACTCCAGGGACATTGGGTTTACTGGAGTTGATATAACGTTTTGTTCGACTTGCCGCGCTTTCGGAAGTTCATTCCAACTTCCGGCGCGGCTCTTTTGTGCTCGAACAAACCATTGAAAGGAGTTGAAAGAAAGATGGAAACGTATCAGGACTTGAAAGCGCGCCATGAAAAGGAAGTGAATGCCCTGCCGCTTGGCTTTGCTTTTTCGGAAGAACAGTTTGAGGAGATGAAACTCAAACTTGGCGTCAAAGAAAACAGTGAACTCTATCGCCTTGGCAACACCGGAGGTTTCTACCGGAAAGTGGATTCGGAACTGATTCACGACACGTTCAAACGTCATGCAGAGGAACGCAAAAACGCGATTTTCTCCAAATCCGGAATCAATGCCAAGTATGTTCAGAGCATGTTTTATTATGAAATGTGCAATCACGAATTTGGCATCAACTGGGATGGAAAGGCTGAGGTCTTATCCGCTTGCGACCTCACCGAAAAGCAACTGGACTCCATTCCTGAACTGAAACAGGCATGGAATGCTGCGAAAAAACAGTATGATACCGCCGCCGAGAAAAACGGCTGGTTTTAATCATAAAAATTCAAATCGAAAGGATTATAACATCATGAAAATCGTATCTGAGTTGCTCGTCAGCGTGATCGAAGATCATGCGGAAATCCGTCATGACTATTCCGGACGCGGAATGTTCGGTGAAAAATGTTTCGGATTTGTCGTAGAAAATCCGGAAGCTGCCATCGCCGAAATTCAAGCAGACATTAACGGCATTTACGAACCGGAGGAACTGCGGCAGGAATTTTCTGAACTGCTTCAGCATAGTCGTCGCGACAGTATGGGATTCGATGCGATTCTCTACTTTCCCGGCTATC
>DPDG01000098.1 GCA_003526375.1 Lentisphaeria bacterium
TTCCTTTGAGATTTCTGACATGCAGCCTCCTTATTTTCAGTTTTCTCTCAGATAAAATGATCCGGAAAATAAGATATTTCAATGATTGATATGTGTAAATATACGACTATATTATATAGTAATGCGACATATAATCCGGAGGTGGATATGGCGATTTTCAAGCGGAATGAAATTCATAACAACAAATCCGTCTGGCTGGAATGGAGACAATATCACAATTTATACGGAATAAAAAGCAATGGGCTGATTGATGTTTCCATTGCAGGAACAATATTGTGCTTCCCTTCCGAAGTTGATTTCCTGAACAAAAACCGTGATTCCTGGAAATTTTATCTGGTGACTGAAGGGCAGGGATGCTTTTCGTTGAACAGTAAAGAAAAAAAATACTTTAAAGCCGGTGATCTGCTGATTCTTTCGCCTCACAGCAATCGGAATATCTGTTTTCAAATTAAATCCGGATTCCTCAAACTTTTAAACTTTGAAGTCGCTGATTCTCCGGGAATCCGGCATCTGTGTATTCGCGATGTCAGAACGGCAGACGTATTTCGAATAGCAAATCCGTCTTTGCTGGAAGAAGAATATCATAAAGCCATCAATTATCTGGAACATCAGGATGGCAACGATGATATTCACTACTTAGTCACCTGTTGCGCTTTTACGTTTTTATATAAAGTGCAGCAATTATGCTTTATGGAGAATCGCCATGACTCTTTCAGCAATATCTACCTGGATATCAACCAGTTTCCTGAGCAGAACTATTCAATTTCCGCGCTGGCGGATCAGTTCCATATGAGCGTGCGTACTTTCCAGAGAAAATTCAAACGGGATATGGGGTGTTCCATGCAGTCCCTGGTCACGACATGCCGGATCGGTCTTGCCCGTAAATTGCTGCAAACAACAACGTTGCCTGTTTCCGAAATCTCAATTCGCTCCGGCTTTTATAACCGCACCCAGTTTTCACAGGTTTTCAAAAAGATTGCGGGAATCTCTCCGAATGAATTCAGGAAAAGTTGTTATTCAGCAGAAACTCACACCAATACGACCAATCTGGCAAGTGGTTTGAAGTATAAAAATACAGGTGGTATGAATAAACTTACAGACCGTCAGCAGCAAATATTATGGCTGCTCAATGAGAAGAGAAATATTTCCATTAAAGAACTTGCCCGAAAATTAGATATCAACCCATCGGCTGTTCAGAAGCATCTCAACAATTTGAAAAAGCGGCATTTACTGCTGAGAGAAGGCAATCCGCGCGGAGGTCGCTGGAAGATTATCGCAGTGGAGAGATAAATGCAATCCCCGGTAAGACGGCTTAAATTGGTTTCATGCCCCGGCCCCGCTTGATATTGCGCATTTCAAAAAAACGGGAAAATATTTCTTTTACCCCCTTGACAAAAAGCATTTTTTCGATTAAAATAATATCAAGTAATATTAAGAAAATATTTAATAATATCGAGATGTTGATGATTCCGAAATTCAAAAAAGATCTGGTTTATGAGAAATTGCAGTCGGCGATCCGGTCCGGCGTTTATGCGCCGGGGACGAAACTGCCGAAGGAGCTGGATTTTGCGCGTGAACTTGGCGTCTCATTCATTACCCTGCGCGCGGCACTCGGCCGTCTTGAAGAAGACGGATTGATCGTCCGTATTCCGAGCAAGGGGACGTTTGTCAGCGAGTCTCCGGCAGAGCTGCGGGAGAAGTCTGCGGACGGACGCATTCTGATGGCGTTTCCGGATTTCGGGGGCGATCCCGCAGCGGAGAATCTTTTCAACCGCAACCTGATTCTCGGCGCGGTCAAGCAGGGATACCTGAGCGGATATGAGATTCTGGCGTGTCTGCCTGAGTCTGTCGATGCGCTTCTGGCGGAAAGAGCGGCGGGTGTCATCTGGGACCGTCCGCTGCCGTCTGAATATGGCCGGATCAGCGCATTGGCGCGGCGCGGGATGCCGCAGGTGACGGTCAACCGGCATATCGAAGGCATTCCCGCTGTCGGCTGCAACTATCCGTCGGCGATCCGCCAGGCGGTGCGCCAGCTGCGGAGTATCGGGCACAAGTATATTGCGCTGATCGACCATGCGCCGGAGCGTGCGGCGGTTTTCGCCGAACGGCAGAATGCATTTTTCGAGCAGCTCCGTTATGGCGGAGTGGAGGATACCGGACGTTTTCTGATCCCGATCAACGGAGGATGCAGCACCGTTCTGAGAATTGCGGACGGCATGCGCCGGATTCCCGAAGCCACGGCGGCGATTGTTTCGGGGGTATTCATGGACGCTTTTCATACTTATGTGATGGAGGAGCGGATCGGGGTGCCGGGAGAGCTGTCCGTAATCCAGTGGGGAGAGAACCTGCGCTTCGGACTGCATACCGATCATCCGTATTCGATCCTGACTGAACCGCGTTCCGCTGTCGGTCAGTGTGCCGTCCGGCTGATCTGCGATCACTGCCGCGGCAAACCTGTAAATGATTCCGTCCGGCTGCTTGATGCGGAGTTGCTGATGCGCACCGGCTGTGCACTGCCCCGCAACTGGAAAATGAGCGTCGGGCTTTGAAAGATTGCATGATGAGAAAAAACAAAATACAAAAGATAAACAGGGAGTAAAGAGGTATGAAAAGGAAGATTTTTACATTGATCGAGCTGCTTATAAGGAAAATTTGCAAGAAGAACATAACGCAAAGAATAAGCCTGAACCTGAATTCGGAATTCTGTCCTGATGAAAATGTTTTTCAGGATCTCGCGGAGCGAGTCCCCCACCATGATTTTGTTTCCGATGTCGAAATCTGTGGCAATTCGCGACCGGGAACGGTCTCCCCAAGAAGACGCAATCAATCCCTTTGCCTTTCTTCTTTCTTCTTCCTTCGATTGTTCAAATGTTTTCCTGTTCGATTGTTCGATTGTTTCCCCGTTCCTTCTTCCTTCCGTGTTTCCTGTTCGATATTCTTACTTCGCAGGGTGAAAATACGAATTTTCACCCTGATCGAGCTGCTTATCGTGATTGCGATCATCGCGATTCTGGCGGCAATGCTTCTGCCCGCTTTGAACAAGGCGAAGAAAAAGGCACAGATGATCCAGTGTACAAGTAATTTGAAGCAAATAGGAACGACCGCATTGGCTTATACTGTAGATTACAGGGATTGGCTGATTACTGTCAATGGGAACGCGCAATACTATCCGGATGTTTTTTTGAGGGATGCGTCGTGGCCGATTGTTCTCTGGTATTACAGAAATCATACGGAATTGCCAAATGCTTCAGTGAAAGGGGGATGCGCTTTCACTGATTTTACATGTCCTTCCTCGTCTTCTTATTGGCAGACGGGGAGGGGGTGGTCTTCTGTCAACTATGCGCTTAACATGCAATGCGGGATAAAATGGGGCAGTGGTTTATGGGGAGCTGTCGGGCTTAAGCTGCCGGGAATAAAAAATCCTTCCACACGTCTTTTATTTACGGAGGGAGGAGGGACTACTGCGGGAGGTGCCTACTTTTGGACCAGTCATGATCTGCCATCCAGAAACTGGCAAGTGGGGTTTAGCCACAATGACGGGAAGATTACCAACATTGCCTGGATGGATGGCCATGTCGCGCCCAGAATGTATTCAGAAATCAAGATTAATACTGCTGATGCGGACAACAACTTCTGGAAAAGTGACAAATGATGAAGAAAATTATTATAGTAATATTGGAGATTTTGCTTGGATCTGTTGTGATGGCGCAAATGCCAGTAAAAAATACAATTCCGGGAAAAGAAGTTGTCTTATTACCTGAAATGTCCGATCGGGCGTTCTGGGAGCATTGCATGGCGATTGAACAACGTGAGCGGATTATCGCGTTGGGAAGTCAGGTTTTAATTTCCAGTCCGGTACTGCCTGGCGAGAAACTCTATGCAGAATATTTCCGCAATGGAAACCGAAGCAATTATGAGAAAGCTTATAGTAATTATTTGAAAGCGGTAAATCATTTAGCTATGGCGGCTTGTCTCAGTGGAGATATTGCTTATGTTCACAAGCTTGAATCATTGCTGATACCACTCTGCAGACATCCGAGCTGGCTTCTGCCTGCGCATGATACTGAATTGAAAAACTGGAATGGAAAGACCATAACGATTGATCTGTTATCGTCTGAATTGGGTTGGAATCTGGCGTTGTTCCGGCAGGTGTTCCGCTCGCAGTTTACACCGGAAACAATTTCCGCGCTGGATCGGGAGCTGGAGAAACGTATTATTGCTCCTTTTGAGCGAATGGTTGAAAGAAAACAGTCTCCTTACTGGCTTTATGCAAAAAATAATTGGAGCATTGTTTGTCTGACGAATGTCTGTGGAGTACTGTTGGCAACGGATATTGCACCAGAACGCCGATGGAAACTGCTTGATGCTGTAATTCGACATTCCACTCATTATCTTGACGGATTCGGTAGTGATGGCTACTGTTCAGAAGGAATTACATATTGGGGATATGGTTATGGACATTATCTAATGCTTTCTTTGACACTCTACAAGGCATCAGGAGGCAAGCTCAATCTAATGAATCGGAGACAGGCACAGCTTGCAGGGGAGTATCCGGAGAAAATACGAATTTCCGATGTTCTTTTCCCGGCTTTTTCCGATTCTGAGCTTGAGGCGAGACTGCCGGTTAGGTGGCTTGGTGTGCGTGATTATTTGACGGGCAAGACATCAAATTACTGGCGTGCGGTTCAAGTTTACCGTCCGTCGTTTATCGAAGCCGCTCTCCTGCTGAATTTCCCCGCGCCGGACGCAAAGGAACTCAGCTCCGGTCCGGCTCCCGCATCTTTTTCAGAATTCCCGGATGCAGGGATTTTTGTGATGCGTCCGGCTGCCGGAGCGAAGACACGGCTTTCCGCGGCGGTCAAGGGCGGAAGCAATGACGAGTTTCACAACCATAACGACGTCGGAGGTTTTGTGCTGGCGGTGGATGGAACGGTGCCGGTGATCGTCGATCCCGGAGCCGAGTATTACAGCGGACGTTCTTTCAGCAGCAGACGCTATGAGAGCAACCTCAACAACTCTTTCGGGCACAGCGTGCCGCGCATCAACGGGGAATTGCAGATCGCCGGGAAGAATACGCGCTCGAAAGTCGTGAAGAAAGAGGTTTCGGATGAACAGGTCAGGATTACATTCGATATCCGCAATGCCTACCGCCAGGTTCCCGGAATCGGCAGACTGGAACGGACGTTCCGTTATTCCCGCGAAGGAGCCGGGTTATTTGAAGTGACCGACAAAGCGGAGTTCGGAACACCGATGTCGTTTGAAACCGCATTGATTACATTCGGAACCTGGAAAGAGACCGCGCCCGGAAAACTGCTGCTGAGTTATCGCGGCAAATCGCTGGAAGTCGTCATCAATTGCGGCGGCGCGCCGTTCAAAGTCAGTTCGGAGGAGATCAGGGAGAAGATCCGCTGGAAAGAGAATCCGCATCGTATCGCCGTGACTCTGTCGGAACCGGTGGAAAAAGCGGAAATCCGCATGTCCTTCCGCACGCCGGAGAATTTACAATGAGCAGGCGCGGCATACGGGCGGCGTTCTTTACCAGCCAGCCGTTTCAGATTGATTATGTTTACGCCCGGGGACGGCGCGCGATGCTGGAGGATGAGTGCGATTTCCTGCCGGAGATCGTTACACCGGAGAATTTTGACTTCTGCCGCAAAAAGCTTGCGGGGGTCGAGGTCATCTTTTCCACATGGGGAATGTGGGCGCTGAACGATGCACAGTTGGATGCCATGCCGGAACTCCGCGCGGTGTATTATGCCGCCGGCGCCACGGATCATTTCGCAAGGCCGCTTTTGAAACGCGGTATTGCATTGCACAGCGCATGGCGTGCAAACGCGATTCCGGTTGCGGAGTTCTGCCTCGGACAGATATTGCTGGCGATGAAAGGGTTTTTCGGGAACAGCGGCGGATACCGTTCCCCTGAACATTTCCGCGAGAATATCGGACCCGGCTGTTACGGTGATACGGTGGGATTGCTCGGCGCGGGAGCGATTTCGCAGAAACTTCAGGAACTGTTAACCAATTTTGAGCTGAATGTGATGGTAATGGCTTCGCGCCCGGAGCGGAGAACGGTGTCCATGGAGGAGGTGTTCCGCAGAGCATTTGTGGTAAGCAACCACCTGCCGAACCGCATTGATAATCAGAATGTGATCCGCGAGGAGCATTTCCTGTCGATGCGGAAAGGGGCGGCGTTCATCAATACGGGACGCGGTGCGCAGGTCGATGAAGAAGGGATGACTGCGGCATTGAAAAAGCGTCCCGACCTGACTGCTCTGCTTGATGTCGCCGCGACCGAACCGCTGAGAGCCGATTCGGAACTTTACCGTCTGCCGAACGTCCGGTTGTCGGGGCACATTGCCGGTTCCTTCAACGATGAGGTGATCCGTATGGCGGATTACGTGATCGGTGATTTCCGTCGGATGCGGAACGGTGAAACGCCGCTCCACCGGATTTCGGAAGAAATGCTGATGACGCATTGAGAGTATGCTTTCCCGGAGAAGACTTAAAAAGACGGTTTTACTTTTTTCAGCAGGATTTCCGGAAAATCAGTGTAAAAGCGCCTGACTCCGAGGGCAAGAAAACGATCCATTTCTCCCGGATTGTTTACGGTCCAGACTCCCGGAACAAGACCGGCCTCCTGAATCCGGAAAATATCGGACTTGGAAAGATATGCTTCATTGGCGACCAATGCGTGAAACTTGTTTGCAAGGGCTTCCGCAATACGTTGTTCCAGCTGTTCCGTTTTATAAATGTCATAGAAGATGACCGCTTCCGGAATTTCTTTTCCAGCCCGTTGCATGAACTCAAAATTACCGTCGTTGAATCCTGTCCATGGCTGAAATTTCATCTCCCTGATCAGATGGGCGGCAAGTTCGATACAATCTACTTTGGGCTGAAGGGAAAGACGTGTTTCCGTTTGACCTTTGACCAGTTCCATGGCTTCCGCGAGTGTTGGAATGCGTGTGTTCCTTTCCGGCAGTTCCGGGTGAGACAGGTTGAACATGGCTGATGTGTTCAGCCTGCGCAGCTCGCTGAATTCGGTTTCATGAATAAACAATTTCTTTTCCGCATAGTTTCCCGTATGCTCGTCATGACTGAGCACGATGATGTTGTCCCTCGTCACACGCAGGTCCGTTTCAAGCCAGTCGACACCGAGTTCTATCGCCGCCTGGAACCCTTCCAGTGTATTTTCCGCATGATGCTGGAGATCCCCTCTGTGCCCGGTGATTCCATTATTCAGGAAACTCATGATTCCTCCTTTTCGCTGTTTCATATTGTAGTTGGAGTAACTATACAAGGATATGACGGGAAAAACAATTCCTGAATTATAAAAAAGTTTAATAAAATATTTAGTATATCAAAACAGGAAGCTGATTATGGAGAGAGGAGCAAATAAAAAAGGCAGGATTTCAATCCTGCCCTGAGAAAACCATTTCAGGTGATTTATTCGCCTTCCAGAGTGTCAAAGAACTCTTTGACGGGGAAAATCTTTGTGGTTGCTCCGATGTTGCAGCCGGTCATGTAAAGACCGTTTTCCGTATCGCCGCGCCATGTCGCAAGGAGGGCGCGCGCAATGCAGAAGAGCGATTTCGCCGGATTGCAGGAACGCAGACAGCGGTAGGGACAGGTGAATCTTTCCCGGTTGCCGCTGAGAACGCGCTGGACAAGCGGAGTGTTGAGCACACGGACCGGCAGTCCGACAGGGCTTTTGATTACGACGACGTCTTCCGGTTTTGCATCGACGAAAACCTGTTTGCTTTCCCGCGCGATGCCCGCTTCCTCCGTCGTGATGAAATAGGTTCCGATCTGAACGCCGTCGAACCCCATTTTCAGGAACTTTTCAATATCCTCGCGACATGCGACCTCCTCGGCGGCGATGAAAGGAATATCAAGCCCGTAACGGCCTGCGACTTCCTTGACTTCCACGAGCAGCTTGTCCATGGAACAGGTTTCAGGATGTTCAATCATATCGAGCGTGAAGCCGAGATGTCCGCCGCATTTCGGGCCTTCGATGATGACCGCATCCGGCTTGCGGCTGTATTTGCGGAGCCATGTTTTCACCACGACTTCAAATGCGCGCCCGCTGGAGATCACGGGGATCAGAGCGACGTCGGCATCTCCGACGTATTCGGGAAGGGGCAGGGGGAGTCCGGCTCCGGAGATGATGTAGTCCACACCTTCCGCTACTGCGGTACGGACAATTTCCTCATAATTGGAAAGGGCGACCATGACATTGACGCCGAGAGGCTTCCTGCCTTCCGCGAGCTCTCTTGCTTTGCGGATTTCGAGCGCAAAATTCTCGTTGCACTCCTCCACGAATCTGATCTTGCCGCGTTCGACATCGCCGATTCCGACACTGGCAATCGTTCCGTATCCGCCGTTTCTGATGACCGCCGATGCCAGTTCGGCCATTCCGATGCGTACGCCCATTCCCGCCTGAATCACGGGATATCTGCTTTCAAGATTTCTTATTTTCAGTGATGGAAGTTTCATATCTGTATTCAGTATTATTTTTTCCAGATCCCGTTCGCGGCCCATCCGCGGAAAAAATCTGAAAGTGTGAATTGATTAACAATAGCATGATATCGTTTTTTTTCAAGCTGTAATGGGTGAAATGAAACCATAAATATTTTGCAGGATTTCATTTTGTTCCGCCGGAAGCGGAACCGTCGGTGATTTCTTTTGTCGCGCCTGCTCTGTTTGATTTTTCACAAATGAATCGCCATGCTGTAACGCATGGCTTTATGGGAGCGCCCGGAGCAGAACTCTTGAGTCGAGAAGAATACTTATGTGTTTTCTTATGTAACCTGAAGCATATGTTCCGTGACCGGGGAAGAAAACTCCTGCCCTTCCGCATCGCGGCGGCAGAGTTCAATGGTCCGGACCACCTCCAGTGTTTCTTCCGGCAGGACAAACGGCATGCCGTTTCCGGCGAAATAATCGCGGCAGTAATCATAATACAGCCCCGGATCCGCCGGTATGCAGGGGATATTTTCCTCTTTCCATTCGATCTGTTCCGACGGATAGCGGCGCCCTGCGGCGGCAAGGGTGTGATCCGCCCGGACAGGAGGGAGAGCATCCGGTTCGCAGTAGCGGATGTTCCATTGTCTGTTGGAATAAACCGCAGAGCCGCGGACGCCGCAAATCCGCCATTCGGGAAGCGGATACGCCGTCGCCTGATTGATGTCGAGCTCCAGCAGAATGCCGTGTTTTGTCGTAATCATGGCTTTTACGAGATCATCGGCATCGCCGCAGGTGATCACGCGCCGGAGTTCGCATTTGACGCGGGCAGCCGTATCATGTGTCAGATAGAGCAACTGGTCAATATAATGCGAACCGTAGTTCAGGAGCATTCCGCCGCCGTTGCCGGAGAATGCCTGCCAGTCGTTTCGCCTTACATAGTTGCTGATGTGCCGCTCGATCAGATAAAGTCTGCCGAGTCTGCCCGATTGCAGGATCGCGCGCGCCGTAAGTCCCTCGCTGTTGATGCGGTGAGGCTGATACGCCATCAGTTTCCGTCCGAGCCGTTTCGCCTCTCCATACATTGCGGAGGCCTCTTTCGGATTGAGTCCGACAGGTTTGTCGCAGAACACATCGCTCCCGTAACGGAATGCGAGGAGCGCCTGTTCTTTGTGAAAAATCGTCGGGGAAGCAATTACGGTCAGGTCGGGATGAACCTCTCTGAGCATGGTTTCCAGGTCCGTAAAGACAGCCGCCGGATGAAAGGCGTGCTTCACCTCCTCAAGACGCTGCCTGTCCGGGTCCGCAACGGCGGCTAGCTCGAACCCCTCCCTCATACAGATTTGCGGCAGGTGAAATCCCCACGCAATCCGCCCCGCTCCGGCTACCGCGCAACGCAAAGTCTTTCTCATTTCAGAAATCCTTTTCCTGACAGGTGTGAATCTCAAACATGTCATTGGGGTTCAGGCGAATCACTTCTGAAGAATCGAGGTGCAGAACCACTTCTCCGGATTCTTTTTCCGCCTTTGACAGACGGTAGAGCCCGTCATAGTGATCTGCTGCGTGCAGATAGTTGTCGGCGATTTCAGCAGGAGTGTCACGCAGATTTGTAAACAGCCTGTGCCCTTTGATTGTTTTTATTCTGCCTGTCACCGGCGGCGTTCCTTTCAGGACAGAATTGCCGAAGCGCAGTTCGCCGTTCCCTTCGCTCCAGAGATATTTCACTTTTCCCTGCGGATCAAGACGGACGATACCGGACCGGTTCGTCATGGTAAATTCCGGGTAATCCGGCAGGAACACTTTTCCGCCGCCCGGTTCCGCGAACAGAAATAAATCCGTGCCGGAATCTGTCGTGACTTTAGCGGCGCTTGCTTTGTGTCCGGAAGTTTTCAGCAGAACGGCATTTCTGATTTCCGGTTTTCCGCGTGAATTCTCAATTATGGAAACGAAGGTGTTGTCCGGTCCGCGTTTTTGGGCAAACAACAGGTTGAGCTCGACTTTTTTATAAGGGGACGACTGATCCCGCAGTCCGGGAGCGCCGGCAAGGAAAAATGTTACTGGGGTATCCGTAAGAAAATGAAGTGCGGTTGTCAGGACGGAGTCATATTGCCAGATGAAAGTCTGTGTCCCGGCACTGTTTTCGCCTTTCCTTAAATGATTCAGCCACTCGCTGCCGAGCCGGCCGGTGCCGATTTCCTCTTTTGACGCTTGTGTAACATGCAGGGAGTCCGGCGCTTTGAAAGCTTTTCCGTCCGCATGGAACGTCCAAAGGTGTGTGCTGCCGCCTTTGACACGGAAGAAATCAACCAGATACTGCCGTTTCCCGGAGAGAGGGACAGCAAACATCATGCGGGAATATTCTTTCGTGACTCCGGGATAGCAGTCCGGTGCATTGAAGCGCATGGCGGGGATACGGGACTTTCCCGCAAAAAGTTCAGGCCGTGCAATGCGCCTGTCATCCTGGGGCTTTTTGTCCACGACTACCAGATTGTGCGCAAGCGGCGAGGTGAGCCATAACCGGTCAGGATGCCACCAGGAGAGATAGCCGAGATCGCTGATGACTTCCTGTCCGTTGTCGCAGTAAAGATAACTCAGCATGGAATTATGTCCGTGCGAGGCGTATTTGCCATAGGTCAACACCAGCGCACTTGTTTCCGCATTCCCCGGAATGCGCAGGAATGCCCAGCCTCCGCCCGGAAAAACAGTGCTTTTCCTGAGTGAAGACGGCACATTCGGAGAGGATTCCGCCGGGGATTTGGGATCACGCAGGAAGAGAGAGTATTTCAGATCCCACGAAGATGAGTAGTTCCTGCTGAACCACAGGAGCAGTTCGCGCATTTCCGCTGTCGGATAAAGCTTTGATGCGAGTTCCAGCAGGCGGAGCGGCTGCCTCGTCATACGCTGGGAATCATTGATTGCGGGGAGATATCCCGTGGGAAGCGTCGCTTTTGCCATGCCGGACAGGATAACGGGCAGAGACGGAATTAATTTCTGCAGGTCAAGGTTGTCATAACGGTCCGGCGCCCCGCAGGTATGCGGGTCTGAATACCCCTGGAGGAGACTGACCAGAGGATACAGGGGAACAGTCGCCATATTATGGTATGCCGCACTGTTCTCATAGAAAATTCCATCTCTGTGATAATATTTCTGAAGAAACGCAGGAAACCCCTCAGTCCCTTTCAGTACCCAGTCCATGAGTTCATGATCGCCGAGCATTGCAGCACAATACGCCGCTGCAGTCATGTGAGCCGGGACTGCGTTCCGGCACCAGTCGGCGGTTGGCGGGTATGCCATGATCATGTGCTTATATTCCCGGCAGATTCCATTCTCTATCTTGAGCTTGTCCGCATCGGAATAGACTCCGCTGTTGCAGGTCAGGGAATAAGCTTCCAGAAGTTGAGGGAGAATCGTGCTGTCGTGATATTTCCAGGCACAGAGTTTTCCCGCCATTTTATGCTTTTCCGGTGAATCGTAGGCGGTTGCGCGGAATTTATAGACATACTCCGGATACACTTCCGCAAAACGGACAAGGACGTCCCGCGTTTTTTGCGCGTATGCTTTTTCTCCGGTGAGCGCATAGACGGCGGCAGCGGAGTAAATATTCGGCAGTTGCCGGATTTTCAAATAATTGACTGCTCCTGAAATATGATATTTCGGACCATAGTTTTCACCCTGTGCGATCTGGTCTTTTCCATGGTGGTAACGAATTGTCTTCAGATTTCCCCTTGGCGTTTTGATTGTATAAGTGCGGTCTTCCGGGTATTTCTCATTCGGAAAGACCATCTTGCATTTGGTGCATTGCATTGTTTTACCGTCGGGGGAAAGAGATTCTTTCCTCCATGCAAATTCCGGCTGGGTCCCGCAATTCGGGCAAAGACATTTGAACCATGCGTCCTCCGCCGGAATCCATTGGGTGATTTCCCCGGGAGTGCGTTTCATCCAGAGTTCCGCGTATTTGCGCAGTCCGGCAAGTTCTTCCCTTGCCCATTGGTGAAGCCTGATGTTTTCCCGCGCCCGGTTGATGTCCGCCTGTTTGATCGACCCCGCCGGATGCACGACCTTCGCCGGTTCCGAGGCATACGGCGCGATGGCGGGACGCGGCTGCGGCGCATCGCTGATCGTGAAATTGCCGAACACCGCACTGATATTCACATCCGGAGTGACGGAGCCGAGCCAGAATCTGATTGTATCAACCCGGTCTGCCGCCTTGCCGTTTACTTTTGCTTTTTCCCATGCCAGGATTTTGTTCTGTCCCGGGAAGAGTGCCGGTGCAATGGCGCCGGTGCCGTCGAAGACTTTTCCCCATTTCATGAAACTCCAGCAGGGTGTTTTTTCTCCTGCGTTGTAGAAACGCACAGCCAGCGCGATGATCTCTCCCGGAGTGGATGTGGTTATTTTGAGTCTGACTTGCTTGTCGGTCAGATTCAACGGCTTGTCCAGATGAATGGTACCGATGAAATAATTTGTATTTTTCTGCTGTTTCGTCCTGCCGGAGAGTTCCAGCGCCGTTGTGTCGTTCTGCCTGATCTGCCTGAAGCCGGCTCCTGATATATCCTGATACCAGTCCTGAGAGAATGCCGTAAATGACATGGCTGCGGCCAGAAAAAATAGCGTTTTCATTTTTCCCTGATCTTTCATTGATAGATGGTTGAGATTTTATTGCTGTCCGTTCCAGAACAGTTTTCCTTCATTTGTCGTGACCCTGATTTCCGGAGATACCCTGCGGGATGCTGCATGACCGTCTCCATAAAGGATATTGACCTGTTTCTGATGGCGCCACGGGACAAATTCCGACGGATCGGAGCCTGGAGCGTTGTTCGGATAAGCAGGGTTATCCCCCCATAAATTTGATGTGATGTTCAGCCTGCCGTCACCGAAGAAAAATACGGCGGACGGTTGTTTGATCTGCCCTGTTTTTGTCGGCGGATTATTTTCTGTGGAACTCTTGTAGCCTAAAATCCTTTGTGTCGGTGAAGTGGAGATGACCCCGCTGTAGTTGTAACCATAACTGGACATCAGTGTGTAATATACATGTTTATATTTTGCCGCCGGGCATTGATACAGCTTGACATTGACAGGTTTTGTGCTGCTGTACCCGTCAAGTTTCAGCGGACGGTTGAAAATATACGGATATAATATATGATTGAAAGTGGAGGCTGAGGATGAACTATTATATCCATAGCAGAGGTATTCATTGCTTTCCGACGTATATGAGGCGAGTCCGAGAGCATATTGTTTCAGGTTGCTCCTGCAGGCTGTGGTAAATGCCATTTGCCGTGCCTGGTTCAATGCGGGCATCAGCATTCCGGCAAGAATCGCGATGATCGCTATTACGATCAAGAGTTCTATCAGAGTGAAACATTCCGTCTGTTTCCTGCCGCCGCTGGTTGGGGTGTGATGTTCGATTTTCATTTTTCTTCTCCATTTTTATGATAAAGGTATAATTTAGGCGCGAGATAGATTCTGCGGGCATTGCTGCCGCAGGATTTCAGGCGGCGCAGGCACTCCTCCGCCGCGGCTTCGCCTGCTGCCGGCCAGTCGATGGCGATGGTGTTGGCGGGCTGGAAGTCGGGAGCGATCAGGCTTTTGCCGTCGATGCTCAGTACCGCCGGGTTTTCCGCGAGATATTTCTTGTGTTTCCGGAAATACTCCTGCGCGTAGGCCTCATGATGTGTGCCGCTGACAAACAGATAACCGCAGTCTGCGGCAAGACTGCATTCGGAAAAGGCCTGAGAATCAATGACTTCATGGTCCTTTCCCCATTCCTGCCGGAAGAGTCCGGCACGGAACTGATGCACCGGCGTGTCGGCGGAAATGATTTTGACATGACGGATGCCGAGGCTGCGGAAATGCTCTGCCGCGATGACTGCCGCATCGAACGGGTCCAGAGTAACGGTGGAAAACTGCCCGTTCAGCGAATTGTGCATCTCAAGCCCTATGCACGGCAGATGTTTCGGCAGATAACTCAGGTCATAAGTGTCGTAACAGCCGAGAAAGACCAGCGCATCGCGGTTCTGAAAGACGGATTCATCGTAATTCTGCTTCAATTGTCCGTAGGAATGAAAGGAAAGGTGGAGCTGCCAGCCGTATTCCGCCGCCATGCACTGGAATCCCTGCATGGCGTAGGAGCAGTAACTGGACCGGAAATTCTTTTCGAAAAGAACGACGGAAATATGATAAGAGGCGTTGTGCAATTTCCTGCGGGGTTTGACATAGGTGCCGGAACCGTGGCGGAATTCAAGGATATCCCGCTCGCAGAGCTCCTGCAAACTTCTGCGTGCGGTGCTGAGCGTCAGATGAAACTGATCCGCAAGTCTGCGCAGGGGCGGCAGGCGTTCCCCCTCGGCGAAATTGCCTCCGGCAATCATGGCTTCGATGTATCCCGTCAGTTTTGATGTCAGTAATCTGTTGTCGGACATACCTGCTTGCTCTTCAAAGTGATTTAAATTGTTTCCTCTTTTATTCTTTTTAATTATAACGGAAAACGGTGGCATTGTCAATAGTATATCATAAAAAAGTAGAAAATAACTGTTTCAAAGTGTTTTATACAAAACGGCGGAGGCTGTCCGCATCATTCTCCGGAATGCGGGAGGCAGCAGGGGGGATTGCCGTTCCGCGCCGGAGGAAAAGATGCCATGCAGCCTCCGCCGTTCTGTTTGACCGCGGAAAAGCAGGAAGGTTCCAGCCTGTCTTTCCGTGTGGCTGTCTGTTCTCTGCGGATGGCAGGAGGAATATGAGAAAATGTTCATTTTCACCGGTGCCGCACTTGCATAAAGGAAGTTCGGCGGTATTTGTAAAGGTGCAGAATTTTTAACCAGCAAAGGTGAGAGAAAATGAGTGATAAAAATCCTCCGGCTGATTTCCGGCCGGTTCCTTTCTGGAGTTGGAATGACCGTCTGGATATTCCTGAACTCCGCCGTCAGATCAGGGAAATGCACGCTGCCGGCATCGGCGGCTTTTTCATGCATGCGCGTTCCGGGCTGCGCACGCGGTATTTTTCCGGTGAATGGTTCGAGGCAGTCAAAGCGTGTATCGAGGAAGCCGCGAAGCTGGGCATGGAGCCGTGGCTTTATGATGAAAACGGATGGCCGAGCGGGTTCGGCAACGGAGGAGTGAACGGGCTCGGAGAGAAATACCGGCAGAAATATCTGCGCATGACGAAGGGGGAGGCTCCCCGCAATCCGATCTGCCGGGTCGGGGAGATGAGTTTTTACTATGATGTCAATCCGTATTATGTGGATACGCTGGACGCATCGGTCACGGCGGAGTTCATCAGGCAGGTCTATCAGGTTTACAGGGATACTCTGCCTCCTGAAAACTGGCGCAGCGTGAAAGGCTTTTTCACCGATGAACCGCAGATATCCCGTGACGGAATTCCGTGGTCGCTGACTCTGCCCGGAGAATATGAAAAGGCATACGGGCGCGATCTTTTCGCGGATCTGCCCGGACTGTTTGCGGAAGTTCCCGGGTACCGCAGTATAAGAGTCCGCTACTGGGGGCTTGTGACGCGTCTTTTCATGGATCATTTTCTGAAGCCGCTTCATGACTGGTGCGACGCGAACGGCGTACTCCTGACAGGGCATCATGTGCTTGAGGAGACTTACCACAGCCAACTGACGACCAACGGGGCGGTCATGCCGCAGTATCAGTATTACCATATTCCGGGCGTTGACTGGCTGGGGCGCAGAACTCCGAGCGCGGTTGCCCTGATCCAGCTCCTTTCCGTTGCGGCGCAGACCGGAAAAAAGCGTCTGCTTGTGGAGACTTTCGCCTGTTGCGGCTGGAACGTGAGTTTTCAGGATTTGAAATGGCTCTATCAGCTTCAGATGGTGCGCGGAATGAATTTCCTTTGCCAGCATCTGGAGGGATATTCGCTGCGCGGTCTGCGGAAGCGGGATTATCCGGCTTCGCTTTTCCTGCATCAGCCATGGTGGAGCGAATATCATCATTATAACGATTATGTCTCACGGATCGGGCGGCTTCTTGCCGAGGGGGAGGTGGAGTGTCCCGTTCTGGTGCTTCATGGACAGTCCACCGCATGGATTGAATATAATGACGGGGACAACGGCGTATTGAATTTCTATTCCGACGCCTTTGCCGCATTGACCCGTGAGCTTGAGATGCGGCAGATCAACTGTCATTACGGCGATGAGACTCTGATCGGGCAGTACGGCAGTGTGAACGGCAGGGATTTTGTGATCGGGAAACAGAGATACCGGATTGTCGTCCTGCCGCAACTGAGCAATATTTCGTTGAAGGAGAAGACGCTTCTGCTTGATTTCTGCGCGAACGGGGGCATCCTGTTCGGAGTCCGTGATTCTCAGGGGTATCCGTTTACTGTGGACGGGGAGGCAGACCCGGAAATCACGTCTCTGCTGGAGAAGTGCCGCTGGTTTGCTTCCGAAGCGGAACTGGCGGAGCATCTGCGCGGAAAGTATTCGCTTTGCAGAATAGACGGCGAGGCAAAGGAGATCGTCTGTGCAAAACGCCGCTTTGCAGACTGGGAAGGAGCTCCTGCGGATCTGTTCTATCTGGTCAATCAGAGCAACAGTGAAAGCGCGCTGGTCCGGATTGAATTCAACGGGCGCGTGATATCCCGTTTCGATGCCGCGAGCGGGGAGTTCCTGCCGTTTCCCGCCTACGCCTCCGTATTGGAGCACGATTTTGAACCGGGCGGCGATCTGCTGGTGATGGTCCGCCCGCGGGATGGAGAGCCGGCGCGTTCAAAGACGCTTGAACCGGCTTTTGAATTGAAGCTTCTGACTCCGAATACACTGACTCTGGATACCTGCCGCTGCTGCGCGGACGGTGAACTGCTGGCGGAAAAGATTGAGACGATCAGCCTTATGCCTGAACTTCTGAAACTGGAGCGTCCGGCGGAAGTGAGGCTGGAATTTACATTTGAAATTGATCCGGCGTTCAATACCGCCCGTCCGCTTCATCTTGTGATCGAGAATCCGGAACAGTACCGGATATTCCTGAATGATTCTCCCGTTGATGCGAAAACGGATGGAACGTTATTCGATCATGCGTTCAAGACGATCCCGCTTCCGCCGTGCCGGAAAGGGGAGAACAGAATTCGGCTGGAGACTCATTTTGAGCAGGACCCCGAAGTGTATGAAATGCTTCGCCGCGGACGCTGCTGCGAGTCGGAGGGCAACAAGATCACGTTTGATATGGAGCTCGAATCAATTTATATCGCCGGTGATTTTGCTGTGAGAAACCAGGGAAGCATTGAGTCTTTGCCGAAAAATGCCGAACGTGTCTCCGGTCCGTTTGTCATTACGGAACCTGCTGCCGTTGTCACCGGCGCCAATCTCCAGCGGGACGGCCTCTGCTTTTTTGCGGGACGGGCGTTTCTGACGCAGCATTTCGATCTTGACAGAACCGACTATTCAGTTTTGAGTTGCAGTGAACTTTTCGCCAATGCCGCCGGAATTCGCCTGAACGGCAGGGAGCTCGGCATCATGCTGTGGCGTCCATACCGCGTCGCCGTTCCCGCCGGGCTTCTGAAAGAGAAAGATAATCTGCTGGAAATCGAGCTTGCCGGCAATCTGCGGAATCTGCTTGGCCCGCATCATCTGGCGGAGGGGGAAAGTTTCGGCGTCGGTCCATACAGCTTCTTCCGTCATGAGGACTACCTGGGGCATCAACCGCTGCCGTGGAATGAGGATTACTGTATTGTCCGCTTCGGGCTGGAAACGCTGTCCCTTTCATGAAAGCACATACGCAGCAAACAATGGAGCCGCTTTCAGATTTTGCGGGGGAGAGGCAGGGCTGATCCGCAATTTCGGGACTCGCTTTGCGAGTCCCCCGGTCTGTGTATGCGAATGTTGCAGGATAAGAAGCCGGTTACTTTTTCAGATAGTCCGGCTGACTTTCTTCTTCGATTCTTTTTTCCAGCGCGGAGCGGATGGCGTCTTTTACTTTGTCAAAGGACTGGTCCGTGGCGGCGCTGATCGGAACGATTTTGATGCCGCGCACCTTTTTCCTGAGTTGTTTCAGGTTTTCTTCGCTTTCAGGAAGATCCATTTTATTGGCAACGATCAGGCACGCCCGCTTGCTGAGGTCTTTCATATAAAGTTCCAGCTCTTTTTTGAGCGTCTTGAGATCGTCGCACGGGTTCCGTCCGTCCACTCCCCCCATGTCAAGAACGTAGATCAGCATTTTTGTCCGTTCGATATGGCGCAGAAAGGAGTGTCCGAGCCCGACATTGCGGTGTGCGCCGTCGAGGAGCCCGGGGACATCCGCCATCAGCAGATTTTTGAAGTCCGGATAATCGACCACCCCGATTACGGGATGCAGGGTTGTGAAAGGGTAGGGCGCCACTTTCGGTCTGGCATTGGAAACTGCGGAGAGCAAGGTGGATTTGCCCGCGTTCGGAAAACCGACCAGCCCGACATCCGCGATCATCTTGAGTTCGAGCTCGACCGGAATCGGTTCTGTTTTTTCCCCGGGTTCATGTTCGCGGGGAGCGCGGTTGACACTGGTGGCAAAACGGGTGTTGCCGCGCCCGCCTTTTCCGCCCCGGGCAACGACGACCTCTTTGTCGATCGCGTCAATGTCCGCCATGATTTCGCCTGTTTCGGCATTTTTGACAATGGTTCCCGGCGGAACCTTGATTTTGAGGTCTTTCCCGCGGCGTCCGTGCATGTCCTTGCCCTTGCCGGGGATGCCGTTTTCCGCGGCGAATCTCCGGGTGTAAAGGAAATCCTGCAACGTCTGTTCTCCGGGAGCTGCGACAAAGACAACATTTCCGCCGTTTCCGCCGTCGCCTCCGTTCGGGCCGCCTTTCGGGATAAACGCTTCACGCCGGAAACTGCAACATCCGTTTCCGCCGTTTCCGGCTTTGATTGTGATCTGGGCTTTGTCTACGAACATGATTCATACTCCGGTAAGATTTTTGCAGAAAGTCCAAAAAAAAGCCCGGAGCAGAGGTTCCGGGCTGACCAATACAAGAAGATGCAACAGTGTCCTGTTATTCCGCGGCAACTTCCGCCGGAACGACTTCGACCATGCGCTTCGGTTTGGAGAATTTCACAGTGCCGTCCGCGAGAGCGAACAGGGTGAAGTCTCTGCCGCAGCCGACATTTTTGCCGGGACGGTATTTGGTTCCGCGCTGGCGGATGATGATGCTGCCTGTTGTTACGAATTCGCCGCCGAACGCCTTGACGCCGAGCATTTTCGGCTGGCTGTCGCGTCCGTTTCTGCTGCTGGACTGACCTTTTTTATGTGCCATGATATATCTCCTTAAAATTATAATTTCATATCTGATACAAACATAAGCAAATAATATATCCGTTCATCTCTTTTTTGCAACTGTCTTTTCAGAGAAAAATCAGATTTTTTCCTGTTCCGCCCCCGCTTTCCGGTTTCAGGTTTGTTTCAGGGGCTCCGGCGGATCGGGGCACGTTTCATCGGACGGAGGCAGGTCGATGACTTTGATGTGTTTCCAGGCACCGGACTTTCTGCGCCAGAGCATGAAAAATGCGTCTGCGGCAATATAAACCGTGATGAACAGCCAGACCGTGCCGACGGAAGCATGGGCGAAATAGACCAGATAAACCGTTCCGGGAATCTGGATCAGCCATGAAGTTCCGAGTCCGATCAGGAGCGGGACAAATGTGTCTCCGGCTCCGCGCAGACTTCCCATCGTGATGAATCTGGTGGCGTCCAGCAGATTGAATATCACGGCAAGGCGCAGGATCGTGATGATATATTCCGTCACCAGAGCGTTGTCCATGTTGGTTGCCCCCTGATTCTGCAAATCGAAAATGCGGATCAGAAGCTGAGGGCAGAAAAGATAGATGGCGGAGATGGAAAGCATCCAGAGGAACAGCATTCTGATGGATCTGCCTGCGATCCGGTCGGCGACAAGCAGACGGCGTTTGCCGATATATTGCCCGGTGATGATGCTGGTTGCGTCCATAAGCCCGATCATGGGCATATTGCCGATCATGTTGATGGAGAGCGCGATGCTGGTTGCCGCCAGCGCTTCGTTGCCGAGACGTCCGATCATGATGATGACACAGGCGAATGCGGCGTTGCGCAGGAAAGTCTGGAACCCTGCCGGCGTTCCGAAGCAGAGCAGTTTTCTGATGTATTCCCCGTGGAAACGTTTATGGCTGCGGGTCGCGTATTCCTTCTGGTTCACGAGCAGGAAGCAGGAAGCGGAAATGCAGAGGGAGCAGAGGCTCGCGATGGAGCTGGCGAGTCCGGCGCCGAGAATTCCCAGCGGCGGCAGACCGAGTTTGCCGAAGACGAAAATATAATTCAGAGGAACGGAGATCAGACAGCCGATGATCTTGATCGCCGCGACGATCTGCGTACGTCCGCGTCCGGTGAAGAACGAAAGAAACGGCGTTTCCATGCAGATCAGTCCCGCGCAGGGGGAAAGTGCGATGAAGTACTCCGCTTCGTAGACAGCGATGCGCGGATCGTGTCCGTTATGCGTCAGTATCCATGCTCCCCCGGCAGGCAGGGCATAGGCAAGCAGCGCCGCGACGATTGCCCCGAAATAGAATCCGTTCCATGTCGCGCGGATACACCCCTCGCGGTTGTCCGAACCGTGATGCTGCGCCACAATCGTCGCAGTAAAGGACGCTGTGATCAGGAAGAACGCCATCAATGTGAAAAACATCTGTGATGCAGGCATGGACGCAGCGACTTCGTCTTTGGAGTCCCATGCAAGGAAAACCCGGTTGGTGATCATCATAATGGTGTTGCTTGCACTGAGGATAATCAGCGGCCATGCGATGCGCCAGATTTCAACGTATCCGCCCGGCTCGTGAAATTGGCGTTTGCTGAAATAACCGGCGAATTTGTTCCATACGGGAAGAATCAGCTTGCTGAACATAATCTTTCTCAATCAGAAAAAACTGGATTAAGCGGTATTACCGTCCGCCGGCGGGAGTTTTCCTAAAAACTTTAAATTCATAGAAACATGGAATATAATCATGATTTGCATGATTTCCAGTATTGAAAGGTAAAATATTTGATTTTTAAATTATTTATCTGCCATGCCGGCAGACATCAACTGCATCTGTATTCTGTGCCGCCGGTTGCCGGTTTTGTTACATGCGGAAGTAAATTCCGAGGGCTCTGGGAAAAGCAAGTTTTTCCTTTTTCGGAACGAGCTTCCTGTTTTCCCTGTCAAACATAAGAAACGTGACGGTGCCTGACTTTTCGTTTGCGGCGATGATCTCCGTTTCATCGGGAGAGAGCGCGATATCGCGCGGAAAATCTCCGTTGCAGTCCGCAGTCTCCAGAAGTTTCATCGCTCCGTTTTTCCCTGTTTCGATCAGCGCGATTGAATTGTGACCGCGGTTCGAGACGAACAGAAATCTTCCGTCCTTTGTGATACGGATTGCGCCGGGGTAATTTCTGGTCTCCGGCACTCCGTTCAGAGAGCGGATCGTCTGCGCCGCCTCCCATTTCCCCCCGCGGCGGACAAACGAAGACACGGTGCTGTCAAGTTCATTTGCGACATAGATCGTGTTTCCGTCCGGAGAAAAGACAAGATGGCGCGGGCCCGCTCCTGCATGGAGACGGATGATTTCCACCGCTTTCGTGTCGATTCCCCTGCCTGCGTGCCACGGATAAATCTTGACCTGATCAAGTCCGAGATCAACGGCATGAAGATTTTTCCCCGCCGGGTCGAAGCCGACGAAATGCGGATGCGCTTTTTCCTGACGTTTTCCGGCGCCCCGCCCCCGGTGCGGAATGACTTTTCCCGCCTGCGGAATCCCGCTTTTCAACGGCAGTTCCGTGAGGGAGGCGGAACTGTAATTCGCCGTATAGAGAAAAGAGCCGTCCGGCGACAGCGCCAGATGACACGGAACCGCGCCGTTGACCTGCACAAAGGCAACCGCTTCCAGCCTGCCGCTTTCATCCGCCCGGAGGGTCGCGACTCCTCCCTGTTTTGTTCCGGGAATTCGCGAAACAGTCCCGTAAAAAAGCCCGGAGGCCGGGTCGCGGATCAGATAATTGACGGTTTTAAGGTGTGTGAAAAGATTCCGCGCCGTATCGGTCCGGCTTTTGACGAGCGTGATGCCGCCCGTCTCGCCGGAGGTATCCGATACCGCATAGAACTCCGTTGAAACACAACCTGCGGAGAGAACAGCCATAATCAGCATTGCCCCGGAAAACAGTTGTCTCATTTGAATGTGACGGTCCCTTTGCCGGGGACGCGGAATGTGACTTTGATGTTTCCGCTTCCGGCTTCTGTTCTGAACGGCAGCTCTTTTCCGTTGAAGACTGCTTTTTCCGGCGCCGCGGTCATGAACAGTTCCGCCTCGCCCGCATAATCGAAATCAAGCTTGTCGGCTGTGCACGCGTTGATGCGCATGTTGGCGTCGAGAAGCATCGCCTTTTCCGCGCATGAGACCGCAAAGAGACGGCTTCCGTGTGCTTCGACTTCTACGGTGTATTCGCCATCGAAGGGAATTGTTTCATTGCCCCATACATCTGTCAGCAGATATCTGCCGGCGGAGAGTCCGAGCGTTGCCGGTGAGAACGTGATTTTCAGCGGTTTGTCTTCGATATTGAACAGTCCTGCGGTGCGGAGCGGCAGAAGCGGATTGTTTTCCTGCGTGCTGAAATGCGGGGTCTTGAAGTAGATGATGCGCGGAATCAGGTTCCGGCTGTCGCGGTAATTGTAGCCGCCGAGGAAGACCTCCTGCCCGTTGTTGGGATTGCAGACCGCTTTTTTCAATGTTCTGAACCGCGGGGATTCCGGATCGGCTTCGCTGAGTTTTCCTGCGATCTCAACCATGGTATGCGAGGCGAGGCAGTAGTTCAGGCAGAACATCGCCTCCGTGTCGTTGAGTCCGGGAAAGAGCCCGACCGAGTCGCTGTTCGGCACGAAAAGATCGCTGGTATGAGTTGCGAAACATGCCGCGCCCCACAGGAAATTGGTCTTGACATAATCCCAGTTTCCGCTTCCGATGTCGATGCCGTAACGGTAGTTTGTAAAGTATTCTCCGAGGAACGGATTCCCCATGACGATATCGCAGCCGGTCTGGAGATAGGCGTCCGCAGGGATGCGCTTGCGGATCTCCTTGAGCCACCAGGTGCGCCATTCATAGCCGGAGGCGTCTTTGTTTTTCAGCAGGTCATGGCTGTCTTCAAACGCATAGCTCCAGAAGTCGTGTTTCATGCCTTCGAATGCGTAGTCGCGGAAAAACACATCCAGCGCGTGTTCGATGTAGGCGCGGACTTCAGGCTGGCTGACGTCCAGCGGCGCGGAGGCGTCCACGCGGTAATCGTAATTGATGAACCACTCCGGATGCTCCTTGTAGATCGGGGTGTATTTGGGGCAGAATCCGCCGATCCATACTGCCGGACGGAGTCCCGTCTCACGGATTTTGTCGGTAAATGCGCGCAGCCCGTCCGGGAATTTCTGATGATCCACTCCGGCTTCGCCCTCATAGGGCATACCGAGTCCGTGCGCCGGAGGCACGTTGACCGCATAGCCGTCATCCACCTGAATCCAGCGGACCGTCGGGAAATTCTCTTTCAGGAAACGCGCCTCCCTGACGATCATTTCCTCGGAGATGTCGCGGAAGATTCCGTCGTTCCAGGAGCCCCACACCATATTGTCGCGGTTGATTGCCGTTGCTCCGTACATCGGAGGGAGGTGCCTGCGGAGTTCCGCCGTGTATCTTTCAAAAATGCGTTCCAGATCGTCCGCGCGGGCTGTCGTGCCGAGATACCATTCGTCGACCAGTATCCTGCCTGCGCCACAGTGAAGCGCGCCGATGTCTTTGAACCCGGAGAATATTTCGAGTCTGACTTTGCCGCCGTCATGGGAAACGAGGTAGTTGTGGTAGAAAAGCTTCTGGCTGAGGGTTCCGTGAACCAGTCCCGCTTTTGTGCGGTAATTGCTGAGGAGAATCGCGGGAAACGGCTGGTAGGGAGAGCGTCCGATGCGTTCACAGACCACGCCCGGGTCCGCCCAGCGGTTGCCCGCCTGTTCATCGAAACCGGTGTCTTTCACATCGTTGGACGCGACGCGGTCATAATCGACGGGTATCGACATCTTTTCATAGATGCGCGGATTCTCATTGTGGTAGAAATAATCGTCTCCGGACTCAAATCCGAATGTGACGCCGTTCAATTCCACCCCGAGTTCGCAGATATCACGCTCTTTCCCGCCGACATGGAACAGGCGCCTGCAGGTGAGTTCTCCGTCTTTCAGGATGAAATAGAAATCATCCCTGATGCCGTCCGTGTAGAGTGCGGAGAGCTGAAGCGTTCCTTTGCCTTCTGCAATCTGCATGGATTGAGGTTGGACTTTTCCCCGTTCCGTTACAAAAAAAGGCTGAAATGTGATGGTTCCGCAGTTCCATGCGGATAAGAAATTTTCTATCTGGTTCATAATGTGATTTTTCTCCCCTGATCCGGTTGTTTCAATAAAAATACAGTCGGATTTTCTTTTTGCAACCTTCAAGTGAGAAAACATCGGAAAAATGATGCGCGGCGATGAACCGGGCAGTGACACCGGCTTCAGGTTTGACGCCTTTGGGAATTCCGGTGTATGAAATAAAAAATCTCAACGTTAAGCATGACGCGCCCGGTTTTCCCCGTTTTTGCGGCGGAGGGGAAAAATACAATTTTTCTTTTACGGCTTTCTGAACTCATTTTCAGTCGTAGAAGCGCCTTTTTTACGGCATTTTGTTTGACGCTTGTTTATCAGTGGAAAGGCGGATAAGGGATCTGCCGGAGAAACGGTTCCCGGTGGTCGGGACGGAATGAGAAAAGCACCGCATGGTGCGGAAAGGAACGATGAAATGAAGGGATACTTCTGTATCGCGGCAATCACAACCCAAAACAAAGGAGAAACACGATGATCACAGACGAGCAGCTGCGGCAGCTTGCCGCATCCGGGGAGTTTCAGGAACTTCTGCAGAATGACGAACACATTAAAAAACTGGAGGCGTTGAAATGCAATCCCAGAGACGAGTACATCGCTTTGAGTGATGTACTGGGATGGAACCCCATGTTCCGATCGCTGAAACTGAACAGACTGACACCGGCATTGTGGGCGTTTCTCTGGACGCTCCGCAGTCCCTACACTCAGGAGGAGATGTATAAGGCGGATGAGCTGGATACGGATATCTTCCTGTATCTGCTGACGGTGGATCTGCGGGAAGGCGATGTATCGCCGAAGAAGATTGTGATAGCTGCCATCGGATTCTGCCGAAAACACGGAATCTGCTGGCAGGAGGCGAGAGCATGGCTCTGTGAGAGAGTTCACTTTGCCTTCCGGGCTGGCGGGATGCTGCCCCGGACGGACTCGTGGAGTGACAACGCACATGTCTTTGACGCGGACTGGCTGACATTTTTCTGTTCGATTGTCGCACAGGAGACCCGCGAGAAAGTTTCCGTGGTCATGTATGACATGGGACTTGGAAGTTGTTGTTATTACTTCATCCAGGCTCTGCGCAAAAAGAACAAAAAGCGGCGGATCTGCAAGAGGACCGATGCGGAACTCTGCAAACAGATTTACGAGTATACTCTTCAACTGGGAGAAAAATTTCTTGCCGGAAAAGCTGAAATGAAAGGAGACAGGTAAAAAACGGCGCGGGGACGGCTGGGAGCCTCCCCGTGTTTTCATCTCCTGGAAAACAGCGACAGTAGAAAATGTGAGGATACCAAGCCAATGTATTCCAGCGTAAGCTGTTGTATTTCCTGTATACGTCTGTTTTCATCATACGGGTATACCAGATAACAGTATCTGCGTATATTCGCCATGACGAAATTTGCCGTAATCATATTGGCGAAACCTAATGAAAGGGGGAGGACAACACCGCAGATGAGCCAGCATAATCCCAGCGCATTAATGGAAGGGAAAAAATCGGCATGCATCAGAAGCATATAGGGGAAAAATATTAAACTTAAAATGAATATCCAGAGTGCGATATGACAAAACATGTTTGCGAGAAACGAGAGTCTTCTGATCCGCTTCATATAGAATTCTGGAGAAGGAGAATCGTCTTCTTCAAACTCTTGATCATCTTCACTGATATCTTGATCTTCTTCAAACTCAGGAGAATCAGTGAAGTTGTATTCCGCAGGTGGTTCTTCCTGTTCATTGGCAAATGAATAGTTGTTGTCATATTTACTTTTGACGGAGATTGCCGGGCGATTAATCTGATGCTGTTTAGAGATTTTATATGACATTTATTTTTCTCCTGCTTTTCATAATTACTATAAGTGTAGATGAAAGAAATACAAGCAGGTAAAAACGAATGTGCAAATAAACACAAATTATTTTAGAAAGAGGAGGGATGAGGGAATACATATTTTAGGGTAAAGTCTGGACTTATAAAAGGCTACAAAAACAGCTTGATATTTTTACTGCTTTTGTAGAAAAAGAAAATCGTAATATTTTGCATTGATGAAGATTTTTAAAGTGAAAGGTGTATTATGGGAAAAGCGAAAAAGAACAGAAAGAATTTACAGGCTACGAAGCTGAGACAGCCGCTGGAGAGCAAGAACACAAATGTAACGGGGGGAAAGACAAACAACTCCCCTGGCAGTATGCCTTCACCATTGGGAAAGGCTGCCAATATGGCAGCAGTTGGTGATATCATTATACAAGGTGTGGAAGGGGGAATGAAGGTTGCAGACTGGTTACATGAACAACAAATGTCGCCATATAAACAGGATGCCGAGGGGTGGATGAACAGCGCCATAGACAAAGAAAAAGCCATGGAGGAGATGGAGGAACGGAACGCCGGCATTCATGAAATCTTTAACGAACTGGATGAACTGTCAAAGGAGGACAAGCTTTCGGAAAGTCAGAAAGAGAACGCGCGGAAACTGATTAAAAAGTTGAAAAGTTCCTACGATTCAAAGGATGTCAGTGTCGAACTGGATGAGGAGACCGGGCGGATCACCGGGCTGGACAAGACGATCAGCGACCGGCTCCAGGTGGAGCATGAGAGAAAAATCAAGAATATGGAATCTCAGGTCAACACCCTGAGTACCGCGTCTCAGAAATATACCGATGTGGCGACGAATGCCGGGTGGGGCAGCGGTAGCATCCAGTTCGGCGGCGAGGAGACCGCGAATGAGGCGAATGCGATGAAGGCGGGGCTTGATAAAGTTCTCCGGTCGAAAAGGAAAGAGCTTCATGCGCTTCGGGAACAGGACCCCGCCGGAGAGTTCAACAACCGGAGACGGCGCGAGAATGAAGTGAAGAAAGAGGAGGCGGAGAAACGGCGGGAGGAATTCCGCCGCCGCAAGATGGAGGACGATTTTAACTCGGAAACCGATCCTGAAAAGAAAATTGCGAACCGCCGGCAGTTGATCGAGGAGGAGAAGACGAAGCAGGCGGAACTGCAGAAGTCGATTGACGGTGTAAAGGCGGAAGTGGACGCCCGCACCGAAGCGAATGACGTTCCCGGACGCAATGAGGCGGAACGGAGATTGCTGGCGCTTCAGGAGAAGATGGACGGTTCTCAGGAGACCGTTCACGGGTTGGAACAGCAGATCAGCAGTGTTCAGGGCGGCGGGGGGATGCCCGGCGGCTCCGCGCCTGTGTCTCCGGCGGCGGATTCCGGCGTGATGGGAAATCCGCGTGTACAGGAATTGGCGCATCTCGATCCCGTTTTTTCCGTATCTCAGGAGAATGCGGACGAACTGAAGCGGCGGGCGGGAAGGGCGTCGATGTTCGGCAGTACCATGAAAGGCGTATTTTCCGGCGGACCCCTGAGTGTCTCCGGGCCGGGAGGGGGTGCACAGATGGATCAGGTCGTAAAACAACTGGGGGAGATCAGGAGCCAGATCCTGCATTTGGAAAACACCGTGGAGAGAAACGGCGTATTTTGAAAACCGGAACCGGCAGTTCAAATGCGGCAGGAAACAGGCTCCGGTGATGGGAGACGGACCGGGAACGCCGGTTTTTTCTTTGACGGCTTTTTACTTTTTTTCAGACTCAAAAATTTGTTTTTTGACCACTTTTTGACCGCTTTTTGTTTGACGCTCCGCGATAGGTAGGCAAAGGGGCGGAACCGAATGAAAGACGGGATCAACCGCCGGAGAATGCTGTTCCGCACGGGGCGGGACGGCAGATTTTTATGAACCGCATCGGAAACGGTGCAAAAAAGAAAGGATTGTCAGCATGGCTAGACAGTTTGGTATCATTACAACGACAACAGGAATCTCGGGAATCGTGGTGAATTCCTTCTCACGGAACAAGACCGCGGAGATTGCCGAGGCGCGCAACGAAAAAGGAGAGGTGACGGACCTCAAAGCCTATTCCAAAGGCGAAACGATCTCCGTGACCGGTCTGCTGGACGCCGAGTCCATCACGATCGAACCGGGTTCCAAGCTCACGCTCGGAGAGAAGGACTACATCATTGAAAGTGTGGACCAGAGCGAGACCAACACCGGTTATGTTGAGGTCACGCTTTCCGCGCGCACCGCGGACAGTGCGCAGATCGAAGCTTACGGGTCGGAAGCATAAGGAACAGGTGAGCAACGGGAAAAGACGGGAGCGGGGAAGCGGAATGTTCTGACCGGGCGCTGTTGAACCCGGTCTCTTTCCCCTCCCGCCTTTCCCGCAAAAGAGACATGCAAAAGAGGAGATTCATTCATGATCACGAAAGAACAACTCAAATTCCTTGCCGCATCTGCGGAGTTTCAAAAACTTCTGGAGGAAGATGAGCACATCAGGGAGCTGGAAGCTTCAAAATATAACAGACGGGAAGAGTTTCTCGCTTTGAGGAGTGTCCTTCTTTTGCCTTCCTGCATCGGACCCTTGAGAATCAGACCGGTTACTCCGGCGATCTGGTCCTATCTCTGGGCGCTGGGGAACAATTATACCGGGGATATCCGGAAAGCGGATGACATGGATACGGATATTTTTCTTTATCTGCTGTCGCATGATCTGCATGATCTGTATGACACTCCGGCGGAACTTACCGGAGCGGCAATCGGATACTGCGGGAAAAACGGCATCGATTACGACATCGCCGGAAATCTGCTTTGCAAAATGATCGGACAGGCGTTCTACCCTCTGCGGATGCTCCCGGAGACTTCCTCCGGCGGAGGCGGAATGAATGTGTACGATATCGACTGGATGACGCGGATCTGTTCGATCGTCGCGCAGGAAACTCACGAAAGAGCGTCTTATGTGATGTTTGAGATGAGCCTCTGCGCCTGTTGCAGTTACTTCATTCAGGCGTTGAAGAAAAATGATACGAAAAACACGATCCGCAAACGGAGCGACACGGAACTCTGCCGGGAGATTTATGAATACACGATGAAACTGGCGGAGGCATTTCTCCGGCGGAAAGGATATGCCGTCGTGAAGTAGGGACCGCAGAGGAGGAGAATGCCGTTTCCGGCGGTACTCTCTCCTCTGCCGAAAAAAAGTCGTTATGCGTCGATTATGGTTTGTTGCGCTGGATTTTCAGAATTTGTCTGGTATTGAATGCCGTTTCGGAAATTGCTTTGACGAGTTCCGAAAGCCCGAACATGATGAGAGCGTTCAGAAGCGTGGCGAAAATCGCGGGAAGGATCGCCATTCCCGCATACATGTTGTCCTGCCGGATGCCCATTATCACCGCGCCTGCAATGCAGAAGATGGTTCCGGCGAGGCTGAGTCCGCCGAAGACATTGAAAATACGGGAGAGAAGCGGCGTTTTGAATACTTCGGCTCCGGTTCCTGCGGCGGGTGACGGCGGAGCGGCTGTTTTCTGCGGCGGTTCCTGTGATTGGGCGATTGTGAACTCGTGTTTGCATTTCTGGCATTCGATCTGCTGCCCGAGATACTGGTCCTCGACTTCATAGGTTTGTTTACAGAACGGACATGTTGTGTGCATAATATGATCTCCCTTGTTTGTGGATTGTAAAATAATATAGGAGAAATATTGGAAAAAGTCAAATCAAATTTTGTATGGATATGAAAAAATCTGCTGATGCCGGATTACGATGCAGCAGACGGAGCAGGTTGCAGGGCGAATGGAACTTTATATTATCGCAGAAAGATTCTCTACTCATCTTTTCTGCCAGAAATGGTAATGGAGAGCGGAATATTTTCATTTACGGTGTATTGCGGTTCATTGATGCGTTCTTCGTATTCTTCAATGAGGTATGGGATCAATGCTTTGAGGCGAACATGAAACATGATGAAAAACATAGCTAGAGTTAAGAACGCTCCCAATACAGCGAAACACTTATTGGTTCCGGGATATTCTTTCGCAGTATACATTGCAACGAGAAAAGAAGCCGCGAAAGTCAGTACCGCAAGCCACGCCCAAAAATCCGCCCATCGGAGGCGTCTT
>DPDG01000059.1 GCA_003526375.1 Lentisphaeria bacterium
TTATTTTATTTTGAAATTACCTCTCTGTTTTAAATTATAAATAAAATGGAGTCTCTGTCAATAGGCTTTTCAAAAGAAAAGTAAAATATATTGCCATATTTTTATGTAAAATAATACATTATCGGATTATAAGTGTTTCAGTATTAAACCATTCACCTCAAAGACTCCGACAAGAAAAAGTGCTCCAAATCATTTCTGAAAAACTTGCAGACATGATCAGGATGGTTAGACCTTTCTCTTCGGGCGGCAGGTCTCTCATCGGAAGATGGAACATATCCGTTGGCTCCGGAATTTTGGCTGATGATCTTTCTGAAAAATATTTTTCCATTTTTTTGAATTCCCTATTGACAAAAAGAAAAATCCGGATATAATTTAAAACAACGGGAACGTTCCCGTAGAAGACAATGCCGGGAAGTGGGAAATGGAAAAAAAGAAAAGAGTGACGCTTGTTGACCTTGCCGCCTGCTGTGGTCTTTCGAAGACGGCAGTAGGGGCGATCCTGAGCCATGATCCGAAATACAAGGTTTCTCCGGAAACAAAGGATATGGTTCTGGCACTTGCAAGAAAGATGGATTATAAGCCGAATCTCGCGGCAAAAGCCCTGGTTTCCCGGAAGCATTACACGGTCGGAATGCTCTTTTATTCCGTGAAAGACCGCTGTTACAGCGAGATCATGGCGGCGGCGCAGCAGAAGCTTGCGGAAAAAGGGTATGCCAGTCTGTTCGCGTTCTGGGAGGATTCGGATTTCATGAGCGCTTTCAATATGCTGGCGGATCACGGGGTGGACGGGATCATCACCAACGCTCCGGAGGAGCTTGCGCAGACGCTGCCCGCGGACATGCCTGTGGTCCTTTACGGATTCAGCAGTCAGACGCGCGACGCTGTTCTGGTGGACCGGCGCGCTGCGATCCGGAAGGTGCTGGATTATCTTTACGACAACGGGCACCGCGATTTCGGCTATCTGTGCAATCCCGCGCCGGAACCGCGTTATCAGGCGTTTCTGGATTTTCTGCATTCAAAACACCTGCGGGTGCATCGGGAGTGGATGAAACCGACGGTCAACGATATCAATGCCAGAGAAGCGGCGATGAAGGAGATTCTCGCCTGCCGGAGCTGCCCGACCGCGATTATTGTCCAGAACGATGTGACCGCCATGGCAGCCATGGCGATTGCCGTGAACGCCGGGGTGAAAGTTCCGGAACAGATTTCCTTTGTCGGATTCGATAATATTCTGGAGAGCCGCTATGCCGTTCCCGCGCTGACGACTCTCGACATCAGGATTGAGGAAACCGCTGCCCATCTGGCCGATCTTCTGATGAAACGGATCAAGAATCCGAAGACACCGGTGATGAGCTGCCGGATCGAACCGGAACTGGTGCTGCGCAAATCATGTATTTCACTAAAGATGCCGGATGCTGCATCAAACCAATAAAGATGGAGGAAGGATATGCTTTTCAAACGACAACAGAACTCTGCAATCCCCTTGGCAGGGTTCAGACATGTTTCACGGCGCGGAACGGTTTTCGGCAGAGGATGCAGTCAATCCGCACCCTGCCGCGCAACTGCCCATAGTAAGCCTGGTCTTACTTCGCGGCGGACGGTCTTCAATATTGGATGGAGTCAATCCCGGTCCTGCCTTGTTTTTCCTTCTTCATTCCATTGTTTTCCCGTTCCCTGTTCTTACTTTACAGGAGGGAGAACAAGGAGTTTCACCCTGATCGAGCTCCTGGTCGTAATTGCGATGATCACTATTAGATTGAACTCATTTTTCTGATTTTACTTGCTGATACTTTCCTTTTTTGGAAAAATCTCTCTTTGTTTTTCATGAAGACGTTTGAATAACATTAAAGACACAAGAACCATGAGATTATCAATAATATAAAATAACGTCCCCAGAGATACAAGTTGATTTCTGGACACTTTCATTTCAAAAAGATCAAAAAGGTTCTTTTCTCGTTTTAGACTTGCAAAATGCCTCTTCATCCAAATCACCCTGCAAAAATGCATCCTCAAGTTCCTGCCATTTTACTCGACTTATTCGACTCATACCGACTCCTTAGATTTTTATGGAAGACAATATAAATCCTCGCAAATCATTTGTAAAAGTGTCTTCGCCGGACACTTACATTGAACCGGTGAGCGGACATTGTAAAAGTAAACACCGGAAGGATTGCAATCAACTGCGCGGCAACTTGGTCAATGAACTGAATGTGATCTCTACCGTAGCTGGATTCAATATCCGGAAACTGATACGGACATTTTCCCTGTTTTTATACCGAATTTTCAAGCTCGCATTGTTCCAATTGATACATCAATCGAATCAATGCTGCTCAAATAGGTTTGGAAAAGGAAGAGCGCGAAAAGGAAAGCACTTTTCCTCAAAAGATGGTTCCTTTTCGCATCCGGCTTTTGCATAATCGACCAATATACCATACAGCAGAAGCTTTTTCATTGATTTTCAAGCATTTGAATACTTTTTCATGACCGCCTCATTTAGCACGCAATATGATTCAGGAAAAGAAGCAACTCATTAGACATTTGCCGTTTCAGCAACAATCAGTATGGGGTCGTTACATCTTTCACATTTACTTTCGCTTCCGTCAGAAATTCAGGAGCAAAAAAACGGGCTTTTCCCGGAGGAATGTATTCCGGACAGTCAGCCTGTATCCTGCTGCCGGGGGCGAGACAGAGTGATTTGCCGTTCAGCCGGAATTCCCGGTCCGCTTCAGTGGTGTTGATGATGGTGATTTTCTGCTGCCGGGTCGCGAAACAATAGCTGTCCGGCGCGTTTTTTCCCATTTCCCATAAAGGCTCTTCCGGGAGAAAAACCAGTCCGTCCGCAACTTGACCGGCATGGAATTCGCCGGCTTTCAGCAGAACTTCACCACAGTTTTTCCCCTGATACAGAATCTGCGCTCCGGCAGAGACATCCGGGTCACTGTTGTATAAATAGAACCGCAGATCTTTTCCGTCACGGTAAACGGCATAACGTATCCGGTCTCCGGCAATGACATCCAGTTTGGTTCGGTGCGCCCGCTGAGCAGAATAAATCAGACAGGTCATGAATTCGCGCAGTCCGGCACAGCCGGGGGCTTCCGCCGCGGTAACCGTCAGAACCAGTCCTTTGCCCAGCCGGTGTTCCACCAGCAGCGGCAGTCCGGAAATCTCCTCCTTAAGATTTTCACCGCCCACACTGTTCCGAAAACCGACAAGCACACGGGTTTCCGGCTGGATATTGGTGATTTTCACCGGAGTTGCCCTGCCGATGAAATTGGGATCGCGGTCGCATCTTTTCACCGGCAGATCGTAGCGAACATCGGAACATTGCCGGATAACGGAAATACCGTAGACATCCGGAGCTGCCATGCCGTCAATATCAAATCCGCACAGTTCATGCAGCTGTCCGTTCCGGAAATATTCCATGGGGTGCTGTCCGCGTTCTGTGGAGTTGTCGAAGTGCGAAAGCGCAATAATCAGATGTCCGCCGCGGCTGACAAAATCCTGCAGTTTCGCGTAAAGAGCTTCATCCATCCGGTTGTTTCCGAGGAAGAACAGCAGCCGGTAAGGCGACAGATCGGATTCCGGCGGGATAACGTCCAGCTGACCGCCGGGCGGATTGCCGCTGTAATCCGGTCCGCCTGTATTGTACGGATGGAACAGAGCATCCCGCCGGAAGAAGACATCATACAGTTCCCAGCCGCGTTCCGCATCGGAACTTTCCCATTTTCCGCCGTCTTCATAAATGCCCCATGCATACGGATTCCAAATTCCCGGATGACCGTCATCCCTTCCCCGGACAACGGCTGCCGGACTTTCCGGAAATCCGGCCGGACGACGGTGAATCAGCGTATGACGGTAGAGTCTGCGCAGTTCATCCCGCACCCGGCGCACGGGTTCATCCCCGAATCCGTAATACGGTTCTTCCGGAATCCTGTACCGGAAATGTCCGCATTCCGGATAAATGAATTCCGCGCCAGCCATATAACTCAGATACAGGGATGCGCGCCAGCGGTTCTGGTACATCCGGTCGCAGTGAACTCCGCCGTAATACATCTGGGCGATATGCACGCCCCAGTTCTGACCCGCCGCACGGGCGGCGCCCCGGACCGCCGAAAAAGTGATCAGCGGATCGCCGGGAAGCAGCTCCAGACATTGCCCGTCAATTCCGGCTTCGCTGTGTGTGGCGAATACAATGCTGGAATCCACATTGTACAGTTTGCAGCAACATACTTTATTGCGTTCAAAGGCAAGTTCCTTTTTCAGATAGTCCACATAATTTTTACGGGCCTCCGCATCGTTTGCGGCGCCCGGCATACTGCGGTAGGCATGAACTCCTTCGTCGACAGTATAGAATTTCGGCCAGTAGAGAATGCCGCCGGATTCCCCGATCGCATAGCGACCGAGAAAATATTCCCCCGCCAGCGGCAGCAGTTCTTCCAGTGTTTTTTTATCCAGCGACGGAGAATGCCACCGTTCATGATTATGCCGGTGAACCAGTTCGCTGAGCATGATGTAAATTCTGTTTTTTCGGCACAGACGCAGGACTTCCGCCGCTTCTTCGCGGTTGTCCGGCAACGAGGTCAGGACAACATTGCCCAGATTCAGACGGATGAAATTTTCCAACGGCTCTGTTCCGATGCCGATGGAGGCGCCGACCAGCGGAACGGATTCAAAAACACTTCTGTTCATATTCTTTTTCATTCTGTTCTCACTACTGTCCGGTAAAAATTACCGGAATTGATTGATAATGTCGGCTTCTACGCTATATTAAAGGCAGTCAAAAGCTTTAATTTGAGCGTAGGAGAGCCGACAATGTATTATTATAGCATTTTTCAGCAACTTTTCAACTTTATTCCCCGATGCAGTGTTCTGTTCTGATTTCCGTTCCGTTGCGTTATTCGGTTTCCTGCTCCGGCTCAAGCAGGAACAATGCTGTTTCCGGAGAGGCGAATGTGTAAGAGAACCCGGAACCGCCGCAGTTTATTTTTGTCCCGCTGAACAGTTCGGAAATCTGTCCCGCTTTCTGCTTCAGAGAGAACCGGATCGTTCCGCCGGTTCCGGCATGAACGGCAAGCAGGTTTCTGCCCGCCCAGACCAGACACGGCTGATCCGCATAAATATGCACTCCCGCCTGTCTTGCGGAATCCCGCAGCGTCTCCGCCGTGATCTTTTCAAATTCCGGGAAACGCATTCCCGGCAAATCCATGTTCTCCCACGCAGTGCCGTTGTTCAGACCGGACGGGCCATACCAGAAACAGGTTGTCCTGCCGAAAACATACTTCTCCAGCAGGGCTTTCTTTTCCGGAGTAATGACGCTCATGCCCGCAAAAATCAGGAGTCGCGGCAGACTGCTGAAACGGGGAATATCGTTCAATGTGCAAATCCGATGGGGCGAACCAAGACGGTTCAACGCGCTCTGCAGAGGATGCAGCAGCGCGGCATAAGGTCCTGTCGGGTTGTAATACAGCAGCTGTTCCGGATCAACAACCAGCATGACGTCAGCCTCCGGCTCGAAGTCTCTGCGCGCATACTTCAGCCACAGTTCACAGCAGGACTTGATCACAGCGATGTTTTCCGGGTCCGCATAAAATTTTCCCCACATGTCGAACCACCACAAAGAGGCTCCATGGAACAGTGTACGGCAGAATTCACGCCGCAGACCTGCCCGGTCTTCCGCCAGATCCGCCCAGCGCGTATACCACTTGAGTTCCACATACGGCGTCAATCTCATGTTGGCGGAATGGGTTCTGTGATCGATTTCATACAAACAGTCCTTCCCGTGCAGATGAACAGTGCTGTTCGGAGTCATGAATCCGCTTCCGCCCCCCATCATGCGGTCCCGGTAACTGCCGGGGCTGATTACAAAATCCACGGCATCCGAACTTTCGACCTTTTCATAGGCAAGATGTCCGCGCAGAACAGCGGACATGCCCAGTTCCAGCACATAGCCGTAGAACACACCGATTTTCCGGCGCACCGACAGCTGTTCACGCGCCCGGCGGGCAAAACGGATGATGGAATCCGCAATCAGGTCACTGTGGAACTTCCAGTACAGAACGGCATTTCTGTTTTTCTGCGGATCACGCATCGCCCCGTTTTCACATGGAGTATCGAAACACTGCCGCAGAGAGGGGACATCCTCCGGGACCGGATAATGATGTTCCACGCACCATTTCCGGAACAGTTCCGCCTTGGAGAGAGTTTCCATTCCGTTGGCATGATCCATCCATTCATCTGTCTTACCGCACATCAGGACATAAGCGGCAATCCGGTTCCCGTAATTCTTTTCCATATGCGCAATCACGGCATCAAGATATTTTTCCGTTTCCGTACGCCATTTTTCATCGCAGAGCGCATTGCTCAGATATGAATAACTGTCGACATGGAGCTGACGCGCCAGCCAGAGCGGCGAGTTGAGATCGATCAGACAGAGCAGCTGCGCGTCGGGGCAGATATTGAGCACATCCTGAACCTGTTCATCCAGCGGGGAAAAATCATAGACGTCGAACCATTTCCACGTCGGTTCATATTCACAGTACGGCTCGCCCAGCGAATTTGCGGAATGTCCGGCAAAAACACAGAACTGCCGCACGCCGATGGAGGCAAAGGCTTTCATTGCGTCGAATTCTTTGCGGAATGAACGATAGGCAAAGAACGGTTTCTCTATGGGGTCTGACATTATTGTCCTCGTATTTCTTTTCTGTTTTCATACACACAGCGACCCGGCAGTTTTTTACCGGACCGCAATGATTTTGGTTTTCGGGCAAAGAGCTTTTGTTATTCGAGCAGATCGGCTGCAGCAGCCGGACTCTTGAACCGGTAACGACCCTTGCCCAGATTTTCCGTTCTGCCGTATCTGGATTTCAGATTCTCCTTGCCGGGAACTGTGATGACCGCCTCGGCGGCAGCCCCTTTCACGGCAACAATCATGACCGCAGTCTTTCCGGAATCCGACTGAAACGCTCCGGCTTCCACTTTTCCGGACACGATCTCCATGCCGAGCCGAGGTCCGGCGGCGCTTCCCATGATATAAGGTTCAAGACCGCGGAGTTCACGGATCACCGGAACCAGATTCTTCCACATGCGTTCCGGATGTCCGGGATCGTTGTATTCTCCGGACTGTCTGACAATTCTCTCGCACAGCGGGTCCGTATAGAAGATGAATCCCTTGGCACCTTCGATGGCGAAAAGCCAGGTCATAGCGCGCATTTCCTCGGTGGACGGCTCGGCGTACGCGGCATATTCCGCACTGGTGAGTTTCCCTTTGTAATGTCCCCAGCTGAACGCCTGAACATAACCCCACAGCGGAACGCCGGAGCGTCTGGCTTGTTTCATGAATTCAGAAATGGAGGACAAGTCGGCAGGACTGCCTTTCTTCATGACCGGATAGTCATCGGCGCAGAAGATATCCCCCAGCATGGCAAACCGCGGCAGCAGTTTCGAGTCATTGGTGAGCGTAACCACCGGATGACGGGGATCCAGCCGGTTCAGAGTTCGGCGCATGGCAAGCACCTGATCCATGTATTCTTCCGGAACTTCATCGGAATTGTAGTAAAAGAGGGTTGCAGGATGATTTCCCAGCGCTTTCACCACGGTTTCCAGTTTGTCATCGACTTTTTCGGCATTGCCGATTTTCCGGATTCGGTACGGATAATAATCCAGCAGGACGGCTGTGGTTACGGCAGTGTAAAGATTGTGCCTGTACAGCAGATCCATTCCGGCGCGGATCTTATCAAAGTAATGGTCAGCGTCCTGCTCCGCAGAAATCCGGAGCATCCCGAAGTTCATGGAAAAATTGAATCCTGCGTCGGCAATCCGCTTGCAGCGTTCTTCACTGAGCGGCAGAAAATCCGCCGGAAGCCCCACCGGCATGAACTCTTTCCCGTTGACCACTATCCGCCCCAGCGCATCCACGGCAACGGTTCCTTTGATCGGGCGTTTTTCTTTCAGAAAATTCACGGGAAAGACCTGTTTGCAGACCAGAACTTTCTGCGCCGGAATTCCTGCGGCGACGTGCATTTCCGCACTGCCGGGAACCGCATTGCAGGAAAAAACACTGGTCATGTCTCCGTTTTTGTCCGGCGTAAGAACCATCTGTTCCAGAACTTTCCCGTTCTGCATCAGTTTCACCTGAACGGCGGTCCCTTCCGGAAAGGAGTCTCCGCGCAGAGTGAAACGGGTTGACCCCGGCTCAAAACTGTGAGTCGACGGTGAAGTCAGCAGCATGGTGCTCTGAATTCCTTCCCGGAAAACTTTCACATCGTCAAAGAAGAGTTTCCCTTTCCAGCCGCCCGGCATCCGCAGAACCACGAAATGATTCATGTTCTCCTTTGCCGTGAAACGGAAAGAGATATTCCTGTATTCTTCCGGCGCGTCTTTTGCCATGAAATGTGTTGTACCCTGACGCCAGGGAACAATGCGTCCGGTGTCTTTCCACTTGCTTTCCACTCCGATGCAGGCGAAGAAATTCTGACGAGGTTTCACCTTGGTCAGCCCCTCCTGACGGATGGAGGCCTCCACCCGGTATGTAACGCCGGGAACCGTATCGGGGATATTGAGCGTGGAATAAATTTCACGGGCGGTAACCACACGGTCGCGTTCGATGACCAGTCCGGTATTGCCGTTGACTCCGGCGGCGCGGACAATTCTGCAATCCTTGCCAATGCGCAGTCCGGACGGATTTTCTTCTTCAAATCCGCAGCTGACCATCAGTTTTTCCTGTTCAAGCGGACGGAAGGATTCGAAATCCTCCCCGGTAACGGAAAGTGCGAAGAAAGCAAGCAGCATTCCGGTCATTGACACACATTTCATGTTTTTATCCTTGCGTTGTAAAATCAGTAAGTCCAGGTTGTCAGATTCCAGGACAGAAGACGGTCATACTCTTCCTGCGAGATTTTGTAAAGATTTTTCCTGTCTGCATGACCGTCCGCATAAAGAAGCTGGGTAGACCCGTTATGCCGGACAGAGGCGTGTTGTCTTTTAGCTGTCGGAAGAAGATTTTGATCCCGCTCGCGGATCGCCAGACCATTGGTTGGATCTTTGCAGCTTCCATCTTCCAGAATTGCACTTTCGCTGGGAGCTTTGCAGCGTTTCCGGCTGCGCCCGCCGTAATACTTGCTGGTGGAGGGAGTGCTGTTTCCGTATGTTCCCGCATTTCCATCTGCATAGAAAATTCCCAATGCCTGATGATACAGGTAATTGGACACGGTTGTTTTTACCCCGTTGTATTCAGCGGAATGCGCTTCCGCAGGGTTTGCCGGACACAGCAGGAGCTTTCCGGCGGAAGTTGCCATGTATTTCTTGAATGCATTGTCGGTATAAAAAGAGACAATCCTGACCCAGAAAAATCTGCTGGTTCCCACATCCGGGATATCGAATTGACCGTATGTCCCGTTATTATATGAGCACAACGGCATCCAGTCGCTGTTGTCGTCCGCATAAAAGGAGAATGTGTTTCCGATTTGTCTCATATTGTTAATACATGCGGAAGCATGTGCCATTGCCCGGGCCTTGTTCAGCGCCGGCAGAAGCATTCCCGCAAGAATTGCTATAATTGCTATAACGATCAGAAGTTCTATTAATGAAAAACATCTGTTCTCCGGTGATTTGTTTTTGATGTTGAATGTTGTCATTTTTAGAATCCTTTCCTTGACTATTTGAATGGACAAAAGCCGAAAGTTGTTCGAGATCAACCAAAACCATTCCAGCCTGCACGGACTGCCGTTATGGCATATCGTGATCATCACTTTGCGGAACGGATCAGTCTGGCGGAATGGAAAACGACTTCGCCGGGCTGACGGCTTCTGAATTCAATGCCGAATGCGGCTTGCTGGAAATCGCCTTCGGGAACGTTGAATTTCACACGGTATTTCCGAACCTCGCCTTCGGCGTCGAATTCATCCAGGGGAAGTTTCACGTAGCGGCGTTCCACTCTCCCGTCCTTCGAATACAGCGGGGAATAGAAGAGAATGGTGAAAAAGCCCTGGGACTGGGTGGAAAGTTCCAATACCAGTTCATATTCGCCGGGCTGCGGCTTTCTGACCCGGTAGAAGGCAGAGGCCTGATAATAATCTTTCCCGGTCCGTTCTTTCAGCTGGAGCTGCACTTTCCCGCCGTCAAGCGCGGTAAGTGTCCCGTCGCCGTTCCAGCCGGGCATTCTGCCTTTGACCACTTTCAGCGGAAGAACCATCTCATTTTCTGTTTTCTGCGCCGCGAAAAGCGTGCAGGCGAAAGCCAGTGCTGCCGCCGTCAAAATCTTTTTCATTTTCATTTTTCCTTATGTTATGCTGCTGTTGCTGTTTCCGTGAATCCGCAGAGTCTGTTCCCTGCGTAAAAATTCCATGTTGAACCATGAACTGTCCTGTTCTTCCCATACCTCCCTTCCCGCTCGGAATCTGTTTTTATATCCGTTGTTTCAGAAAAACATGCTGAACAGTTTCGGATCCGCGCTGTCGATATTGCCCGCAGATGCAAAATCACAAACTCCGCAGCTGAATGTTTCCCCCGCATCCGAAGTGAATTCCGCCTTGAATCCGGCAAACACGCCGGGCATTTTCTCCGGAACGAGACGGCACTTCCAGCTGCCGTTGCCAAGCACGGACGGTGCGAACATTTCCTCTTCCGTACTGCCGATCAGCTTGCTGCGCGAAAGCAGCAGCGGTCCTGCGGCAACCGTGGCATAGTATCCGCGGTGAAGCACAAGTCCTTCCGTATCTTTCCCTTCGTAATAGCGTCTGCGCTGCCACGCCGGAAAATTGTCCGGATCGCCCGGATACGGGAAACGGATCACCTGCGGGTGCAGATCGAATTTCAGGTCAATCCGATTGCTGCCGGCAGACAGTTCCACCTCGTCATATCCCGGAACCGCCGTATGTTCCCGTCCGTTCACTGCAACCCGCGCAGAACCGCTCCACGCCGGAATCCGGAGTTTCAGTTTCAGGGGTTTTTCATTGTCCGCCCTCACCTGCACACATCCTTCGGTCAGGTATTCGCCGGAAACACTGATCCGGAAATGTCCGTCGGCGAAATCGCTTTCTGCGGAGAAAGGAATGTACTGGTTCAGCAGCAGTTCCCGTCCGGTGTGCATCAGACAGCTTTCCGCCGCATTGATCAGACCTCTGGGCAGGTTGTTTACGCAGCAGTGGTTGTAGTGCATCATTGCCTGTTCCGGAGCCGTCATATGATGTCCCGAACTGCGGACTCCGCGCATTCCCCAGGTGCCGTCCCGGAAAATTCCCGCAAGAAACGCATTGAGGAATGTATGCTCGAAGGTGTCCATGTAACAGACTTTTCCCGTCAGCTTGAAAAGTTCAAAACAGAGACGCATCCAGTGAATGGCGTCGCAGGGTTCCGTAATGCTGTCGAGAAAAATTCCCGCATGCAGGAACTGGTCGTTGAACCCCACACAGCCGGGACGGTTTGTTTCATGCTCCAGCAGAATCCAGTACAGCGATTCCGCAGCTTTCAGAGAATTTTCATGACCGGTGAGCCGGTAATAATCCAGCAGTCCGTCGAAACAGGAAAGCATTTCATAGGTCTTCGCCCAGGGTTTGATGTCCGGATACCACTCGTGAACCGGTTTTCCGGACAGCGCATTGGCGATCAGATTCGGCGCTTTGCCGTCTTCACGTTCCCAGCCGGCAACAATGAAGTCCGCGAATTTGCGGAACCGTTCCTTCCCGGTTGCGCGGTAAAGAATGATCACGGGTTTCAGAATCGAACAGCTCGCAAGCCCCTTGAACGTTCCGGTGTCGTGAATGTCTGTACCGTCTTTCTCCAGAGTGTCCAGCAATTGATCCGTCAGTTTTTCCGCGGCTTCCAGAATATGCCGGTCCTGCGTCAGCTCCCATGCTTCCAGAAGACCCCAGAGCGTGTATTTCCGGCACCAGATATTCCAGCACCAGTCGCTGGGCGTTCCAATGGCTTTCTCCACTTCCACTTCGGGGGCGGCATTGAACATGGCGGGATTCCGGTATGTGCTGATGCAGCCGTCCGGATCCCGGAGCGAAATCAGTTCATATGCCGCACTCCGGACAAACGACTTCAGCTCCGCATTCTTCTGATACCGGGCGGCGCGGACTGCGCTGATGACCCATTTTCCCCAATACTCGCCCTGCCAGATGCCGATAACTTTTTTCGTATCATCCAGCTTGTTGCGGAACGCTTCTATGGTTTCCCGATACACAATATCCCGTGCTTCCGGAGAATTGACCCGGTGGTAAATCAAATCATCCGTCAATTTTCCGATTGGACCGTTCAACGCTATGTTTTCAGACTGAAACGGACTGCAATAATCTGCAATTTCATGAATGCTGTCCATGCTGATTTCTTTCTTTTTTTGTCTTTTTGTTGTTTTTTTTGTTTGATATTATATAACTTGACATTCCTGTCGTTCATACTATATTATAATCTATTATTAAGGAGATGACAATGGAAAAACCTCTAAATAAAATGTATGATTCTATAAAAACAGCTCAAAGTCCCCAGTTTTTCTCCCAGCTGACAGGCGGAAGCAACGTCAATACTTCAAGCGGCTGGACACGGCGTCTGGTGAAACCGTGGGGACTGCTGCTTTCCCTGACCGGAAAGGGCGAAATGGAACTTGACGGGGAATCTCTGAAAATTCCGGAAGGCAGCCTGCTTGTTTATAAACCGGGCTACCGGTACACCTTCCGCGCCCTGGGGGAATGGCATTATATCTGGTTTCACTACCCGATCCGGAATCACATGATCGGAGAAATGGATTTCAATGAAGTGCTGCCCGGTCTGGGGATGCAGGTTTTTGAAGGCGAGGAACTGTCGCGGATTCAAACGGAATTGCAGGAAGCCACCATGCTGGAGCAGATTCACCGTCCCGGATGGGAATTGCTTGCCCTGCTGCTGGTGGAAACCGCTCTGCAGCGTTTCATCCAGCGGGAACAGAACGCGCAGCGTCTTTCGCGTGACAGAATCAAACATGCTGTTCAGCTGCTGACAGGAAGTCACGATTACCGGATGGATGAAGTTGCGTCTCTCTGCGGCATCAGTGTTCCGCTGCTTTATTGCATTTTCCGCCGGGAAATGGGATGTTCCCCCAGACATTACCGGGAACAGTTTTTTCTACGGAAGGGCAAAAAAATGCTTTTGAATACCAACCTGGGTTTGGAGGAAGTGGCGGAAGCCTGTCATTTTTATGACCGCTATTATTTTTCAACGCGGTTCAAAAAACATTTTGGCATTTCGCCCGGAGCGTTCCGAAAAGGCAAAACCGCCGACTGACCGGCGGGACGGGAGCAGAAACGGAGTTGAACACATCCGCAACTGTTCCGCATCTGCCGTTTTACCCGTTCAGAGCTTTGTTCCGGCTGGCTTCGGAACAGACAGCATCCGGAGCGGATTTTCCCGGAGAATCACCTTCCGAATCCAGGATTCATCCAGTCCTTCCGAAGTCAGAAGCGGGACAATATCCCGGAAAATGTGCGTGTAGCCGCTGCCGCCGTATTCCGGCAGCATACATTTGAGACAGATGTCATTCGTGAGGAGCAGCTGCTCTGCAAATCCTTCGCGGATAATCCGGACTGCCAGTTCCACCCGTTCCCGGTCCGTGATGAAACGTCCGGATGCGAAACCGCCCGGTTCCGGAGTGAATTCCTTGCCGAAATTATCCAATTGGACATAGACGCCTTTTTCCAGAAGCGTCCGGATGTATTCCCAATCCGGGGTTACATCCGAATGACATATCACGATCCGGCTGCACGGCACACCGCGACGGGTCAGCAAGTCGGTGATTTCCAATCCGTTCATGCTCCATGGGTACACATGCACCTGGATGGACAATCCGGTTTCCCGCTGCGCGATCGCCGCCGCTGCCAATGCTTTCCGTTCGCGTTCCGGCAAAACCTGACTGGTTCCGATTTCCCCGATAATTCCCGGACGGATGCCAGTGCTGTCCACGCCGCAGCGGATTTCCCGGATCAGCTGCTCTGCCAGCTGTTCCGCCGACAGCAGTGCGGTATCCGCCGGATGTGTGTCCGCAGTATACCAGCCGCAGCCCATGACCAGATGAATTCCCGTTTCCTGTGCCAGTTTCCGAAGCTGAACCGGGTTGCGCCCGATTTCTTTCAGCGTACAGTCCACGATGACGTCACAGCCGGACTGTTTCAATTCAGAACAGCTCCGCCGTGCGGATTCATACTGATCTATCTTCAAATTGTCTTTCAGACAGTAGGGATCGCGCATCAGTTTCGGGCGGTCCTCCGGAGTAATGCTTCGGGACAATGACTCCGGAGATGTCTGATTGGACAAGTCGATGAACAGGTGTTCATGGGACAGGACCATGCCGCAGGATGAAATATCCGCCGGACCGGTTACCGTCATTATGCTGTTCATTCCGCGTATCCGACTCCCACGTAATATGCCATGGCATTCTGCGTGGTGTCCAGTCTGCCGAACTGAACGACAACAGGATGAGACGCCGTTACCCGCAGCGCGTATTGCGTCAGCTTCGGGATCACCGTCCCGTTCAGATCTTCCGGATGATCCAGCCGGAGCGTGATAATCCGTTCCGCGGGCACCTCGACCGTGATTCCTTTGACCGGATCGCGGTCCGAGTAGTACACATCAATGACGGTGCGGACTGTATTCTCCGAAGTATTGAAAAGCATCAGCGCTTCATGGGCTTCCATGGAACTCGCCAGATTTTTCTCCGGCAGGTAACCATCCGCGAAATACCAGATTTTTTTTACCACCTTCGCTCATGATCAGACACCTTTCAGAACCAGTTCACGAATCAGCGGGGTAATGGTTTCCGGACCGTTTTCCGTGATGACAAAACCTTCTTCAATCCGGTTGGATCCGGCGGGATGTCCCCAGATGCTGATGTCGCTGTTCACGCACATGCCGCTTTCAAATTTATAGACAGCATCAGCATCCGGATACGGAGACTCCGCTTCCGCCAGTCCGATTCCGTGCATAGGCGGATACAGATCATATTCCGTCATTTTGTTTTTGGCAAAAACCGCTTTGACTGCCTTGACCATTTCCCCGGAAACACATCCGGCTTTCAGATAATTCTGCTGGACATTCGCCGCTTCAAAAAGCACATTGAGGAAACGTTTCTGCGCATCATTTGCTCCACCGATCACAAACGGATATTCCACAGTGGAAACATAACCCTGATATTGAACCGCCATCGCCGCCATCAGCATTTCACCGTTGCGCATGATTTTATTCGTGGCACGCCCGATGACTGTTTCCGTCCGGACACCGGAACCGAACACCATGAAGTTGATTCCTTCCGCTCCTGCCATCCGCGCCGCACCTTCCGCTGCACCGGCAGCCAGGGTTTCCGGATTGCCGTCAACCGCATATTCCAGCAGCTTTTTATAACCTTCGCAAGCCTGCCGTCCGGCTTCTTTCAGACAGGCGATTTCATTGGCGGATTTGATGACGCGCAGATGGTTCAGAATGGCGCCGGCGTCCACAATCTCCGTCCCGACCACGGCTTTACGGAGACGTTCCATAATCGGAGCGGGGATGTCATAAAACCCAACCAGTCCAAGGCGTTTTCCGCCGTGGAGCATGGAATTGAGAATATCTTTCAGAGAAGTGAATTTTGCCATGGGATAGTCGATTTCCTCGGGAACGGAAACACAGGCAAATTCCTTGACGTTGTAATAATCCGGCCACACAGACATTTCCCGCGCATATTTTTCCCCTTCCGGCGCACCGGCAAGCACCGGAGTTCCGGTTTTCGGAATCACGCAGATTCCGCGTTCGAAAATCGGCCAGAAATTGCAGACATACCGCAGATTCTCTTTGCGGTATTCGTCTCCGTACACTACCGTCACGTCAATTTTTTCACGTTCCATTTCCGCCTGAATGCGGATGATTCTTTCCTGAAATTCACTTTTCGGAATTGCGATCATATTATCCTCCGTAATTTTGGTTTCGCGGATAACATAACCACCGGATTTTCAAATTGCCATTGCTCTTTTTCGCAATTCATGCGCACATTCAGTTTTTCAATTTGCATTTCCTGTTTTTACTGCGGCAGATTCCCGGAGTGCAGCCTTTTTCTTTTTTGAAAAACCGGTTGAACTGTGAAATGGATCCGAATCCGCAGTGAAACGCAATTTCCCGGATGGACAACTCCGTGCCGGCAAGCATCTTTTCCGCTTCGGACAGCCGCCGCAGAACCAGATAACGGTGAAAGGCAATATTCATTTCTTTCCGGAATATATGCGCCAGATAATCCGGACTGATGCAGAACCGCCGTGCCAGTTCCGCAAGTTTCAGCGACTCGCCGTAATGCACATCCAGATAACGCTTCACCTCCTTGATTTTATCCGGCATATTGATTTTGTCCATAAAAATCAGATTGTCGCGGATTCCGGTCAGGTGATGCCCGATGATTTTCAAATAGCCGATCAGACCTTCCCGCTGGGCAGGAGTAAGCACTGCCGATTTCCGGTAATAATTCCAAAGTTCATTCCCGGAAACGCCGGTCTGCCCGGCAAGAGCGAAATTTTTTTTACGGGACAGCTGCGGCGTTCCCGCCAGATGAAACTGGCCGGCGGTCATGCTCCCGATATAGGTTCCATGCGCATCATACAGTGGATAAATAATTTCCGAAAGTCCCGCATAGCAGTTGTAGCAGATGCTCTTTCTTAGAACTGCCGCTTTCTTGGCATTGGTTACATCGCATTCGGCACAGGCTCTGCCGCCTGCCGCCGTCTTGCGCAGCAGCACGCAGTACGGATTGAAATGAACGCCGCGGGACAGCCGCAAGGTTTCTCCTTCCGCCGAAATGAAGTCGATCACCAGTCCGAGCAGCTGAAAGATGATGGTGGAATACTCCTGCAGCTGTTTTTCCTTTCCCAATTCCGCAAATGCCTGCGCCGTATAACTTCTGTTTTGTGCCGACTGTGTCATTTCTGCATCCTCTGCTGAATGTTTCCGTTCCGTAATATATTCACTTCCGGCACTTTTTCAATTCATGCCTGCTGTTTTTGAAAAAACAATTCCGCAAAACCGTATATGCACACAGAAAAACAAAATATGCGCATTATACTTGAATTTCCGCAATTGCTTTCCGGTGGCAGTCTGCTATATTGATGTCTGCGGAACAGAATGAAAGGACGGCGGTATGGCGAAATTCAGAAAAGGCGTCTGGATCGAGGATCGAATTGATCGGATTTGACAACGAACAGCCGGATTACGGAGTGCAGTCCTGGCTGGAACGGATGGAAACTCTGCCGGATCTGGTGTCCGTTCTGCTGTTCAGCACTGAAATGCTGCATTCCCACACCGGACTTGAACAGGATTTTCTTCTGGGGGATCTGCAGTGTTCTTATTACGGACGGCATTTCAACGAGGAACGCAAACGCCAGAACTGGACGGCATTCCAGCTGCGCGGGCTGGTTGCGGAATTCAAGAAACACGGAATCCGGGTCATGCTTTCGTTTTTCGATATGCGCGTTTCCGCGGAAAGCGCGAAAATGCTGTCCGTGCAAAGAAAAGAACAGGAATGGCTGGATCTTCATCCGGAAGTCTGCTATGTCAATCATCTGGGAAAAATCCGTCCGAACATCTGTATCTGGAAACATTTATCCGACGGGACTCTGTATGAAGATTTTTTCCTGAACCGGCTGACGGCATTCCTGAAAGATTACGGTTTTAGCGGTTTTCATGGCTGCGACGGCTACGGGCATCCGCGCTATCCGCTTTGCGCGACGGATTTTTCAGAGGATATGGTGAACCAGTTTTCGCAATGGCTGAATGATCCGGTTCCGCAATTGGAAATTCCGGAGCGTGCGGAATGGATTCTGAAATTCAGACGGGAAGCATGGAGCCGTTTTCACGCACAGCGTCATGCACAGTTCTGGAGAAAGACCGCCGGAGCATTGAAGAGTGCCGGACTGGAATGCTGGCTGAACACCTGCTGGACCCGCGATCCGCATGAGGCGCTGTTCCGGTACGGAGTCGATTACCGGCAGCTGGCGACATGCGGAATCAGCGGATTCATCGCCGAATCTTCCGCTGCGGTTCTGGAAATGGAAGGATGGAATTACACGGAGGCATCTGCCGTGGAAAAGTGTCAGGCAATGCTGATGCGGCTGAAAGCTATGATTCCGGATACGGAAATCGGATTGCTCGGCTGTATCAAAGACGGCATGGAACAGTATAACGCCCTGCGGCATTGTCCCATGCTGATGTGTTCCGAGGCATATACTCTCGCCAATCTGTTCTGCCGGCAGCGACGGTGCACGGAATCTGTGATGGAGTGTCTGGGCGACGGCATCACTGCCGGGGAATGGCATCTGGTGGACCGGATTCGCGAACTTGCGTTTTCCGGATCGGCGGAGCATTTATCCTGTGCGCATGTGGTCTGGAGCGATGCCGCTTTTGACCGGGAGTTTTCCGTTTATACGGACAGCCGTCCGGAGGAACGCTTTGCCAGCTCCCATGTTCTGCTTTATGAACTGCTCCATGCAGGAGCGGTTCTGCCGTCCATTCTGCCGGCGGACGATGTGGCAGACGGCATGGCTCTGGTTCTTTTCAATCCGGCATTTTTCCCGGCAGATGAGCTGACTGTATTGCGGAACAAAGCCGGACTTCTGTTTGAAATCGGGTTGACTTCGGACGGGAGCAGTCAGATCCGCTGCACCTCCCGCGGAAAAATCATTTCCGTCACGGATCTGCCGGAAACGGCGGTGGAAGATCCCGCCGAAATAAAGTCCTGGCTGAAACCGCTGCCGGAAAAACGGATTCCGTCCGGGGCATTTGACCGGATTGCGGCACTGCAGAATCAGGAAACGTCCCCGGTTCTGGCGGATTCGGAAAAGAAAGATCTCCGGATACTGAGCTTTTTCACGGCAGAAAAAACGCTGCGTCTGGTTCTCCGCAATGAACGTTCCACGTATCTGGAGCCCCGAATCAGAATCCGGGTTCCGGTGCAGAGCGTGGCAGCCCTGACGCAGGATCCGTCCCGTCCCGTTGTATTGGAAAATCAGGAGAACGAAACGGTGTTTTCGGTCCGTATTCCGCCGAAAGGAACCATTCTGCTGGATGTCTGCTGTTCCTGATCCGTCATTCAGCCTGCCGCTCAGCCGCCGGGGTATGGAATAAAGTAAAAAACGGTCAAAATGTTCGTTTTTGTCATATTATGTTTTTTTCCATATTGCAAAAGGAATGTCTTGACATATAATGATAGATGTTCAGTGCCGTCCCATAATTCTTTGAAATCGTCATTCTAACCACCCTATTTGAGCCTGAGTTGATTGTTTTTTTAAATTACCCATTTCCGGT
>DPDG01000009.1:0-2280 GCA_003526375.1 Lentisphaeria bacterium
CCAGTTTTCGGGGGGAACCGCAGATCTCCTGGGATGATGCCATGTATATGGTAAAGAATGAAGCCGTTCCGGAACATTTGCTTTGTAAAGAGATCGACCCGGCATTCGGGGAACATAAAGTTCTGTTCCGCCGAGTTTCCAACAATGTCCGTCTGACCATTTTCGACGGCAATCACGACCTTTATGAGCAGGCCGCCCTGGAATGGCTTTCCCGTCAAATCAAAGGTCAGCCAATCAGCTGGGCACCGGGTCCGGCGTCAGCCGCACTTGACCTGGATTCTTCCAAACTGACAAGCTAAGTTACTTCAGGTTTAATTCGATGGAAAGTGCAGACCAAATGAAAACAACATTAACACCCGACGAGCATGCGGATATTCTTTTCGCAAAGGTTCTGAAGGAAATCAAAGAGACAGGCGGACCGGCAGTCATCTCGCTTCAGCCGGGAAGGTATCTCTTTCATAAAAACGAGGCGGGAATCTGCAGCCAGCCGGTTAGCAATACGGTCGCTTATGACGGGAATATCCCGCATAAACATGTCGGTCTGCTGCTGGACGGACTGTCTGATCTGACAATAGAAGGAAACGGCGCCGAATTTATTTTTGACGGTGATATGAGCGGCATTGCAATGTTGAATTGCCGCAATATTGTTCTGCGTAATTTTTCCATGGACTGGCTTCATCCGAGGGTGGCGGAAATGCGCTGCACTGCCAGCCGTGAACATGAAGCGTGTTTTGAACTGCATCCGGACAGCCGCGCCGTGATTCAGAGCGGAAAGCTGTTTTTCCTGAATCCGGACGGCCTGCCGGAACGGGCGGAAAAATGGATAGCACAATGTGCTGCGGCGGACGGAGAAAGCAATAAACGTTCTGTGTTTCACCCGTATGCGGAAGCCGTGGAATGTTCTGAACCGGCGCCTGGAAAGTTTCAGTTCCGTTACCAGGAACCGCAAAACATTGAAGTCGGCAGTGTATGGCAATTCCGCAATCCGGTACGAAATGAAAACGGCATTTTTCTGCATCAGTGTGAAAATGTCGAGCTGGATCATCTGCGGCTGTATTTTACTCCGGGGCTGGGAGTTGTCGCGCAACTGTGCAGAGATTTGAACATACATGACCATATTCATGCTCCAAAGCCGGGAAGCGGACGGGTTTGCGCGGCATTTGCCGACTGCATCCAGATTTCCAGCTGCCGGGGCAAGGTCCGCATTGCTGGCAGCTGTTTTTCCGGTTCGCAGGATGACCCCGTAAACATTCATGGAACTTATCTGGGAGTTCAGCGGGTGGACGGACGGAAGGCTGCTCTGGCATTTATGCAGCCGGAAACGTGGGGATTCCTGCCGTTTGAACCGGGAGACGAAGTTGCGCTGGTTGATGCGGAAACCTTGGAACGGGTGGCGTTTGCCCATGTCCGGCACGCCTGGTTGAAAGATTGTCGGCACGTGGAACTGGAACTGGACGCCGCCTTGAACCCCGGAGAAAAACGGTACGTCATCGAAAACCTGTCCGCCTGCCCGGAAGCATTGATTGAAAATAATCTTTTCCGCTGTTATCCGACCCGCGGGGTATTGATCTCGACCTCGGCGCCGGGTATTGTGCGGAAAAACACGTTTGTTCAGGCTCCGCCGCGTCCGGCCATCCTCATTTCCGCAGACGCCGGCAGTTGGTACGAATCCGGCGGGGTCCGCGATCTGCTGATAGAGGAAAACCGCTTCGAAAACTGTTCTGTGCCGGCGATCAGCATTCATCCTGCGAATGAAGACCGTTTCCCGCTGCATAGAGGAATCCGGATCCGGAACAATACATTTATTCATTGTACAACGCCTTATCTGTATGCGCAAGGGTGTGCAGAGGTGGAAACGGATCTGATATGAACAGACATTGTGAATATCTGTGCTGGAACACTCCGGCGGCAGACTGGAATGAGGCAATCCCTCTGGGAAACGGTTCCATCGGAGCCATGGTTTTTGGAAATCCGGATGGAGAAACAATCGCTCTGAATCATGATACTTTATGGTCGGGACGTCCAAACAACCGGTTGAATCCGGCAGTCAGGGATGCGCTTCCGGAAACAATCCGTCTGATCAAAAACGGGAAATACCGGAAGGCGGATTCCTGTCTTCAGAAAAGTCTTGGTATGTTGCGGACAAATTCATATCTTCCCGCGGGGACACTGCATATTCTTTTCGGCAATGAAGGACGCGCCGCGGATTTCCTGCGGGAGCTTGATCTTGCATCTGCCTGCGCAAAGATAAAATATTTCAAGTTTTCCTGTTTTTTTGAA
>DPDG01000009.1:2607-12516 GCA_003526375.1 Lentisphaeria bacterium
AATTTTGGTTTCATCGCTCACAGGTAAGCGCCCAGCCAGCCCCATCTGGATTTGAGGTTACTTGCGTACTATGTTCTTGCGCAACCCCGAACGAAAGGAGGATGGCATGGGACGTGAAGGACGAGATTATTGGGAGGCGCAACTGTCAGTACGATGTTGCGCCAGGCATACGGCTATCGGGATGATGAGTATATGATCCTGAAAATATATGATCTGCCAAACCGCAAATTACAGGTGGTCATTTGAGTTCAATTTTTCACAAAGTGCAGAAGAGGCTTTTTTTGAGTAAAGGTCGTTTGTTCTGAAAAGCGAATTTCGCAAAAACCGAAAAATTCTCTGAGTCCAAAAGACGTTGTTATGAATTAGGCAAATAAGGTGACCGACCTTTTGATTTTGTGAACACATGTCCTTTGCAAGCATATTTTACTTTATTCGTTGATTACCAACATATTACTTTAATAAAAGATTCCCAAATGAATGTATGACAGAAAAAAATTGACGATCAAAGGTCGAGCTTCTCGACGTGTGTTTCCTCCCAAAAATGCTCTCCGGACCAAAAGACCGGTCTTTTACTCCCCCGGAGAATTTACCGGGAGAAGGTCTGAAACACACCTTCATAAGAGAAAAGTGGAGATTCTCCGCTTTCGGGCAAAACGCGAGTTGAGCTCAAATTTACCCCCAAAACGAAAAAACCGACCAGAAGACCGGTCGGTGGAGAATTTTGAAAATGGTGGTCGCTGGGAGACTCGAACTCTCGACCTCATCCGTGTGAAAGATGCGTTCTAGCCAGCTGAACTAAGCGACCACTTGAAAAAGTATCGGGTAAGATAACACGATTTCGGAAAAATACAAGTCTTTTTCACGTTTTTTCAATCAAAGACACCTTTTTCGGGCGGAACAATCTGCCCTTTGGACCCGACACGCGGAGTTACAACCTCCTCTTCCGCAGAAACCGGAGCCGCCGCTTTGCCCGTCCCAAAAACAAGAAGCTGGAAGACCTTTGCCGGCTGTGCATTGCGTTCCCACGGACGTTTATATTCCAGGCGGATGCCGCTCTTGCCGGGACCGACGATTTCAAAAGTCAGATTGCGTCTGCCGGGCGCTCCAACAAGATCTTTTTCCGTCGGATTGGAAAAGGTGTCGGAACACAGAATCAGGACCTTCTCATCGTAAGGTCCCGCAAAGCGCCATACATAACCGGTCGTAGGATTGCTCTCCAAAGAAATCATGAAACGCTCCCCGACCGCGGCAGTCAGAGTTTTGCCCGAATCCGCATCACTCAGCTCCGTCAGAGAAGGCCCCGCGGCACAGGCGCAAAAAACAACGACAATCAGGCAGGACATCAAAAAACTCAACACCATTTTCATGATCTTGCTCCTTCTTATGCAAATATGTAAAACAGAATGAAAAAGTCTTCCGGTAATGTAACCCGAAAAAATAAATTGGAAAGTTTTCTTTTCATTTTTTCTTGACAATCTTCCATTCGGAGTGTAATTGTTGTTCCAATGAAAGACTATGAAAGGAGCTTATCATGAACACTCTGACAAAATTTGCCTCGTTCGTTCTCTCCGCCGCATTCCTCGCCGCTTCCATGAACCTCTGCGCCGCAGAAAAAACCATCAAGCTTCCGCCGCCGGACAAAGCCGGAGGCAAACCGCTCATGCAGTGTCTCACGGAACGGAAATCGGAACGCAAATTCGATTCGAAGCCGCTTCCCCCGCAGATTCTTTCCGATCTTCTTTATGCGGCGGACGGCATCTCGCGCCCGGATGGACGGAAAACAGTTCCGACGGCACGCAATCTTCAATCTCAGGAAGTTTATGCGGCAATGGCGGACGGGCTTTATCTCTATCATCCGAAAACTCACTCGCTGGACCTCGTCAAAGCAGGCGATATCCGGGAAAAATGCGGAATGCAGGCAATCCATAAAACAGCTCCCATTGTATTGATCTACGTCGGAGACGTCTCCAAAATCGGGAAAAACGCGGCTGAAAAAGTATTCTATGCAGCGAACCATGCCGGATATGCCAGCCAGAACGTCTATCTCTATTGCACTTCCGCAGGGCTCGCCACCGTTGTCTGCGGACTCGTCAACAAGCCGGAACTGGAAAAGGCCATGGAACTGCCCGGAACGAAACGGGTTCAACTGACTCAGCCTGTCGCTTATCCTGCAAAATAAGCTGTTTTCCGACTTCACCGGAAAACCCGGCGAATAAGAACAAGGGACAGAAAGCAGGAACTCCAGTCCGGGCTTTCTGTCCCTTTATTTTGTATTTTCAGCCTTTGGAGGAATCCGCGACGCCCAGCACCGCCAGAGCGGCATTCATGCCCGCGCCTTTGACTCCGCCGGATATTTCATGAACCATCTCCTCCATATCGGCATCCGCCTGCGCACGGCGTTCTCCGCCGGGGAGAATGCGGTCGACCGCATCGGCAAGATCCTGAGGCACCACCTGAAATTGAAGAAATTCTTCAAAAACCCTGCGGTTCAGGATGATATTCGGCATCGTAAACGCATTGCGGAACAGCTTGCGGATGATGATGCGCGCGCAGAGGAATGTGATCGGGTTCAGACGGTATGCCACGACAAGCGGCAGTCCGGCAATCGCGCACTCCACAGTGACCGTCCCGGAGGCGGCAAGCCCGGCAGTGCAGGTTTGAAGACACTCTGCCGTCTTCCCGCAGACTACATCAATTTCGGGAAGCACGGAATCCGGATGTTTCATGATAAATTCACTGATGTCATCTTTTACATCGTCATAGACTTTCTCCCGCGGCGTGGCAATCGTGAATTTCAACTCCGGATGCCGCTGCTTCAGCAGTGCAACCGTCTCAAGCATCGGGAAAAGCAAACGCTTCGTTTCACTTCTCCTGCTTCCGGGAAGAAGAAGAAGCCTGTTCGGATCGCGTGCCAGAGCCGGGTCACGGCGTTCCTGCACAATCTCCACAAGCGGATGCCCGACAAACTCCACATCCAGCCCGCTGCCCTTGTAAACATCCACTTCAAACGGAAAAATGACCATCATTTTCGTGCAGTAATACGCAAGTTTCGGGATATTCGATTTCCGCCAGACCCACACCTGCGGGCTGATATACCAGACCACCGGAATCCCCGCTCTCTTCAGGCGTTTCGCAAAACGGATATTGAATCCCGGATAATCAATCAGCACAACGGCGTCGGGACGCTGTTTTTTCGCCTCGCGAACCAGATAAAGCATGATACGGATGAACTTGAAAATGGAGCCGAGCACTTCAATCAGCCCGATCACGCCCAGTTCGGAAGAATCGACAAGAATATCGACTCCGGCATTCTTCATTTTCACTCCGCCCATGCCCGCAATTCTCGCCTGCGGACGGGTCTTCCGGATATCCTGCGCAAGCCGCGCTCCATAAAGATCCCCGGACGACTCTCCGGCAATGATCCAGATCAGCGGGGCTGCTTTGCTGTGTTCCATCATATTTTCCGTTTCCTGATTTTTAAGGGCAAGAGACGCAGATCAGCGTTTCTTGCGTTTCTTCTTCGGCGGAGTGTAGTTGCTGCCGCGGCCGGACGGAGTACGGAAACCGGGCATTCCCATCGCGAGCGGAGCCGCGCCGGACATCATGCGCCCCAGCAGTCCGGTGCGCTTCATCATGCTCTTCATCATCAGGAACTGTTTCACAAGACGGTTGACCTCCTCGACCGGGCGTCCGCAGCCTCTGGCAATACGCCGCTTGCGCATATTGTCGATCAGCTCCGCATTGGCGCGTTCGGCTTTCGTCATGGAGCAGATGATCGCCTCCATTCCCTTGAACTGCTTCGGGTCAAGCTCGGACATTCCGGCAAGTTTATCGCCGCCCGGAAGGAACTTGAGGATATTTTCAATGCCGCCCAGACGGGACATCTGGCGGAGCTGGGAGAGAAAGTCATTCAGATCGAATTCATTCTTCTTGAGTTTTTCCTGAAGCTTCTCCGCTTCCTCCTTGTCGATCTCCTCGGCTGCCTTTTCCACAAGGGAGACAATATCGCCCATGCCGAGAATCCGGGATGCCATACGGTCCGGATGGAATACGTCGAGATTCTCGATTTTTTCCCCGATACCGACAAACTTGATGGGACACCCCGTAACCCTGCGGATTGAGAATGCCGCACCGCCGCGCGCATCGCCGTCGAGTTTCGTAAGAACCACGCCGGTAAGCTGAAGCGCGTCATTGAAGTGTTTTGCCACCGAGACCGCCTGCTGTCCGAGCGCGGCATCCGCGACAAGCAGAATTTCCGCTGCCTTCGTGACCTGCCGCAGACGGATCAGCTCCTGAACCATCTGCGTGTCGATCTGAAGCCTGCCCGCGGTATCAAGAATCAGGTAATCCACAAAATTGCGGCGCGCCTCGGCAATCGCATTCTGCGCGATAACCGTCACATCGGGATTGCCGCGTTCGGCATAAACCGGGACTCCGATCTCTTTGCCGAGAATTTCCAGTTGGTCAATGGCGGCAGGACGGTAAACGTCGCACGCGACCATCATCACCTTCTTATTGCGTTTCCTGAGATTAAGCGCAAGTTTGGCGCTGGTCGTAGTCTTGCCGCTTCCGTGAAGACCGACCATCATGATGATGTTCGGAGACTGCCCGTCCGCAAGCGGCGCCTCGGAACTGCCCATGAACTCCACCAGTTTATCGTAAACGATCTTGACCGCCTGCTGTCCGGGCGTGACACTGCGGAGAACCGCCTCGCCGAGGCATTCCGTGGAAACGGTCCTGACAAATTCATCGGCGATCTCGATATTGACGTCCGCTTCCAGCAGGGCGTCGCGGATATCGTTCATTGCCGGAGCGATATTTGACTCTGAAATCACCGCCTGTCCGCGCAGTTTTTTCAGGGCGTCCTGTAATTTGTTTGTAAGATTATCAAACATCTTTATTGTTCTCCATGTAAAATATGCTATATTACAATACACCGTAAAACAGAATTAACCAGTTATTATGGCATTTTACGGCAAAATTTCAACCATTGAAGCCATATTGAAAGGTAAAAAATGAGAAGTGACATCATGAAGAGCGGCGTCGAGAGAGCTCCGCACAGAGCTTTGTTCAGAGCGACGGGTCTGAAAAAAAGAGATTTTTCCAAGCCTTTCATCGGCGTATGCAACTCCTACTCCGCGGTTGTCCCCGGGCACTGCCACCTCAACAAGGTCGGCAAATATATCTGTGACGAGATCCGCAAAGCGGGCGGCGTCCCCTTTGAATTCAACACCATCGCGATCTGCGACGGCATCGCAATGGGTCATCAGGGAATGAAGTTCTCCCTCCCCAGCCGCGAACTCATTGCGGACTGTGTGGAATCCATGGCGACGGCGCATCCGTTCGACGCCATGATCTGCATTCCAAACTGCGATAAGGTCGTTCCCGGAATGCTCATGGGCGCAATGCGCGTCAACATCCCGACCATCTTCGCATCCGGCGGCCCGATGGAAGCCGGAAAACTCTCCGACGGCACCGCCTGCGACCTCATCTCAATCTTCGAAGGAATCGGCAAAATGAAAGTCGGGCAGCTCGACCAGAAGGGACTCGACGAACTCGAAAAGAAAGCCTGCCCGACCTGCGGCTCCTGTTCCGGCATGTTCACGGCGAACTCCATGAACTGCCTCTGCGAAGCGCTCGGGCTCGCTCTGCCCGGCAACGGCACCATCGTCGCCACCAGCCATGACCGCAGGAAACTCTGGAAAGCCGCCGCAAAACGCGTCGTCGAGATGGCGAAAGAAAACGGACCTCTCCCGCGCGACATCGCAGACACCGACGCTTTCCATAATGCGCTGACTCTCGACATGGCGATGGGGGGGAGCTCCAACACCATTCTGCACACGCTCGCAGTCGCCCGCGAAGCAGGAATCAAGCTCGACCTTGCCAAAATCGACAAGATCAGCAAGAGCACGCCCCATATCTGCAAAGTCTCTCCGTCCTGCAACTATCATATCGAAGACGTCCACCGCGTCGGCGGAATCATGGCGATCATCAAGGAAGTCATCAAGCAGAAAGGCGTCTTCTTCAATCCCGCCAAGATGACCGTTTCCGGAAAGACCATCGGCGAACTTGTCGCCGCCGCGGCAGATGCGGACGGCACCGTGATCCATACGATCGACAATCCTTACAGCAAATCCGGCGGGCTTTCCATTCTGTTCGGCAATCTTGCGGAAAAAGGCTGTGTCGTCAAGACCGCCGGCGTTTCTCCGAAGATGCTCAAACACAAAGGTCCCGCAGTAGTCTTTGAAAGCGAAGAAGACGCCGGAATCGGCATCCTTGCCGGAAAAGTCAAAGAGGGCGATGTGGTCGTGATCCGCTACGAAGGACCGAAAGGCGGTCCCGGAATGCAGGAGATGCTTGCGCCGACCAGTTATATCATGGGACGCGGGCTCGGCGAGAAAGTCGCGCTGGTCACGGACGGACGTTTCAGCGGTGGCACACGCGGCGCCTGTATCGGGCACGTCAGCCCCGAAGCCGCCGCCGGAGGAACCATTGCACTGATTGAAGACGGCGATATGATCGAAATCGACATTCCCGCCAGAAAGATCATTCTCGATGTTCCCGAGAAGGAACTTGCCAGACGCAAAGCCGCATGGAAACCGCGCAAACCTGTGACAACGTCTTCCTGGCTCAGGAAATACGCTCTTCTGGCAACCAGCGCCGACACCGGCGCCGTTCTCAGAACCGATCTTGATTAAAAGCATGGAGTTAAGGGCATGGGCAAGTTTTTTGCAAAAAGTCTGTCCATGCCCTCTTTTTTCAGAAACCTTCCGTATCCTGCGGTAAAATATAATTCCCTTTCGTTTTCATTCAGGATTCTCCCATGTCTTTTGAGGAACAACGCATTGTAGAAAGTGTTATCGGTCCCGAAGCCGGCGGACTCAGGCTCGACCAGTTTCTCCGGACACGCTTCACCTACCGTTCACGCAATGAGTGGCAGGAGGCGATCCGGCGCGGAGAACTCAAGATCAACGGCCGTGAAATCCGCGCGTCGAAAATTCTGCGAACCGGCGACAAACTCTCTTTCAATCCGGGAAAAATCAAGGAACCGGAAGTCAATGCGGACTGGTCTTTGATTCATGAATCGGAACGGTATCTGGTCATCAACAAACCGGGACAGCTCCCGGCACACCCTTCCGGGCGTTTCTTCAAACATACATTATGGTATCTCCTCCGTGAAAAATACGGGGAACTTCATATCGTAAACCGCCTCGACCGCGAAACGTCCGGCATTACGATCGCCGCAAAAGATGCAGATGCCGCAAAAATTCTTTCCGGGCTGTTCGCAGACCGCAGGACAGTAAAAAAATACCTTGCATTCGTATTCGGCAAATTCCCGGAAACACTGGTTGCGGACGGCTTTCTTTCCGATGACAGGAAATCCGGGGTTCGTAAAAAACGGCGTTTTTCCGGAAAGGAGAGTTACGGTTCCGAACATGTGCGGACGGAATTCCGCCTGCTCGGAACGGACGGGGAACTGAGCGCCGTGGAGGCGATCCCGAAAACCGGACGCCTGCACCAGATCCGCGCGACTCTCTGTTCACTCGGGTATCCGATGGCGGGCGACAAGCTTTACGGTCCGGACGACACGATTTACCTGCGCTACATCGAATCGAAAATGACGGAAACGGATACGGCAAGGCTTCTGATCGGGCGTCAGGCGCTCCACGCTTCGGAGCTTTCGTTCGCCTGCCCGTTTGCAAAAAGTGAAATTATTTTCAAAGCTCCGCTTCCAAATGACTTATCAGGGTTGTATTGTCGCTGTGTTGGTGTTATAATATGACATTATGAAAAATTCAGTCAAAACATTATTCGTATTATTGGCGGCCGCCGGAATGACGGCTGTGTTGTCCTCCTGCGCCTGTAAGGAGATGGAGACGAACATGGCAAATCTCGCGAAAATCCGTGTCGGCATGGACAAGGAACAGGTATTGAAGATCATGGGACCGCCCGTTGCAGGTGAGACTTACTGCAGCGACAAGGTTTTTTATTATTACACCAATCAGAGGTGGATGGACGGTCTCGTCACACGCGACGAATGTACTCCAATCGCCTTTGACGACTACGGCAAGGTCATCGGCTGGGGACCTGCCTTCAATACCGGGGTCTATGATACCAGCAGAATCAGATAACAGGCACCATTAAAATAAAAAAACAGCAGGCTTGTCATGAAAAAAATTTATATTTCTTTTCTGATCGTCTTTGTCGTTCTCGCCGCAATCTTCACCATTTTCAAAAACATGACTTCCGGTGTCATCAACACCGCTCTGATCGCCGTCGGGGAAGGCAGTAACATTCAGGTGGATCAGGGAGCGGCGGAGGCGGAAAAGAAAAAAAAGAAGAAAACGCCGACAAAAGTGGTCGGTGCAGGCGGCATGGCAGCCGCTGCCCAACTGCGGGTTTCCAAAGAGAAAACGGTTGCGCCTCCCGTAACGAAACTTGTGAAAAACGCCGAAAAGCAGAAATTCAAAAAGAATATGTTCGTGCTGGACTGGGCGATCCTCGGGCCGTTCGAGCTCGGCAAGACCATGGAGGACTTCACTCCCGCAAATGCGATCAAATATGAGTGCATGAAAAATGAGGATACACTTACAGTGTCCGCCCCCGTTCCCGAAGGGACTTCATGGCAGACGGCAACGGGTCTGGTGCTGGACGGCAAGATCACCGTCAATGATCTTTATAAGAAACTGAAAGGCAAAGCCGCGTTCTATGCGCTTGCCGAAGTGGAAGTCGATCAGGATTATCCCGATGCGCTTCTCTGGATCGGCGGCAGAGACGATGTCAAGATCTGGTTTGACGGCAAAGAGGTCTTTGTGTCCGATCCCAAGACGCCGCGCCGCGCGGATGCCGTACAGGTCAAAGTGAATCTGACAAAAGGGAAACATACGGTTCTCGTGAAATGCGCTTACACTTCATGGCAGTGTTTCTTCTATATCCGATTCACCGATTCCGAAAAGACTCCTCTGATTCCGGTCCAGACGTCCCGGAAGTAAGATTCTGCAAATACCGGAGGCATTCATTTCTGCTCCGGTGCAGCCGCTTTTTTCTTCCATTGATCCGGGGGAATGGTAAAGAAGTCGGTAGTCATGCTCCATTCATAACTGTTTCCGCTTTTCAAGGTCGCCGTTCTGACAGGGACATAGTAAAGCTTCCGGTCGCTTCCGCGGTTCCAGAGAATCCATTCGTCTTTCCCTGTAATTGGTTTTTCCGCAGTTACCCGGGAAACAAATCCGATTTTTTCTTTCGGTGCGTAAAACGCGGCAAACAGGGGAAGCGGTTCCGGTACCAGCCTGTTCCGGTTCGAAGCGTCGAATTTCCCCTCTTTGCTCCCTCCGTTCCGGTCATGGAGCAGGTATTCGGTAAAAATTGCCTCCCAGGGATGCATGAAATGATACATGATGCCGATTCTGGAATTCTTCTCCACATGAATTCTTGCCGTCTCACGAAGCCGGGAATTCTCCAGATGGACCTCATACTCCAGACGCACCTGGTGAAGCAAAGCACTTTTTTTCATGGTAAAGCTTTTTCCTTTTGCAGGCATTGCCCGGCTGCCACTCCCTGCCGTCAAGCAGGAAACTGACTTTCACCTCTTTTTCACCGATTTTGTTTTCAAGGTGCCCGGTTCCGACCCAGCCGAGACCGGAAAATGCAATGACCGTCCCGTAGAACCCCTTTCCTTTCCGGCAAACCTGCGTGCCCTCATACCAGATTCCGTTCAGATTCCAGAACAGATGTTTTGCCAGTTCAAGTTTTACCGCTCCGCAGGTAACTTGCACCGTTGACGGCAGAGGAGGCGGAGAAACCTTTTCCTTTGCACTGCCGGGAGGCAGGCGGCGGAAAATACGAGTTTCACCGACTCCGGCAGGAAATGTGAACGTTTCAGTGTGGGTCTTCACGGGAATTTGTGGG
>DPDG01000010.1 GCA_003526375.1 Lentisphaeria bacterium
ACAAATTCTGGTGAAGAGGCTTAAATAAGGAATTGATTGAATGAAATCAGCAATGCTTCTTTTTATCGGTGCGGTGCTCTGTTCCGGTCAGACATTGGATCGGAAATATTTCCCCGGAATGCCCGACACCTTCCGTGTTGCGGCGGACAGAACTTTTTTGAATGCCGCGGACTGGAACCCGCAGAAAAATATTTCCGTGAGATCGGATTGTGACGGCTTGACTGTTTCATCCGGTGTGCCGACTCCGTGGACACATGCCGTTACAAGCAGGAAAACGGTTCCCGTCAGACCGGGGAATCTGCTGAAGGCAACGACAAAATATTATCTGCTTGACGCCCCTTCCGGTTCCAAATTCACTTTGCTCGTTCAGTTGCTGGATGCAAACGGCAGAATAATAAAGACGATGAATGCCGCATCGGGGGCGGATAAACCGCCGGAACACCTGAATTGGGACGAGGAATATACGGAGATTCCGAAAGGGTGCGTTTCCGCCCGCGCTCAATTGCTTTTTCAGGGCAATCCCATGAAAGTAAAGCTGATCCAGCTGGAACTCAATACCGTTGCGGCACAGGACAGACTGCCGTCTTTTCCGCCGCCGGTTCCTTACAGCAACAGGAGTCTTGACGATGCCTCCCTGACGGAATTTCTTTCAAAACGCCAGAAGATTTATACGAAAGTTGCAAAGAACGGCGACCAGGTGGAGTTTCTCGTAAACGGAGTTCCTGTTCCGCTGAAAATTTATAAGAACAATACCGCAACGACGATTCACGGCTATCCCGGTTATTTGAAAAAGACTCCCGCAATGCAGCGGGCCGGATTCAATGTGTTCACTGTTTGCGTCTATCTCGGTGTTCCCGGTCATAGCCGGACTGCAAATACCGTGTGGCTCGGTCCCGGGAAGTATCAGGTGGATGTAATCAGAAAGGCAATGCGGGAAATTCTGAAGTATGCGCCGGACGCGATGATTCTGCTGGAACTTAATGTTACCCCTTCTCCTGAATGGAGCGCTGCGCACCCTGATGAAATTGTCCAATATGCGGATGGGCGTAAAGCGGTTCTGAACGGGACACGTATCCGTGAGCTTACGAATACCCCGCCGCCGCAGTATGTTCCCGTAAAAGACCAGCCTTGGACCATGCCTTACTGGGTGCCGTCCTATTTCTCGGAAAAGTTTACACAGGATGCATCGAGAGCAATCCGGGATATTTTCAGTGTTCTCGAAAAGACGCCGGAGGCAAATGCTCTTGCGGGGGTGTTCCTGTGCCGCGGAGTGGATGGGCAGTGGTTCGATCTTTTTGCAGAGATACCTGCAACGGGCGGCGGGAAAGCGATTTACCCTCTTGCGGATTATTCGCCTGCTTCGCTTCGGTTTTTTCATGATTTCCTGCGCAGGAAATACGGAAACGATATCACGAAACTTCAAAATGCATGGAACGATCCGAGGATCAGGACATTTGATGAGATTTCGATTCCCCCGCATGGAGAACTGTTTCCCCCTGCGAAAACTTTTCTGCGGAAATCCGGCGGGGGGCGTGACCGGATTGCCGATTTCATTGAATCACGCGCAGAGGGCATGTCCCGGCAGTTCATCAGTTTCTGCCGTGCGATCAAGGAGGCGACCAATGACCGTGTTCTTGCCGGCGGATACCGGGCGGAAGGTGCTCCTGTTTCGTATCCGTTCCTCGTTCAGCAGTGTTCCAGGCGGATGTATGCCGCGCCGGAGGTTGATTTCTTTGCATCGTGTCCCGGCGGGCGCACACCGGAAAATCCGGTTATGCCGTCCTTGCTGAACGGCTCGCTGCGCCTGCATAATAAGCTGGCTGTGACGGAACTTGATTTCCGGACTCCGTGGATTGGGAACTGGGGTCGATGGGGAAAGCCGATCTATTACAAAACGCATGATGCCGCAGAGTTCCGGCAGAGAACGATGCGTGCGCAGTTGTTTGCCAATGCTTTCGGCGGCACCTTTCATGCCTATGATATGGACGGCAACTGGTATGATACTGAAATGGCGCAGCGAGCATGGAGAGAGAACAACCGTATTTATGATCGCCGCAAACCGCGGCCTCTCTCGGAAGACCGTATCGCCCTGTTTTATTCGGAGCACTACTGGGAATATATGGCTTTGAACGGAAATCGGGCCTTTGCGCATACTGTTAAAAATTCACCGAGAATCGCTGTAACCAGAAGCGGTGTTGATTCGGATCTCTATCTGTTGGACGATATCCTGCATCCTGATTTCCAGGCTCCCCGCGTACTCTGGTTTGTGGACTCGCTTGAGCTGACTCCGGAAAAGGCGGCAGAGATACGCCGGCGTTATGCCGACTCAGGCAGGATTCTTGTCTGGATGTGGGCACCGGGGGCAGGGATGACGGATGATATCGGCAAAGTTGCCGGATTCCGGCTGGAACGTGCTCCGATGGCGGATGGGCTGCCTGTCATGGCTCTGAGCAACAGCGGTGATCCGTTGATGGCGGGAGTCAGGAATCTTCTTCTTGCGTCCTATATGCCGTATGGCATGGGACCGGTCTGGAAAGTCAGTGATCCCGATGCTGTGATATTAGGCAGCTACTTCGAGACAAATCTGCCGGGTATGGCTGTAAAACGTTATGACAGTCATACGGAAATCTTCATCGGGCAGGGCGGCTGCGTGACTCCGGAGCTTGCGCGTAATATCGCAAAAGAAGCGGGTGCCCACTGCTGGATTGATACAGGGGATCCGGCTGCTTCGGCGGGAAATCTGCTGATTGTTTCAGCGGCTTCTTCCGGAAAGAAGGAGATTTTTCTGCCTCCGGATGTCGTTTCAGCGGAATGTCTTACCGGGCAGAGGATCGTGAAGGAGGGGCGAAGCGTAAAATGTGAACTGAAATATGGAGATGTGCTTGTTCTTGATCTGACTTACAGAAATTGAAAAGTTTTTCCAGGCAATACGTTTGTGACCGGTATTTCCTCTCCTCCGGAGGCGGATTTCCGGTCATTTCTTTGATTCCGGCTTGAAAGAATCGCGTTTCAGTGTGATATTAATAGGTTAAAATAAAAACAACCATTTTTGGAGAGACTGCAATATGAGAATGTCGAAAATGCTCGGGCGCCGGATCAAGGAAGATCCCAAGGACGCGAAAACCATCAGTCATAAATATCTTGTGCGCGGCGGATATATCCGTCCCGTGTCCGCCGGCATTTACTCCATTCTTCCGCTCGGAGAACGCATCATCCTCAAAATCGAAAACATCATACGCGAGGAGATGAACAGAATCGACGGACAGGAGGTCAAAATGCCTGTCGTGCTTCCCGCCGATCTCTGGCAGGAGTCCGGGCGCTATGAGTCTGTCGGGCAGGAGCTTCTGCGGTTCAGGGACCGCAATGACAAGCCCATGATTCTCGGCATGACCCATGAGGAGGCGATCGTGCATCTGGTCAGGACGGAAATCACGAGTTATAAACAGCTTCCGATCATGGCGTATCAGATTCAGACGAAATACCGCGATGAGGCGCGGCCGCGCGCCGGTCTGATCCGCGTCCGCGAATTCACCATGAAGGATGCATACAGTTTCCATACCTCGCAGGAGTCGCTGGAGGAGTATTACGAACGCGCTCACGAGGCATATGTCAATATTTACCGCCGTGTCGGACTGAAGCATGTGGTTTCGATCAAGGCGAACTCCGGCATGATGGGGGGGAACATTTCCCATGAATTCATGTCTGTTGCTGAATGCGGGGAAGATACGATTTTCCTTTCACCCGACGGCAAAAGCTACAAGGCGAACCGTGAGATCGCGGTTTCCGGGCTGAAATTCGAGAAGAGCGGCGAGGAACTGCCTTTGGAAAAAGTTCGTACGCCCGGCTGCAAGACCATCGACGAGGTCGCCGGATTTCTCGGCGTGAAACCCGAGAACACAGGGAAAGCCGTGTTCTATTCCGATGAAAAAGGCAATCTGATCTTTGTGTTGATCCGCGGCGATTTCGAGGTCAATGAAAGCAAACTTCAGAATCACCTCGGGCTCCTTGAAATCAATTTTGCGAACGATGAGCAGATACGGAAAGCCGGAGCGGTTCCCGGATACGCATCGCCCGTAGGCATCGACTCGTCGAAGGCGAGGATCGTCATCGACAAATCCGTTGCGGGAAGCTCGAATCTGGTGGTCGGGGCGAATGAAGCGGATTACCATTATAAGAGCTTCAACTACGGGCGCGATCTGAAAGATGCGGATGTCGTTGACATTGCGACTGTTCGAAACGGCGATCCATGCCCCGTGACAGGCGAGCCGCTCCAGATGAAGCGCGGTATCGAAGTCGGAAACATCTTCCAGCTCGGAACGAAGTATTCCAAGCCGATGCAGTGCAACTATCTGGACAAGGACGGCAAGTCGCACCCGATGATCATGGGGTGTTACGGAATCGGCGTCGGGCGCACAATGGCTTCCGTCGTTGAGGATTCCTATGATGAATACGGACCGATCTGGCCGATGTCGATTGCGCCGTATCACGTGGAAATCTGCGCGCTGAACCCTGACAGGGGCGGTGTGATGGAGGCGTCCGAGGCACTTTACGGCGAGTTGACGAAACTGGGCGTGGAGGTGCTGTTTGACGACCGCGGCGAAAAAGCCGGATTCATGTTCAATGACGCGGACCTGATCGGAATTCCGTTCCGTGTGATCGTTTCGCCCAAGAGCATGGAGAAGGGTGTCGTGGAGTTCAAGCTTCGCGGCTCGCGAGATGCGGAGATGATTCCGCTGGCGGACGCCGCAAAAGTTCTGGCGGAAAAAGTGAAAGACGAACTTAAAAAATATGAATAACAACAAAATACCCTGACGGCGCCGGGGTGGTTTTCGGGGCCGGAAGGCGGAAAGGCTGTGTGAAATATGTGGAAATATACACCGAAAGTGATGGATCATTTTCTGAATCCGCGCAATGTCGGAGAGATCAAGGATGCCGACGCCGTGGCGGAAGTCGGCAATGTGAGCTGCGGAGACGCATTGAAAATCTTCCTGAAGCTTGATCAGGATGGAAGAATCTGCGATGTGAAATTCAAGACCTTCGGATGCGCAAGCGCGATTGCCTCCTCCTCGGCTTTGACGGAGCTGGTGAAAGGGATGACGCTTGACGAAGCCGCAAAGGTCACGAACAAGGAGATCGTAGCCCAGCTCGGAGAGCTTCCCGAGGAGAAGATGCACTGTTCCGTCATGGGAATGGAAGCGCTTCAGGCTGCGATTGCCGATTACAAACGCAGACACGGCGAAAAGGTCGAGGAGGCCGAAGCGGATGACGAGCACGAAGGGCGCATTGTCTGCAAGTGTTTCGGCGTGACCGATACCAAAATCCGCAAAGTGGCTCTTGAGAACAACCTGCATTCCGTTGCCGAAATCACCGACTATACCAAGGCGGGCGGCGCATGCGGACGTTGCCTTGATCAGATTCAGGAGATTCTGGACAGCATCTGGCGTGAACACCCGGCGGAGGACTCCGGTTCGCAAAGTGATAAGGCCAAAGCGTTTGCATCGTTTTCCGTTGTTCAGAAAGTGATTCGCGTGCAGGAAGTCATCGATAAGGAGATCCGTCCGGCGCTGGAAAAGGACGGCGGCAGCATCGAACTTGTCGATATCGAAGGCAACATGGTCAAGGTCCGCCTCAAAGGACGCTGCGCCGCGTGCCCGAATTCCACGCTGACGCTGAAAAAACTGGTGCAGAGCAAGCTGAATGAGTTCGTTTCGGAAGATCTCACCGTGAGCGAAGTTCAGTAAGGGGGCGTGAAATGGACGAGGAAAGAATCATTTATTTCGATAACAATGCAACGACGGCGGTTGCGCCGGAAGTGTTCGAGGCGATGACGCCGTTTCTGACGAAGCTCTACGGAAATCCGTCGAGCATCCATCATTTCGGCGGACAGGTCGCCCAGCATATCGAGGATGCGCGCGATTCTCTGGCGGCGCTTCTCGGCGCCGCTTCGACGGAAGTGATTTTCACTTCATGCGGAACGGAGAGCGACAGCGCGGCGATTTTCAGCGCTCTGATGAATTGTCCCAAGCGCAACAAAATCGTGACGACGAAAGTGGAACATCCCGCGGTGCTGAATCTGGGCAAGGATCTGGAACGCCGCGGCTACCGTGTTTCCCTGATTCCCGTTGACGGGAAGGGGCGTCTGGACATGGAGCGCGCCGCTGAGATGATTGATGATGAAACGGCGATTGTTTCCGTGATGTGGGCAAACAACGAAACCGGCAACATCTACCCGGTTGCGGAACTGGCGGAACTGGCTCACAAGAACGGAGCTCTGTTCCACACGGATGCGGTGCAGGCGGTAGGCAAGGTTCCGATGAAACTCTCGGATATGAATATTGATTTCCTGAGTCTTTCCGGGCATAAGCTCCACGCTCCCAAAGGGGTGGGGGCGCTCTACGTGAAGCGGGGCGTGCGCTTCCGTCCGTTCATCGTCGGCGGGCATCAGGAGAGCGGACGCCGCGCCGGAACGGAGAACGTTGCTTCCGTGGTCGGGCTCGGCAAAGCGGCGGAGCTTGCGCGTCTTCATATTGATGATGAGCATACCAGAGTCCGGGCGATGCGCGACAAACTGGAGCAGACGATTCTGAAAACGGTTCCGTCGGTTCGCGTGAACGGCGATCCCGAGCACCGTCTTCCGAATACCAGCAATATATCTTTCGAGTATATTGAAGGTGAATCGATTCTGATGCTGCTTGACATGTATCATATCTGCGCCTCAAGCGGAAGCGCCTGCACGACCGGCAGCCTTGAGCCCTCGCATGTCCTGCGCGCCATGGGGATTCCCTATACCGCGGCTCACGGCGCGATCCGGTTCAGTCTTTCGCGCTATAATACGATGGAGGAAGTGGATTTCGTTCTGGAAAAACTGCCTCCGGTGATTGCGCGTCTCCGCGAAATATCACCCTACTGGAAGTAAAAGGCCGGAACCATCCGGTGTTTTTGAAGACTCAACGGCGCGGGATTCCCGGTTACTCCGTTGAGTCTTTTGTTATTCCTCCTTTGGAAACATGTTGCGGGTTTGTGTGGAAGGCGGTGAAAAACCGGGTCCGGTTGACAGCGGAATTTCCGAGAATAGTTTAATTTTTTAACTGACCGGACTTGAAAAACTTTGATGTACTGTTATTGTTGTGTATCACAAATCGGAAATATATTCCGTAGGAGGACTAAATGGCTGGAGTAGTACTGAAAGATGTTTGCAAGGTTTACGACGGCGGAGGAACTTTCCTTGCCGTGAATCACGTGAATCTTGCGATCAAGGACCGTGAGTTCATGGTGCTTGTGGGGCCTTCCGGGTGTGGGAAGTCTACCACGTTGCGCATGATTGCGGGACTTGAAGAAATCAGTTCGGGGACGATCTCAATCGGAGACCGTGTCGTGAACAATGTTCCCCCGAAAGACCGGGACATCGCGATGGTGTTCCAGAATTATGCGCTGTATCCTCATAAGACCGTTTATGAGAATATGGCATTCGGGCTTCGTTTAAGAAAATTTCCGAAAGCGGATATCGACAAGCGTGTGAGAGCGGCGGCTGAGATTCTGGGTATCGAAAGCTTCCTCAACCGCAAGCCGAAAGCGCTTTCCGGCGGTCAGAGGCAGCGTGTCGCGGTGGGACGCGCTATCGTGCGCAAGCCGGAAGTGTTCCTGTTCGACGAACCGCTTTCCAATCTTGACGCGAAGATGCGCGTCCAGATGCGTACGGAGATCAGCAAACTCCATACGCGTCTTGAAACGACGATGATCTATGTGACGCATGACCAGATCGAAGCGATGACGATGGGTGATCGTATCTGTGTCATGAAAGACGGACTGATCCAGCAGGTGGATACGCCGTTGAATATTTATGATCATCCGGCAAACACGTTTGTTGCCGGTTTTATCGGAACGCCTCCGATGAATATTTTCCGTGGCAATATTTCCAAAGACGGAGACAGGATTCTGTTCAAGAACGAGAATATGTCTCTTGTGCTTCCGGAAGCGTGGAAAAGTGCGGCGGAGAAGTTCATCGACAAGGAAATCCTGTTCGGCATCCGTCCCGAGGATATCGGTTCGGAGCGCGCGGAACTGGCGAAAGATGTTCAGCATCTCAAGGCGAAGATCGAAGTGATGGAGCCCATGGGTGCGGAGACCTATCTCTATCTGGATGCGGCGACGGACAACGGCGTATCCTGCATAGCGCGGGTCGATGCCCACAAGCAGGCGAAAGTCGGCGAGACGCTTTCTCTGCCGATTCTGGTCGCCAATGCTCATCTGTTCGATCCTGACACAACCGGTATTCTGGTTTAACAACATAACAGCCTGATGCCGTCCGCAGGGGATTTTCCGTGAGGCGGCAGGGCTAACAGAAGGATCTCTGCTTCATTGCACTGGCTTTGAAGACTCTTATGAAAGACAATACTGTCACGGTAGGCGAATGGGAATGGTGCATAGACGATGAATCGCGTCTTGTGCCGTGGTTCAACATTTATCCTGAAGTGGAGGAGAAGTATACGGTCAAGACCACGGATACTGCCAGAATCTTCAAGGTGCAGGACTCCAAAAAGAGATCCTATTATGTGAAGCATGATACTCCGAACAGCATCAAAGAGCATCTGATCGCCTGGTTTTCTTCGAGAGCGAAGATCCTTTATGAATCCGGGCAGATTCTGAAAGGTGCGGGTATTCCGTGCGCGGATTATCCCGGATGGGGAAAATCCGGCACCGAATCCATGGTTCTGTCCGTCGAGATACCAGACACCATGACCGCACTGGAATACTGGTTCCGGATTGCCCCTCACAGCAGTGCGGTGCGGCGTGAATTTCTCTCCAATCTTTCCGCTCTGATCGGGCTTTATGCAAAAAATTTCATCGTTCAATATGACTTGAGCCTGGAAAACATCCTGATCAGGACCAACGGTTCCGAAATGTATGTGATCAATCCCGGCGAGGTGGAAAAGCGTTACGGCGGACTCTCCCGCGCGGAAAAGATCGCGATTCTCAAGCCGTTTGTCGAAATGCGCGGCGAAATTTCTTCCGATTCCGCCACGATTGCGATTCTTGAATCCGGTGTCGCCGAAGACTCACTGGATGCTTCCGATCTCTGGCATGACGCCATTGACGCGGAGGAAGAGGACATTGAGGAAAATTACTGGCCGGAGAATTCCGATAAAGTGATTCTGGATGATTCCGGACCGCTCTGTCGTATTGTCCGCGACGGCGAGAACGTGACCCATATCCGCAATACGATCTGGCATTCGGAGATTCCGCTTCCCGATGATTCCAATTCCATTGCGGAGGAGGTTTCGGAGGAGGAGGCGGAGAAAATCTGGATGGATTCTTTCAAAGCCCAGCTTCTGCGCCGGCAGCTTCCGCGTGTCCCGCTTTCCTGGGAACGCCGCGCCGACGGAACCAATATCATCCGTTACGCCGATACCGTGGACGGCATTCTCGACAGCGGATTCGACCAGTAACGGGTATTCCGTTCTGCACCGCCGGGAATGTCCCGTTATTCGGAATATTTTTTGAAGTAGGCGGAGGGAGAGCTGCCCGTATGTTTCCTGAAGAAACGTGAGAATTCCGTGGCATTGCCGAAACCGCATTTTTCTGCAATCTGCTGTATCTGCAACTGCTTTTCCGTCCTCAACAGACGGATCGCCAGTCCAAGACGGCATTTCTGAAGATACTCATATGGCGGCAGTCCGATGATGGTTTTGAAGACTCTCCGGTAATGTACGAGGGTGATTCCAAGTGCGGCGGCGCAGTGTCCGAAATCGTATTGCCGTTCCGGCGCGGAGAAGATCTGATTGGCATCGGCTTGAATCTGTCTCTCATATTTGTTCCGGCTTTGTTGCAGAAAGTGTTCCGAATAGATGAGCGCGATGAATTTTTCCGCCAGCAGGGGAAGCCGGTACCGTTTGAGCGGCAGAGGTTTGTAAAACATTTCATGGATATCGTCCAGAATCAGTTGGAACGGAACCGGATCGGTGATTTTCAGATATCCCTGCGGGAAATCCTGCCGGAGAGTCGCTTCGATCCATGGGGCGCGGATACCGTCCAGATCAAAACAAAAGCTGTTTCGCGAAGCTCCCGGAGCCACTTTCCACTGATTTTTCTGCCCTCTGAATCTGAAGAATACGAAAGGCGCTGCAATCGTTTCCGCTTCCGAATCCGTGATGCGCTGCACTTCCGTACCGGTCATCAGTCCGATGCGCAGATGTTCTCGTACGGTCGGCCGGGAATCGTGGATGTTCCGGTAGAAGTTGACATAACGGACCGTGAGCGAGTCAAAATAATTATCCGGAATGTTCGTTTCTGTCATGTTTTATCTGTTTCTCCCTCTTGAAGAAATAGTGAATATGCTTATAATATAGAACATAAATTTCAAAAAAACAAAAAATGAAATGTTCTTTTTCATCAAATTCAAACGAAAAGGGAATGTTAATGAAAAAAACATCTGGAGTCAAAACAGGGCGGCAGCGTCAGGGAGCCGGGCTTATGAATCATTTTACCTTGATAGAACTCATTATCGTAATTTCAATCATAGCGATTTTAGCCGCTTTGCTGCTGCCGGCAGTTGAAAAAGCCAGAGGTATGGCGAAAGATCTCTCCTGTCGGAATAACCTCAGGCAGCTTGGAATTGCACAGGCGGGATATTCCGGCGACTATTATGAATGGATTGTCCCAGCTCAGACCGCTGCCGGTCCGGAATATCATTACTACGGCACGATCTGGTTCGGACTTCTGTCAGGGTATGGCGGCAGTAAAAAGAGCCTGACTTCCGGATACGGTCCGAAATATACAGAGAACAGAACCGCCGGTACTTTTGCATGCCCATCAGAACGTGTTAAATTCAAAGGGGATGGGGAAGGAATGTTCACTTTTGCCCATTATGGAATCAATGCGATTTTAAGCGGAAAAAGCAATTCCAGAAGCGATATTGCGAATTATCAGAGGCGTTTGAACTGTCTGTTGATACCGTCACAGGCTCTGTTGTTGGCGGATTCCCTCCGGTCTGAGGATTTTGTCATATCCGCTCCTCAAAATCAGGCATACCGGCACGGTGGGAAGCGAGACCCGCGGGCGGTTGCGGCATCTCCCGGGACAATTCCCGTTCCAACCGGATACAGCAATATGCTGTTTATGGATTCTCATGTGGACAAGGAGAAATATCATGTGATCTTGTCATGGTCTCCAATTCCGGCATTGCCCGCGGGGGATGTCTTCATTTCCCGCAGAATGTATGTCCGGGGATTCGATCCCCACAAATAATATGATTGTTAGACAAACAAAGGGTCACAGAAAGGAATGATTATGTCACAGGAAGGTTTCAGGCTGCTGCAGCGGGAGTGCATCAACTCCGGTCTTTGTTATGAATGCGGATTGTGTGCGTCGGTTTGCCCGGCGAAAGCGATCGAGCTTAAAATGTATGACTGGGGGCGCAACCCTGAACTGACCGGCAGATGCACGGACGAAGCGTGTACCCGCTGTTATGATGTCTGTGCGGCGAAACTTGTACCCGTCAGCGCCATGGAGAAACGTTTCTTCGGACGCGGCCGCAGAATGGATACGGTTGAAAAAGTCGGCGGAGTCTGCCGTTTCGTCGGCACCGGATGTGCGGTTGATCCGGAAATCCGGGAGATCGGAGTCTCCGGCGGCGTGGCGACCTCGCTTATGATTTTCGCTCTTGAAAAGGGATATGTGGACGGTTGTGTCCTCGCAGGATGGGATGCGGAAAAACCGTGGCTGGCGAAGGCATACGTCGCCACGTCGAAAAAAGATGTGATCGCCTGTTCCGGTTCCAAGTATCAGCCGCATCCGCAGTTGCTCGGCATCCGGGAGGCGTATGAAATGGGCTTGAAGAAAATCGCCGTCTCCGCTACGCCGTGTCATGCGCAAAGCCTGCGGAAAATGATGATGAACGAAGATTTTGCCGACATTTCCGGAATCATCAGGCTGATCTCCTGTAACTTCTGTGCGGCTCACTGGGCGCTTGCCGGAACGAAATGGCTGCTTAAAACATGGCTCGGAGTCGATATGGAGGCCGTCCGCGAAATGAATTACCGCACCGGTGCGTTTCCCGGAACCATGCGTGTCCGGACGAAAGACGGGCGGATACATGAAAAAGCGTTCGTGCGCAGCGGCGGTGTGGCGCAACTGGGGCGTTTCACTCCCGAGGAGTGCAGAATCTGCCTCGAAAAAGTCGGCTATGCCGGAGACGTGGTTTTCGGAGATACATGGTGCCATCCGACCCTGCCGCCGAACTTCGACCTGTTCCCCCCTACGGAGGCGGAGATGCAGGCGGACCCCCGTCTGCGCGAAGCCGCCGCCAAAGGACTTTCGGCGATCGTTGCCCGCAGTGAATTCGGATTGAAGCTCCTGGAGGAGTGCCGCGATGCCGGACGCATCAGGATGTTTGCCAACACCGGAGAGGAAACGGAAAAATTCCTGACCGGCGTTGCGTCTGAAAAGCCCACGTGGTATGGACCGTGGATCGATGCGCGCAAACATCGCGGAATGCCTGTAAGGGAATATATTTGAGGAGACTGCGTGAGATGGGCACATGCCATGATTATGATGTCACCGTTGCCGGAGGAGGCGTTGCCGGGGCTGCCGCCGCCGTTGCCGCCGCCCGTCTGGGAGCAAAAACGGTTCTGATCGAGAAAACCTGTACTCCGGGAGGTCTTGCGAGTGCCGGGCTGATCAACATTTATCTGCCTCTCTGCGACGGCAATGGAACGCAGGTGACTTTCGGCATTGCCGAAGAACTGATGCGCCGCGCATTGAAATATGGTCCCGGGACGGTTCCGCCGGACTGGATGGCAAAACGCAATGCGCCGGAGGCGGAGCGTCTGCGCTGTGTGTTTGCGCCCGCCTCCCTGATTCTTGCCTTGGAGGAACTTCTGCTGGAAAACGGAGTGGATATCTGGTATGATACGCTCGCCGTCGGCGTCTGCAAAGAAGGAAGGTATTTGCAGAGGCTGTGCGTGGAAAATACGGACGGGCGTTCCGAAATCCGTGCGAAGGCTTTTGTGGACGCCACCGGCGGCGCATATCTGTCGCGCATGGCGGGCGAGGAGGTTTTCTTTGCCGGAAACGTGTTGTCTTTCTGGGCGCTTGAATATGAGGGAAAGCGGCTTCCGGGGCGTGACCGTATGGCGCCGGAAATCAATATGCTTGCACGCGGCAACGCCGGCCGGACTTTTATTGCGCCGACCGCGAAGGATGTGAGTCATTACATGTTGGAAACGCGTGCGATGATGCGGAATTTCTATGCCGGAGAATATGCTGGGAACGGTTATGACCGTTTCACCCGCTGGCCGCTGGTCGTGCCGTCCATGCCGCAGTTCCGTAAAATTGCCGCACTGAAAGGCCGTTTTGTATTGGAATCGGGGATGGAACAGCGCTGTTTTGAAGATTCCATCGGTTTGGCTGCCGATTGGAGGAAAAGCGGTCCGGTCTGGGAGATTCCGTTCAGGGCTCTTTGCCCGCAGGGAACGGACAATCTGTTTGCAGCCGGGCGCTGCATTTCTTCGACCGGCGACGCGTGGGAGATTACCCGTGTGATTCCGTGTGCCGCACTGACCGGGGAAGCCGCAGGTTATGCCGCGGCACTGCGGGCGGAAAATATGACCGCGGAACTCTCTGATTCCGTCCGGAAACTGATGCAGGACCATGGAAATCTGCTTCATTCAATGAATAGTACAGGCAGCGGAGTATCGGGAAGCCGGAACAATGATGAACGCCGGATGTTGCAATCACCGTGATTTTTCTTCGTGATATTCTGCCTCGGCATTGATGTTCCACAGTTGTGATCTGTCTTGATTGCCGGAGATGATCAGCCTTACCGCGCTCATTGCGGAAAGCATGGAGTGATCCATATTGTTATAGCGGTGCTGTCCGTTGCGCCCGATGCAGTAGAGATTTCCGACCGTATCGAGCCAGTTCCGGATCACTCCGAAGTTTTCATAGCTTCCAAAATAGGCGGGATAGGCTTTCCTGACCTTGATGCGGACGGAAGATGTGACGGAAGATGCGTCGATGACTCCGATTTTTTCAAGTTCGCCTGCCGCGAAGTCGATGAACTGCCGGTCGTCCATCTGCCAGAGTTCGTCTCCCTCGCTGCAGAAATATTCGAGTCCGAGCCAGACCTTGTGAAGCGGGTCTTTCAACATATAAGGCGACCAGTTGTTGAATATCTGGAGACGCCCGATCCTGACGTCCGGTTCCTGAATGTAGATCCAGCAGTCCGGAACGATGTCGTTGATCGTCTGCAGTCCGGTCCGGTTTTTCAGTTTCAGCCGGTCCGTTTCCAGTCCGACCGCGATGAAATCCCTGTAAGGAAGTTCCACCGCGTTCCGGTAGACATCCGGGGGGACGACATTCTGCCCGATGCTTTCGATCAGGTCTTTGACCGGCATGGAGGATAAAACATAATCCGCCTGAAACGTGACCTCTTTCCCTTCCGAAACGGCTGTGACGGAAACGAGTTTTCCATCCTTGAGTTTCATTGCGGCGACTTTCATGTTTCTGTGGATTTCCCCGCCGAGGGCTTCGATCTCCTCCGCCAGAGATTCCCAGAACTGCCCGGGACCCTTTTTGGGGTAAAGGAATTCGTCAATCAGCGACGTTTCGACCTTTCCGCTTCCGGTGAACTTTTTCCGCAATACATTGCAGACCAGTTCCCTGATCGAGACACCACGGATGCGCTGTACTCCCCAGGACGCTGAAATTGCATCCGGGTTGCGTCCCCAGACTTTTTCCGTGTATTTTTCGAAGAACATACGATAGAGGGGGGCGCCGAAACGGTTGATCATGAAGTCTTTCAGAGAGATTTCCTTTCTTTTGAAGCACATGGAGCAGAGGCAGCCGAATGCGGCGCATACCGTGCGGCGGATTCCCATGTTCAGAAAGGTGCGCGGTTTGAGCGATATGGGGTAGTCGAAGAATTTTCTCAGATAAAGAATGCGTGAAAATCTGTTCCGAAGCAGCAATACGCGGTCCTCTGTTTCCGGATCAGGACCGCCGGGGACGTATTTTTTGGAGGAATGCAGAAGTTTATCGTCCAGAGCGGGAAACCCTTGAACCGGCATGTGTTCTTTCCAGAATTCCATGACTTCCCGGCTTTTGGAGAAAAAGCGGTGTCCGCCGAGATCCATCCGGTTTCCGTCATGGGATACCGTTCTGGAAATTCCGCCGATCTCGTTTGTTTCTTCCAAAATGACAGGCTGGATGCCGGGAGCTTGCTTCAATAAACAATACGCCGCTGTCAAACCTGCCGGACCGGCTCCAATGATAATGGCTCTTTTCTTCATTCCCGGATTTCCCGTTTCACCCTGTTTTCGAAAATAAAAATCAATATATTCCTTTTTCCCGTGATTTCAAACTGTATTTTCTGAAATGGTTTCCCTGATGTGCTGTCCTGCCGCGCCGTTCGGCATTTCAGAAACGGGGAAGCCGCAGGAGAACGTGCGGCGGCGCATTGCCGCAAATAAAACATGATGCGTTTTATTGGAAAAAAACTTGCAAAAACCGTGCGGCGGGGATATCCTGTAAAGGAGCATGGGCAAAGCCGTTGCATCTGGCATGACAGATCCATTCCGTGCCATATTCCGGCGACATCGCTCCTGACGGATTTATTCTGAGGCGGAGATGATTCACAGTGATGAGAAGGGGTTGAAATATGAAAAGATTTTTTTACGGAATATTGCTGTTGTTTTGCATGCTTGCCGTCTGCGCGGAAAAGACGGAGAGCTGGAAGATCGCCGACGGCGCCGTCTATACGAGTATCAGCCGTCCGGATGAACCGTATGAAATCCGCGTGATCCGCGTTTTGAGAGAGAAAAAGGACATCGTTGTGGATATGGTGATGGCGAATGATTCTGTGCGCGGTCTGGAATGGGTCCGGACTGCGGCGGAGCGTATGGAGAAAACAGGGCGCAAGGTGATCGCCGGAGTCAACGGTGATTTTTATTTCATGTCGAATCATGAAAAGGCAGGTCTTCCGCTCGGTCCTTCCGTCTCCGGCGGGAAACTTTATACGTCCGGCACGATGAGAGGCGCTTTCTACATTGCCGGCGACGGTATTCCCCGGATCGGAACCCTGACATTTGAAGGTTTCGTGGAATCGCAGGGGAAAAAGATTCCGTTGAATTTTTTCAATTGGGAAGGTTCCAGCCGGAACGCCCGGAAAATTGTCCTGCCGGATCAGACGAAAGGAGATCATGCCACTCTTTTTACGCATGACTGGAAGTGGGCGATCCCTTATTCCGGGGTGCGTGTGAGACTGGACCGCCCCGTTTCGGGTACCGGCGGTTCATGGACGGGACATGTCAGCGGCGTTTTCAGGGCGGATGAAACCGTCAGTGGAGATCCGCATGAAATTGTGCTTGTCGGGACGGGCGGAAAGCAGAGTCCGATCAATGCTTTGGAAGGGCGGGTGACGATATCTTTCGGTTTCAGGGAGTGTAAACAGCCTGTCAGGACTTCGCTCGGTTCCTGGGAGGTTCTTCTGCGGGACGGCAAAATTCTGCCGCCGGACCATCCGAATGCGGCGCGGCATCCGCGCACGATGATCGGTTTCAACGAGAAGGAACTCTTTTTCGTGACGGTGGACGGACGCCGGAAAGGCTGGTCGAAAGGGATGCGCTCCGTGGATCAGGCGCGTCTGCTGAAGGAGCTCGGATGCACCGAGGGATGCAACATCGACGGCGGCGGAAGCACGACGGCATGGGTGCGCGGAAACTGTGTCAACCGTCCCTCCGACGGACATATGAGGCGCAATGCCAATGCTGTGCTGATTTCGACGGACCGCGAATTGCCGCCTCTGGACCGTCCGCTTGCCTTGCCTCCTCCCCGCGAAAAGAAAAAATAGGGGTCCGGTTCGACCGGCTGATTTGTCCTGTTCCGGCATTGTGCCGTCCGCGCCTGATTGTTGGAGAAGGGCAAATTGTCAAGTTGAATGCACGTTTGTCAGAGTAAACATACAATGAACTGGATTTTTGAGCATTTACTCTGACAAATTCACATTGCGAAGATAAATTTTCCTGAAAAACATGTCCTGATGAGCTGGAATCATGCGTTTAGTCTGACAAAAAAGACAATATCGTTCTGAGGCGTCAGGGACCTCTTGTTTTTCGGACAGAGCAAATGCACGCCGGATTTTCAGTATAATTTTTTTTAAAAAAAACGGAAAAAACAGCCGGATTTTTAATACTCCACCTTGACAAATGAAGGAATTTCAGATATAATTAAAAGAAGATAGATTATCCGGGTAATCATAAAATAAAGAGAGTGGTATGGACGCGAAGCTGCCGCCGAAAAAACGGATTACAATGAAAGATATTGCCAGAATGGTTCACGTGAGCCGTCCTGTTGTATCTGTTGTGTTGAATAATCCGGCAAATTCCACAATCCGGGTTTCCCAGGATAAGCGCAAGGCAATTCTTGATATTGCCACGAACGAGAAGTACTCTCCGAATCCGGCGGCTATGATACTTAACAAGAAAAAGCAGAATTATATTGCGGTTTTTTATACTTCCTCTCTTTTTGACACTGCTGTTGCCTTATTCCGGGAATATACCATACAGTTCAGGCTTAAGGGATATCAGGTTCTTCACATTGCCCTGACTGATCCTCAGCAGGAGATTGAGCAGATCAATTACCTTGCCAGTATCGGGGTTTCCGGTTTTCTCTTCTTTTCATCCATTCTGAGAATTCCGCATAAGAACCTGCCGGTTCCTGCAATTTATGAGTTTGAGTTCAGTGATGAGGCGGATAGAGGCATCAACCGCAGTTCTGCAAGGAGCATTTACGGAATGACGCGGCATTTGCTGGAGCATGGACACCGGAAGATCGGTCTGATCGGGCGCCATTTCCATGTCGGCAATAACCATGAAACGGAATGGCGACGTGCTTTGAAAGAAGCGGGAATCGAACCGGCGGACTCCTGGGCGCTTCCATTGGCATGGAATGCTGATTTTGCCGCTCAGCTGCATCATCTGATTGATGTGGAGCAGGTTTGCGCTTTTCACTGTATTTCAGACTGGATTGCCATTTTTACGGAAAAATGGCTGCTTTCGGAAGGATATCGGATTCCGGAAGATGTTGCGCTGACGACGAGTGACGGAACGTTTCTTTCCGATGCTGCCCCGGTTTCTCTGACGACCGCCGCTTATGATGTTATGGAAACCGCGAAGGCAAAGGTCGATCTGCTGATCCGGAAGATCAATGATAATGTTTTTGAGTCTGATCCCGCGGAAACAGAGGTCATGATGAAATATCGGATTGCGCACAGTTGCGGGTGTCCGGAGAAAAAGATGAAGCTTATTCTTTGGGAATATCAGGATCGTTCCATCATAGAATATCGCCGTCCGACTTATCCCTTACCGGAGGAGCTCCATCCGGAATATCCGCTTATGACGGAAGATGAGTTCCTGTCATGGCGCCTGCCTTTACAAGAGTAAAATTGCATTGCTATAACAACCAGAGAAAGGATTTGAAAAATAACCCAGGTAATCAAAGAAAAAATGAGATGATTTCAAGAGGTCTTATTGTGAATTTGGAATATTTGAAAAAATCAGGAGGGACAGCATGAAGTTGCCAGATCGGAAAAAAGAGGGCAAAATGAGTTCGGAAAAGAGAAATTTTCCATTGATTGCGTTGTTTATGAGGAGAAGTTGTGAAAAGGATGTTTCATTCCAGCGGAGTCAATCCCCGCTCTGCCTTATTTTTCCTTTCTTCTTTCAATTGTTCAAATATTCCCTTGTTCAATTGTTCCATTGTTTTTCCACTTCTTCCTTCCGTGTTCCCTGTTCAAATGTTCTTCTTTCGAGGGTAAAAATGAAAATTTTTACCCTTATAGAGCTCCTCATCGTGATTGCGATCATCGCGATTCTGGCGGCGATGCTTCTGCCTGCTTTAAACAAGGCGAAAGAGGCTGCATTGTCTGTGGCTTGTCTCAGCAATATGAAACAGCAGGGGATTCTGGTTATGGGGTATGTCGCGGAAAATCAGGATTATTATCCGCAGATGCAGCAGAATACCGGAAATTCTTCTGTTGTGGTCACGTGGGGCGACCTGATCGTCGGGAATACGGCAAAGGCGGGAAAAGAAGGAGCCAATAAATGTTTTGTCGATCCCGGAGTGAAACGCACACTGACACGGGCGCAGGATACCTGTTTCAATAAAACCAGAAAGAACGGGCTTGTCGATATCGGCTATGGCATTAACTGGTGTTATATCGGGGGCTCTATGGGGGATGCTGTCCCGACGAGTGTAAAAGGGAGTCAGAACAGTACCAGGATCAGCATGCTGGGCAGTCCCAGCCGTGGTTATTTCAGTATGGATGCCAGAAAGAATTTTCTCCCGGATGCCAACTGCTACTACCGGGTTTATGACCGTTATGCCACCGGCAGCAGCAACAATTACGGTTTTCCGGATGTCCGGCACGGTAAAAAGCTGAATATTTCCTATTGCGATGGGCACGCTGCCTCTGTGAACATCAGCAATCCTGCCGATCCTTACAGGACCATCGGCAACAGGAATAATATTGCATGGACGGCAGGACGGCGTGACTGTACGGTCAGTTCTCTCTGGTATCAATAAAAAGGAATCTGTTTATGAAATATATTTTCAATTTTTTGTTTTTGTTTGCTGCAATCTGTCTCTGTGCTGAAAATAAAACGTTCCAATTGCTCAGCTCGCGAAGCGGAATGCCGATTGTGTCGCTCCGTGTCTTGTCGCATGATCCGTGCGTCAACACTGCTCGGGCTGATTTTATCGAATTGATCAGGCATGCAACGATTGCTGCGGAATACAATTACACCAGAGGAGCCAGGGTTTTGAATCTTGGCATTGCGGGGAATGGAACTTCCCAGCTTGCCGATCAGGCGATGCTCAGGAATGAACTGACGCGGGAAAAGCTTGGTGACGAGGGATTTCTGCTGGATTATGCAGATAAAAAGAACTACATCCTCTGTGCATTTACAGGCAAAGGAGTTTTGAACGGAATTTATAAAATCTTCGAGAAAAGCCTCGGCATTGCTGCACCGCGCCCGGCGGCGGGTTTGAACTTCCCCGACCGTTACCTTGCCTCAAAGGCGATTCCACTTCCTTATTCGGAGAAACCCGCTTTCGGCGTCCGTGGATATTCTTTTTCCTGCCAGAACAGTTCCAAGCCGGAAACTTCCGCATTTCAATGGATGGCGCGGAATCTCCTGAATATTACTTCGGTCAGTCTGGATTCTTATGCAGATATCGGATATTCTCTGGCTCCTTATGGCTTTCTGCATCTGGTAGGCGGGCATGCATTCGGTTTCTGGATACCGGCGAGAGAGTATGCAAAGACGCATCCCGAATATTTTTCACTGGTTGATGGAAAGCGAGATTCTCGGAGCAGAGGCGCCCAGCTTGCACTTGGAGATCAGGCTGTGATCGATGTGCTTGTCAGGAAAATGCTGGCTTATATCAAAGCGAATCCTGATGTCCGGACCATTCCATTCGGTTATAACGACAGCGGGAAAGGCGGTTTCGGCTGGGGCAATGATCCTTTGTCCGTCAAACTGGATTCCCCGAAGGATAAGATTGATCTCCCGGGGTTTCCGGTAAGCCATTCCACACGCTATATCAAGGCTGCAAACCGGATCATCAGGGAAGTGAACAAAGTTTATCCGGATATGACGATGCATGTCTGGGCTTATCACTGGGAGATGATGCCGGCGCCGGACTGTGAAGTCGATCCTCATCTGATTGTGGAGTTTGCCCCGCTTTACAAGTGCTGCATCCATGCGTTGAATGATCCGAACTGCCCGCGGAACAGTATGCTTGACCGTTTTGTCAGGGAATGGGCGGCAAAAACGAAAAATATCATATTCCGCGATTACTTCCTGGGGTCTACGGATGCTTATCCGATCATGCCGCTGGAGATACTCAGACGTGATCTCAACTACTTCAAGTCGCTGGGATTTCTAGGGGCAAAACCGGAAACGATTGCCGATTATCCCGATGGGGCAAATACTGCCGGCATTCCCTATGCTCCTTCCCTGGAAGATCCTGATTTCTACCGTTATTTCGGCGACAGCAATGCACTGCTCATGTTTGCATTTGCACGTCTGACATGGAATCCCGAGGAAAAAATTGACGATATCATTACTTTGTATTGCAACAGTTATTACGGTAAAAAAGCGGCCCCGGCAATGATCAAATATCATACGGCATGGCAGAAACGGTTTTTCGACGGCGGACACAGCGGGGTTCCTTCTCCCCAAAAAATAAAACTCGGGCCGTTTCAGTATTCCGGTTCTTATTGTTTCGGTTGGAACTGGGCAATGACCATTCATCATTTTTCCCGACGCTTCTTCGATACGGAGAACCCCGTGAAAGTCGGTCCCCTTGCCATGCCTTTGCTTGAAATTCTTTACGAGGCAATGGGTGCCGCAAGATCCACCATGGACAAGGAGGTTGTTTCCCGTGTTTATGCGGATTTCCGCCAGTTTGAACGGATTCTGCTCTGTTCCGGATATGAGATCCGGCATGACCGCAAATTAAGAAACAAGCCGGAGTTTTCAAAACGGCCGGGAGAAAGGAGCCTGCGCTGATGTCGCTTTACTGTTTCCTGTGTCTGTACTGGAGCGGGGTAGCTCCGAAGTGTTTCTTGAATATTTCGCAGAAGTAAGCCGGGTTGCGGAACTTGAGCGCCGCCGCAATACAGGAAACCTTGCTGTTGGAATGGAGCAGGGGAGCCGCGGCGGACTGGAGTTTCAATTTCTTCTTACGTGATGTTTGCCTTCCTGAAAAACCGGGAAACGGGAGTCAATCTTCCAAAGTGATCGTCCGTTATTTCCGTCGAATGGGTTGTAATGGATTTGGGTATCATATATCAATTCAAAAAATAAAAAAACAGCTGGATTTTTAATGCTCCATCCTGACAAATGCAGGGCATTGCAGTTCATTGTCGCCTTTTTACGTTTGCGTGAATTAACCTCGGAGAGATAACAGGGCAACTGCCTTATTGCGCATACAATGGCGATGATGATTATGGGGAACCCGATGGAAAATCCGGAGCGTTCCTTACGGCTGCTTCGGTATCCGGTTCATTTCTGCGACAAAAGATTTTTGCTTTGCGGTCATTTCCACCCATGTCGGACGGAAACCGCTCCGGAGCGCATTTCTGACTGATTTCAAATTGGACCATGCGGCGCAGTAGAAAGGAATCTTGCCGCGCTTTAATATCTCAAGCGCAAGACGGGCCGTCAATGCGGAACCGATGCCGCAGGTGCGGTATTCCGGAAGGACGTCAATGCCTATCTGCCACATGGAGTCACAATCTGCGGAGGCTCCGGCAAGAGCGATCAATCCGCCTTTGTCATAGGCGCCTACTCCCAGCATGTCGAGATGTTTTCGTTTTTCACACAGGGCGTTGCTCCATTGCGGCTGATAGAGAGATTCGAAATCCGGAGGCCCCAGAAGCTTCAGATCATATTTGCAGGGAAGTTCTTTCAGACTGTTCAGGTCCGGCAGAAAGTATTCCGCCATAAAGCAGACGGCGAGATCCAATTTCGAGAGCGCCTCGTTCAGGACATGCAGATTCGGGGTCTCGAAACAGTGTGCCGCAGGATATGCTGTGATGTATGTTTTCACTATTTCCTGTGTTTCTTCGTTGACGGATGCCACGATGTTATTGCCGTAACTGACCAGATTACATTCAAACGGCAGACTCAGATAACGTCTTGCCTGCGGGTGTGGAGCGGATAGCACGAGACGGTTTTCGTCCGATAGAAAATCATCGGGATCGCAGTTTAAATCAATTGCGGACTGGCGCCTTGCGACTTCATGAATTCTCCGGTTCGCAATACTTCTATGTTCGCTTTTTTCAGTTTGTGCATTCATTAGTTTTTCCTGTGTCATTGCTTTCGTTTTTCCTGTTCCAGCTCCCGTTTGAGAAACTGACATGAGGTTTCATGCCGCTTTACTGTTTCCGGTGTCTGTACTGGAGCGGAGTGGCTCCGAAGTGTTTCTTGAATATTTCGCAGAAGTAAGCCGGATTGCGGAACTTGAGCGCTGCCGCAATACAGGATACCTTGCTGTTGGAATGGAGCAGGGTGTTCGCGGCGGACTGGAGCTTCAGTTTCAGAAGATATTGTGCCGGAGTGTCTTCAAAATATCTGTTCCACTGACGGAAAAATGTGCAGCGGGACATCCCGTTGCGTTTCGCGATCTCGTCCATGCTGATTTCATCCATGAAATGCAGTTGGAAAAAGGACGCGATCTGCCGGATCTTTTTCTCGACGGGGTCTTCGTTCGTCTTCGACATTTTCCGGATGAAAAAGAGCTCTTCCAGAATATGAAAACAGAGCAGATCAATGCGGTCGACGATACTGTATTCCTGTGAATGCTCCATCAATTCCGGCAGTTGGCGAAGCATCAGGTCGAGATTCGGAGTCATGGCAAATTCCGTGAACGGAGATTCCGGGAGCAGACCGAGCTTCCGCAGATTCTCCATGTTCTCCAGCGTATAGGAAAAATCGACTGCATTGCGCGGTTCTTTCATCTGGTAGCAGTGCTGCGCAAAAGGCATTTTTACAATGAGATGCGGAAACCGTGTCCGGTAACGGATTCCATTGATCTGGTCATGCGCAAATTTCTCCTTGGAACTGATACGAATGCAGAATTCCACATGATCCGTCCGGAATACCCGCATGGGGTCATGCGCAAATTCCATCTGAGTACTGCCGATCGACCTTACTTTGAATGGAAAATTGATCATTCTCGATGATTTCAGAAGATTGATTCCTTTCCACATGCGCCAGGCTCCTTTTCCGGGAAAGATACAGCATGATTTCAGAGATTCAATACCGCAATGATACAAAAACGGTATTTTTTTGATACAAAACACTCTTGATGAAAACAGATAAATGATTATAATTTAAGGAGAACAGGGAATAATGAGATAAAAACAGTATGGAGGAATCTTATGAAACAATTGCCGGATAAAAAACAGGAACAGAGACCAGGACAGCAGGGAGCCGCGGGGAGAGAGCGTTGTAATGCCTCCCATGTTCTTAATTCAAGGGTGAAAATACGGATTTTCACATTGATAGAGCTCCTCATTGTGGTTGCGATCATCGCTGTTCTTGCGGGTATGCTTCTTCCTGCATTGAACAGAGCGAAACAGACTGCGCAGGGGATTGCATGCCGCAGCAATCAGAAACAGATCGGGCTGGCGCAGGGGCTTTATTCCGGCGACAATGCGGACTGGATCGTTCCCGGAAAGATGAAACCGGGCAGTAGCAGTGTCTGGCAGCTGATGCTCAGTTACGGAGGTGATCCCGGTTATGATCTTGCTTCCCGGACCGCTGCGGGGCGTTCCCCCTACGGTTTGAAATATGACGGTTATTTTTCCGGCAACAGCCTGCTCCGCCCTTCGGTTAAAAACTCTTTTGAGTGTCCGGCGGAGTCGAAAAGTTTCAAGACTGGAACCACGGAAGGCTTTGCGTTCCATTTCGGAATCAACCTGTTTCTCAGCGGGTATTTCGGAGACAATCAGGGCAACAACTCCAATTATTTCCGTCCGCTGTCCGCGGTTGCACGTCCGTCTGTTGCCATTTTTGCCGGAGATACCAACCGGGAAACAAATGAAAACTATATCAAAGCGGTAGCGCTCTTCAAGTTCCGGCACGGTGCGGCGCGGGATACAAGGAGCGGTTCCATCGGAGGCAGCACCCTGCCGTCCCCCATGCCCGGAGCTGGTTCGACTGCCAACGTTGTGTATATGGATGGGCATGTCGACAGCATTTCCCTGCAGCAGATGCTCGGCACTTATCCCACATCCAAAGAGTGCGGATCGTGGAGCTGGGGAGAGACGATCCGGGTACTGAAAGCCGGGATTATCGATACCAAAGGTAACGCAATGTAATGTTAATGGAGGTAATTTCAAAATAAAATAA
>DPDG01000016.1 GCA_003526375.1 Lentisphaeria bacterium
ATGGAACTCCCGCGTGACAGCATGATGGTTTGTGATCGAGGATACGTCGATTTTTCCATGCTGTATAAATGGAATCTCTCCGGTGTGGATTTTGTTACGCGCCTCAAGACCAATGCGACCTACGACATCCCGGAATACGATGTCAAGCAATATCCCGGAACCGTTTTGAGCGATGAAATTATTTTTTTGCGCGGATCGCAAGACAAATATCCGGAACGTCTCCGCAAAGTGGTCGTCTGCGATGTGGAAAACCATCGGACATTGACCTTGCTAACCAACAATTTTGAGCTGGACGCACAGACGATTGGCGACATCTATAAGGCTCGCTGGCAAATCGAAAGCTTTTTCAAGATGCTCAAGCAGAACTTCAAGATCAAAACGTTCATCGGCACCAGCGAAAATGCGGTTCGGATTCAAGTTTGGACAGCGCTTATCGCTATTTTGCTGACCAAGTACCTGAAGTTTTTGTCGAAAGCGCAATGGCATTTTTCAACCCTGGTCACTTTCCTGAAATGGAATCTATTTGTTTACCGCGACTTGCGCCAATGGCTGGATCAACCATTTACCAAACCACCGGAGCCGGAATCATTTCAACCAGAGTTCGCTTTTTAGGACAGCAGATTTACAACAAAGGGGGGCTACTTTTGAGAATTGGTGTGAAATAGATGAAAATGAGGGGGCGCAATCAGAAGATTACGCCATGGGGAAAATTGTTAGGACAGGTATGAGATATACTATAGATATGATTACTACGGAAGCAGCGACCTTGGCAGACGCGCTTGCCGCTATCCGGGAGCTGAAGACACTTGTTCAAAAGCAAACCGAAGAGATATTGAATCTCAAAGCAGCTCTGGCAGATGCCAGAGCTGAAATCACAGTTCTGAGAACCGAAAACGCCGCGTTGAAAAAACAGAACGCCAAACTTGAATATGAAAACACTTGGCTGAAACGTCAGATTTTCGGTTCCAAATCAGAGCGTTTTTTGCCGGTGACCGACCAATCCGTTTTGTTGCCTGGATTTGATGAAACAAGTGAATCGGCGGTCTCAGCCGAGTTGCAGACTATTGCGGAGCATACGCGGAAAGTCCGAGAGAAAAACGGTTGGGAGGAAATTCCTGCCGATCTTCCCCGCGAGGATCGGATCATCGATATTCCGGAGGAAAAACGTCAGGGAATGGAGTTGATCGGCTATGAGGATTCCGAACGATTGGCGATCCGCAGCGGCTTGTATGTGATCCGCTACCGCCGGACGAAATATGCGGCTCCGGGAGATCCGCTCCAAGGCGTTCGAACGGCCCCTGCGCCAGGTGATTATTTCAACAGTCCGAGCGGCAAAACCAAATATGACGTCTCCATTCCTGCGAAAGTTATCGCCGATAAAACCGAGCACCGATTCCGCTGGAACACCAGGTGAAAATGTTTGCAAGTGAGGGAGTCCCAATCGCCCCGTCCACGCTGGCGCATCTTTTCAAAAGCGGAGCCCAGAGCCTTAAGGTTCTTTATGACCGGATGGTGGAACTGATTATGAAGTGTGAGATACTCCATGTTGATGAAACCTTCCTGAAGCTGGCTGTTCCCGGCCACGGAAAATGCAAGACCGTTTATTTCTGGTGCAGAATGACAGGGGTCGGTCCGCCGATGGTGGCTTTCCATTTTTCTCCATCACGCTCACAGGATGTTGCTCAACTGTTGCCGGGCGATTATTCCGGAACGATTATTCGCGATTCCTATATCGGCTATGAAAAGCTTGCCTGTGAAGCCGCTTGCTGCTGGGCTCATTATAGACGGCGCGTATTCAATGCCATAAAGCAGGTTTTGTTAAAAGCACGCGGATGCTTGACATGATTCGCGATCTCTACCGGATTGAGCGAGCAGCCAGAAATAAAGCCGAAGCCAAAGGCTCTGAAACAGCATTATTTCAAGCTCGAAAAATCGCACGCCGGGATTCGCGTAAAATTGTTGACGATATCTTTGCGCTTTGCCGGGAATGGCAACAGAATGAGTTGCCGTCCTCGTCATTGGCAAAAGCCGCAACTTATGCGCTGAATATTGAAAACGAGCTCAAAAAGTTCCTTGATGATCCCAAATTGAATCTTGACAATAATCCCGCCGAGATTCAGATGAGGAGAATTTCAATCGGAAGACGCAACTGGCTTTTCACCGGAAGCGAGACTGGCGGACAGAATCTGGCGATCCTCTTCTCCTTCGCCGCGACCTGCAAAGCCAATGCCGTCAACTATCGTCAATGGCTGGAAGACGTTTTGATCCGCATCAATACCACGCCAGCATCGCTGATCGACACGTTGCTTCCTCAAAACTGGAAATTTCAACCCCGCTCCGAGATATCCCGTTAAAGCCACGCAAACGCACGTTTGAGCAAGTGTAACAGGGATCCCTCATTCTCCGGTCAAGACGAAAAATCCGTTCCGGTGCATTCAATGGTAAAAAATCACGACCAAAAATTTTGCTCCGCACGCCTCTGCCATGGGGATGACTGGGGACTTACATTACTGGGTTGTGCCGTCAATAGATGTGTACTATATTATGTAAACGTCAAAAAGGATTAGGAAAAATGGCGAATGCATACGAACAACATGATATATCGGATGAATCTTGGGCTAAAATCAATTTTTTGCTGCCGGGGTGCAAAGGAACTTGGAGAGGCAATGCACGCGATAATCGACAATTTCTAAATGTCGTTTTTGGTATTTTACGAACGGGTGAACCTTGGTGTAATGCCCCTCGTTTTTCAAAGGCGGCATTACGTAGAAGCAGTCAAAAAATGAAGATTTCATTTTTTGAGAATCCTTTACGCCGCCCGATACTCTCTCATACAGCCGATGCCGTTTTTCTGACGACCGCGCTTCATGTGCCCTGTCTCTCTCTGCGGTAATGAACCGGTGGAACTCCGGAAAAGTTTTTGAACGCTTTGGAAAAATGATAACGGTCGGCATATCCTGTTTCCTGCGCAATTTCATCCATTGTTTTTTCCGTATGATGGAGCAGCCAGGACGCCCGGAGCATTCTGAGCTCAAAGAGGAAGAAATTCGGCGTTTTCTTCGTTTCCCTCATGAAGAGCCGGTAGAAACTGTTGCGCGACATATTGACACGTCGGCAGAGTTCGCTATTCGTCGGCGGTGAATCCAGTTCGCTCTCCATGATTGCCACGGCCTTTGCGATTCTCGGATCAAGGTTATCCCGTGCTGAATTCAGAAAATCCTCCGGAGAAATCAGACTGAGATAATGCGATACAATGCCTTGAATTGCCATCAGGCGCGATGTCTCATCAGACAAAGACAGAAAATGAGCCAGTTCCGACCTGAGGAAAGCGGGCGGGAAGGTATAGATTCTGCGTCGGACATTATCGAACTGCGCTCCGATTTTGAAATTTACAGAGAAATGCGGGACAACCCGATCAAGTTCCGTCGAAGTCGCAATATGGGACGGGATCAGGAACACATCCCTGGAGGTCAGCGGATAAACAATATTCTGAAAAATGATCTTTGCGCCGTTTGCCTGATTCCAGTAGAGACGCCAGTATTGCCCGAAATTCCGGGGATAATTCCATTCCCTGAGAATATGAAAGGAATAGTTGCAGATTTCCAGAACAGGAAACGACGGCGCCCCCTGCCGGTTCTGCGATTCCTCACGCTCCCAGAGCAGCGGAGCAATTTTTCTGATTATGGAACAATTTGACATTGAATAGATACGATATGACATTTACAATTTTTCAAATCTAATTATAATATATGCATGAAACACAGGATGTCAAGGTATCATGCGCAACTTTTCTTTTTCGGCAAACGAGAGAAAAACAGTATGGAGATGATACCTTGGTTTGGGATCATTTGAAATCAATTTAAGAACGAAAATGGAGTTTTCGCAAAGATGAAACAGAGAACACTGTTTTTCAATCACGGGAAACGCCGGAGGGTAACGAGGTCATACTTTACTCTTATCGAACTTCTGGTCGTTATTTCAATCATAGCCGTTCTTGCGGGAATGCTGCTTCCGGCATTGAACAAAGCAAAAGAAACGGCAAAACGAATCGGCTGCCTGAGTAATATCAGGCAGATGGGACTTTGCATCATCAATTACGGAACGGACAATCATGACATCATCGTGCCTTATGCGGTCAATGACAAAACCAGAATCTCCCGTGGGGTGGATGGCCCGGACAATGCGCCATGGATATTTACAATTCGGCGATGGCTGCCTTTCAAAGTGTCTCATCCGGCAGCCTATTACCCGGAATCCGAAGGGAAAGGCATGTTCCCGATGGCAAACGGAATCTTTAAATGTCCGGCAATCGGTCGCCTTCCCGAATCAATAGGAGATATTCCGTATGGAATGCCGAATAGTTTCATCGGTGGCGCAGTACCATCTGACGGATGGGGACAATCCTTTTCCCGCTATGTTCCCAGGAAATTTACGGATATTCTGAGCGTCTCGGGAAAAGTCCTGCTTATGGATGCCGGCATGGTCTCATACAATCCTTATGTATATTGCCATCAAGGAGGATTTTCCACCACGCCGGCGGATCACTCTACATCGCAGGGTTTCGGCGTATACCTGTTTTGGCCCAACGGCCAGGGAATCGCAACCCGGCGGCACAGACAATCCGCCAATGCAGTCTTCTGCGACGGTCATGCCTCCAACATCTCCTATTCTGAATTGAGAAGCGAAGCCGTCAAATACGACAATATGTACTCCGGAATGCTGTGGGGCAAAGACGGACTCCGCAAGTAAGCAGCAGAAACAACACAAAACCAAATCATATAGAAAGGAACTGAAAAATGATGAATCTGAAGAAAATGACCGCCCTGTTTGCCCTGTGCTCCTTTGGACTCGGAGCCGCCGAAGTTTCCATGCTGAACCTGAACAGGATCGAATCTTCTCAGGGACTGCCGGCCGGCTGGTATCCGAACAAACGCCAGGAATTTTCACCGCTTCCGAAAGTAGAATTTCCCGTCGAACAGGACGGGAAGGCCATGCATATCTCCAATATTCAGGGGCGGGAAGGCTGCCGTTTCGAGAGTTACAGAGTCATTCCGGCGGAAAAGGGTGGCAAGCTGGTTCTGACGATTAACGTCAAAGGTCGCGGGACAGGTGTGTTCACTGTGCAGGCTTACAGCGGAAAAAAGTGGACGGGGCATATCGGCATCAAGACGTTTGCGATTCCCGCCGAGTGGCAGAGCGTCAAGGTTGAGTTCGACATCCGCGATCTTGATCCCAAGGCGCCGACCTCCGGAGTGATCTGCATGTTCGGAGCGAAAAACGGTTCGGAACTCTTCATACGTTCCCTGACCTCAGATGTCGTTGCCGGTAAATGACGAGGAGCAACATGAAAAGACTGTTTCACTTCCTTCTGATGATCTCCACCGTCTGTCTTGCCGCAGCGGAAACGGAGATGATCGATCTCGACACGATCAATCCGAGCTTCAATACTCCAATGAGCTGGTATCCGAACAAAGGAGCCGCCTTCACCCCATTGCCGACGGTGACTTATTCCGTCGAACAGGGCAGAAAGGCCATGCGCATTTCCAATGTTCAGGGCAAGGACGGCTGCCGCTTCGACTGCTACCGGAATTACCCGGTGCTCAACGGCGACAGGATCATCCTGACCGCTGAAGTCAAGGGCAAGGGCAAAGGCATATTCACCGTGCAGGCTTACAGCGGGAAAAAATGGATGGGACATATCGGGATCAAGGATTTCAAGGTTCCCTCCGAATGGGACAGGGTTCAAGTCAGCTTTGACATCGTCGATCTTTCCGAAAAGGATATGACAGACGGTGTGATCTGTATGTTCGGCGCCGGAAAAGGTTCGGATTTTCAACTTCGTTCGCTGAAGTTTGAACGGGTGGCGGAAATCGCCGGAAATACGGCATTTCCCAATATCTGGACGGCTTTTCTGCCGATGGATGCGGACTATCAGCCGACGAAACAGGAACTGACTTCGATCCCCGCAGCGCTGAACGGTGTGAAACCGCGCAAGGTTCAGTTCGCCGGAGGCGAGCATGACTTCAAACCGGATTTCGAAAACAAGCCGGGGCCGCTGCCGCACGGCGCGGGAAACTGCGCTTGGCTTTTTGCCGAGATCAATGCGCCGCAGGACGAAGATTACACGATCGGTGCGGGGGCGGACTGGTGGATGCAAGTCAATGTGAACGGAAAAGCGGTCATTGACACGCTCAAGGATGGTAATACGCATCATCCTCCGCGCATCACCGACCATAAGACCACAGTCCGGCTGAAAAAAGGCCGGAATCTGCTGGCTGTCAAATACGTAACCGGTGCGGGAAGTTCGGTTCTGGCGCTCGGAGGCCCCAATGAACTGCGGGGTGTCGGACAGAAAATACGCATTGTCGAGGAACTGTTCAAAGACGACTTTGAAAATGCGCAGGCCAGACGTCCCGGCAATCCGCAAATCATTCAAGGAGAATACAGCTACGCCCTGGTCGGTCCCTCACGGCAGGGCGTCTATACGACAGCCCGGAAATTGGCATTCGAGCCTGCGCGCAGTGAATACACGATGCCCAAGATCGCATCCGGGAAATCGTTCGGGATGTCGTTCCGGCTGATCCGTTTCGGCAAAGACGACGCACGACTTGCGTTCCGGTTCTCCGATCCGAAAAACGGAAAATCCTGTGTGCTGGAATTCCTCTCCCGCACAGGCGGCGACCTGGAGATCAACATCCTTGACAACGGAAAAAATGCAGGTTCGTTCCGGTATCCCGCGAAATGGATTCCCATGGATGTGATGTTCAGCGCCACGGCGCTGGGGGAATACAAACTCGCACTGGAAACACTGGTGGACAGTTCGGTTCGGAATTATTCCGGCAAAAGCACATTTTTCGCCGATATCAATGATGCCATGTTCCGGATTGATGCGGTTCTGGAAACGCTTGGAGGTAAATCCGCGCAGGTTCTGCTGGATGACTGGATCTGCGGTTATGCCATGCCCGACCAGATACGGAAAATGATCCCGATGGATATCCGGGTGGAAGATACTTTCGATCCGAAAAAAGCCGGTTGGAAACTGATCCTTGATGAAGAGTTCGATGGAGACAGTCTGAATCCCGACCTCTGGACCCGCACCTTTGCGATGAAGGGAATCCAGTTGAAAGACGGTTTTCTCGAACTGCGGGCGACCCGCAAACCGGCGGGCAACGGCAAAGTCATTTACGAAACCAATGGTTTCTCCACCGTAAAAAAATATTCCTACGGATATTATGAAGCGCGGGTGCGCGTGCGCGACTGTTCCGGCTGGATCACCGCTTTCTGGCTTTACGGCGGACAGACCGGCAACTCGTATCTGGACGGAATGGAAGTTGATGTTTACGAGGATTATTATGTATTTCCCGGCAAGCCCCTGCTGGATTTCAATTTTCACGGTTTTGTCGGCAGAGTCATGAAGAGCTGGAACTATGTGGCAACACTGCCCGGCTCCAGCCGGGATTTTTATACGATCGGCTGCAAGTGGACGCCGTTTGAGATTACCTATTACATCAACGGCAAGGCAATCCGTTCCACGGCAAACCACAGCCCGCATAAAACCATCACATACGACGCATTGAATCACCGGAACGGCTTTGCTCCCCTCCATCTTTGTTTCTATGGGAAAATCACCGCGGAATACGGTGCGGGAAAACCGATTGAAGACAAGGGGGAATTTCCGGATGTATTCAAGATCGATTATGTGCGCGTCTGGGAGTATCCCCGGCAGGAAGACCCCGTCGTGAAATGGACCCGGAGGGAACAGCCGCTTATCGTCGAACCCGGCGAAAAGTTTGAACTGGAAGCGGATGTCACACCCAATCCCCGGACAAACTCCCCGATCAAAGGCGTCTACCTGTTCGACAGCGGATGCCTGATCGACTACAAGGACAAACCGCCGTATAAATTCACGGTCTCCATTGATGACAAATACTATTCCGGCACCAACTACATGCGTACCGGCAGGTCACGCGAAAAGCCGAATCTTCAGAGCGTGCTGCATGCCTATGCAATCTATGCTCAGGATGCGCGCGGCAGGGTCGGTCATACCAACGCGGTTATTAAGATGACCCGCCCCCAGAAAAAATCCACGCCGTATCAGGGAAAAGCTCAGGTCATTCCGGGACGGGTAAACCCCAGTTTTTATGATGAAGGCGGCAATGGAGTCGGTTATCTGGATGACAATGTGAATGTCAACGGAAAGGCCGGGTTCCGCAAAGACGAAGGCGTGGATACCAACGGCGAATGGATCGGCCATACCATTACCGGGGAATGGGTCAATCTGACCGTTGACATCAAAAAAGCCGGAAAATACCGGGTGGAGATGGACTACGGGGCACCCGACACCTGCGGAGGTAGCATGCTGATGCTGCTGGATGACGAAAAACTGCTCGGCACCTTCGAAATGCCCGGTCGCGGCAGCGGCTGGGGCGGCCTCAAGACCGGACTGCGGAATATCGAACTCCCTGCCGGACGGCATACTCTGAAGCTGATCGTGATTGGTGCATACAACTATTCCTGGCTGACATTCAGCGAGGAAAAATAGAGGATTGCAGAAGAATGTCTGATTTCTCCATCCGAAAACCGCCGGAACCGGTATTGCCGGCGGGGAGTCCGGTGCCTCCCCCCGGCGGGAAGATTGTCCGTGACGGCGATAAAATCGCGTTTGTCGGCGACTCCATCACCAATTTCGGCAACCGTCCGGACGGATTCATCCATCTGGTCATGGAGGCTCTGGAACAAGCCGGACTCCGGAATCTCTCCTTCCTTCCGGGAGGAGTCAACGGGGATCGTTCCAATCTGGTGCTGAAGCGCCTGCCCGGAATTCTCGCGCAGAAACCGGATCTGGTCATTCTCCAGGTCGGCGTCAATGACGTGGGCTGGGGCGAACAGGGAGGAGTCAGGCTGCCGCAATACAAGACGAATATCCGGAAGATGATCGGGCTATGCCGCAATGCGGGGGCGCGAATACTGCTCGTCACGCCGTCCATGCACTCGGAGAATCCGGAAGCGGAAAATAACTGCAGGCTCTCGGCATACTGCGATTTCCTGCGTGCCGAAGCCGCCGGAAAGCGGCTTCCGATTGCAGACTGGAACCGGGAAATGCACCGTGTTCTGGCGGAGGGAAAAATCCCGGGCGAATCGGGTCTCCTGCTTACCATTGACCGTTTGCATCTGAATGGTTACGGGAATCTCCATTTGGCGCGGACGATTCTTGCCTCATCAGGCGTGGAGCAGGAATTGACGGATCGCCTGTCCGCGCAATGGCGCCGGCGTCCTTCCATGGCTCCCGTGCTGAATGCCTGGTATGATCCGGCGTGGAAGATCAGCATGGAGGATTATGAAATTCTTTTCCGGGCGGCTCATGCCCGGGGGCTTACAGTGGAAGCGCTGATGAAACGGCTGGTCGACGACCATATTGCCGGGGAGAAGAAAAAAGAGGTTCAAAGATGATGCCATTCAAGTTCGGAAAACTGGCGGGAGGATTTCTTGCGCTTGCAGCACTGACGGCCGCCGGAGCTCCGGTCAAAGTTCCGGTTCCGGCGGAAAACAACGGGAAAGTGCCGGGCTGGACTATCCGTGCAGACGGCAAGACGGATGTATCCGGCGTCGCAGGCGGCTTCCGTTTCCATTCTCCGGAAAAAACCGTCATGGTGTCCGCTTCGGAAAAGTTTCCCGTCGCGGATTTCACCAGAGTGACGATCCGCGCGAATTTCAAGGGAACGGGAACAATCCAGCTGGGATTTCATGTTTACGGCAGGAAAGGTTACATCTGCACGTTTCCGGGCAAAAAGCTGAAACTTGATTCTCCGGATCAGTCCGTTCCATTGGAGTCCGTGCAGTTGCCGGGCGGCTGTTCCGGGGAGAACGCCCCAGGAGACGGCAAACCTTTTTTCGGATTGCTCTGCGTATATGCGCATCCCGGAACGAAAGGCGAAATTACGGATTTCTCCTATGAGACGGGGAAATATATCCCCGACCCGGAAGCGCCGATTGCTCCGCCGGGGAAACGCCCGGACGTTCCGCCCATGCAGCATCGCCTGGTTCTGCCTGACACCATTTACGCCGTGGAAGGAGTTGAGATGAACATCTATTTCGACAATGTGTTTCTGAGTGTCAATCCGTCCGCCTACGTATTTGACGTGGACTGTCCGAAGGGAAACAATTTCGGCAGGAAATGGAGTTTCACTCCTGCCGGAAACGATGTCGGCGTGCATTCCCTGACCCTCCGGGTCATCAGCGATCACGGGATGGCGGCCTGCAAGACCGTCCGGCTCATGGTGGCTCCGGCGGATGCGGGGAAAGGACGCAGAATTTCCCTGCTGATGGTCGGGGACAGCATTACGGATGTGACCGCATTTCCGAAACGTGTACATTCGCTGTTCCATCAACCCGGCAATCCGGAGCTGACGATGGTTGGAACCCGTCCGGCTCCGTCCCGCAGCGGTTCCATGGCACATGAGGGATACGCGGGCTGGGCATGGGAGACCTTTCTGCGGAGCGGGCCGTTTGTTTCCGGCAGAAACGGCGGAACAGAGCTGGATATTCCCGCATACTTTGCAAAATGCAATAACGGCGCCGCACCTGATTTCATTACGTTTCAGCTTGGAGTGAACGATGTTTTCGGTTCCGACGACTTCCGGATTTACAATGCGCTGCATCATATCGAGCGCAGCATGGAGAGGCTGGTGGATGCGTTCCGCAAGGCGGCTCCGAATGCTGTGATCGGCATCGGGCTTCCCACGCCGTGCGCATCACAAGACGGCATGGGAAGGGTTTACTGTTGCGGACAGACAAAATTCCAGTATGCGAAAAACCGTCTTATGCTGAGCCGTATGGTCATGCGCAAATACGGCGGCAGCCAGGATCCGAAAATCCGGGTCATCCCGATGTATCACAATCTGGACTGCGAATATAATTTCCCGATGCAGGAGTATCCCGTCAATGCGGGGGCAGCGGAAAAGATCAGCATGCCCAGAGACGGGCTTCATCCGGCTCCCGCCGGCGGCAATCAGCTTGGAGACACGTTTTTCGCATGGTTGAAATGCCATCTGCATGAGGGTGAATAAGTTTCATTTTGAAATCTGAAGAAAGGTTGAGTCATGAAGACAAAGTATGCGCTCTTTTACGATTTTCACACAAGCACGGTAATTCCCGACGTCGGAAAAAACTTCGATGTTGAAAAATTCACCGACAACCTCAGGGAATGCGGGATCGATTTTCTGACATGGCATGCACGCTGCAATCAGGGCAATGCCTATTATGATACGAAATACGGTTACCGGCATCCGTCGCTGGAGTTTGATCTGTTCGGCAGAATCGCCGAATCCTGCCATGGAAAAGGCATCCGGATCAGCGCGTATCTCAACGGGGGCCTCAGCGATGAGGAGCTTCTGCGCAATCCTTCCTGGATGCGCATTGCCCCCGACGGACATTGCCTCACGAAAGAGCGTCCTTCCGCGGAAATGAGAGCGGCATGTTACAATTCCCCCTATCGCGAACACCTCAAGAACATGGTGCGCGAGCTTGCGGAAAACTATCCGGTGGACGGTTTCTTCTTTGACTGCATGGGCGCCTACTACACCTGCATCTGCCCGACCTGCACGGCAGAAATGAAGCGCAGAGGAATAGACTTCCGTGACGAAAAAGAGATCACGAAGTTCACCTGCGATTCCATTCTGAAACTGGCGAAGGAACTGCATGCAGTGATCCGTTCCGTCAATCCCGGACTGTTTTTCTTCCTGAACGGGGCATGGGAAGAGGAAATGATCGGGCTCAATACCCAGCTGGAATGCGAATGCCTGCCGCCATGTGCGGAACTGGGATACGATTATCTGCCGGTGCAGGCTCATTACCTGCGCACGATTGCGGGAGACAATTCCGTACTCTGCATGACCGGACGTTTTTATCACTGGGGCGATTTCGGCGGTCTCCGCAAGGAAGAGAGCCTGGAATATGATCTTCTCTACGGACTGGCAAACGGAATGCGGCCGGAAATCAGCGATCATTTTCATCCGCGCGGGGACAACTATCCGGAAGTGTTCGACCTGATCCGCAGAACTTATGAAACGGTAAGACAGTATGACCCGTGGTGCCTGGATGCGGTCAACCGTCCTTCCATCGCGGTGGTTTATGGAAGCGGCGGCTCTGAACTGCGGACGGATGTTTCCCTGAAAGCGGCGGTGCGCATGCTGTCGGAGTTGAAACTTCAATTCAATGTCGTAACGGAAAAGTCCGCCTGGGATCAGTACGAACTGCTGGTTTTTCCGGACAATGTCCCGTTTTCCGATGAAACGGCACGCCGCGTCCGGGTTCATCTTGAGCGTGGTGGCTCCGTGATCGCCACAGGCAATTCCGGTCTTGATCCCGAACTGAAAGGTTTCGTAATTGATTCCTGGCCGGTCATCTATCTTGGCCCCACACCGCACAATCCGCTGTATTACGCGCCGGAAGGACCGTATGCGGAGGGATTACCGCATTTCCCGCTTTCCGTTTATGCATCAGGAACCGAAGTTCGGGAAGCGGACGGTGCGAAGACGGAAATCTGGAGCGTCAAGCCCTACCATAACCACGAGTGGGACGGCATTCACTCCAACTGGTATACGCCGCCGCAGGAAAAAACGAATTCACCGTTCCTGGCATTCAAGGGACGCATTGCCTATTGCAGCGGCAGAATCTTCGAGGGATATTTCAAGCGTTCACCATATCAGACGCGGCTTCTGCTCGGAAATATCATCCGCCGTTTTATGCCGAACCCGAAGTTCCGCTCCTTCACACTGCCGAGCTACGCACGCGCATTCGTCCAGTACAAAGGGGAACAGGAACTTCTGCACGTGCTGGTCTACACGCCTGAACTGCGCGGGCTGTCCGTTGCACTGGAGGAGCGCGGAACTCTGGTGAACAGCGAACTTTCCATGCGGATTGACGGCAGACCGTTCAGAAAGGTCTATCTCGCCCCGGACCGTCAGGAAATTCCGTTCACGGTGGAAGATGGATACTGCAAGGTAAACCTGCCGCTGCTGCAAGGCCATGCTCTGCTGGTATTCGAGAAGTGAAAAAATGAACGAACGCGCACGTGAACGGATCATCAGACGGCAGGACTGGCGCTGCGAAAACGCCGGGAAAGACTGGCGCGACGGGCTGCTGCTGGGCAACGGCAATCTCGGCGCGGTGGCTTATGCGCCGGGACATCTGGAATGGGTGTTGAACAAGGTAGACGTGTTTGACCCCACTGTGGAAAAAGCATTGCTGGACAGGAGACTCCCCCATGCGGCTTTTCTGCGCCGCATCGAAAAGATGTCGCCTAAAAACACCTTGTTCCTGAACGAAGCGGAGGCCGCGCCGGTTTCACGCAAAGCCATCCGCGATACGGTCAGCGCGGGGATACTGCGTCTGAGGTTCTGGCAGGGAACAGGCTGGAGTTCACCCGCCATGCCGAAAACCGGACAGCATCTCTCCCTGTATGACGGCGAACTCTTCGAAGAGATGAACGCCCATTCGTTCCATCCTTGCCTGAAGATGTTCATTCCTCATGGTACCGGACTCCTGTGCATACGGATCACCGAGTCCGGCGCACCGGGCAGGATACATATTCTGGAACTGGTACGCCCCTGCAATGAACAGCTGCCTGCCCCGGAGCGGCACGGAAACGGCAATACGCTGGTCATGAACCAGAGGCTTTTTGACAGCCCCATGTCCTATTCCGCAGCAGTCCGTATCCTGCCGCACCGCAGTGAAGAACGTGTCCGCTTCGGCAATGCCGGCGAGATGCTTCAGAATGGCGATGCGGATATTCTGGTTTCAGTCAAAAGCTCAATGGAATGTGCCGATCCCGCATCTGCCGCCATTGCGGAGCTGGACTGGGCGCAAAGCAGAACTTTCGACACTCTGGAAGAGGAAAACAGGGAGTGGTGGCGCCGATGGTGGAATAAATCCTACGCCGATTTCGGCAGATATAAGAAGATCCAGAAGTATTTCACCTTCAGTCTCTATTCGCTGGCATGCAACTTCGGACAGGCGCCCATGCCCGGATTGAACGGTCTCTCTTTCGGACCGCTGGACGATGCGGCACCCGGAGTTGCCTATCAGGGATACACACATGATCAGAATGCCCAGATTCCGGCGATGGCTCTCCTCCCTTCCGGCAGGGCGGAGCTGATCGGCGTTCTTGCCGATACTTACTGGAACGTCCGTCATACACTGCGCCGGGAAACCAGAAAACTTTTCGGATGCGCCGGTATTTTTCTGCCGCTGACCATGAATCAGCTGGGGCTGGAGTATCCAGTGCTTTCCTATCGTTACACCTTGTGCGGCAGCGCCTATACAGGCATGGTGCTTGCCAGGGCCTGGCAATATTCCCGGGATGTGACGCTTCTCCGGAAAAAGATTTACCCGCTTCTGCGCGAACTGGCGATATTTTATATGGGAATCATGAGAAAGGGAGAAGACAACAGATACCATCTGGACTGGAGCGTCCCCCCGGAGATATTTACCCTGACCCGTGATGACAGTGCAACCATGTCCATGCTGAAGACGGTATTGGAGACACTGGTGGAAGCGGCGGCGCTTCTGAAACGGGATAGAAAATACCTTTCATTGTGGCGGGATATTCTGGAAAACTATCCGGAGACATGCAAGACTCCGGAGGGGGCCTACTGGTGCGGGCCGGACATCCCTTTCGACCATTACTTTTTCGGGGGGCATCTCTGGTATCCCTTTTTCCCTGCCGGAGTGGATCATGACCGGAATGCCGCACTTAAAACCCTGGAGCTGATAGAAACTCAGTCGGTGGAACGTTCCTATGCCGACCATACCGGCGAGTGGCACCCGAACCATGAGTGGAGCATGTTCCTGACCGTCAGCGCCCATCTGCGGCTGGGAGACCGGCAGGGCGGCTGGCATGGGCTGGAACGTTTTCTGGAACTCTTTGCCAAGGAGAACGGACTTTTCACCCATGATCCCATACTGATCTGCGATCCGGCGGAATCGGAGGAGAATGAAAGACGCTGCGCCGGTAAATTAACGACAGAGCGGAAATTCTGTGACGGAACACTTCTGACGCCGGACAATCCCGAAGTCCCGAAGCCGATGTGCGTTACCGCCAACCGTGACGCCAAACGTCTTGCTCCGGCGGTACAGGAAGGCAGCTCCTCTTTCCTCTGCATGGCCTGCGAAGCTCTTTTGCAGAGTCATGGCGGGGAGATACGGCTGTTTCCCGGAGTGCCCGAAGATTTTTCCGGATCGTTCAGCAGACTGATTGCCGAGGGCGGTTTTACCGTTTCCGCGATAATGCGCAAAGGACGGTTGATCCGGGCGGAAATCACCGCAGGCCGGGATGGAATGTGCCGGGTTCGGCCCGCCCCCGGAACAATACGGGAAAAGTATCTGCGGAAGAATGAAACAATGAAAATAAGAGGAATTTAAATATGGAAGCGAAAAAGATTTACTCCGTGGGTACCTTGCGGTACAAATTACCGCAATTGCTGACCGTTTCCGTAGTTATGCTGTTTTCTTAAGTCTGATGCACTACAATCTGACTCCGAATGTGAAACTAGGTCTGCCAGCCAAAATACTGCTTACTTAATGCTTGAAAGATTATTGATTTCATGTTATATTATCTTCATAGACAACCGAAGATTCGAAATGGCTTATTATGTTATTTACCTTTCGTTGTAATCAAGCATTTTGTTGCAAGAGATTTTGTGTTGCATTTTTGAGGACTTTGAGTGGCTGAAGATAAAAAGGCCTTGCGGCGAGAGGCGAGATATCAAACGGCGAGGAGGAATTTCACGTGCCAGGAGCCGTTTTGGGGACAAGGCAATGTTTGTTCGAGGATGTGTAAATCCATGACCCTGTCGGATATCATTGACGCCTTTTATCGGAGATGGCGTTTGATGGCAATCGACGGCACAACCTTTGATTTTCCGGATGAGCAAAGAAGTCATGATTTTTGGGTCCGTCCACCATAATCCTGCGGGAAAACCGCCCGCAATTGCGCATGATAAGCTTTACTTGAAATCGGCATACGCGCGATTATCAGTGCGGTCTATAGGTCTCTCAAGGCAAACAACTTTTTCCGCTCCTGCAAAAGGATATGCTGCTACTTGCTGATCGCGGCTTTGGTTGCTATCCGTTCTTTTCCGAATGCATCAAAACTGGCGCATCGTTAGCGTTTCAAGTCCATGGCAATATGAAATTTGCAAAAGGAAAAAAATCTGCCGGATGTTTTTTAAAGTATGTTTTGTCCTGGCGTGGAACAACGCAGGAAAAACAATGGCATTCCTGTTCGAGTCATTAAATATGCCATCAAAGACACCAGCGAAAAATATCGCTTGATAACCAGTATTTTAAGTGGAAAACGCTTCGGTTTCGGAACTTGCGGCTCTCTATCGCAAGCGCAGGGAGATCGAATTGACTTATGATGAATCGAAGAATTATCTAAAGCTGCCGGGAGCCGCCTTGCAAAGCAAAAAATCGGAATTGATTATACAGAAATTGTTTGGATATCTATTTGCACACTATACGACTCGCAGCTTAATACATTAAGCCGCACGGAAAAATATGGTCAATCCAAACCGGCTTTCCTTTATCAATGCGCTACGAGTTCTGTACTGAAAAATCACTGCTGCTCATTTTCCCCCTCAAAGCTACAGAAAGAAGAACTTTTATATCTTCTTTACTCAGATTTTCCTGTATGAATTCAGAAATATTTGCCCCTGTGTGAGATCCCCGTCTGCGTAGAGCAAGCCTGCAAGGTGCTTTTTTCATAAGGTCTTGTCTTCACTGATAATACTGCACTGAGCTCAAACAGGAAGATTGAGATGAGTATTTTCGAGAGTGACAGGACTGTAATGTAAAAATATGGTTAAAATTAATATTTGTATCTTGAAAATTCAGAGAATATAGTATATAATTAATAAACAATGATTCAATGATTCGCTTTTAATGTTATGAGGTTATTCCATGCCGATGACAAAATTAAGTCTGAAGACACAAGTCAAAGAATATCTGTTATCGTATATTCGGGATAAAAAACTGCAACCGGGTGATCGGCTGCTCACACAGCGTGAACTTGCTGAGATGCTGCATACCAGTCAGAAAGTGGCACAAATGGCTTTAAACAGCCTGGAAGAAGAAGGAATTATTATCAGGCGACTTGGAAGCGGGAGTTTTCTTGCAAGACGCCATGAGATGATTCCCAGAACCCCAAACGGAGGTCGGAACATCTTTGTCCTGATCCCCAATCTCAGAAATCCGCAGTTTTCTGAATTTGCAGCAGAACTCGAAACTGTGCTCTTGCGTAAAAGTCGGCAGATGAGACTGATGACATTCCATGCTGTCAGTTCTTTCCGGGAAATCGTGAATGTCATGGTGGAAGAAGGGTGTGGTGGAATCATAACAACAGATCTACCTCTTCCATTGAAAAACTTTATTCTTCAGCATGAAATTCCTGCGGTTTTGATCCGTTTATGGAAAATGCGGGATAATCCCCGGAAAGCCACTCATGAGATATTGCTTAATATTGAAGATCAGGCCAAAATACTATCGGAACATTTGCTTTCCCGGGGATACCGCAGGTTTTATTTGGCAGGAGGAATGACAAACTCGGATGGAGAATTGAGTTTCCGTTTTCAGATTATGCAAAAATATTTAGAATCCAGCGGATCATCCGTCCATATCATTCCTGAGAAAAGCATGTCTGAGAATGGATTGAATTATGAGTCCGTTGGAAGGGAATTGGCGATGAAGATTCTGAAACAATACCAGCCATCCTCCGCTGCCGTTTTCTATAATACTGCACGTGCGCTGGGGGCCATGAAAGTATTCCAGCGTCTCGGAAAAAATATCCCGCAGGATATTGCCGTTGCAGGTTTTGACAATATCTTTCCTGCACGGTTGGTAGAACCGGAACTGACAGTAACGGATGCCCGCTACATTGAGGCGGCACATCGGGCCGTTGATCTTGTTCTGTCTCCACATGAGAGAAAAGAAACATTGTCAATTGCACCGCTTCTCTGTTGTGGGAGATCCGTCGGACATCTTGATAAAAAATAAAGGAACATTATGAAACTCACTTGTTTAGGAACTGCTTCCGGAATTGCTACAAAAACACGGTTTCACAACATGGTTCTTCTGGAATCATGCGGGCATGGTCTGCTACTGGACGGAGGAGAACCCTTAAGCACCCTGCTGATTCGACATGGCACAGACCTGAATGAAATTGATGGAATGGTAATTACTCATCTGCATTCGGATCATGCCGGAGCCCTGCCGCAGCTGATCCAGACCATGCAGATTTCTCGGAGGGACAAAGTGTTTCAAGTCTTGATGCCGTCTGAGGGAACTCATCTGTACAAAGATTTTCTCAACATGCTCTATCTGTTTGACAGTGTGCTCCCATTTCATCTGAAAATCGAAGGAATTCAATGTGGAGCAGAACAGGAGATCGGTGTTTTTTCCATTGAATCCATATCGAACGCCCATCTGAAGCGCTTGTCAGAGCTTGCTGCCGAGGAGGGATTGTTGAACCAAGGCCAGAGTTACAGTATCGCTATACATTGCGAGGGCAAGCGGATTGTTTACAGCGGAGATATCAAATCTGTCATGGAACTGCGGCCTCTACTCCGTGAGGAAGCGGATTTGCTTATTCTGGAGATGGCCCACTTTATGCCGGACGATTTTCTGATGTTACTTGAGGATGTCTGTCCCCGAATGACAGTTTTCACTCATTTTCACCCGGACTTGGATATTGAGCCGGAAAAAAAGCTGCATGACCTGTTTCATGGTTCCCTCCCTTCAAAGATTATCTTTGCCAATGATGGAATGGAGCTTGAAATATGAAGAACATTTTTCAATATGATTTACATACCCACACCAGTTTTTCGGACGGACGGAACGATTTGCTTACCATGCTTCAGTCCGCTGAATCCTATGGAATGGCTGGAATGGTTTTTACGGATCATGCCTTCAGCGATGTCGAGGCTGAAAGATTATGGACAAATTATCATTCGAATCATTTACCCGCAAGTAAAGTCAAAATTCTTTTCGGCACAGAAACAACGGTTGCGGATCTTTCTGGAAAACCTGTAGTTTCAGCAGATATCCTCAGAAAATTTGACTTGGTACTGATGGACTGCAACGGGATTCTTTTCCGACAGCTTGCCGAGCTCAAGGCCCCAGAAAACATCGCATCAGTATTTTGCAATACACTGATCAATGCGTGCAGTATTCCCGAGATAACAATTCTGGCACATCCTTTGAACTGCGGTCTTCCTCCCCTGAACCTGTCGCTGGAAAGATTCACAAATGAAATGCTGGGTAATCTGGCGGATGCTTTTGTCAGGCATGGAAAAGTCTTTGAAATCATGAATCAGATGTATTACTGGCACACTACAACATCATTTGAACAGTTCCATTCAGAATATTCAAGAATCGTTCAGATTATGAAAGAGGCTGGGGTTCGCTTTTCTCTTGGTTCCGATTCACATTCATGTTGTGGCATCGGGAATTTTTCATGGGCACACCGGATTGTAGAAGAACAGAAACTTTATAGTGACTTTTTTCTTCCCGAGGCATTTGCAAAGAATTTGGAAGAAGATACCAATTCGCAGCGACATTGATATGAGTAAGTCGGCAAAGACAAATAAGAAATGGAGGTTGACGGATGAGAACAGCATCTCAAAAATTATTTCAGTTGACAGAGAAAGAGGTTAAACATCATTCCCGTGTGCTTTTCCGCAGATTCATGAAACACAGTCCCAGCCACAGGTATACACTTTTTACATTGATAGAGCTCTTAATCGTTATATCAATCATTGCAATCCTTGCTGCAATGCTTTTACCGACATTGTCAATGGCAAGAGAGTCTGCGCGGAGAATAAAGTGTACCGGTAATCTGAAGCAGATTGGAACTGCATTGCATATGTATGCTGCTGATTATAATGACTGGGCCCCCATAGCGTTGGGAACATCTCCGGCAGATTATGGAAGTTATTATCATACTTGGTCCTGTCGCAGTGTTTTTCCGGAATATCTCAAGCTGAACACTGACATAACCAAAGCACGTCCACAAGGCAATGTTCTGGAATGCCCGAATCAGGATAGTTATACACAAGGCTCCGTGCCTAAATTTTATACGGCAGATGCGGAAGCAACCGGCAGTAAGGTGAAAATTGGATATGGCATGAATCAATTTCTGAATTACATCAATTCTTCGGGTAAAAAACAGGGAATGAAGCTGGGTAGATTCCAAAATCAGAGCAACGTATTTGTTTTTCAGGACAGCTCCAATAATACCACCGATAGATATTATGTGCATAATGAAGCCTTGAACTTTTTTGATTCAAATGCCAATGGGCGTGTTATGTTCCGCCACAACCGGGGCGTAAATATCAATTGGCTGGACGGACATGCTTCCTCAATTTCAAGAAGCGAGTTTATAGAATATACCACGAGTGCAAATGAATGGCGCTGGCTGCAATACGATCTGTAAACAGCGACCTTGTCAGTTCATTTATAACATACAAAAATCAACAGTAAAAAATCAGGAGGTTAAAATGGGAACAAATTTCAGAATCATTGACTTGGGAGTTATTCTCGCGGGAATCGGATGCATGACCGTGGTCTTGACTGCAGGATTCAACTCAAGCAATACTGCCTACCGTATTAAATGTCAGGATAATTTGAAGAAGATAGGAGTTGCTCTTTCCGGATATGCATCAAAAAATAATGATGTTCTTCCCGTTGTCAATGACAGAGACAACTGGAAAAAAATATGGTGCCTTGAAAATTCGTTTGTCACTTATCTCAGATTGAAACCTCATGCCGGAACGAGAGCGAAAGGCAATGTTCTGGAGTGTCCGGGGGAGAGCAGATACGAGACATTTACGCATATTGGTTATGTCATGAATGTGAATCTCCATACCGCTGACTCCAAAAATCCCAAACACCGGCGGGGTGGAAAATTGTCTTACTTTTCCTCTCCGTCGACAACGATTGCCGCAACGGATGGCACCATGCACTTACTGGATACCTGGAAGGCAAATAATGATAAAAATAATGTGACACGCGCCAGACATGACAATCAACTGAATGTCCTGTTGCTTGACGGTTCCGTTACCACAGTTCCCCAAATACTGTCAAATCTGGATGGATATGATAAAAAGAACAGTTGGCTTTCGGACGAGGACAAATAACAACAGTAAACACGAAATGGAAGATTTTCAATGAAAACATTATGGATATTGCTGGCATACTGTATGGGGGGATTTTTCTCCGTCCTGTTTGGAGCGAGTGATCCAGACGGACTGGTTGCCGCTTATGATTTTGCAGATGCCCAAGACGGCTTTGTGAGGGATTATGGTCCCAATATCAACCCCGGAATTCTGCATAGTTTCTCCGGAAATCATTTGGATGCATTGGTCAAAGACAAAACAGGAAAAACTGTTTTTAAGGGTGATGGAACAGGAAATTTTGTAACGGTTCCGGATCATCCGGCGTTAAGGGAAAGCGAAAGTTTCACGGTTGAAATGGTTTGTACAATCCATGAATTTCCCAAAGATAGTGCCAATGCCCTGTTTGCATTTGAATCAACCCGTGCCCGTCTTTGGATCAACCCAGATGGAACGATTGCCATGGATAGCACACCGGATGGGAAACCCGACTATTTCTCAAGTCCCAAAGTCAAAGTTGAGACGGGACGAAAACTTCACATTTTTGCTTTCATCTGCGGAGATGAAATGGGTATTACAGTAAATGGAAAACAGCATATCTCAAACAATTATCGTGGAAGTCTTCGCAGAACGCCGGGAGACATCAGTATTGGAGGACATCCTTTTCGGAGCAACCGCTATTTTAAGGGAACCATTGAAATGGTTCAATTCTATAATCGCCGTTTGACCAATGAAGAGATGATAAAACCTTCCGCTGGACACTTTCGTCCTGCGGCATTGCCTAAGAGCGCCGTTTTTTCTCCTGATGAAGCAGTCGCATTTACCATGATGAATGGCATCAGCGAACCGGTTCGTCCAATTGTCGATAATGATGTCTATTCATGGACAACACCAGAGGGAACAATTCGGCGAAAAATTGTAAGAAAATCCCTGGATTTTCGAAAACGCCAGTTGGAACAACTCATAAAGCGAGAGAAGTTTCCTGCAGTTTATACTGATAAATTGAAAGTTTGCCTGGATAACCGTTTCTTTTCCAGTTTTGATGCCTTATATCGGCAACTGCATTTTCATGAAAAACAACTTTTCCGCTATGCGGATCGTCTTCATAAAATGGCTGAGCGTGAGTTCGATGAAAAATTGCTGAGTGGAAAAGATGGTGGTTTGCCTCCGATCATGACGGAACTGCCGCCATTCGGGAAACCGGCTTTCCGTGAGCTTGTTTATAATAAAGCAAAAGAGTTATATGCACGAAATTTCCTGATAGGGCTTGGTTCCTCACATCCCAGAATCCAAGATGAGGAGCAGCTGAATTTTATACTGTCTAGAAATGGAAAGGTTTCAACCATCGGACCGTTGGTTGCAAATTCAACAATCAACAAATGGATGGCAAAGCATCCGGAACGTCAGGAAACTGGTTACAGTTTTTCCGATGGCGTGGCTGCCGCAGGAAAAAGTCTTGAACTGTCCGTAAAGGATCCACACGCCAATCTGTATTACAATCCTTATCAATACTGGCAGGTTCGCGATGAAAATACAAAAACAGATGTTGCCCCCCGAATTGGCTGGACTTTGGATGAGAAGCACTACACTGTCACTGTTAAAAATCCGGTGTCAGGGCACCGCTATGCCGTATATTATTTTGCAAGACACGGAACAGGATTAAACCTTTCACTGCCTGATCCCGAACAAATCCAATTTTATCTGGCAGACTGGGAGAAGTTTTGCGGACAATATAAAAATAAACTGCTTTTCCACCATATGGATGCCTGCTTTCACTATTTTACAGGCAAACGCATGAAGTGGTGGGATTTCTGGGGATATAACGGATGTAATGCCAATCCAACAGCACAGAAAGCTTTTGAGGAATATTCCGGAATCCGTTTTCGTCCCGCAATGCTGTTTGCCTCACTTGATGGCCCGGCAATCAATTATACTCCGACACCGGAGATCAGGGCATGGATGAAATTCAATCAGAAGTTGGTAACCGACTTCATGAAGAAGGTCTCTGATACAGCCAAAACAAACGGGATCATGTATCAATTCTACTGGGGAGACAAACACCTCGGATTTGAGCCTGACTTGGATGCTTTCCGGGAAACAGGTATTCAATCAATCGCCCGCCCGCTCCAGGATGCTGTGGATGTCCGCTCTATGACGGAACAGAATGGAAAAGCATTGACATCCGGTCGTTTGGAATGGCTGTTTGCTTATATGATCAATCGTCCGGATTCTATTTCAAAAATACTGGACAACTGGCAGAGAAATCGGCGTGGCGAACTCTTCCGTATCCGTGATATGCACTACTTTGCAGAATTCGCACCTCTGTTTTCTTACGGCGACGCCGCTACTGTGGATCTGTACATGCGTCTTTTCAAACGAATCAACGAGGAATTTCTGCTGATGTACAAGTATATGCATAATCAAAAAGTGTTTACGCACAATCTGAATGTATACGTCATCAATGAATGGGGAAAACAATACTCATGGCGTCCTTGGAAGGATCCTTTTCTCCGGCATTTTACAGATATTCCCGTCAACATGAAATGGATCAGTCTTGGTGAAATTGCTGAACATGGAGTACCAAGTGACGCTGCGGTATTATTGAATTACGGCAACAGTGAAAGCGCCTGGGTCGGAACGGATAGTTGGAAAGACCCGCGCCTTGCAGAAAATATCCGTAGCTTTGTAAAAAATGGAGGCGGCTTCCTTGGAGTTGGTGCCCCAGCTTGTTTTCAGGGAAAAAATCAATTGTCCGATGTCTTGGGTTTTGAATATATTTCCGGAGACGGAGGACATACGCTGAACATTCACACACCGTATGAAAATGCTTTTCTTATGAAGTCAATTCCGGACACCTTTTCTGGAGAACCTTTCCGGAGTGACAAAAATATTCGTCCGGGAGAAAATTTCCGGGTGCTCGCATCTGGGGATGGCGGCAAGCCGATTCGCCCCCTGATAGGAGAAAATATGTTCGGGAAAGGATACTGTGTTTACATTTCCTTTCAGAGTCAAGATTCGGAATATGATGATTTGATAAAACGAGCAATCTTCAGAGCCGCAGGAAGAGAAAAGGAACTGTTCCGCCTTTATTCAAGCAATCCGGCTGTTCAGCCTTATGCATATCCAGACAAGAATCTTTTTGTTTTGAACAATGATACGCGCAAGTCACAGAAAACGGTATTTCAGCTAGACACAAGAATCTATCCGAAATTAGGAAAGAAGATACGAATCTTCAATCTGATCGACAATCGAATCGTTGGAACTTATTCCTCGGAACAGCTGGCACATGGAATTGAATATACCATAGACGGGGGTACGGCGGAATATTTCATTATGAAATAATTAAATGAGGGTAAACCACCGGCTTGAGCCGGTGGACAGTCTAAGTTTGACTTTTTCACCTTGCTTTAATCTGGGGCAGTCCAGCCAAGTGTGACCGGCGTGACGCTGAAATGCTGGCCCGTTTGGCGTGTTTTGATCAGAAGCTACTCCATCCGGTAAAGCATCAGGATATTGAAAAACGCGATGACTTATGTGTCATCAAAGCAAGAGATACATTGGTTCGTGTGAAAATAACACTGATCAGCACAGTCCGCAACTTGATGCGGTCTCATGGAACTGACGTATCTACCCTGACGCCAGAAAATTTTTCCCAATTGGCTCCAAAACTTTTACCGGATGAACTGCGTCCGGCTTTAGAAGGATTACTGATCCAGATCTGTTATATTCGACAGGAAATAAAGAAATATGACCGCATAATTGCCAAATTGTGCAATAAGTATCCGGAAACAAAGAAAATCCGCCAGAGAAAGGGGGTTGGACCAATTACTGCGTTGGCTTTCTTACTTGTGATCGGTGATCCACAACGATTCTCGAGTGCCGAGCGTTTGGCTGCATACTTGGGACTGGTTCCAAAGCGTGATCAATCGGGAGAAGTAGACAGACAACTTGGAATAACGAAACAGGGAAATACTTTTGTCCGACGATATTTGATTCAAGGTGCAAACTACATTCTTGGGCATTTCGGTGAAGATTGCGATTTGAAAAGATACGGTGAGAGAATTGCAGCACGTGGAGGCAAGATCGCCAAGAAAAAAGCAACGGTAGCAGTCGCTCGTAAGCTGTCCGGTCTAATCTATATGCTATGGAAAAACGATGTTGTTTATGATCCCAATTATAAACAGAATCAGCGTCAAGCAAAAACAGCGTAATTGTAAAAAAAATCAACGTTGAATATTTACGATACCATAGATAATGATTTTTGATTGAGCAATCATTTCCGATTTTATCGCTTAATGTTCCATCCGGTGACCGTGAAATACCCCTTGGGTTAATGGTAAGCCAAACCAGTGAAAAAGTTCGCGCGTAAGATTACGGCGCCAGAGATGGATTTAATCATGCGTCGGGCTTGGCAGCCCATTATGGAACGCGAATGGCAGAAAAACAGACGGCGGTTTTAAATAGGCAAATGCCTCAGCTCAAAAAAAACAAGATTTTTCTGAAATCAGGACTTGAAATCCTGCCTTCTCATGGCAGGGGTATTGCGTTTTATTTTGGACTTTTGATTTCTGATGAGAAAATCTCCGTAGGTTTTCTCATCGCAATTTTGATTTTGCTTGCAGTTTGC
>DPDG01000086.1 GCA_003526375.1 Lentisphaeria bacterium
CTATATCTCATACGGAGATTATGAAATGCTTGAGGAAATCCTCGAAAAAGAATTTTAAGCCAACGGAGATGAAATGATCATGAATAAAAACAGCAGATCCATCACCGTCCGCAACGCCTCTCCGCAGGAGATCGCAGAATTCATCCGTGAGGTCAACGGGAAAGAAATCCGGAAATTCAAAGTCGTTTATGACGACGGTCGGATTGAGCAGAAACGGCTTTTCACCAATAGCGACCGGATCGGCTATCTGGCGCCCCGCAAAAAGAAAAGCGGATATCTTTTCGATTTACAGGGCGTTTACGTTATTTCCTGTGATTTACCGCAGGAAGTTGACCGGAATGCGCAGTTCGAGCGGAATGCGAAACGGCTGATGGAACTATTGGAAAAATCCGGACTCTGGAGCAATGTCCGCAAAGAAATCCAAGAACTACTGGAATTCGGTTATGAAAACTACTGCAAACAGGACTATCCGTCAAGGATTTTCAATCCCGACCTTGCCTACAATATCCTTCACTGGAATGTCAAGAAGATGGACTTCCGGCCGCGATATGCGGGGCAGGAAGAGGTCGCCCGCTGCAATGAGATTACTCTGAATGCGATCGCAAATGCGATGTCAGGACCGGAGAACGAATACCAAACCAGCGTAGTAGGACGGAGTTACGATATTTCGTTTTCCTACAATGCCGGACAAATCGGCAAGCCCATGTGGAAAGCCTATCCCGATGACACGCAAGGCGACGGAATCAAACGGGCGTGGTATTCAGAAGAATACCGTGGCTGCGGCAACGGCCATTACTATCTTGCCATCAATGCAACTCACGCAATTTACTACGAAAAAGACTGAAAAAGAAAGGAATCTGATCATGAAAGAAAACATCAAACGGGACAATGCCATCGACCTGTTCAACAGTATTCTGAAAACGGCGCGCGATGCCGGCGCTTTGCAGGAACTTGACCGGATTATCGACTACGATTCCGCGTGTGAATTTGAGGAGAAAAATAAACGGCCGATTTCCAATTATGAGTTTAATTGTATCTTCTCTGTCGATTACGGCGGTTCGGAAGGCATCTACATTGACGCCTGGCTCGACGGTTATTTGGATGAGTCCGGGCATACGCAACGGCTCCATTTCGGCACGATCAAGACGCTGGAACGCGATCTTGCCGCGATGAAAACCATGGGTGAAGCCTGCGGGATACTGCAATATTACGCATCGGATTATCTCAATAAGAATCTTTCCCGCTATGAACCCGATCCGACGAAATTGTCGCTGTTCCATAATTCGGATACGCCATTCTGGTGCCGTTCCTGCAAATCAATGGGAAATATCGCCGTATTGAAGCGTCTTTGCCCATGGAACGAACAGATGGAGCAATATGCCTTCCGTTGCCAACTTTGCGGCGTGGAAACCAATTATTTTTCCTCCTCTGCCGAGTTGCGTAAAGCCTGGAACAACGGCGAATACTGGATCAGGAAAAGTGACGCGATTCTGGTCAAGCGTAATGCTCTGCAATCCGTTTGTAAACTGCGAGGTCAGGAACCCTGCAATCTCGACTGTGCCCAATGCCCGTATCAAATCATCCGGGAGTTGCGCCATACGGTATAAAGTCTGGTTATCGAACAACATTTCAAGTTAAAAACAAAATTCAGTTCTTCCGGCCGCTTGACCGACGGATGAAGTCCCATCCGCCGCGCGGCTTCTTTGCGAAAGAACCGAATTCCCCAATAAACCAACAAAAAGAAGGAATCAAAAAGATGAACAACACACAGAACAAGAACAACGTCCGCAATGCCGGCAACACCAATTCCGCCCGAAAGTTCACGATCACCGATCCGGATTCCAAGGCAACCGACAGCCAGCGCCGCGCGATTGGTCACGCAATCAAGAACGGTTCCTAGAAACGCTTCTCCGCGGAAGACTGGAAGAATCTCACCAAAGGCCGTGCTTCGGAGATTATCGACCAGATCCGCGCCAAAGAGGGCGATCCGCTTGCCTCCTGGGGGCAGAAAAAGCGTTTTCTGGAACTGGTCCGGGAGGGATTCCTGCGCGGTGTCAAACGCGAGACCTTCAAGAATCTCCGCAATGAGCAGATCAAGCGCATGATCTACAAAGGCATGAAGAACAAGGAAGCCGGAACTTTCGCCGGACCGTATCTCCATCCGGACGATCCGACTCCGGCTGCCGCCTGAAGCGTTACCATCCCCCGGCTATGGGACACACCTCATAGCCGGGATTTTTTACTCTTTATTACGATCTGCCGAGAGTATTTCACGAACTCCATCCATCAAAGGAATCAAAGTCCGGTATGGTTGAGGAATATCGGACTTCGTTCGATATACAGCAACGCCCATCGGTTTATTGAAATCCCGTATCGCCAACTCCACAACTGCTTGATTCGCCTCCTTGCATAACAATAAACCGATACTTTGATTTTCATTCGGATGACGCTCCTGTGCATCCAATGCGGAAAGATAGTAATTCAACTGCCCCAGATAAGCCGGTTTGAATTTTCCACGCTTCAATTCAATCGCAACAAGTGAACGAAGCGAACGGTGATAAAAAAGTAAATCAACAAAGGCCTCTTCCTCTCCAACAATAAGACGGTGCTGATTGCTGATGAAACAGAAATCCGATCCTAACGTTTGGATGAATTTACGAATTTCGGAAACCAGTGCATGCTCCAGGACCCGTTCATCCACATCCGATTCATCCTCTGCATCTTCAACATTGATGAAATCCAATAAGTATTCATCTTTGAAGGCTCTGACAGCTTTCGTAGCACATTTTACGTCCGGTATCGTCTGGACGAAATTATTTGGCAAGGCTCCTGTGTGATGAAAATCATCCGCCCGCAAATGCGATTTCAGAACTTCGACGGTCCAGAAATCAGCAGCACAACGCCGAATATAGTACCAACGCTCTTCCAGTGTCCGGCAAGACGAAAATATCTGAATATGATGAGTAAATCCAATCCCCAAAAAAGCATTCATATCTGCGACGGTCAATTCGCCAATCGGCAATTGGCGAATTGACTGATCCCCGTCGGCTTCCAAGGATTCGTCTGCCAAAAGCTGGCTTCCCTTCATTGCAAAATTACTATCGGCCTGAAATTCCTCATTCCAGACCTCAAAGAATTGTCGCATATATTTGATACTGCTGGGGGAAAAGCCACGCAAACCCAGCAGTTCCGCCTGTAATTGGCTGGAGATTTCTTCGATGGCTCCTGTCCCCCATTTCCCAGTTCTGGTATTTGCCGAAACATAACGGCCAATGTTAAAATAAAGTTTCAGTTGTTCAGCATTCGCCGCACGGGCCGCGCGATAGCGACTTTGAAGAATCGCAGTCTTTATCGTCTGAACAGCTTCCCTGTAACGTGTAATTCCTGTCATTGCTGTCTCCGACAAATGGTTTGAGCAGCCATTTGTCCTTTGTTCTCAATATCTGTAACATAATAAAGCATAATAACTTGAAAAAGCAACAGTCATTCTTGATTTGCTGATGCCTTTATATTCACGCCCTCGACCGGATAAATACACCGGACACGCTCAAGCTGCAACATGCCGTAGAGTTGTTTCTGCGGAGCTGCC
>DPDG01000053.1 GCA_003526375.1 Lentisphaeria bacterium
TCTCCAAATCCTGAATCAGTCCCGTAGGAGAAAGCTTCAATAAGGCACACGCAAGGGACGGATCTGCCAGATGACGTTTTTCCGCCTGTTTTGTACGGATTGAAGAACGGGCACCCGGTGCGAAAGGAGGCTGATTATCCAAAAGAAAAAGACGGCGGAAAACATCAAGATAAGTACTGATGGTATCATCATCCACATCTTCCGCATCCACTGCCTTGATGTCATTTTTCAGGGTTTTATTCGTGGCGGTCGTACTCTCATTCCGTGCCAGAGACTTCAGCAACAAACGCATTTTATGCACATTCAGCTTTACACCGTCGAGACGATAAACGTCATTTTCCAAAATAGCGCTGATGTATTCCGCAGCCATCAATCCGGCTTGCTTTTCAGGCACGGTCAGATTGCCGGGCCAGCCGCCGCGAACAATATATTGCGCCAGTTTGAGAAGTTCAACTTCCCCTGTTATTGTCGGAGAAAGTTCACCCCGGCACAAATTTTCCAAAGAAATGCTTCCGGAAGAAAAACCCGCCTCAAACAGGCTCATCGGACGCATCCGGAGCCGCCCGATGCGACCGGCTCCACTATGCAGAATTCCTTTTCGATTCGGGGTGGCCGAACCGGTCAGGATAAATTGCCCTTTTGCATTACGGGCATCAACTTCAGCACGCACAGCATCCCATAAGGGCGGGACTTCCTGCCATTCATCAAGTAAGCGTGGGGTACTTCCGGTCAAAACAGTATGGGGAGACATCTCGGCAAGATGCTTGTTCTGAAAATTACCATCAGGATCGCCTAGAAAAAACTCACTGTTGCAATGTTGGGCGGAAGTGCAAGGCGAATGGGATGAACAGGAAAACTGCCTTTGGTTCGATTATCTTTTTCATGTCGGAGACACAGTTGAGGTGTCTGTCTTGTATCGGAATACGAATTGATTTTTGCAGGGATGTCTTTGAGATATTCCTCTGGGAATCTCCGCTTATGGAAAAACGGAGTTCGATAATCACTGAAAACTCTCTGCATTGAAAGGACTTTGGTTATGAATGATGCGAAAACGCAGAGCGTCGCCTGATTTTCATAACCGACTTTGGGGTTTATTGTTGTTCTAAAAGAGCTTGCAGAACAACAGAACTGTTCCACCAGCAATTCAGAGGGCAACTTCACATTTTTAATCACGGATACGGGAAATGAAGTTGAAAAGCGCCGGCTGGCTGGTTATATTGCCGTGGTTGTGATAAGGATTTGAACTTCGAAGGTCTGATAATGGCAATATTAAAGAAAAAACTCAGTTTTGTTTATGAGAAGGCGGAGCAGGAAATTGAAGCGCAAATCCTTGACGGACGCCTGAAAGCGGGGGACTGTGTTCTTTCGGAAAACGCCATCTGTTCTATCTACGGAATCAGCCGCCGTTCGGCAAGGTCGGCAATCGAAAACCTGATCCGCAAGGGGTTGCTTTACCGCCGTCCGGGCAAAGGGACATTTGTCTCAAGTTTGAAATCCGGCACAGGCAATCGGATTGCAGAATTTTCCATTGCTCTCATCATTCCGGATATCAGCGATCTTTTCATTCTGAAAATCTGCGAAGGAATTCAAGCCGCCGCCAATCAGTATAACTGCAATCTTGTGATCAAAACCTCAAACGGTGACATTGACCGCGAAAACCAGAATATCCATTACTCAATTCAAAGACAGGAAGACGGCGTCATCATTTTTCCGAATTACGGCAGATTCAACGTGGAGGAACTCTGGCGGCTGAAGGACTCGGGACTTCCGTTTGTGTTGATAGACCGTTATTTCGAGGACATCGACACCAATTATGTTGGAGTGGATAATATAAGGGGCGGTTACCTTGCGACATCGCACCTGATCCGGCTGGGGCACCGTAGAATTGCACATCTTTACGGTTCCCGCGGCAGTGCGAATGACGGACGCCTTGCCGGATACCGCCAGGCATTGAGCGACAATGAGATTCCCTGTAACGAAAAATGGATTCGCCGGTTTGAGGATTTAGCCTTGAAGTCCGGCGGCAGTCGTTTCGAACCCGATGTGGAATGCGGATATGAGAATATGAAACATCTGCTCCGGTTTTCCGAAATCCCGACCGCTGTTTTTGCCGGAAACGATTATCAGGCGCTCGGGGCAGTCAAGGCGATCAAGGAACAGCGCCTGCGTATTCCGGAAGACATTGCCATTGTAGGGTTCGATGAGCTGACAATCAATCCGTTTCTGGAGATTCCTCTTACTACGATACGTCAACCGCAATATGAGATCGGGCGAAATGCTGTTGAAATACTATTACGTAAGATTGCGGAGCAAGACACTGGAAAGCGGGCATCGACAGAGCGGATCATTTTGCCGGTGGAACTGGTGATCGGGGCATCCTGCGGAGCGAAATGCCGTAAACGCAGACATGGCTGGGCATGAATCCTCTTTTCCGGTTGTTTATTTGGAAATATTGAGGATAAGATTAAAATATCATTATTTATTCTAAAAAAAAGAGAACTACCCCTTGATTTTATTTCTTTTTCGCATATAATTAATATTATACAAAAGATACAAGTATGATACAGGTTACAAACAGTAATACCATTCATCCGATGTTTCAGGTTTGTTTCCGAAACATTCCGGGGTGAATCATTGCGGAAAAATACAGAAGTCATTTGAAAACAGAGGCGAATGGGAATGAAGGTTTTTATGAGATGGTTGTATATTGAAAAAAATTCTTTTTTCATTCTGCTTTTCACAGCAGTATCCTGTCTTTTTGTATCAAAGTCAAATGCTGAACCGCAGGAGGTGGAAAAAATGGAGTTGTGCGGCGCATGTTTTGATATCGACGGAACCTTGACGACCCATGTCATGGGATATCATCCCGTCGGATATTTTGAATTCATTCTTGCCGGAATGCTCTGCCGGAAAGGATGTCTGCCCGTCAACGCGCTGGAACGAGTCTCCCTGGTGGAAAATACTGTTGCGGAAGCGAATCCATTTCTTGCGGCGGAACATCTGGGGCTGAACTGTGCGGAATACCGGGAAGAATTGATGCGCTATCAGGAAAAATATCTGGACCGGCACCAGGATACGCTTCGGCTTCTGGCCTTCCTCACCGACCGCGGCATACCGGTCTTCATCACGACCAACAACACAAAAGCACGTGCGGAAACGGTTCTCGAGTTTCTGGGAATCAGGCGGAAGATCAGAAAAATCTACACCCCGCAGATAACGGGGGCGCGAAAAAAGTCCCCGGATTTCTGGATGTATGTAATTTCCGACACGGGAATTGCCAGCAAGAATCTGGTTGTCATAGGAGATGAGGAAATCTCCGATTCGCAGGTGCCGCTTCATGCAGGATTCGGCATGTCCTGCCTGCTTCCCGAAAAGCGGGAACGGGAAAAGCTGCCGGCAGGCTGGCTGGTGCAAAAAGTGAAAGCGGGCTGCATATTGCGTGAATCCGCCACGAAAAATCCGGATTCCCGGAAATTCTCCCGGAACAGGCGTCCCGTGCCTGCCGTTCCCGGCGAAACGGGATATTCCGCCGAATAAACGCTGCTGTCTTAAAAATAAGGAAAAAAGAAATGGAAAAACTCCCGGAAAACAACTTGGAAACGCAGGCGTTCCGCAGAAAGAGCAGAGAAGGTGTCACCTCCTGTTTGCTCTTCTTATTGCGCAGGAACGAAATGAGAATTTTCACTCTGATAGAGCTCCTCATGAGGAAAAGTTGTAAGAGTGGTATTTCATTCCGGGAGCAGCAAGGCAGTGCAGGATGTTGCCAGTTCCCTGATCTTACTTCTCCATTTCTCGTTCCATTGTTGAATTGTTCTAATGTTCGATTGTTCGATTGTTTTCCGGTTCCTTCTTCCTTCCGTGTTCCTTGTTCGATATTCTTACTTCGCAGGGTGAAAACAAGAATTTTCACCCTGATCGAGCTCCTCATCGTGATTGCTATTATAGCAATTCTGGCGGGAATGCTGCTGCCAGCCCTGAACTCTGCGCGCCAGAAAGCATTGGGAATCGCCTGCATCAATAATATGAAACAAATCGGCTTGGCATTTCAGATGTATCTCAATGACAACAAAGGCATCTGGTCTCAACCGGAAGCTGTAAGTGCGAGCAGAAATCAGTTTCATCTGCTGGGTGGTTACATGGGGCTGAACCCGGTCTCCAATGCCTCACGCTGGGTTGCTGAAACCAAAGCTCTCCAGTGTCCTGCCAAAGACCCATTCGATGTCGGGCGCTTTCCTCTATATTCAAGTCACTCCATGCTTGCCTTCGTGTATAATTTCAATCAGTGGAGCGGTTATACAAACGGAACCACACCTTTTGTCAATCTCTGGAGATGTAAGCGACCATCCTCTCTGGTTTTTATTGTAGAAATGCCGGGATACTTTACATATTGGGCTAACGGAGGTACACTTGGTTCCTCGAATCACAAACCCGTTGAACTGCTGCGCCAGCACTCCAAGCGGAGCAATATGCTCTTTGCCGATGGCAGAGTCACGGCGGAACCATATATAAAAAAGCTCTGGTTCAAACCCGATCTTGAAAATACTGCGGCAAATAATCTGCCGCTGGACTAATTCATATTCAGACAAAGGAAAAAGAATGGGTAAATTAAAATCAGTCGTATTCGATGCACTTCCCGAGCATGAGACATGCTGGTCGCTGACAACGGCGCCGAACGGGAAAATCTATATCGGAGTCTGCGGGGAACTGACTGGAGGGCTCAGTGTATTTCTGGTTCAGTACGACCCTGAAACGGAAACAACGGAATATCTGCTGGATGTGGGAGAGGCACTCGGCCACTCTGCCCGTTTTGGAGCAACACCGATCAGTAAAGTCCATTACGGCATGATTCCCGGACATGACGGAAAGCTCTATTGCGCGACACACTTCTCCGGTCCGCCGGTTACGGATGTGGTCTGGCGACCGTGGCAGACATGGGATGATCCCGTAAGAATGGCGTGCGGGCTTTGCCTCTTCACTTATGATACGTCAAACGGACATTTGGAAAACCTAGGCTCCATCTGTCCGAATGAAGGGTGCCGCGCCGCAGGTTTTGCAGAAAGGCGCCGTCTCATGTATATTGTAACCTGGCCGCGCAACCATTTTGTTGTATTTAACGTCGGTACCGGAGACTTCTTTGATGCAGGACGGCTTGGAAACACAAATCCGCTCTCCATCTGGACCGATGAACAGGAAAATGCCTATACCGTGGACGATCTCGGAGAAATCATCTGTTATGATGCGGAAGAGCGCAGGCTTCATGAAACAGGAATCAAAATCCCCAAAAGCCCGTTCTGCAGGGAGGAAAACCGCAGTATCTATGACGCAGTCCGGTCTCCGGACGGAAACGGCATTTACGGAAGCGTCTGGAACTTGGAATATATGCCGTTCGCCGGGCATCTTTTTTACTATGACATGAAGAATAATGAGATACGCGATTACGGTCCGGGCAAAAAAGGCTCTGCTGATAAAAAGTCCCATCTCAGCTCCCTGGTGTTCGGAGAAGACGGTTTTCTCTACTATGTCGTGTCGGAGGAAGATATGCACCGGCGTCTGGGGTGTCGGATGTATCTGATGCGCATGAATACGGAGAATGGGGAAAAAGAGGAGATCGGTGCGCTGGACGACGGGCAATGGCATTCGGAATATGTTGCAAAGGCGACTTTCGACTTCAAAGGCAACCTTTATTTTGCCGACACCAACAACCGTCCGACCCGCCTTTACGTCTATCGCCCGGAAACCGGAGAACGCAGACTTGTCAATGACTTTTCAAAAATCAGAAACTGGGGATAAAGAACATGAGCATTCCTATGGAAGAACTGAAAGCATACAAATGGCCGAAACCGAACTTTCCCATCGGGCAGGAGGTGCTTGACCGCACCACGCCGGATGACCCGCGGGGAATTCCCGACGACAATCTGGTTTCCCTGATTCCGCGTTCCGAATACACTTATTCAGGAAAAACATGGCCGCGCGACTATATGTCTTCCTGCTTCATCCCGCAGGAACGCATTGCCTGCATCCCGCTGGCGGGGATTCCGAACGGCTCATCCCGGATTCAGGGACTTCTTGCAGACGGAGACACGCTTTACGGAATCACCGGCGGTGAAAATGCGTATGGTTTCACATTCAGGAAAGAACGTGTCACCGCTCATTTTCTGGCAGGAGGGATTTCCGCCGCTGCCATCATCAAAGGAAATGAGACTCCTTTCATCCTCCTGGAAAACGGCAGAATCATCACGCTGGACGGCAAGGAAATCTTCACTCTGCCCGCTGCTGTCTCATGCGCAACCGGAAACGGAGACCGTTTCGGGGGAATTCTTGCAGATGGCAGGCTGTTTCTCGTCAAGCCATCGGAGCGGACGCTGCTGCTGGAGACATGCCCCGACAAGGATTTGTCTCCGGCAGTCGCACTTGGAAAAACCGGTCTGTATGGAGCTTCCGCCGACGGCTTCCTCTTTCACTGGGACGGGGAACGGTTCAGAAAATTGAACTGCCGGATGCCTTCGTTTGCCGGGCGGCGCGTCTACAACAGGGTCGGCGCGCTGCTTCTGACGGAAGATGAAACATCCTTATGGGGAGGAACCTCCGAGGACGGCATCCTGTTTGAATGTATCCTGAAAGACGGAGAAGTCCGATGCTACGGCAAGCCCCTCGCCGGACGCGGCATCTTTGCCATGACACTGTCCGCCGGAACTCTCTACGGACTTGGTGGAGCAGGATGCTGTCACATATTCCGGCGCGATATGAGAACAGCCGAGCTGACGGATGAAGGACTCCTGAATGTATCTTCTCCCCGTTCCTGGTGCCTCTATGAAGCCAATACGCTTATTCCCGATGGAAACGGCGGAATCTGGGTTGGAGAAGCGGACCGGATCAGCCATCTGTTCCATGTCAGTTTTCAATGACTGAACAAAGAGGATTCGCATGATGAAACACTGGTTTGTATTTTTCATGATCGGATTTGCCGCAGTTTCGTATGCGGGTCAGGTCACAGGCAGTCACAGGGAGGCGGAAATGGATTTCATTGTAATCGGCGATATACATTACTTCAGCAAACACTCCCGAACACAGGAACGGATGCGCGCCCTGTGCGGAGACCTGAAAAACAAAGGAATCACTCCCGATCTGATCTGCCAACTGGGAGACGTCATAGAGAATCAGTCCGGAAGCTCCCCCGTATCGGGAGAAGAAGGCGCCAGGCAGTGGCGGGAAGCGCTGAAAGACATCAAGACAGTCTTTCCCGACACCCCCGTTCTAATCTGCACCGGCAATCATGACTGGTATGGTAATCACTCCTGGTTCGGTGGAAAAGAGAATCTTCAGCGGTATCTGATTCCGTTTCTGGAAAAGGAGCTGGACTCCTCCCTGAACGGTCAGCTTTTCTATTCCTTCCGCTTCCGCGACTCTCTTTTCCTGTTCACAAATCATGTCGGCATGGATTCCGGAATGGATCTGGAACAACGGAAATGGCTTACAAAAAATCTCATGGCTGCGGATGCGAATCCGGCAGTCCGGCATGTCTGGGCATTCGGGCACTGCGGACTCTGGAATGTCAACTATTTCCGCTTCAACGAAAACGCAGAGCTGCTTCCGCTGTTTGCGGAATCCCGGAAACTGAAAGCATATTTCACCGGTCATGTCCACCAGAACAACATCAGTGTCCGGAAAGAACCGGGGAAACATCCGGTACTTCAGGCGGTCGCCGCAGGATTCAGCCCCGACAATGAGGGGATTCCGCAGAAGGAACGTTTCCTGACATTGAATCCACCGCCGTCTTTTCGCGGCTATACCGCTTTTCCCGAGTCCTGCCCGTCTTACTGCCGGGTCACAGTGAACAACGGGAAAATCCGCATACGTTACGAAAAGATCGGAGGGGAAACCATCGCGGAAATCATCTATGAAGATCCCGGTCGAATACAGGATGCCGGAAAGACGGAACAGAGCGTCAGCCACACTCTTCCGTCCGAGGCAAAAGGCCTGAAACTCCACCTCTATCCCTATTTCCCGGAACGTTTTCTCAAGCAGAAAGAGACGCCGGAGGTCATATTCAATGGATATTCTGCGGGGAAAGTTCCCCGCAACAGCGCGACATGGCATGTCAACCATTTCAGATATACGCTCGAACTGCCGCCCGACCTCCTGAAAAAAGTCAACACGATCGAATTCACAAATCCGAACAGAGAGTCTTTCCTGATCCGGGACTGTCAACTGGAGGCGATTGACAGGCAGGGAGTATCCCATTTCAGCGAATTGTATCCCATGGTGATTTCCGCCGGAGACCACCGGAATATTTACATGAACTTCGGTCTGATTCATCCTGAATACGGGATCCTCCACAGCTCGCTGGAGTATAACGCGCCCGATGAAATCATCCGGGACTTCCCTCTTGAAGCGCCAATAAAAATCCAACTGAAATATCAATAAAAACGAAAGGATTCTTACCATGAAAAGACTCGTTTCCGCTCTTCTGCTCCTCTCCGCAGCATCGTTCTTTGCCGCAGATTCCATTCAACTGCTTTCCGATCCGGGCATGAAGACCGCTTCCGGCTGGAAGGCATTCGGAAAAAATGCGGTCAGAAAAAATACCAGGACACTGGTTCTGTCGAAACCGGCCGGAGCAGAACGGGAACGCTGCGCATGGCGTGCCAATACCGTGATCCCCGGGAAACAGCTTTCGGGACCGTTCTTCCTGACATTTGAGTCGGAAACAAACGGCATCACCCCCGCGCGTGCCGATGATGCATGGGCCGGAGCAGTCGTCCTCATTCACGGGCACAAGGACGGAAAATATCAGAATGTCAAGGTGGAACGCATTCATGGGAAGGAAGCCGGTTTCAGGCAATACACGGTGAAAGGCGTCATTCCTGAAAAAATGGAGGATCTCTTTCTTGAATTCACTCTCCAGAACGCATCCGGAAATGTGAAAATCAAAAATATATCCATGCTTCTGGAGCCCTCCGGAAAAGACGGCAAGGAGGAACCCAAGTGAAACATCTGCTCATCTGCACCTGTCTCTTCTGTTTCGTCTTCACCAACATGGCCGATTCCGTCCAAGTGCTTGGCGCCCGGGATATGGCAGACAAAAAGCTCTGGAGGGCGTTCGGCGCAGCCTGCTCCCGGTCAGAAGAGGCGGGAAAAACCGTCCTGCACCTTCAGAAAACGAAAAATGAAGACGGCCGCTGTTCCTGGCGCGCAGGGTCGATTCTGCCTGAAAACGGTGCCTGCGGTCCCTTTACGCTCTCATTTCAGGCTGAGCTGAAGAATATTGTCCTCAATCGTTCGGATGATGTCTGGGGCGGGTTCACCATATTGCTTCATGGTCATAAGGATGGAAAATATGTAGCTCTCAAGACGGAACGGGTCAGAATGGATGGAGTCGGTTTCCGTCCGTATACTCTCAGAGGTGCCATTCCAAGTGGATTGACGGATCTTTATCTGGAATTCATCTTGCAGAGAGCGTCGGGAAGTGTGAAGATCAGGGACATATCCATGAATTTGCAGGCTGATGGGCAAAAACAGAGATCGATTACGACAAAAGTGGTTGGCGGCAGAACTGTGGAATTGTTTCCAGTGCCCCGTCATCCGGTCTCCTCCGTTCCGCTCCGGATGGATGGGAAAGACTTCGTCTTTTTTGATGGAACCAACACCCGGCAGATTTACGATACGACAATTCCGGAGCCCTCCGACCTGATTGCACACGCAGCAGCCTTCGGCACACCCGGAGAACTGCGCCGGCTTTTCGTCGGCATCCATACACTGCATCGGCTGACCTTGAAGAGTATTCTCTTTACCGGTCTGCAGGATGCATCAGGGCGGGAAATACCGACTTCTGCAATAGAAATATTCCGGGTGCACAACTGGCCGCAGAGCGATGGAATGGGACGCTCATTGAGCTACTCCATCGTACCGGAAGTTCTGCTTCCATTCCGGGAAACGACGTTACAGCCGAACTCCTCCGCTAATTTCATGGTCCGAATCAGAATTCCAAAGAATACACCGCAGGGAATCTACTCCGGAAAACTTATATTTCGCACAAACGGAGTGGAAAAAAAACTGCCGTTGAAGTTGCGGGTACTTCCATTCACACTGGTCCGGCCAGACAATGAAAATATGGTTTACCTGGTGCATGTTGGAAATTTCGGAGACCGTGTGGAGGATGCCGTGGAAGCATGCCGGGAATTCAAAGACAGAGGTATAGAAGGGTTGGTTGTGGCATGTCAGTATGGGAAGGGAATGCTTCAACTGGTAAAGGACGGCAACGCCAATCTCCGCATCAAGTCTTTCGGCAAACTGGAGCAGGCTCTTGCCGGATACAGAACTGCGGAAATGACCGGTCCACTGATATTGCATTTCAGCGATCAGCTTGAGATTGCCGTCGCCAGGGCAATGGGATTCGAACTGCCGCGCGGCAACGAAGCCGGCGGAGTGAATGATGCCATGAAAACGCCGGAATTCTCCGACGCAATGCAAAAAGTACTTGCCGAGATAAAAAGAAGATGTGCTGGGACAGACCTTTACATCATGTGCATTGACGAACCGGGTGGTTTTGTCGACCGCCGTGACCGTGCGGTCTGGGAATGCAGAGAAATCCGGAAGGCGGGACTGAATGCCGCCGTTTATCAGTTCGGCAGTTTCTGGAAACAGTTGAAAGATATTTGCCGGCTTCAGATATTCAGTTCACAGGCCGTTCCCGGACAATCAAGAAAAGAGACCGCGAGAGAAGTCAGACTCGCGGGAATCAAAGGTTTCGCCTACGGAATTCACGGTTCCTATGACGGTTATGCCTGCGGCATCATGCCGGGCCGTGCCCGCAGCGGCTATCTGGCGCACGAGGAGGGTTTTACGGGACAGACCCTCTGGCTGTATTCTCCGGGAAAGCCGATGAACTTCAATGGAACGGAACAGTTGAAATTCTTTCCCCTGCTGAAGTATCGCGGCACCGACGGCAGGATTGTTTCCACTTTGCAATGGGAAGGGCTTTGCGAAGGAATTGATGATTATGCCTACATGAACACCCTTGACAGGCTTCTTGCACGACATGGAAAAAAGGCTGAAGCGCAGAAAATCGCGCAGGACTATGAATGCCTGAAAAAAAATCTGGCTGAACAAATTGACCCGCGTACGGGAGATGAAGAAAAAATCGCCGCTTTTTCCAATCGGACGGCGGACGCAGTGCGCTGGCAGATTGCTGAATGGATTATGAAACTTCAGAAAATGGATCACAAAATATGAAACAAAGTCTTTTTATCTTTTTACCGCTTCTCTTTCTTTTACCCGGTCGTGCAGAGGATTTCTTCGCCGGAATGATGAATACGCCCGTAATTGACGGCAGAATTGATGCGGGAGAGTGGAACGGAGCGAGACGTTATGAAACCTTCACTCTGTTCGGACGTGCCGTTTCCGGAAAAGCTCCGCTGCAAACCACTGCGTGGATCGGTTGCGATTCGGAACATCTGTATATTGCTTTCCGCTGCATGATCCGCAAAGGAATTCCGCTGCGCCTCGAACAGAAGGAAAACGATTCGCAGATATCACATGATGATTGTGTGGAGATTTTCCTGAACGGCTCTCCCAAAGGCAGAACTTATCTCCAGTTGGGACAATCCGCTGCCGGGGTGCGCTTTGATGCGGAGGTCAGGGGAGGAGCCAGTCAGGTAAACAGAAACTGGAGTTCTTCCCTGTGGAAAAATGCGGCGGGACGCACGTCCGATTTTTACGATGCTGAATTTGCGATTCCCCTGAAGATGCTTCCGCTCGACGGCTCCGGTTTCCTCCGCTTCAATCTGACGCGAACCGTTCGTGCCGGCGGCAATGCCTATCTGTCTCTTGTCCCTATGTCCGGTGATGGCTGGCATCAGCCGGAAAAATTTGCAAAACTGATTCTGCCTTCTATTGCCGGATATGGTGAAATCACCGCAATACCGCAGGAGAGAGTGCCGATTCTCATGGGAAACAACAATTTTATCGTCATCCTGACCAATCATACCGGACGGGAACAGACAGCAGAGTTGAGGCTTAAAACTTCAGACGGAGAAACAAAGCAGGAATGGCGGCTTCCTCCTCATGCAAAGCAGCAGGTCACCCTACCGTGGAAATGCGGCAATGCAGCGGGAACGTTTTCATGGAGTCTCTGCCGGAACGGGAAAGAAATTCATGTCTCTGCTCCGGAATCCTACGTCATCGACAACGGCAACTGGAGCATTCCCGCGGTCTCCTATGCGGGCAGAAAAATTGTCTGCCGCCTGAAAGTGAATTACGGGAACGATGAATTGAAAAAGGCAAGAATACGCCTTCACCTCAGAAAGGACGGAATTGATTTTACTGCGCCGCAGATGCAGCCCTTCACGGAAAAACTTCCGCTGGCGGGATTGCCTCCCGGCGGATATGAAGCGGAAATCCTTGTCATTTCGGAAGACGGCAAAACGCTGTTTCAGGGAAAGAGCGACTTTCGCGTCGTCAGTCATTTTCTGCAAGCAGGCATCACAGAATGAAGCATAGCATAAAAATGAAATTCGGGCAATATGATTATGCCGCTTTTTCCGGTTATGCGGCCTATGCGTGCTGCGCAATGGTTCTTTCCATCGTGCTGGCGCCGCTTGCCGAAAGCTTGGGTTTTCCGCTGGACCGGGGCAACCAGGGCGCCGGAGGCGCTCTGCATTTCTGGCGGAGCATCTCCATGTTCTGCACAATGGCATGCTGTACATTCATTGCTGGAAAATTCGGCAAACGCCACTCAATCGGAACTGCGCTGCTTGTAATCGGGCTGGGAATCTGCTGCGCAGGATTTGCCGGGAATTATATGTGGCTGACGGGAGCGGTCATTCTCTCCGCACTCGGACAAGGGGTTTTCGAAGTGCTTGTCACACCGACGGTTCAGACACTTCATGAAAAAGAGGACCCCTCGCGTTACATCAATGTCACCCATGCATTCTGGTCCATCGGCGTCGTAAGCATTGTCATTCTTTCCGGCTGGGCGCTCGGAGCAGGAGTTTCCTGGCGTGTAATTCTCTTTTTTACTGGAATTGCGGCGCTGATTCCCGGAATACTGTTCCTGGCCCCCTCAAAGAAACAACATTTTCCTCCCTCGGAACACCGGTCTCCGGCTGTGATCTGGAGTCAGATGAAACAGGTTCTGCGCATCCGCAGGTTCTGGATTTTTCTTGCCTGCATGTTTCTTGCAGGCGGGGCAGAGCACTGCCTTTCGTTCTGGCTTCCCTCTTTTATCCGTATGGAATATCAGAGCGGGAGTCTGCTCTGCGGGCTCGGCACCGCGTTTTTTGCTGTCGGAATGGTTGCCGGACGTCTTCTCTCCGGGATATTCGGAAGTGAAAAAAGGATGTACCGTATCATTCTCATTTCCGCTTCTGTCAGTGTTCTGCTCGGATTCCTTCCTCCTCTTCTGCACACACTCTTTTTTCTTTATCTCATTCTTTTCTGTCTGGGTTGCTCCTCCGGTCCCTTATGGCCCAGCATCCAGAATTATTGCGTGGAAGAGATCAGAGAAGATCCGACCACCATGTTTATTCTTCTGCCCTGCATCGGAATTCCGGGATGCGGCTTTTTCACATGGCTGATGGGGTTTCTGGGAGACTATATCGGTCTGCACGGGAGTTTTCTGCTCGTCCCCGGCTGTTATCTGCTTTTGTGGACTCTTATTTTTCTTGAGAAGAAACATTCACGGAAGATTCATTGACCGCTTCCGGAAATATTCTATTTTACAGAATGTGGAATGGTTCAGGTGCAAACCGGTTAGCTTTTAAAAGTGGTTGTCCTATGATCAGTGTCCCGGAAGGACAATCGGAAAATTCCTGTATCCCGAAAACTCCCCCAGGTGATGGAATCGCTATTTCCTGTGATGGACCGTCATGCAGCTCAAGTATAAAGGAACTGATGACAGAATCATGATTTATCATCTTTACTGTTACAGGATTTTTTGTTGCTATATCCGGAGCAAGCCCGATTGTGGCGGTAAAAGAGCTGAACATGCCTTCCGGCAACTGGAACAGCAAGGCATTTTCATAATGGACGCCAAAAGAGAAGCCATATTGAAAGACTGTTTTTTTTCCGTTGACGATTGTAGTCAATGAAACAGGATTTCCCTGCCGGTCAAAGTTGATATCCTGTCCATACGAACGAAAACGGAAAGCCATGCTTCCGCTGCCGCCGAAAGGGAATGCGAACGGCTCGATCTCTGTAAGAAAATAATCACGTGCCTTTGCCGGAAGTCCTTGACGGAGGTTCAATATTGTATGAAGTACATCGGCGCAAAGTGTCACCGTGTTGTAATACATCTGCCGGACGGGAGCGGATATTTCCTCCGGGCTTGAATGATTATACCGGGCCATCAGGAACTGAAAACAGCAACGTCTGGAATCCCGGTTCTTCCGGACATATTCCGTGTACAAGTTCATTACAGTTTCGTCAATTGAACTGCCGAGACTGCGCGGGATATAGCCTGCCACATCCGCCATTCCCAATGGCGATATTTCCACAAGCTGTTCCGTTGGAGGCTTTTCAAAGAAATCCAAACGGTCCAGAAACATCAGATCCGTTCCTCCGGGTCCCTCCAGTGCATGTAATGAAAACAAGGCATCCTCCAGAACATGCAGAAGGCAGCCTGCAAACTTCAGCATTTCCTCCGAATCCTCAGTCCTGATACACTTTGTCAGATAATGACGGAAACCGTTGGTCATGTGAATATAATTATCATTTCTGAACTTGTGCAGTCGCCGCAGACAGCCGTTCCTGAAAGTCCAGTAACGGTATAAATCATTGTAAGGCGTATCCGGCGGATAATGAAATTGAATCCCATCCGTTTCAAAATAATACGGTCCAAACCTTTCGGGATCGGAAAAGTAAAAATCCGGATAATTGCAGTATTCTTTAATCAACTCCGCGACAGGGATATTTCCTGAGTCGACCAGGGCTACGGCATTGGCTGTGAGTTTTGAGTGTTCCCGGCTGTTCGGCATTTTCTGACTCCCCTTTCCTCAAAGGCTGATCCGGCTGAAATATCCGGGTTCTTTGTAAGGATGTTGCAAAAGATCGGAAATAGAAATTTCATCGGACACGATTTCCGTCTGATGTCTGGCGCGGACACTTCCATCGGCATAAGAGATGTTCGCCTTGCCTGCATGTTTCAGATGAATATAAGCGGCATTGGCTATGATCCGGTATTCCTGCTGACGGCTTGTGGAAAGTATGGAATCAAACAGAACTCCGTAAATGGAAGGCCGTCTGATGGACTTCATCAGAACTCTGGTCGTGTCATAAATACCGGAAAGAGTGACTGTTTTTCCTGAGGCAAACGGCTCAGAATAGTTGGTACGCATTGCATAAGTCGTCCGATAGGAACCGCCGCTGAAATTTCCGGTAACACAGCGAATCTGCTTCAGACGTGAAATATCGTCCGCATCCACACCTGTGAGCCTTGTTCCCAGAAAACCCTCCTGCGCAAGCACTCTGGTGAAATAAGCTCCTGTCCCGTTCCCGAAACATTCCGGCGTCCATGAACCGAAGGAATCTCCATAATTCAAAAGGCCGAGCATCAGCTGTTTCTGGTTGGAGAGGCAATGAACCGCCTGCGCCGCCTGACGGGCCTTGTTCAATGCCGGCAGCAGCATCGCCGCAAGAATCGCTATGATTGATATGACGATCAGAAGCTCGATCATAGTGAAATGCGTCCTTTTTTTCATCCGTTTTCTCCTGTTTGTAATATTTTTTCAAAAGAATCTGTTGTAACTATGCAATACAGTAATTATAATATAAATCCTTAAAAAGTCAATACCGCAAAAAGCGCATCACGAAAAAAAAGAGAGAAAAAAATTGAAAAATGCATCAAACTGAAGTATATTCTAACAATAGTTTAACTTTTTCTTAAACTTATCTGGAGATGGAGATGATAAAACGTTCGGAAAAGAGAGGGCTGTATCTGATGCCCGAGAAAGTGGATCGCAAGATCGCTCTGCCGGTTTATCAGCAGATCTGCGATCAATTGCGGAAAGAGCTGGTGCTGAACGGTTATCGGCAGGGAGAACGTTTTTATTCCTACCGCAGGCTGGGAGAACTCTATAAAGTGGAGCCCAGGACGATCACCGCTGCGCTGGAACCTCTTCTCCGGGACGGACTGTTAATCAAGCGGGCTGCCAGCGGAATTTATGTCGGCGATGCAATTGACAGGGATGTTGTTCCACATGAAGTCGGAAATGTCTGGTATGCCGTAATCGGAGAGAAGTTCTCCCATCCGTTTTATTTTAATGTCTTTGAGGGGATTGAGTCGGAAGCGGAACGTTTCGGGCTGCGTGTCATCGTCGGCTTGAAAAAAGATCCGACCAGTTTCAAAAGATGGTTCTGCCCGCAGCCGGGGGACGGCTTAATCATTACCGGCTGCTGTTCCCAGGAATATCTGGATTCTGTATCCATGAAATGCAATGGCAACATCATTGTTGTCGGCAGTTATGATTTTTCCGGCGACTTCGGATGTGTCACCAGCAACTATCACCGTGTGGTGCAGCGGTCCTTGGAACTGGCAACGGATTACGGCTGCCGGAGAATCGGCATCATTTCCAATTCGGCGAAACGCCTGATTTCCATGGAGCTTTTTGCCGCCGCCGAAGCATGCCGCCGGTCCCACTCCAATGCGATTGAAAACCTGTTGCACATCACCGATCCCGAGGAAAACGGTTACAGGGCTATGGAAAAAATGAGTTCTTTCCGTCCCGATTGTGTTTTACTGACTGAACCTGCATTCATTGGAGCGATGGAGTATCTTCATAAACACGGAATGCGCTGCCCGGAGGATGTATTTGTCATCCGATACGGCAAAGAAGCCAACGATGACCGTTACCTCAATCTCGCTGCGGTGAACGTGGAAAGCGACAGCATTGTTTTAGGGCGGAATGCCCTGCGCATGCTGATTGCCAACAGTAAGGACACGTTGCGCTTTGATATGAGATTGACCGTCCCGTTTCAAGGACCGGAGAATCAGAAAGATTGAGCTCCGGCTCATTCATTCTGTTCTTCCGGAAAGTCTCAGTTCGCTTTCGTCCAATTATATTGGCGGAAGCGTCTGGAAAAACCGTCGATTCCGAAATAAGAAAAAGATTTTTCTTTTTGCCCCTTGACAAATGAAAGAATCCGGAATATAATTATAGTGTTGCATAAATATACATCAGATAAAAATATTGCCATAGAGAATAAGACTGGATGAAAAGACTGAAAGTAAATATCATTCTGATGGATGTCGACGGAACCATGACGGATGTCGGCGGCAAAAGAAAAACCATGGCTTTAACTCCATTGGAACATCTTGTCAGACTGGTTATGGAACAGTATTCCATTGAGGCGGACGAAGCGGAACGGAAAATCCGTGCCTGCGGTGATCCGAACCTTCATTGCCTTTCGGAATTCCTGCCCGTGCTGGGGATTGATGAAGAACAATATTTCTTATCATTGAAAAACGATCTGGCGGATTATATATCCATCCCTGCCGACACCGTTGCATTTCTCCGGGCAATGAAGGAAAAGAAGATTCCCGTCTGCATGGCAACAACAAATTCACTGTTTATGGGACTTGCCAAACTCGCCGTCGGCGGAATTGCCGACCGGAACGGCAGCGAGTTCATAACCCGCTGCCATCCCGGGAATGAATTCCTTGATCCGCTCGGTAAATTTTCCGGAAACTACTACTCGAATATTCTTAGAAAATATAACTATCCGCCTGATATGACGATGATGATCGGCGATGAGCCGGAATATGACTTGTATCCAGCCCTGAAAGCGGGTATCAGATATGGAGTCATCATCCGAAGAAATCAAAAAGAAAGTATTCTTCAGAAAGAGAGAGGCATTTTCATTAACTCTCTGGAAGTTTTAACCAGCATGATAAGAAAAGGTGCTTAAATGAAACAAGAAGAGTTCTATCCGGAAGAATCCCGCATAAGAAAAAGCAGAAAGACGGTCTGCTCTGTTCACGGTTCCATGTTCTTGTTCTGCAGGCTGAAAACAAGAATTTTCACCTTGATAGAGCTTCTTATTGTAATTGCTATTATAGTAATTTTTGGCAGGAATGCTTTTGCCTGCATTGAGTAAGGCGCGGGAAATGGCATACAATATCACCTGCTTAAGCAATTCTAAACAGCAGGCGATGTTTCATGCCATGTATACCAATGATTATAATGGATATATGCTTTCCTATCGCCGTGATTACCTCTTGGGCTCAACTACATTAAAAACAGTTTTTGAATATCTAGGGATCATGAACGGTGCGAAAGATAGAAATGATATTTATCGTTGTACGAAATTTCTGAAATGTCCTGCTGATCGTATTCGGACAACTCACAATGGGGTAGAATATCCAAGCCAAATATTTACTAGCATGGCTATCGTTCATGGCAGCTACGGATACAACGCATATCTATGGGAGCAGAAATCAAGTGAATATGCATATAAATTGACTATGATCCGTAAAAATATGGACAAGGTGATTCTGTTTGCTGATACATCTGCCATCAGTAATGGCGCTATTTTTTCTGGAACGGACATTCGCAGCGGAACAAAGAAACGCCACCCGAAAGGATATAATGCGTGTTATCTGGATGGCAGTGCAAAAAACGAGTCCGAAAACTGGCAGTCAAAAACGACCAACAGGATCAATGTTTGGAATGTGGATGCTGCCGATCTAACCAAATATATGAATCGGAATTAAACGAAAATGAAGAATCTCTGGATGTCTCCCGATCTGCCGTGGGCTCCTCCACGGATTGTGGTATATCGCAACCGTTTCAAGGCGGAACGTGAACAGGAACTCGTCTTCGATTTCAGCGCGGATGAGTGCTGCCGGCTCTTTCTGAACGGGGAGCGTGTCGCGGACGGGCCCGAACGCGGAGATGCCCGGCACTGGTATTTTTCCCGTTTCCGGCTTGCTCTTGCCCCCGGTGACTATTGTCTGACGGCGCGGGTACTCTGTTTCGGTTCCGAACTTACTGCACATGCGCAGATGAGCGTCCGTCATGGATTGTTCGTGAAGGAATACTCCTCGCTTCTCGGTTCGTGGGAGTATCAGTTCGAGGAGGGACTTGCGTTCCGTAAGCCGTATCCCGACTGGGGGGTATATCCGCGTTTCGATGCGGACGGATGCAACCCGGAGATTCTTTCCGGCCGCGGCGGAGTCTGGCGCGGCGTCGCATTTTTTGAAGACAGCCGCGAACTGCATGAACCGGAACTGCCGCCGATGCGTTATGAACCTGAGCTGGCATATCATCGTATCGGGAACCGTTTTTATTTCGACGATTATGTGTGCGTCTGGACCGATTATGTATTTTCCGGTGAAGGCTGTGTGAAAATCCGCTGGGGTGAAAATCTTTATGACACTCCCGGATTGAACAGACGTTTGCAGGGCGACAAGGGAAAACGTGACGGCGGGTTTCTGAATTCGACATGCAACACGCTGAAACTTTCCGGCGGACGTTTCCGCTGGGTGGATTATCACTGGCACGCATTGCGCTGTCTTGAGATTGAGTGTTCCGGCTCCGTCGTTCCGGAGGAGGTTCATTTCCACCGGACCGGCTATCCGTTCCGCCGCGAATGGAGCGCGCATTCCTCGCTTCCGGCGCTGAACCGTCTGCTTGAGACGGCATACCGGACTCTGGAAGCGTGTTCCCATGAGACGTTCATGGACTGTCCCTATTACGAGCAGTTGATGTATATCGGGGATGCGCGTCTGGAGGCGCTTTCGGTTTATGTGACTTCGACGGATGCAAGGCTTGCCGGAAAAGCCCTGCGGATGCTGGCGCGTTCCCAGCAGGCGGACGGTCTGATTTTCTCTCGCTATCCCGCGCGTGTGGATCAGGTGATCCCGTCTTTTGCAATGATCTGGATTTCCATGCTGCATGATTATGCGCTCTGGCAGGATGACCCCGGCACCGTATACGAGCTTCTGCCGTGTGCGCGGCGCATTGCGGATTATCTGGAACTGCACCTGAAAGACAATCTGCTTTATTTCCCCGGATGGAATTTCATCGACTGGGTGGATTCCTGGCCGCACGGGGAACCCGCCGGATGTGAAAATGACGGAACCAATTCGATTTTGAATCTGTTTGCCGTAATTGCCCTGCGCCAGCTTGCCGGACTGGAAAAATATGCCGGAACGGAGGAGCACGGCAGGAGGTCTGCCATGCTTGCGGATCGCATTCTGGAATCCGTCCGGCGGCACTACTGGGATGAGGCGCGCGGATTGTATGCAAATGATTTCGCACGGAAATATTATTCGGAACATGCCCAGTCGCTTGCTCTGATCATAGAACCCGACAGCAGGCTGGCGGAGACATTTTCCCATGTTTCGGGACTGGCGGAGTGCAGTATTTATTTTTCATTTTATTATTTGGACGCCTGTTACAGAAATCAGCTTGCCGGACTCTTTTTCAAACGTCTGGAACGGTATTTCGATCTGGAAAAAGAGGGGCTCAGAACGTTGCCGGAGGAGTTCCGCAATCCGCGTTCTGACTGTCATGCGTGGAGTTCCCATGTCCTTTATCACTATTTCGCATCCATTCTCGGAATCCGCCCGACTGCTTTCGGCAGACGGAAGATTGAAATCCGCCCGATGAAAGGCCCATTGTCTTTTGCAGAGGGGAAATCGCCGGTGCTGCCGTGATGTGATGAAAACATCCGCAATCCCGAACTGCCGCATTGCCCGCGCCCGTCCCGCGCGTAGGAACGTTCTTTCACTCCAGAGAGACGATTGCAGATGTCTTTCCGCCGGATGCCAGTTCCGTGATGCTGAATGTCGCTGTTCCGGCATCGAGGTTCAGGGGAATGTTGATCTTCTTTTCCAGCTCTCCTTTTTCATCCGTCGCGGCGTAGTCTTCGAATAGATTCCGCCCTGTTGCGGTTGCCAGCTTTATTTTGAGCGGAACCGGCATCCGCAGTGTTTTGCCGTCTGAGTCCCGGAGAGAGACCCGGAACGGAAATCCGCTGCCGCGTTTGATGCTCCGGGGACATTCCACTGCGAGCGATGCGATTCTTCTGTCTGCAACGAGAAAAATTCTGCCGTCATTGGTGGAAAAGTTTACAGGGACGATAATTCTTCCATCCCGTTTCTCAAACGGAACTTCTCTGCCGGAAAGCAGATCGTAAACAGCTGCGGCGTTGCGCGCAACATGAACCTTTCCTGCATTCGGGAGCCCTTGTTCCATGACATGGCGCCATTGACCGACATAATCGCCGTAGCCGCGTCTGTCATTGATAACAAACAGATAATCGGCATCCGTCGCGGAACGTACCCAGGTCAGGAGATCCGCGTGATCCGCCCCTGCATGGGAACGGTAAAACGGAGCCAGTTTTCCTGTCAGTTCCGCAGCGCTTTTCTGCATTGAGATTTTATCCTCATGAGCGATGCCGCTGCGTTTGACCGGCGTGATTCTGATATCCGGCAGGATTCCCGGGACGGCAAATTCGTCCGCCGCCACAATGCCGCCCCGCCGCTGGAATTCGCATATCTTCTCATAAACGGGGCGGGAGAGCACATCGCAGTGCGGCATGACAAGAACTTTTACCGTGTCCAGTCCCCCGTCCATGATATCCTCCTCATAAAGGACTCCCGGCTGGAGATTGGCGTAGTGAAGCATGACGTTGCAGTCGTAAATCCAGCCGCGCCAGCCCCATGAGCCTCTGCCTGCAAAGATGGTGGCGGGAAAACTTTCCAGCAGCGCGACTTCCATCCGGCGCTCCGGGATGCGGCGGAGCAGGGGACCCAGCGGCGTGAGCACATTTTGGGAAAAGGAGCGTATGACGCGGATCGTTTCCGGATCGGAATACTGATAAGCCCTGTCCGGATTCCTGTGTTCGAACCCGGAGCTGTCAAAAAGCGATCTCCAGCCGTAGACAGCCATGCCGTCCAGTTTGCGCGACGCCATTGCCCATAACGCCTCCCGCACCATGTCATGCGGTGTTGTGAGGTATCTTGCATCGGACTGCTCCCGGAGCCAGCGCGGCGGGTTTTTGACCTGCTTGCCGGCGGGGGCGAGCACCGAGCGGTAACTGATTCCCTGAATCATGCTCATGATTTTCTGATTCGGGTTGCCGCGCCCCATCGCCTGCTGTTCGGAAATCACGGCGCTGATGTTGAACGGTTCAGGGTAGACATAGGTCCACTGATTCTGCATCGTAACATTGCCGCCGCTGCCGCGGAGGGGCGGCACGCGCACCGACGGGTCATAGAAGCTGATGAACGGCATGGGGATCAGCTTCCGGTATAATTTATCCACTGCCGTCTGATAATTGTTCCAGCCGTCCCCGGTTTTCCAGAACCACCGGTAGTAAACGAGCAGGGGATCATCCGGTTCGACCAGACGGGTGGCGGGGAATTCTTTCAGTTCCGTGTAATGGGGTGCGGTACGGCCGGAAACCGTTTCGGGAATATCATAGCCGGCGAATTTGCGGAAAGCTGCCTGCTCGGAGCCTCCGAACGACGGATAGGAGTTGTCGCGGACTTCCGACGAGGTGGTCAGGTATCCGAAGGCGGGATGACTGCTGTAAAATTCCGCGTCTGCCCTCAACACGTCCAGACATTCCGCTACTGCCTGCGGATTGGAGGCTTCCATGTTCCTGCCTTCCGTTTTGCCTTCGCGGTTGACCCGGAGATATTTCTGCTCCACGGAATAAGGCGGCAGCGTATAGTGCCCGTAGAGGAACCCGTCGATCAGCATTCTGTCCATAAGATTGAGGAGTTTCCGGGAAACTTCCTCTTTCCTGATGTCCCCGTAAAATCCATAGGTGCCGCAATTGAATCCGGCATCGCGGACCGCGCCGTAAAGCTGTTCCACATCCGGCGAATTCATCAGCCAGAACAGGAACGGCATGCGTTCTTCCGATCTGGTGCAGATGTTGAATGTGAATGGAAACGTATTGGTTTTCCCGTTTCCGGTCACTTTGATTTTTCCCTTGTATTCTCCTTTGACGAGACGGGTTTCCAGGGGGAAGCGTATGAGTTTCAAACGCTTTCCCCCTTCTCCCTGAACGGCAAGTGTTTCCTGGAAATCTCCCGAAACTTCGATCGTTGCCGCATCGCGCGCCGGAGAAATCCGGTGATCGTAAAGCTGAAACGCCAGGAATGCGTCTTTTTCGTTCTGCAGGAAACTCCTGCGCTGGAATTCCACCGTAAAATCGGGGCGTTCGAGCTCATAAAGTTTCACCGAAAAAATATCGCCGTCGAAGCTGAAGTAATTCGATCTCCAGCGTGACCCGATGGCGATTCCGTAAGCCGACTTTGCCATGGCGCCGCCCTCCCGTCTGATCCGGGCATTTCTTTTTCCGTCGATGATGAATTCCGCAGTCCCGGTGCCGTCATAGGAAAAAGACAGGGTGTGCGGGGTTCCTGCTTTCAGGGAGATTTTGCTGCCGGAAAAATCCACGGATTTCAGACCGCCCAGCCCGATCTGTGCTTTCGGTGTGTACCAGCCTTTGGAGTTCCGGTCAAGATAGAGAACAAATCCGCAGTGATATTCCGCTTTGTCAGGTTTCATCGGGTAGTCGATGTATTTGCTGTCCCACAGGATCAGCTTCTGGTTGCTTCCGGCTTCTTTGCGCAGCCTGAAAGTCGCCTCCAGCCGGAATGCCGCCGGGGAAAGTTCCGGGGCGTTTTTGCTGAGGGCGATGCCCTGCGGCATTTCCAGAGGACCCCTCCCGACCGAGAGATACTGACTGCCGGAGTCTCCCATGATCCTTGTTGCGCCGCGCAGCTCCGCCGTATATCTGCCGCATCTGCTGTTGATGTTCCCGCCGGAAAAATCCCACTCGGCGATCGGATGCTCCGTCGCATTGAGGGAGACCGCTGCCAGCAGAATCAGTAACGTAAAGTAATGTTTCATAATGCCTCTGCCTGTTTCGTTGTTTATCATGTCATGCTTCCGCCGTGATTTCCGTCTGAACGGTTTTCCCGTTCAATACCGCTTTCGCCAGAATGAGAGTTTTTCCCGGGTTTCTGATCCATGCGGCGCATTTGCCGTGAAAAGCGTTCACATAGGGCAGGGGAAACGGTTTGGCGCTGCCCGGATCGCCGGCATCCACAGCCAGTATTTTCCCGTTGCTTTCGATGTCGATTCTTTCCGAGGCGTGCGGACAGAGATTGCCGTTCCGGTCCGTGACCGAAACAACGGCGAAGACCATGTTTCCGCAGCGTTCGCAGTCGATTTGCAACTGTTCCGGCGCGCCCGCTGTGAAGACCGACGTTTCCGCCAGCGCTTTTCCTTTTTCGTCCAGCGCAACCGCTTTCAACTCTCCGGGGCTGTATGGAACCCTGCTCCAGACATGACGGTATGCTCCGAGGAGCTTTTTGGGATTTCTGGTCCGGCTTCCCATGGAGATTCCGTTGACGAACAGTTCCACGGTCTTGAAGGAGGAGTAGCATTGGACGGGAATTTCCTTTCCCTCGAAGCCCTGCCAGTTCCAGTGCGGCATGAGGTGCAGTGTCGGCTGTTTTGACCAGCGGGAGCGGTAAAGCCATGCACGGTCCTTCGGGATTCCGCAGAGATCGAAGATTCCGAAAAAGGAGCTGCGGACCCATTCCCGGTGATAGGGAGTCGGTTCTCCGAGATAGTCGAATCCGGTCCAGACGAATTCCCCCATGACGAACGGATTGTCGTCCTGTCCTTTGAATTCATGATCCGGGATCGTGGCGCTGTCCGCGCAGCAGAGGTCGAAACTGTCGACCTGCAGGTTGTCTTTCCTGCCGGATTCTTCAAACAGACGGTCGGAATACTCGCCTCGCGAACTGACCGTGGAGGCGCTCTCCGAGGAGTATATGGGCGCGTCGGGAAAGGCCGCATGGTATCTGGCATAAATATAGGGTTTGTAATTGAAGCCTTTGACGTCGATTGCGTCGAAAAGCCCTCCGGTGATGCTGTCGTCCACATTGTTCAGTCCGGCTGTGACCGGGCGTGACGGGTCTTCCTCATGGCAGATTCCGCACAGGCGGCGGGTCATTTCGGGGCCTTCGGGATAATACTGTTCCGGTATTTCGTTGCCGATGCTCCACATGATTACGCTAGGATGATTGGCATCCCTGCGGATCATGTCGCGTAAATCGCGTTCGCTCCACTCTTCGAAGAGAAGATTGTAGCCGCGGGGCGTCTTCGGGCGCTTCCATTCGTCAAAAGCTTCGCAGATGACCAGAAAACCCAGTTCGTCGCAGAGATCGAGCAGTTCAGGATCGGGCGGGTTATGGGCTGTCCGTATGGCGTTGCATCCGATGGAGGCGAGCTGATTCAGGCGGTGCCTCGTAATATCGCGGTCAACCGCCGCGCCGGCAAGTCCGAGGTCATGATGCAGGCAGACACCCTGGAACTTCATCGGAATGCCGTTGATGAAGAAGCCTTTCCGTGAGTCGAATGTGAGATCGCGGAAGCCGAATCCTGTTTCATGACGTTCATCTCCGAGAATCGACACGATCTTGTAGAGAACGGGATTTCCCGGCTGCCAGCGGCGGACTTCATCCGGAATGAATTCGCAGTGGAAAAGACGGTCGCCGGAGGTCTGGCAGGAGGCGATCTCATTCCCGTCCGGGTCAATGAGCCGTGTCGTCAGGACAACTTTCCGGGCGGACGGATTCTCTATTTCCGTCCGGACCGTCACCCGGTTTCCTTCGGTGCGGACCCGGATTCCGCAATAGGCAATGTGAATCCGTCCGGCGACGATCAGGCGGGCATGACGGTAGATTCCCGCTCCGGGATACCAGCGGCTTGCCCCCGGCGGATTTTCCGCGCTGACCGCCAGCAGATTGGTTCCGTTCTTCACGAAAGGCGTGAGGTCGAGGGCAAACGAGGAGTATCCGTAAGGGCGTCCGCCGACGTATCTGCCGTTGCAGTAAACTTCCGCATGGCTCATGATTCCGTCGAATTCAACCCTTGCGGATTGTTCCGGCTTCAGGTTCAGTTCAAAATGTTTCCGGTAAAATCCCTTTCCAACATGGGGGAGTCCGCCGGTGCATCCTGGGTGAGAGAAAACCTTCCGCGTATGTTCTATCGGGTCATCGACAATCACCTCGGAATCATGATCCGGTGAAAAGGGACCGGCGATCGCCCAGTCATGCGGAATATCGATTTTTTCCCAGGAGGAGTCATCCAGTTCCGCCGATTCGAAGCCCTTGCCGGAGTTCCGGGTGAAACGCCAGTCTTTTTCAAATGAATTCATAATAAAAGATTCCCGTCTGATTTTTCAGTTATTTCAAAATGTCGACCGTCACCGGTTTCCAGATGCCGCCGGCTTTTTCTGTGTCTTTCACCCTGACCGCCAGCAGATTTTCGCCGCCGAAGCGGATTTCTCTGGTGACGTCAAGCCAGAACGGAACTTTCCAGCCGTCCGGCCCGATGTCATGTTTTCCGATGTATTTCCCGTTCAGCCATACCCATGCCGACTCGTCCACCGCTCCGAATGCCAGCTCGACGGCGTTGCAGCCGGGGTTGGGATGCATCGTGAATCGAATCCGGTACCAGGCAATGCCGTCATAATCCCTGAACCCTTGTTCCTCCCAGAATTTATCGATTCGAATCTGAGGCCATTTCGAGTCGTCAAGCTGTTTGCTGAAATACGGAATTTCCTGAAGATGCCCGGTTTCTGACGGATCGGTCATGAAGCGCCAGCCGCCGGACGGAAGCGGCAGAGCCTGAAGCTTCATGATTTCATGGTCGTGTGCCGGGTTTTCGCTGAGACGCACATTGACGCGCTCGAAGTTGAAGCCGATCTTCCGGGCTGCCGCCGCCCGCACTTTCTGCGACGGATGCCGTTTGATCAACTCCGCAAGGAATGTTTTCTTTTCTTCTGTCCGGCGGAAAACGGACGGGGCGAAGCAGACAAGCATCATCCCGACTTCCTCCGAAGAATCGCGGGACATCCGTTCCAGAAGCTCCGCCGCTCCCTTTTTCCGTTGCTGGACCGCCTGATAGACCGTGTGGGCGCGAATTTCCGGATCAGGGTCGGTTTCTCCGGTCCGCACTGCCTCATCGAAGTCAAACCGGAGCAGATTGCGGAATGCCCGCCGCCGCAGAACCGGTTCCCCGGAATCATGCAAGACCTTGATGCATCTGTTTTTGTCATTGAACTGCTGCCCCGGCTTTCCCGTTTCCGACATAAATTCTGCGCTGTACAGACTGCTGAAAGTTCCCAGCGCCAGTATCACCGGTTTCAGCTTCGTGTATTTCAAGCTTTTCATGCGTAGGCGTCCTTGTCACTGCGGATTGAATCCGTGAATGAACGGTCTGTACTTATAACTGTCCCATGAGGGCGGCACGGTATCATTCGCCCCGCGTCCGCGGAACGTGACATAACCCATGCCGCCGATGTGCCCGTCCAGAAACAGCATATTGCATTCCCCGCGTCCCGGAATGACCGTCTTTGAGGCGGTAGTCCGCGGCCGCGGATCGCCCGCGCCGTGCCGGAAAGCCAGATTTTCCGCAAGGGAAACGGAGAAATCGGAAAGATTCATGGAATCCATGACCAGAACCGTCACTGTGGGCGACTTGATTTGCGGCAGTTTTCTCTGATATTGATTGATCCATCCGTGCGAGTTGTCCAGCCCTGTAAGAAAGGTGTTGATCAAATAGTGGGTGTAATAAAAACGGTTGTCGGTGTAATACCCGAATGGAGTGGTTTCCGAAGGACATACCAGCGTGCCGCGGGTGATGTCGTCGCCGTAGAATGTGATGCCGTACCCGCTCTGCCCCGCATTTCCATATCCGGAAAGCAAACCATACCAGAGATTCGCCTTCGACCAGTTTGTTTCTGTCGGCAGTGTATTTCTCGCCGGTACGATCCAGTCGGCATAATCGCCGGAATATTGAGCGGCGGCAATTCCCATCTGTTTGAGATTATTTTTGCAGTTGATGCCTTTCGCCATCTCCCTTGCCCGGTTCAGGGCGGGCAGAAGCATACTGGCGAGAATGGCGATGATCGCAATTACGATCAGGAGCTCGATCAGAGTGAAAATTTTCATTTTTATCCTGCGAAGTAAGAACATCGAACAGGGAACAGGAAAACATTTGAACAATGGAACATTGGAATAAAAAAGGAAGATGTGAGATCGCGTGCGGACTGACTGTGCCTCTGCCTTGCTGCCGGGACAATGCACATTCTTTGCTGTTTTCCTCATCAGAATCAGAAATTTTATCAATGCGAATCTTTTTCTATGCAAAGAACAACCGACCTGAGCAATTGACATTTCAACCTCCATTGGATAAATTAATATTAACGTTAATATTTTTCTTTGTATTAATTATATATGATGATTTTGATTTTGTCAATAGTACAAAAATATTTTTTTGATTTTTCAGAATTCTCTATTGATATTAACGATCATGTAATTATATTTACAGCAGTATTGCCGAACAGGGAACGGAGGATGGCGTATGGCGGTCACATTAAAGGATGTTGCGGCACTGGTCGGAGTGTCGGTGAATACCGTGTCTCTGGCTTTGAAGGACAAGCCGGAGATCAAACTCAAAACAAGGGAACGGGTCAAGGCGGCTGCCGAGGCTCTGGGATACCGTCCCAACCTGAACGCCCGCAGTCTGGTGCTGCGGCAGACCAACACGATCGGCGTTGCCGTCACGGAAATCGACAACCCTGTCCGGATGGAATTCTGCGAACGGCTCCGCAGCCTGGCTGCCCGGAGCGGTTACCGTCTGCTGGTCACTTCGCTTGAACATACCGGGTGGCAGACACGGAATATCAGTACGCTGGAAGATCTCCTGGCGCGCCGGGTGGATGGTTTGATTATCGGTTACATCTGGGGCATTCCGGGAGAGCAGCCGCTGGGAAAGATTCTTCAGGAGTGCCGCCGGAATGAAATTCCTGCGGTGCTTTTCGGAACGCCTAAAACCGAACTGGCGGACTGTGTGGAGATTGATTTCTTCGACAGCGCCTACCGCCTGACCGAATATCTGATCAGCAGAGGTTACAGGGAGATTGCATTCTTCGGCGCCGATATTCTCTCCACCCGGATTCAAGGCTATCTTCAGGCGATGAACGACCACGGGCTGAAAGATGGGATTCAGATTCGCGAGGAACCAAGCAACCGTCTGCAGAATGCCGCCATGTTCATGAATCAATATCTGCAGGAGTGCGGCAGGCCGCCCCGGGCAATTATCGCTCCCAACGACCTCGGCGCCATCGGCATTATTTCCGCTTTGAAAAAACAGGGATGGCGGGTTCCGGAAGACTGTGCGGTCGTCGGCATCGACAACATTGCGATCGGTGAATATTTTGATCCGCCACTGACTTCCATCGGTTTCGACAACGGTTACTTTGCACAGCTTGTCTGGGATTTACTGGAAAAGCGTTTGAAAAAAGTGGAAAACGGCCCGGCAAGAAATCTGAAACTTCATCAGGAACTGGTCATCCGGGGGTCATGCTGAAACTCTGATCCTATTGGAGTTCATGTCCTGACACTCGGGTTGGCTTTGAGACGGAGGAATGCGTGTGCATTCTTCTCAAGTCAAGGGCTTTGCTCTCGAACTGTTCCAATGGAAAAGTCCGAGAGCTCCGGGCGCTTCCCTTACCGGCTTAGTTGCCGTTTCTGCCGAGAACCGGCGATTTCACCTCGATGCGTTTTCCGCTTTTTCGGTTTTCTTCCGCCTCCGCAATTGCCTGTTTCAGCATCTCCGCCATCGGAGTGATTGACTTTTCCAGATTTTCGACGCCGCGTTCCGCCGTGGCATATTCCGGGTATCCCATGACGCCGACTTTGATTTCCGGGCGTTGACGGGTTGTCGCGATCTCCTGCGGCTTTCCGCTGAGCGTTGTGCAGATCTGGTAGGCGTCCTGATCATGGCGCATTCTTTCCGCAAGTTCTTTCTCGTCAAGTTCGAGCTGGTCGAGCTGAACCAGATTCCGGCGGTATGCCAGCATCAGCGAGGTTTCCGCGTCGCCGGCGTGGAAGTCGCTTCCGGTCATGCCCGGTTCCTTCGGGCGCTGCCAGAATTCACCTCGGCGGAGAATCATGATCATGACCTTTTCCAGTGCCGGATTCAGCCATTTCAGGATGCGGAGCGATTCTCTGAGCTGGTCAAGGCTCTCGGTGCCGCCGTGTCCGGGGAAAATCAGGATGTTCAGGAATCCCTGGTTCGCCAGCGATTCCACGATGTCGCAGACCATGGCGCAGAACGTGGTCGGGCGCACATTGATCGTGCCCGGGAGCTGTCCGCCGGAGAAACAGTAGTTGAGCGGCGGTGCGACGATACAGCCGAGCTTTTCCGCCAGTGCATACGAAGGAACCTCCGCATTGTGGATATCCATGCTCAGCGGCAGGTGGTAGCCGTGCTGTTCGACGACTCCGTACGGCAGGATGATGGTCTGGTTGGTTTTGAGATACTCGCGTATCTCCTTGACGGTCATTTCGCCCATTGCGTGCGTTCTCATTTCGAAGTGCTCCTTTTGTTATTGAAATGAATCTATGAATGGTTTGATTGCATAATCAACCGGTTTTCCTGTAAAATTCTTCAATCTGCGGACCGCCTCCGCTCCGAGTTCGCGGAAGTTGAAATTGATGCCGGGCACCCGTTGCGGCAGGCGCGTGCTGTAAGGAGTTTCGCAGTAGGTCAGGAGCCTGACTTTTTCCGGCAGTCCGAGATTTTCGTTCAGTGTGCGCGAATAGTCGAACCGGTGCAGATACGGAACCTGCAAAAACAGCCCGTCGAACCGGTGACGGCGGTAGAGGGCGTTCAGTTCTTCTCTGTATTTCCGGTCGTGTTCTTTTCTTGTGAAAAAGACGATCTCAGGGCAGGGGGCGTTCAGAGACAGATCGAAACTGCCCTGATCTTCTCCGGTGTAATTCCGGGTGATGATGCAGGTTTTTCCGCATTCATATTCCGTGCACAGAAAATGATCCGCCTCCCGCATGACGGCGGAAATGTCGTCATGCAGATGAATCCAGCGATCCGTGAATTCGCGGCATCCGCAGCACCGGTTTTCATTGCCGAGCGTGACCAGTGCGACACTTGTCCCGCGCTCTTTCAGAAACTGAAACAACGGCTGATACCAGAGTGTGAATACAATCACCTTGCCGGATTCATTCAGATGGGAGAGCGAATGCCAGTCGATGTCATCATTTCTGTTTGTGGGAGATACGGCGATCGTCTCGATGCGGAGCTTCTGCTTGTTCCCTTCAATCATGGCGCCGCAGAGCATTTCCCGCGTGATCAGCGAAGTCCGGTATCCGATTCTGTCCGCGATGATGTCTGCGCACGGGAGCAGGAAAGTGATGACGTTCCCCTGTTCCTTTTCCTGTGCGCGGATGAATGTTCCTTTGCCGGGAATGCGTTCGATCAGTTGTTCTTCTTCAAGAATCCGGAGGGCGTCCCGGAGAGTGTCGCGGGCGACATTGAGACGGTGCGCAAGTTCCTGCTCCGTCGGCATACGGCTTCCCGGAGCGGCGACTCCGCTTAGAATCCTCGCTTTGAATTCATTTACGATTTTATCTCTTTTCGCTGGCGGACGCATGATCGTCTCCTTGTATACTTATCAAGTATAAACTCCGGTATACTTAAATATCAAGGGGAGATTTGAATTTTTTTTGAAAAATCTCATGCGCAGCGATCCGGCAAACCGGGTTATATAGTAGGTATAGTATCGCAAATAGTTTTCGCAAGGCGTTGGAAACGGTTTTAACAAATTGTCCGGAGTGTGCGAAAAGTGATTGCAAATCGTGGCGGGGAAGAATTGAAAACAGTTTTAGCAAACTGGTAGCCGGAATATGAAAAGCAAATGAGACATCCCTGATCATATGAGAAATAAAGTGGTGCCGGTGATCGAATAGACGATCAGGAACAGCCAGGCATAATAGATATCCCGCGCATCATATGTCCACTCCAGCCAGACGCAGACGGCAAGTCCGGAAAGTACGGTCAGAAGAAAGAGAATCAGAAACAAAGGACGCAGGTTCGTTTTCACAGGACGGGAAACCGCAGGCTGTTTGCGCGGTTTGCCGCCCATCGACTCATCAAAGATTGTTCTCAGATTATTTTTCATAATTGTGCGTCTATGATCCATGACATATTTATTAGCATATATAATAAAGTAATCCGATCTATGCTATTTTACAAGTTATAAAAAAATGTTTCTACAGAGGATAAAAAAGCCCGGAGCAATCCGGGCCATTCCATAAAATCCGGCAAACTCCCATTCAGCCCTTGTAAAAAACGAATTGCCGCTTACAATATAAAACAAGGGGGGCATTTCTCTATAACAATGAAATTCCCGATCCGTATCATCAATACTGATATTGGCTTTGTTCCTTCCTGTCCCTGCATAATCTGTGAAAACCGTTTCCAACTCTTCTTCCCATCATTTCCAATCAGTTTTCACAATCTCCGACTGTTTGCTGAAACTGTTTCCTGCTATATAACTGCCCGGGCTGCTGACTGAGATTTATCTCCGGGAACACGGCCAGCCTTTTGTCAACAGTAAAATGGATATCCTGATCGAGAAAATCCGTTTTTCCCCGCTTTCCGATTATGACTTCAAGACGATTGCCGCGAAGGAGTTCCACATGTCATACAGCGGGTTCCGCAAATTTTTCAAACGGATCAACCGGATTGCTCCGCATGAATTTGTCATGATCCACCGGATTTACTATTCCATGGAGCTTCTCCGGAACAACGATCTCCAGATTCAGGAGGTTGCCGCAAAATGCGGATTCAATGATTTCAGCACATTTTCCCGTCTGTTCCGGAAGAAGACCGGGCTTTCGCCGTCGCAGTACCGCAGGAACAGACCGCTGCCCTGATGCGTCGCCTTTTCATGGAGTGGCTTGAACCGTCTTTGCGAGACATTGTTCCAGCAGATTCATCAAGGAAAGCGTATCTTTTTCCGGCACCAGCGGAGGCGAGCCGCCGCAAATGTATTCATAAAGATTTTCATAATACAGCTCAGCGGGGGATTTCTCCGGGACAGGACGGTATTCCTCCGTAACAAACGGAATATTTTCACGGGGATATTTCCTGTTGCGCGCGGCAAGCCGGAAATCGGGCATGATCCGAGGCAGTTCCGCCGGATCGAAGCGGCGCAGATGCCAGGGGGAGTTCTGGGAAGCAAGCATTGCCGCGCCATGGGAACCGTAAATCAGCCAGAGATAAGGATTCAGCCCTGCCGCCTGATTGATGTCGATGTCCACCAGCAGATTGCTTTTCATTCCCCGCAGCAGAATCTTCACTACATCGTCGGCGTCTCCGAGGGACGCGATCTTTGCCGTACGGCACGCAAGCGCTTCAAGAGATTCTCCCGCAAGATACATTGCCTGATCCATGTAGTGCACTCCGTAGTTGCGGAGCATGCCGCCTCCGTTCTTCAGATATGCCTGCCAGTCGTTGCGGCGGACATAAGCTCCGGCAAACAGTTTCATCTGGTAGACATTGCCGAGTTTCCCTGAACGGAGAATCTCTTTGACTGCGAAGGAGTCGGGAAACATTCGCCGCGGCTGGTAAATCATCAGTTTCCGGTCATTTCTGGCTGCGGCGGCAAACATTGCCCGGACTTCACCGGAGTTTGAAGCCGCGGGTTTGTCACAGAAGACATGAACCCCGTGATTCAGCAGCAGGATGGTCTGTTCCGCATGGAACATGGTCGGGGAACAGACCACTGCCAGATCCGGCGTTTCCTGCTCCAGCATTGCTGTTACGGATTCATAAGTGTGTGTGATTCCGAATTCCGCGGCAGCTTCTTTCCCCCGCTCATGGAGCGGATCGACAGTTGCAATTGCTTCAAAATCCGGATTTTTCAATATTGTCGGCAGGTGATCGCTCCACGCGATGCGCCCCAGTCCGACCACTGCTGTTTTCAGGATGCGTCTTGACATTTTCCCATACTTTCTTTTCCATATCGTGATTTCGCGGAAATCTTATGCGGCAGCCTTGATTCTATTCGTTATGAAGCCTTTTACCGGAACACATGCTGTGAAAATGTGATTTGCAGTTTTCCGGGCATTTTTGTATGCGGGAAATAGCTCAGTGCACTGTTGTCTTCATTCCGCTTTTTTCTGATTCCCAGATTTCCTTTTACTGTAAGTGTTCTGTCATACAGGGATTGAACGAAGTATCCGCATGCAATTCCTGTTTCAGGGTTGAAGATTTTGATAAAGGGAGCCGGAGAGGAAACTGTATTCCCTTTGAAAATCAGAGTCGAAACGCCGGATGTTTCCTGTATGTCGCGTGTTTCCGGAGAACCGCTGTCCGCCACTCCTTCGATTTTTGCGTTGACCAGATGGTAATTCACCAGTTTTTCCGTCTTGTCGAATGACAGATAGCCATATCGTCCGCTGACTGTATAGCCGTTCAATCGAAGCGGTATTTTCTGATGAATGAACAGATAGTCCGTTCGGTCGCCGGTATTTATTTTCAGCAGATTTGCCTGTAGACGTTCCACTGCCCTTACCGCCGGATTTCCCTGATGGGGATGGATGACGGTGGAAAATACGGGATTGTCAACCGGATCGTTCAGCCGCAGGCAGATAAACTGCCGGAAGTCCCTGATGTTGCGATTGTTCTCTTTGGCTTTTCTGATACTCGGCGTTCTGCCGTGAAAAACGGCGGGTGCCGCGCCTGAAAGGGGAATGTAAATAGAACACGTTGAACTTTCCGCGGAAAAATCCGTCCGCAGAAAAGCGGATTCCGGTTTATAAGGAATGATTTCTGTGTCTGTCATGTAACCATAAGCGAAATAGGGATTGTTCACCTGGCTGAAGTCTTTATTGTTTGCCGGCGCTTTCCAGGTTTTTAAGTACTTTGCTTCAACAATTGGATGAGGGACTGGAAGCAGGGGATTTCCCGCCGCATCGTAAGCGTGGAACTGTTCTTCATGGTCGGCGTCTCCGTGAAGGAAATAATCGTAATTGCGGCCGCCTTTGCCGAGTTCATAAAAATCCGCCGCATAGGTTTCGCCTTTGCCGTTCCGAATCAGAAACAGAGTTCTTCTGTTGTGAGTCAGCCCGGGTTGAGTGTTCGGGGCATTTACCGCAATAATCTGCACCCTCGGATTGGCGGTATCCATATATTCGATGCTTCCTTTTCCTTTTTGACGGTCACGGAAGTAATGATTCGCAAAATCCACGCATACCATGTTGTGAGCCGGTGTGGTCAGATTGAATTGATACATTTTCGTGTGGGTGTATCCCATGTCCGAAAGCATTTCACGTCCATGAGAATAAAAGGTGATTCCAAGTGTGTCGTAGTGATGGTGCCCTGTTTTCGAAGTAAATGCCATATGAAGCTGGGTTGCACCGGAACCGAGCATTGCGTATCCGACTGAGGGAATCAGGTAGGAAGACCGTTTCCCGGCGGCTTTTTCAGGGGTGTGAATCATCCATGTGTCCCCCATAGGAACCGGACGCCCGTCCGGATATACCATTTGATTCAGAAGTTTTGCTGCTGCCGTGAGATGGAAAGGAGCTTTCAAATGATCTTCCTGTTTGCTGTTTTCATTCATACAGTTGATGATATGTTCAAGCCGCCGCACCACTTGTTGATGATAGGAATATGATGGTTCCTGCCAGAAACCGTCAAAAAGAAAATCGTCGGTCAGGCAGTTTTCGATTCCTTTCTGCACCGCATTGAGAAGAATCTGATTGCCGGTTACCTTTCCCGCAATCGCCAGCCCGTTCCAGAAAGTTGGCGTCATATTTTGAAACGGTTTTTCCGGATTGCGCAGTATTCCTCTGCAGGCTTCCAGAAAGAAACCGTCAATCACAACTTTTTTCAGATCGATTTTTTTTGTTTTTGCATATTGGCGCAACGACTGCGAATCGGCGATCAGGTCATACGTCAGTATTAATTGGCTCGGCACATCCATGAATCCCCACCAGGACCAGCGGCTGGTGCGAAAGTGCGGAAGCATTTTTGAGGGTGTGCCGTTGTACCATTGGGTTGCTTTATACGGAAATTCATGTTTATAAGCAAAGTCCGGATAGTGTTCCGCAATGCCACAGAGGATTACCGCCGCTTTTTGTGCATATATTTCATCTCCGGTCAAGTAATATAATTGCGCCAGTTGATATGCCTTGTCTGAAAAATATTGAGCTTTGCGATATTCAATTCCCGCACTGAAATAGTGCTTGCGGCCATTGGGCGCCAGATAATAGGAATAGGTAATCTCCTTTCCTGAGGGGGCTGTGACCCGGATTGTATGTTGTTCCGGATGCGAAACAGACGGATAATGATTCCTGCAAAATTTGCAGGTGAGAATCGAAGGTTTTTCCGGAGTCCAGTCAAAAGCCGATCCTTGAGGGTTGCCGCATCCTGGAGTCGGGCAGATGACAAAGAAAATTCCGCTCTGCCGCGGAAGAAGTTCAGATAATCTTGAATCCGTCATTTTCATGACGGGTGCCACCTGTTTCTTCAGATTGTTGATATCATTCTTAACCCATTTTTTGAATACCGGATGATGGACAGCAGACACTCCGGACGATTGTCTATCCGGATGTGTTTCTGATTGATTCAACGTTTCCGCCTGCAGCAATAAACTTTGGCAGAACAGAACGATAACCAATTTTTTCAACATGATTTTTCTCCTTCGTGTTTCAGTGGTGTCGGTTATTGACCGACTTTCCACCAGTTGTTGTTGCCGTCAGCGGTATTGGCTTTGATTTCCAGATACGTTTTGGATGAAACATGACCATCCATCCAGGCAATATTGGTTTTACGGTCATGAGGGAAACCCATATACCAGTTGTATGTTGGTAAATCATGACTGGTCCACATCCAGGCGCTTCTGTCTGTTTCGTTCTGCTGACCGCCATCAGAATACAATAATTTTTCAGATACCTTGCTGACTCGCGAAAGTTTGAATCCTGGAGCTCCCCAGGAACCATTGCTCCAGATGATACCGCATTGCATGTTGAGTCCATAATTCAGGGAATACCGCGCAGTACTGGATACAAACGCATTGGGATTGGATGGACACACAAAATCTGTACTGCGCACCGTTGCAGATTTTGAAACATAAGGCAGCTCTTTGTTGGTACGCAGATACCATAGAACTGGTCCCCAGTTCTTCAGAACATAAGTTTTGACGGGAACTCCATTGGCATTGACGGTAATCATCCAGCCGTCATAATCCGAAGTGTATATCAGCGACGTTGCGGCAATCTGCCGCAGATTGCCGACACACTGAGTTGTTCGTGCCTTGTCGCGTGCTTTACTTAAGGCGGGCATCAGCATTGCCGCAAGGATGGCGATGATGGCTATTACGATGAGTAATTCTATCAGGGTGAAACACTGCTTTCCACTTTTCATTTCTACTCTCCTCTTTTGGGTGATTTTTCTTTGGAACAGTTTTCAATGACTTGGGCTACGGGACGCAATGTCCCGCAATAGGGAATTCCGCGAATCCGTGCTTCCAGATACTCCCCCGCCAGATTTCCGAGGCGGATGCTGTTGATATCCAGATAGGCGGATTCACGCCAGCCGTAACGGAGCGCGTAGACGACCACCGGATGTTTCGTCCGGAAAAAACCTTTCTGGCAGCAGCGGTCGAAAATCTCCTCGACTTTCCAGATCAGTTGGGCAAAAACAAAGATACCGTCGAATTCCGTATTTTCTTCGTGCAGCCGCCGGATATCCTCCTCCAGAGAATCAAGATTCAGCAGGAGCTGCCGTGACTCGAAAACGTTTCCGGCTTTTTCCATCTCCTCCTCGAATCCCCGGACAAGCTCCTGATACACGGTCTGCCTGCCGTCGGCTGCAAGCAGAGGGTTCCGCTGTCCGTGTTTCAGGAAATGGCGTGCCAGGTTCCTGCCGCATTCACGGTAATTGTACATCACCGTTCCCGGAAAATTTCCCGGGTCCCGTCCGACGCAGACCACCGGCAAACCTTCCGCCTCGAGCCGTTGAATCACCTCAAGACGTCCGGCGTCGGGATGAAGCCATAATACCGCATCAAGTTGCAATCGCAGAATTTCCTCCGTCGCTTTGTCATCGGTTCCGGCGAGCTGCAGCAGGGGAAGCACCACCATGCCGTTCTGTTCCAGGATCTGCTGTGCGCCGTGAACCACCTCCCATGAATAAGAGTCGAAAACCAGCGAGTTCCCGAAGCCGAACAGAATTCCGACGGTTCTCCGCCAGTTCGGGTTCTGCCGGTATTTTGCCGCCGCGGGATTGGTGAACGCTCCGCTGCCGTGCCGGATGATCAGGACGCCTTCCTGTTCCAACTCAGCCAGCGCTTTGCGCACCGTGGGGCGGCTGATCCCGTACAAGGTGCACAATTCCCGCTCCGACTTGATCCTGACCGAATCGTCCGGATGGCTCAGCAGTTCATTGTAGGCATACTGCTTGATTGCCGCATTGAAATTACAGTTCATCTTGAAAATCACCTTGATGTTTACCAGTGTTTACCACTTTTAATTATAATGGATTTTTCTGTTTTGTCAATAGGCATTTGCAAAAAAAATGATTTTTTTCGTGAGAACGGCAGTGTGCGGTAAGCCTGGCGGAAGTCCGCCGGAAGGACCGGATGGATAAAAAAGAACCGGAAAGGACAGACAAGACTGAGCTCAGGCTCTTTGCTGTTTTCTCCATATGCTGCGCCGTCCGTCCTTTCTGACGGAGCATTTGCATCGCCCTCACGTTCCGTTTTTCTTTTTTTTCAGATAATTTTTCTTTTTTCTCTTGAAATTGCCAACGTTGGCAATTATAATAAACGGAGCACTTGAAAAAAGATTTTTCTATAATATTTTAACGGAAACTTCAAAAACAGGAAGGATTTTCCAAAAATGACAAGAAAGAAGTATGTGCAGGTTGGAACCGGCGGACGCTGTTCCATGTATCTGAATGCGCTTTGCGGCGATTTCAAGGACGCCGGCGAGCTGGTCGGACTCTGTGACACGAACCAGGCCCGTATGGATTACTGGAACAACCGTCTCCAGAAAGAATACGGCATTGCGCCGCTTCCGACTTACAAGGCGCAGGATTTCGACAGGATGATTGCGGAGCTCAAACCCGACAAAGTCATCGTCACGAGCATGGACCGCACACACCACAAATACATCTGCCGCGCCATGGAGCTCGGCTGCGATGTCGTAACCGAAAAACCCATGACCATCGATGCGGAAAAGTGCCAGCAGATCATCGATACCAAGAAGCGCACCGGAAAAGATGTGATCGTTACATTCAACTACCGCTATTCTCCGCGCAATACCAAAGTCAAGGAGATCATCAAAAGCGGCATGGTCGGGGAGATCACCAGCATCCACTTCGAATGGCTGCTTTCCACGAGCCACGGTGCGGACTACTTCCGCCGCTGGCACCGCAACAAGAACAACTCCGGCGGACTTCTTGTCCACAAATCCACACACCATTTCGACCTCGTCAACTGGTGGATCGATTCCTACCCGGAAACCGTTTTCGCAATGGGCGACCTGAAGTTCTACGGCAAGGAAAATGCGGAAAAACGCGGCATCACGGAATTCTATTCCCGCGCCAGAGACAGCAAGATTGCGGAAAAAGACCCCTTCGCGCTCCATGTCTCCAAAGATGACGAGATGCTGATGGGACTTTACTACAATGCCGAGAAAGAGGACAGCTACTACCGCGACCAGAGCGTTTTCAGCGACGGTATTTCCATTGAGGACAATATGGGCGTGATGGTCCGCTATGCCAATAAAGCCGTCATGACCTATTCCCTGTGCGCCCACTGCCCGTGGGAGGGATACCGCGTTGTGTTCAACGGCACGAAAGGCAGACTGGAGTTCAACGTGGTGGAAGTCGCCGATCTCTCCTGGAGCGAAGACTTCAACAAGGAATTCGGAATGCACCACACCGGCGGCGACCGCATCACCCATGTGCCGGAGATCATCTTCCAGCCGCATTGGGGCAAACCGCAGGAAATCAAATATGAGCAGGGCGAAGGCGGACACGGCGGCGGCGATCCGAAGCTGTTGTCCGATGTGTTCCGCGGCGCGTCCGACGATCCGCTGGGACATGCCGCCGGTTACATCGACGGAGCCCGTTCGATCCTGACCGGCATTGCCGGCAATCTTTCCATGAAAACGGGACTTCCCGTCAAAGTGAAAGACCTTGTCCAGTTCTGAACGGATTGAACCTGCCGGAAAACGGACGGAGCCTGTGATACGGCTGCCGTCCGTTTTTTTATGGAGATTTCAGCGGAAGGCGGAACCCGTTTCTGAAAAATATGGCTGAAACATTCAGAAGTGCTGTTTTGATACAATTTGACATCCATGGGACCGGATAGTCCTGCCCTTTTTCTCCTGCAAACTCCGTTTTCCCATTGCCGGAATTCTGGCTGCCATACCCCGCAAGTTCTCTTTTTTACCGGAAATCCTGTTTTTTTACTTGACAATCGTATTACTTTGTATTACTTTTAAGCGATTGAACAAATGGAGGCTGTCATGAGTGAGAAAAAACAGGCTGTCATTACCTTCAAGGCGGAAGGCGAGATGCTTGCGGCTCTGAACAAGATATCGAACAAGTCGGAATTCATCCGCGCCGCGGTTCTGAATGCGCTTGACGAGACGTGTCCGTTCTGCGGCGGCGCGGGATTCCTGAACGAGAAACAGAGGAAACACTGGAAGACATTCGCGAAATTTCATACCCTGAAGCGATGCAGGAAATGCGATGCGCTCGAAATCGAGTGCCGCGATCATGAACATAATGAAGATGAGGAGTGCTGCCGATGAAGACTGCAATCTTTTCGTGTCTCCTGCTTTTTGCCGGAATTGCCTGCGCCGCTGCGGAACCGCTGAATGTCTACTGCACTACATTTCCGCTTTATCTGCTGACCCGGAACCTTACGCAGGGATGCAGGAATGTTCATACGGAACTCATCATTCCTCCCGGAACCGGGTGTCCGCATGATTATGCGCTGACTCCGCGCGATATGCGCAAGCTTGGCGCAAAGAACATGGTGCTTGTCCGCAACGGACTCGGACTGGATGATTTTATTCTGAAGCCGCTCCGGAAAATGAATCCGGGTGCAAAAATCATTGACACATCCGCGGGAATCCCCGCATTGGAACTGGAGGAGAAATGCGGACATGACGATTGCCATGAGCACCATCACGGCAGTAAAAATCCGCATCTGTTCGCGAGTCCGTTCGAGGCGGTCAGGATCGTGGAGAACATCGCCCGCGGGCTTGAAGCCGCTGATCCGGCGAATGCGGCGGCATACAGGGCGAATGCAGGAGTTTATACGGAGAAGCTCCGCAAGCTTTGCGGCGAGTTTACCGCTGCCGCGCGGAAATACCGTTTCAGCGAGCGGAAGATTGTGACGCAGCACGGTGTTTTCGATTATCTGGCGCATCACCTGAAACTCCCGGTCGCGGCAACGATTTCCGGGGAGCCGGAAGCCGGAACCACTGCCTCGGAAATGGCGAGCCTTGTGAAGAAGCTCAAGGGGGCGGGCATCAGTGTGATCTATACGGAACCGCAATATCCTTCGCGTGTCGCGCGCACGATTGGCAGGGAGTGCGGTATCCCGCTCGCGGAACTCGATCCCGTGGCAAACGGTCCGGCGGATGCACCGATGGATTATTATGAAAAGACAATGAGAAAAAATCTTGAAGTTCTCGGAAAGACTCTGAACCAATGAATCCGGTGGAACACAGATGTCATTGCGGCAGTCATGTCGCAGTCAGAATACGCAATTTGAATGTCCGGATCGGGGCGGTTTCGATTCTGGAGGATGTTTCCGCGGAGATTCCGCGCGGCATGTGCACTGCGATCGTGGGCCCGAACGGCGCAGGAAAGACCACGCTCACAAAGGCGCTGCTCGACGATATCCCTTATAAGGGGGAGATCGAATTCGGGGATGCTTCGGGTGATTTTTCGCGCAGAAAACCCCGTTTCGGGTATGTTCCCCAGAAATTGATTTTCGATCGCGACATGCCGTTGACCGTGACTGAATTTCTTGCGGGCGGACTGGTCCGGAGACCCGTTTTCTTCGGGATATCGAAAGCCTTCCGCCTTCAGTGCGCGGAATATCTGAAAGAGGTCGAGTGCGGACATCTTGCGGAGCGCAGCCTCGGCGCGCTTTCCGGCGGCGAACTCCAGCGGGTTCTGCTGGCGCAGGCGCTGATGCAGAATCCGGAAATACTGATCCTCGACGAACCTGCCGCCGGAGTCGATTTCAAGGGGGAGCAGCTCTGCTGCGAACTGCTGGAAAAATTCCGGCGGAAACTTGGATTCACGCAGGTGATGATCAGCCATGACCTGTCGATGGTCGCCGCACATGCGGAACATGTGATCTGCATCAATAAAAAGGTCTATGCGGAGGGAGTGCCGGAGGAGGTTCTCACCTCGGATGCGTTGTCCGCGACCTTCGGGCTTCACATGGGGATGGTGAAATATGACAAACATGGAGTCGGTTGCAAATTATGCTCGAAACAGTAATTGATTTTTTGTGCGGCATCGCTGGAATGCTGCCGTTTGAATGCATGAAGCTGCGTTTCATGCAGGAGGCTTTCCTGGGAGTTCTGCTGACCGCGCCGCTGGCTGCCGCGGCAGGAATTCAGGTGGTGAATTTCCGCATGTCGTTTTTCTCGGATGCGATCGGGCACTCCGCTTTTGCGGGAGTGGCGCTCGGACTTATTTTCGGACTCAGCCCCGACCTGACGATGCCGCTTCTTGCATTGGCGATCGGGATCGGGATCATGGCGATGAAACAACGTTCCGCGCTTTCCTCGGATACGGTGATCGGCGTCTTTTTTTCGGCGGTCGTGGCGTTCGGGCTTGCGCTTGTGAGCCGCAATCCGAATGTGGCGAGGGATATGCAGGTGTTCCTTTACGGGGATATCCTGACCGTTACTCACAATGACCTGCTGTATCTGTTTCTGCTGTTCTGCGTATTTTTCGTGTTTCAGGTTTTTGCCTACAACCGCCTGAATGCGATCGGGATTCATGAGCAGCTTGCGCGTACTCACAGAATTCATACAGCCTTTTATCAATATGTATATGTGGCGCTGTTGTCGCTGGTGGTGATTTTTTCAGTAAAATCCGCCGGTGTGCTTCTCGTGACCGCGCTTTTGATCGTTCCGGCAGCCTCGGCGCGCAATTTATCGAAAAGTTCCGGCATGATGTTCTGGATTTCCATCATAATTGGTGTATGTTCCGGTATATCGGGTCTTCTGATTTCCGCCCAGCCGTGGGCGGAAACGGCGTCCGGTGCGACCATTGTGCTGTGTGCATGCGTCATTTTCTGCATCAGTCTGCTGTTCGGAGTCTTGAAACCTAAAAAATCTTAAATTTGGAGATTTGGGCATGTTCGATAAACTGTTACTTACAGGCGGCGCACTTCTTGCGCTGGGTGTCTGCACCTCCTGCGCGACCACGACAACGGAGGAAAAGCCGGAGCCTCGGGAGCAGGCGGTTCAGGAGGTAAGGAAAACCGGAAAAGAGATTTATTACCAGGCGACGAAAACACAGGACGCGAAGAAGCGGGCCGAACTTCTGAAAGAGGCTTTCGATGCATTGCAGAAAGAAGCCGACAGGAACAATCTGGAGTCCGCGCTTTACCTTGCCTACATGTATGATCTGGGGCAGGGGGTGAAGCAGGACGGCATTTCCGCCGCGAAGTATTACCGGATTGCCGCGGACGGCGGTCTGAAGAAGGGAAAGATCGCGCTGGCGCGTTTCTGGCTCCGCAACGAAATGTTCCTTGACGATGCCGCGAAACAGATCGAAAGCATTCCCGGTTACGGGGACGATCCCGACTGTCTGCTGGTTCTCGGGACGATCCGTTACGCGCAGTATAAATATACGGAAGGGTTTCAGGATCTTTTCAAGGCATATAAAAGCGCCGGGCGCAATTTCATGATTCGGGACAATGTCCGGAAAGTGGTTCATTCCGCGTTCCTTGATTTTTACAAAAACCGGAACTATGACGCGGCTCTTGCCGAATTGGACAAGGAGGCGAAGCTGAATCCGAAGCATCCGGCGATTCCTTATTACCGCGGGCTCGTCGCCATGAAGAAGGAACAGCGCAAGGAGGCGGAAGCTTACTTCAACGAGGCACTCAAACTTGATCCGGCCGATCCTTTCTTTTATCGTGAAAGAGCATTCCTCAACGCGATGAACGGCAAAAAGGAAGAGGCGCTGGACGATATCAAGGTGGCGGTTGCGGTGTCCGGCAATGCTGTGGAATTCGTCAGGGGACGGATTGAACTCTACTATCTTCTGAAAGATATGGACGGACTCATTCAGTATGCCTCCCGGCTTCTCAAGCAGGATGAGAACGATGTCTTTGCCCGCGTGAGCCGCGCCGGCGCGTACATGATTCAACGCAACTATGACAAGGCTTATCTTGATTACAAGAAGCTTTCAGAGACATCAGCCACGACGGATATTCCCGATGTTCAGGAGGGGCTGGCGATCGTAAGTTCGCATATCGGCAAGCTTGACGATGCGGAGAAGGCTTATGAGAAGCTGCTCAAAAAGAATGCCTCTCCGGTGACGCAGATCAACCTTGCGGAACTGTATATCGTCCGCGGAAAATATGAAAAGGCGTTGAAACTTCTCGATTCGGACACCCTGCTGCGTTCCGCTGATAAATTCATGAAATGCATTTCCAGTTATCTGGCGGCGTCCGCCCTGCTTGCAACCGGTAAGGATGCCGGAGAATACATGAAAGTTTTCAATGAGCTTCTGCCGCAGTTCAGAAAGGGGACGGAGGACATTGACTGGGATACCGCGCTTTTCGAGAAATGGCTCAAGACCGCGAAACTCCCGCAGGGCGCCGCTGAGAAGATTGCGGACATGACCAGACGGGCGGGCGAAACATTTCAGCTCAAGTAAACTCCATGTTCAGGATTACGGCATTCAGCGATTATCGTGAATATTCTCCGGCGGCGCGCCGGAGGATTCTCGCGCGCATCAAGGCGGACTCTTACGATGCGGTCCGTTTCCGGATCGACCGCGCCATGACGGAAGTTGCGCTCCGGCGTTATGACGACTCCTTCATGGATTCTTTTTTCGATGATGCCGCCGCCGTCGGAATCAAGGTGGTTCCCTCGGTTTCATTTCATACTCCGCCGTGGGCGCGGGAGGCGGAACTTTCTTTCGATGAGCCGGAAACCTGGCGGAGCGTCCAGCTTTTTCTTGCACATGTGGTGAGCCGTCTCTGGAGACGGAAGGAGCTGGCGTTTTTCCGGATTCTTTTCAAACCGGAGAAGAATCCGGGTTCGGACCCCGCATTCCGGAGTTACCTGGCGGGAAAATACCGCTCGATGGAAGACTTGAACCGTGCTCTCGGCACATGTTACCGCGTGCCGGAGGATATTTCCGTGAAAGACGCCGTTTTGTATGGTGTCCGCATGAAGACGGAACTCCGGCTTTTTCAACATTGGAACTATGAAAGAAAACTTGCGGATCTCGGAAATACGATCGGCGGAATTTCATTTCAGGCATTGGAACATACTGTTTTCGTTTCCCGCAAACCGGAACTGCCGGACACGCTTTCCGCACTGACCCTGCTTCATGAGGCAGCGGAGTCGGGAAAGGCGTATCAGATTCATCTGAATCCCGTTTCGGGAACGGCGGATGCGGAACTTGCGCTTTGCGCCTATGCAGCCGGAGCTTCCGCCGTTGAATACGGAGACCATTATAAAATTCCTGCGCCTGTGCAGTTGCCTCCGGCACCTGTCCGTCGGATTGCCGCGGATAAGGACCTCCTTCTTTTTCTGGAGAAGTACCGCACTCTGCGTGATGAACTGGCTGTTCCGGCGGAAACGGGATTGTACCGGAGCCTCCATACGCAGTCTCTTTACAAAGCGTTTGAGCTTCCGAAAGATCTGCATAAACGCTCTTTCCGTTCCTGGGGCAGGGCATTGACAGCTTCCTCCATTCCCTACCGGATTGTCTGCGACGGCAGGGAGCTTCCGCCCGGATTGAAACTGATGATTCTCCCCGCCGCTGCCGCTTTGGAGGAACCGGATGCGGAACGTCTGCTTGATTTTGTCCTGAACGGCGGCACCCTGTTCTGCGAGGGCGGGTGCGGGCATTATAACGGAACAGGCGCTTATCTTGAGCCTGAACGCCGTTTCATTGCGGAAGCAACCGGTGTTACGGAACATCCGGAACGGATCAGGTATGCGAATAAACGGGTGAAATACGGGTTCGGCAGGGAAACTTTCTTCCTGAACGCCGGCGAGTTTCTGACACCGTATCTTCCCGTGAAAAAGTTTACGGAAACCGTGGCGCCGCTGAACAGCGGGCTTGATCTGATATCCCAGGTGAAATACGGCAGAGGGAGAATCATTCTCTGTGCCCCGTATTTTTCGGCGCTTTATCAGGAAAAGCGGAATGCCGAGCTTGAAAACTTCGTTCAGCATCTCTGCTTTTCCGTCGGGGTGAAACCGCCCGTCCGGATTCTGAAAACACCGGGGAATGCGGTTCCGTTCCTGAGACTTCTGAAAGACGGCGGGCACCGGATGCTGTTTGTATTTCTTCCCTCCATGACTTCCAGATGTGAACTGGAATTCCCGTCCGGCTTCTGGGAGAAACGCACTCTGACGGATCTGTACGGCGGCGGCAGGCTCCGCGTGACGCAAAGCGGCGGCGCACAGAGAGTGAAGTTGAAGCCGCCCCATAAAAAAATCATTGTCCTGTATGAATGACGGCTGACCGGCAGTTGCATGGAAGTCGTGTTCTGCAGGAATGAGCCCGTTACATCGAGTGGAGATAACTTTCCCGGAATTGAGACGGGCTTTTCCCTGCTGCATGTTTAAAGAAACGTGAAAAAGCATAGGTGTCGGAAAATCCCAATGCGGCGGCGATTGTACTGATGGAGTCGCTGGTGAAACACAGTCGCCTGACTGCGTGTTCATAACGCTGCCGGTCCAGAAAGGTTTTCAGCGGCAGCCCTGCTTCTCTGCGGAACCGGTTGGAAGTATATTTGGGAGAATAGCCGATAAAACGGGCGACGTCATCGACGGAGATATATTTTCCCTCCCGCGAGAGGACATATCCGGAAATCCGGGATACGAAGGTGGATTCCGGCTGGGAGCAGTCACTGCCGTGCGAAAGATGGTAATTGACGAAGATCATCAGAACCGCGTTGATCAGATGGACTTCCTGCCGGTCCGGCAGACGCCCGGCATTCAGCAGATGCAGGAGAATCGTCCGGGCAGGTTCGAGAATTTCATTCAGGGAAAAACGCTGTGCCCCCGTCCGGCACTGCGGTTCTACGGAAAATTTAACCGAAAGCCATTTACAGCGACGGTCGGGATAATGGAACACATGACGGATTCCGCTGGGAATAAGGAAGATGTCTCCGCTGTTGAAAGGCAGGACTTCCGTTTCGGCAGCCAGTTCCCCGCCGCATCCGTCCAGAATAAGTTCAAGCTGCCAGAAATGGTGTACATGCCACAGCTCGGTGCGCGGCTTGCGCCCGGTGGTCCGGTACTGATGGAAAAGATAATGGATTTGAGGCGGCGCGGAGTTCTCCGTGGAAAAAACGGCGGCAGTCATTTTTATTTCTCCTGAAGCAGATGGGAAATCCAGAGCCGAGGCATTCGTATCGGTGTGTTGCGGATTACTTCGAACAGTTTCAAATCGGAGCGCATGTGCCGCCATTGCCGCAGCCATGCCGGCTGGTTGAGGAAATATCCGCAGAGAAAAAGGAATGCGGGCTGGTTCGGCCAGTATTTCCAGTAGGCGATATCACGGGCATACGGCCAGGCAGACTTGTCTGTGACGTAGGGATACAGAAATGACGCAGCCAGTGCCAGACTGTGCCCCTGACGGTCAACATGCAGAAAAAGATTTTCCTCCGGACGGGAGAGCAGAGCCGCGGTTCCCGACAATACGTTCAACTGAAAGAGGGAATAACTGTAAGGCTTCGTCCGACGCAGTTCCGCAGGAAACGCCCCCCGTCTGTCCATGAATCCCAGAAGGCGTTCCCGGAAATCGTGCCGCAGTTCCTCCAGCAGCGCATGGTTTTCGGTCAGATGGGCAAATGCCGCGCATTGCAGATAGTAGCAGGTGCCGTGATTGTTTGGATGAATCCGTTCCTCCTGTCCGAAACTGCCGGTTGTCAGCCATGCCAGATAGCGGGCGAACCACTCTTTTACAGTTGCTGCGGTTTCCGGATCAAGAGCTTCGCAAAACGTTTTCTGACGGACTGCGAGAGCCGTTTCCGCGAGATGGATGGAGTCAATCACGCCGATACTGCGCCCTGAACAACGGCGGTGGACCGCCTGTGCATAGCTCAAATGGGGACGCATGGCTGTGTCCGGGTTCATGAACCATGCCCGGAGAATTGCTTCCGCCTTTTTCAGGAATTTCGGGGAGCGGGTCATCCGGAATGCCTCAGACAGCGTTGCAATCTGAACGGACTGGCGGATCAGCAGTTTGCGGTGCCTGTTGAAGCTGCGGGGATTACTGCGCCCGTCATACTTGATGTAAGGACCGTCCGGACAGGCGGGGTCCGGCCACCAGTAATCTCCTTCGGAATAAAATTCCGTCGGCAGTCCGGGAGAACGGGCTGCCGGTGCATCCGGCAGAGTCATGACTTTCTGCCGGAGAATCCGTTCCGCCCGGCAAACAAGCGGCGATGAACAGTTTTTTGCGTCGGGGCACATGATCAGTGAAAGATCTCCTCCAGTTTCCTGTTCTTGACGGGGACGCTTTTACTTGGAGCCGAAATACGGGTTTTCCCCTCGTGACTTTCGAAGAAACAGCCATGCCGAAGCGTCGATTTCAGCAATCCCGGACGGGACTCCTGATAATAGAACTCAACCGGAGCGCCTTTCTTCTCCTGTTGTTTTTTGCTGGACCAGACCAGTGAGTTGTGTTTCAGGCGGACTCTGCCGGAGTGGTGTTTCATTCCGGCTCTTGACGGGTCCGTCAATTCCACTGCCGCTTCATCAAAATGGATGTCGAACAGATTGTTCCTGATCTCCACATTGTCATTGCTTCCCAGTTTGACATGTCCCGCATTCTGACTGCATCCGCGGAAGATGCATCCCTGAATCAACACCGTGTCGTTATTGCAGTCCAGAGCGATGGAACTGGGAAAAGCCCAGTTCCGCCTGACGTTGGAAGCTCCCATTCCATTGCCTTCAAAGTAACATCCGGTAATGCTGACCGCGTTGCTGCCGTAGATCATGAGCGCGGCATTGGCGCAGTGTTCAAAACCGATTCCTGAAATGCGGACGCCCCGGGCTCCGCCGCTCAGCATGATCCCGACTCCGCAACGGCTGAAATAGCCGTCTCGGATTGTGATGTCGTTGAAATGGGCGCGCCCCTCGAATCCGTTGTTGGGACAGTGCCGGATAATCATATTCAGAAACCGGTTGCTCCATCCTTCCGAATAAATTCCCGCCTGCGAGGCATTTGCAATATAACAGGACTCCAGCGTGAAATTATTGTGCCATTTGAGATTCAAGGTTATTTTTCCCCCGAAAAGGGTGATGTCCCGGAGTGTGCCGGACGTGGCGCTGTCCTTATAAGTCTTCCCGGTCCATGAAATGCAGTTTTCCTTTGGATTCTTCTGAATGATCGTGGTTACGGAACGGCCGTCTCCCGTCACCGTCAGACTGTTGATCAGATATAACTGTGTTTTCGGTCCATTCAGATCGACGGTTTTCCGGATAGGGTAAGTTCCTGCCGGAATGTACAGGATTCGGGATGTTGCATATGCTTTCGCCACCGCTTTCTGAAAAGCCGGCTGCCAGTCTTCCTGCTCGGTTCCCGCCGCGGCAACATGGTCTCTGAAATCCAGCAGGTTGACTCTGGTGTCAAGTGCCGCCGCCGGAATACAAGTTGCCATCAGACTTGCCGCCAGGACCGTCATTTTGAGTTTTGTTTTCATCATTTTTCCTTTCATTCAGTTATTGGGCAGATATAAATCCCGATTGTTGTTCCTGATTAATTGGGGCATGCGGCGGGGAGCGACGTTTCCCGCCAGAAACAGGATGTTGGCTGTTCCCTGAAGTCTTGTCCTGCCCTGTCCGTGATTATAACCGAATTTACTGTATTCGATGTTGAACCATTCGGAGGTCATGCAGCGGCGGTCGCCGATGAAGAACAGGGTGCTGGCATGTTTCAACTGGCTCATTTTGTACCATGTGGTATTGTAAGAGGCTACGCCTGTCGTGATGTAGATGTTGATTCCGTAATCCTTATACTGAAAGTGTTGTGTTGACGGGGTCTTGACGTCCGGGCATTTCGGGCAGTAGAAAGTTTTGTCCGGATTCAACCTGTAATTCGGCAGGCCGTTGTGTCCGCTGAGATAGGCAAACCAGCAGGCGTTTCCGCCGGTCTGCCTTGTTCCGTTGTAATAATACACCTGATAGGCTGGAACCAGGAAGCCGTTGTAATCGCCGGAATAAAGAGACGCGGCGTAACTCATCTGTTTGAGATTGTTGCGGCACACCGCATCGTAGGCTTTGTCACGTGCTGCCTTTAACGCCGGAAGAAGCATTCCTGCCAATATTGCGATGATCACTATTAGCTTGAACTCA
>DPDG01000105.1 GCA_003526375.1 Lentisphaeria bacterium
ATTATAATTTCTATGATTGCAATTCTAGCGGCAATGCTTCTTCCCGTACTGAACAAAGCCAAAGAGAAAGCCATAGCTATTAAATGTGTCGGCAACCTAAAGCAGATGGGAATCGTTTGGGCACAATATATCTCAGATAATAATGATCTACTGCCAACTACCAGTGTTGATGCTTTGACTTGGCCACGCGTCCTTACTAATTGGGGTTACATCGGCAAAAGCGTCTCTGGTACTCCTGCCGCGACCGCTCTGCCGAAAGATATTTACAGTGATGCCATGATGTGTCCGGGATGGGGATACAAAAGCTTTAAAGCTGTGCCGTCAGACTGGAATATAAATAATTTTAACATGTTCTATGGTATGAATACAGAACCGCTACATATCGGACAAGCCGCTGGAGCCAGAGAGACTGGTTTCATTAATCTGAAGAAGATCCTCAGGCCATCGCAAGAAATTATTCAAGCTGACACAGCGCAATGGGATAGTTCATCAAAACTTGTGAACAGGTTTCGTCAGCCTGGCAACTTCAGGACTTATCTGGCTAACGCATCCAGACTTATTCACCTCCGCCACTCCAGAAAGGCAAACCTGCTTATGGGAGATTTCCATGTGACATCAGCTGGTTCCCATGCGCTGAAGTATCGCGGAGTTACCGCCTATCAGGTGCGACACGTCGTTTCTGATGGAGTTGCACGCTAAATAAACTACTCCGCCAGAGCAGTAGGGTATCGGGAGATTTTGCTTACGGTGGTCAGCTGGCGTCGCCGGATCGAGTGAAATAAGGTTCATCATCACAAAATATCTGAGAAAACTCATTCAAGCAGAAAAGGGTCTATCATGACAAAGAAGAAAATACATTTGAAGGATTCTGTTGAAGTGACTGTATCGGACATTCAGAGTATATTGAAAAACATGTCGATATTGCATTCCCGACTTTTTACCGGACATGACGGTTTGGCACGTCTGATGAAAATCAATAAGACACAGGCTGGCAAAGCTTTTGCCAAACGGATTATTTATGATGCGAATCTGATACTCAAATATTCTACACTGGAGCGTAAGCTTGAAGGTTTTCGGTTGTTATCCGTATCGCGTAATGTACTGTATCGCTTAGCGAATCTTGGACTAGCCTATCTGCTGAGCGGGGATGAGGATTATGCTTGGCGCGGGATTCTTGAAATGGAAGCGATATCCAAATTCTCGGATTGGAATCCCTATCATTTTCTTGATACCGCTGAGATGACACTGGGGATGGCGGTCGCCTATGATTGGTTTTATCCATTGTTAACGGTGGAACAGCGTAAGATATTTGCCGCAGTCATTGCGGAAAAAGGCCTCATGCCTTCATTTAATACAGAAAAAAACCGTCTTTGGTGGATTTCCGGTACCAACAACTGGACCCCCGTCTGTCATTGTGGCATGGTAGCCGGAGCGCTGTCTGTTTATGAAGAATATCCAGAGTTGGCAGCCGAAGTCATTTGGAGAGCAGTGATTAATATGCCTAAAGTCATGGCCTTTTCCTATGCGCCAAATGGAGCCTATCCGGAAGGTGTAATGTATTGGAGTTATGGAACGGAGTTTACCGTGGCTTTGATCGCTTTGTTCGACAGTGTTATTGGTAACGATTTCGGTATTTCCGAATTGCCCGGATTTTCCAGAACCGGAGAGTTTGTGGTCGCAACACAAACACCGACCGGCTATCCTTTCAGCTATGCAGACTGTAAAATAGAACGTGATTTCGGTCTTGCTCAAATATGGTGGATCAGCCGCTTCGGACGGCAGGACTGTTACTCTACTTGGATGCACCGCAGCTTCAATGATTTTACCAGAAAACGGCATAGGGATGTTTCATGTGGTGGTAATCGGATGATGCCGTTTGCTATGTTCTATTTGGATAATCTACCGGAAAAAGGATCGGATCATTTGCCGCTGGCTTATTTCAGCGGAGAGAAATCAACTGTTCCGATTTCGGTACACCGCTCCGATTCGACCCCAAACGCCGTTTATTTAGGTATGAAAGGAGGTTCACCGTCAGCGCCGCATGGTCATATGGATATCGGCAGTTTTTTGATAGAGGCTGATGGTTTTCGCTGGGCGGTCGATCTTGGGGCCGAAAAATATCATAAACTGGAATCCAATGGTGTGGAACTGTGGAATTTTTACCAAAACAGCGGACGCTGGCAGATTTTTCGCCTTGGTCCTGTCAGTCACAATATATTTCAAATTGATGATCTGAAGCAGCAGGTTGACGGTAAGGCTTTGATTACTGAATTCAAGGGAGTGAATGATGGTCAGTCGACCACGGTGGATCTGACACCGATTTACAGCAATGTACTTAAGAAGGCGATACGTTTCGGTAGACTTTTACCAAATCGGGAAGTGGTAATTGCTGATCGACTGGAAGGTTTTAAGCAAGGGGCGAAAGTGTGTTGGCATTTTTGTACTCAGGCGAATGTTGCGATAGCTGAGGGGGCGATGCTGACGCTTAAGCATGGCAATAAAAGCATGAATATTCGTATTGCAGTACCGGATCAGTTACAGTGGAACATCATTCCGGTCAAACAACTGATGAATAAAGTTGATTCGTATAATCCGGATGCAAAAATGCTTTGTTTTGAAGCTGTTGCTCCGGCAGACGGCAATTTAAATTTTGAAGTGATTTTCACTCCCGGCAGTGTACAAGGAAAGCAGCCGGCAAAGTGACCGTTCACAAGCTATTGAGGCAAAAAAACATAATAATGGCGATTGGAGGGATATCATGTATCTTAAGGTTTAGGTTCTGAATCTATAAAGTCCAATCGTTTTGAATTTGGATTCAACTCAAAAAAGAAAGAATTACCATGATTGTTTCATTAAAATATAAGGAGTTGCTATGAAACAAGTATTACGGTTAATCATTATGTTTTTGCCGCTGCTCACCTTTGGTGATATTCAGATTAGTGATAATGGTCAACCTCTGGCTGGAATTGTAACGGAAGCCGGAATCGGCCCCAAAGGTATGTTCGCAGCCAAAGAACTTCAGCATTGGGTTAAGGTCATTTCCGGCGCAGAACTGCCGATCAATTCCATGGTTTCAAATTTGCCTACTAAGATTGTTTTGAAGGTGGACCCAGCGTTAAAACTTGCCGGTGACGGTTTTGATATCAGTGAAGGCAAAAAGTCCGGTGAACTTATCATTGCCGCTCCACGTGACCGAGGATTGTTGACAGCTGTATACCGGCTATTGTATCGTAATACCGATATTATTTGGGCTAGACCCAATACGGAATTTGGGACGGTTTATTCCAAACAGCCGACTTTGACGTTTCAGGATATAAATATCCGGTTTTCCCCATATTTTACGACGAGGGGATTTCTGCGCGCAAAGCAACATGATAATGACTGGCGGGCACGCAACGGGCAAGACCTGTTTGACGAAGATTTCAACACGCTTTCCGGATACCACAATATTATCAGAATCTATATGCCGGAAAAAAAATATTGGGTATCTCGACCGGATTTTTATCCGTTGATCCACGGCAAACGGAAGAAACCTTCCAGCGGCGGCAATGAACTGACAAGCCTATGCTTTATGAATCCGGATTGTCAGAAGGAGTTTCAGAAAAACTTTCTGGAATATGTGGAAAAGCATCTGCAATATGAACGTATCGGAGTTTGCGCGGAAGATAATATGGATGCTTGTGAGTGTTCTTTATGCATGAAACCGATTCGACTTGCTGATGGACATCTCCTTACACCCAAAGCCAAAAACTTTAGATCGACCCAGTTCTTTATGTGGTTGAATCCGGCCGCTAGGGAATTGAAAAACCGTTACCCGAATAAAACGATTAAAACATTTGCTTATTTTCTGACCGAGGAAGCTCCCGCCTGCAAAGTAGAAAGCAATATTACAGTTTCATTTGCTCCAATATTCAAGGATTCCAAACGTTCACTTATTCATCCATACAACAAAAAAACGTATGATAATTTTCTTGCTTGGGTTAAAACCGGTGCTCAAATCGCTTGGCGTGAATACTATGGTTTGTCTGGCGAGTTTCCGCGTCCGACCGATGCTGTTGCTTATGCTGACTGGCAATACATTCGAAAAAATCATGGGATTTCTCGCACTTACTCAGAGATGTATAGTGACAGCCAACCCACGATTGGTTCCTGGGATCAGAATTCCATGTATTTTTGGGTGCTTTCAAATGCAGCGCTTGATCCTGATCGCCCGTTGGAAGAATGGCGCAACGAATTTTTAACTAGAGTTTATGGTGAGGCTGGTGATGATGTAGGGGAATACTACCGCATGATAGAAAAGTTATGGTTGGCTACTCCGGGACGTTCCATGTGGACTGACAACGATTTTGCCTCTTGGCGCAAGTGTTTTATAGTTGATCCACAGCTGAAAAACAAGTGCCGGCAGTTATTTTCGCGGGCATTGACTCGAAAAATGCCGGATAATGGGCGCATTATGCTTCAGCGCCTTGCCGCATCATTTGAAAAAATGGCTTCTCGTGAACCATATACCCTGTCCGGAGCCTACACACCAGTTCCTCCGCCGTTTGATCCGACCTTTGCAACCGGTCCCTGGAAAGATACTTGGCTTTATACGGAATTTGTCCCTGCCCTGACAATTATGGGTATGAAAGTCCGCACAGAATTAAAAATACTGCATGATGATAAAAATATTTATGCAGGTATCCGTTGCTGGAATATCGGTGGTAAACCACCTTATGCCCCGGAAGCCGGAACCTATCATGATGAATGGCCATCCGCCGACAAAATTGAGATGCTGATTCCGGATACGGGAAAACGGCGGATTCAAGTGGTTGTGGACAGCAATGGCAATATTTATGATGCACGCAGTGATGTCAAGGCATGGAACGGCTTCAAGAATATACCTGTTGCTCACGATAACGAATCCTGGAGTGTACTGGTCACATTCCCACTGTCAAAATTTGGATATAGCAGAATGCCGGAAAAGATCAATTTTGCCTGCTTAAGGTATTACATCGATCCGGTTGGTAGAAGAAATCGAAATATTAAGCTCTTTGACTCAAAGATTTTACCGAGGGAATATACCTCATATCCTGAGTTGAGATTGGTTCCTGCCAAGTAGAATCGAGGAGAAGGTATGGCAAACTGTCAACATGAGGAATAATTTTTAACACAACAAAGTTAATACTTTTGAATTTTACTCCTTAGAAATTCAAAACATGCAGGAGTGCAAAATGATTACTTACCACCAATATATACCGGGCAGAAAAAATCACCCCATGGCTGAAACAGCCGCAAGTGCATTGATGGAATGGCTAAAGGGGGAATCTGATGCGGCATATGCCCAAATGATGATCCATAGGTTAAGCGGAACTTTAGCAGATGAATCGGAAGACCGTTATTTCATTGCCATGGATAGCAAACGATGTATTTCCCGTCTTTGGTTTGGCTGGGGCAGGCATTCTGGCTGTATCGGTAACTTTGGGAATTTCCGGACAGCAGAGGAATACCGGGGAAAAGGAATCGGACATCAGCTCATGCAAATGTTGCTGGAAGATCTGCGGAAGACTTCAGAATTGCCTTTGGCGCTATTTTGTACAGCAGAGGAAAAGCATCTTGCAGAACTTTATGGTAAATGGTATGGTTTCCGACCGGTGCTTAAAGGAATGCCTCAGGGACCATTGTATTGTCCGCTGAATGATAGTCCAGCTGATTTTCATGAATTCTGCCGCAGATATTATCAAAAGGCGAATGAATTGCATTTCAAACCGGGGGGAATCGGATATCGCCATGAAATTGATTGTCTTTTGGCGTTTACCCTGTGCGAAAACAGGGAATATGAAAATTTTGGCCTAAAATCTTTTCCGACCTACGAATCCGCATGGTTGGCTGTAAAGAAAGAACCTTCTTGCGGTAAACTTGAACGTATCGAAACTGAGTGCGGGATTGTTGCAGGATGGGCTTTTACATCAGCGAATGGAAAATGTGAAATTCAACTGCATCCGCTCTACCATGAACTGGTCTCGTAAAATGATATTTGGACAAAAACGGCAATCTGATGCAATGAACATCCCGCCGCAAATCGCAGGGTATCGGGAGATTTCGTCTGCGGAGACCAGCATTATATGATAATTGGTTTTTTGAGTCAGATGGACGATTTGATCTTCTGCACCGGAGCTGTTTTCATCTTGTTATGATATTTCAAGTTTCCGGAAAAAATCATATTCCACACTTGACAGAAATCCTTTTTTGTTTATAACTATACTACAATAGTATTTTTGCTCTGCCGCAGAAAACAACTTCTTTCGGAAGACGGTTTTTCCTGGGACATCGGTTATCCCTCCACGGCACAGTTGAATGACGGGACTCTCGTAACCCTCTGGTATCAGTTCCGCGACTCTACCGGGCTCGCCTCCCTGCGCTGTATGGGGTGGCGGATGGCATAGTCCTGTATCAAGGCTTCCGGTAAAAATTCAGGAGTTTTTCCGTGATTGCTTCCCACGAACAGGCTTCGGCGGTTTTCTGCCCGTTTGCCGCCAGCCGGGCAGAAAGAGAAGGGGTGAAGTGAAGTTCCGCGATTGCTTCTGCAAGTGCACCGGCGTCGGAAGTGTCCGTAAACCGGAGATTGTCGCCGTCATGTCCGAAATCGGCAAGTCCGCCGGTACGGGCGCAGATCACCGGGCATTTCGCCGACCATGCTTCCAATACTACGATTCCGAAAGGTTCGTAAAGGCTGGGCAGGACAAACAAGTCCGCCGCTGCGTAAGCGTTGGCGAGATCGGGGGAGTCATACGGCAGATTCGGCAGGAGCAGGGTCGAATCCGCAAGCCCGGAGTCTGCGGCGCGGGCGGAGATTTCCCGAAAATAGGCTTCATCATAGACGACTCCGATCAAAATAAGCTTGACGTCGGACATGGAGGTTTTGCGGAGCCCGGCAAAGGCTTCGAATAAAGTCATCTGATTTTTCTGCCTGTGGAAACTGCCGACACAAAGAATCAGCGGCCCGTTTCCAAGCCGATACTTTTTACGGAACGCGGCACCATCTGCCGAGGCAAAACGTCTGTAATCCACTCCGTTCGGAAGAACCTCCACACGGGTATGCGGATACTGTTCCTTAAGTTTTCGCCGTTCGCTTTCTCCGAGCGAGATGATGGCATCGGCATCGGCGTGAACCCGGTTTGTCCGGAGAAGGATTTCCAGAATCTTGCCCCAGTTGAAAGTCCCTTGCAGGGGAGCGAGCAGCTGGTCCATCTGCTCTTTGGGCAAATCCGCCTGTCCGCCGTGAATGCTGATCACATAGGGGACTCCGCGCAGTTTTGCGGCAAGGCGGCCCATTGCCCCGATCAGCCCGCCGGTGTGCAGGTGAACCGCTTTCAGGTTTTTTGCCGTCAGGAGCGCGCGGAAAAGTCCGGGGCAGAAGTAATTCCCGCCCCGGATATTGAGCTGTTTTTTCGCTTCGGCGGAGAGTCCCCGGCGCGGATAGAATCCGTGGAAACGGCATACTTTCAAGCCGTCGACAACTTCCTCGCCCGGAGCGGAAAGCAGATCGGAAGTAAGAATCCGGACCTCGTATCCTCTGCGCGCCAGTTCCTGCGAGGTATGGAGAATCACGCTTTCCGTCCCGCCCCATTCCTGCTTCGTGAAGCGTCTGGGAATTTGCAAAATCGTCGGCTTTTCCATAAACCGTTGTTCTTTCCTTTGTGAAATGCGTACTTCTGAAACTTACTTAAATCCTGCATTATTTCAAGTAACGCGAGTGGCAAAATCGGAGATTTCGCGTATATTTCAACAGTGGCGGGTTCCGTTCCGGAATTTTTGTCAATCGCATCTGACAGGCAATCAAAGGTTTTTTCATGGAAAGCGAAGGAAAGATACAGATCTATACCGGCGACGGTAAAGGCAAGACCACGGCTTCGATCGGGCTCTGCACGCGTGCCCTCGGCGCCGGATTTCATGTTTTTTACGCACAGTTCATGAAAGACGGAACGAGTTCGGAGATTGCATTTCTGAAGAAAAGCGCACCGGAGCATTTTGTTTATTTCTGCCGGGGCAGCGGGAAATTCATTCTAGGCACGCCTTCCCGGGATGAGGTGGAACGTGCCGCCGTTACTTTGGAAGCTCTGAAAGAGGCGCTGGAATCAAGGAAATACGATATGGTGTTTGCCGATGAGATTTTCGGTGCGTTGAATGCGGGGTTGTTGGCGAGAGAGGATGTGCTGTCCCTGATGCGGGCGCGTTCCGGAGGAACCGAACTGATTCTGACCGGGCGGAATGTCCCGCGGGAGATTGCCTGCCTTGCCGATCTCATTTCCGAGATTGAGTGCCGCAGGCATTATTATGTGCAGGGACGCCCTGCGTTGAAAGGAATTGAATTCTGATGCAGAGAATAAGCTCATTTTTTGAATGGTGGAAACAGGGCGCGTGCGTAAACTACGATGCGATTCTGTTCGATATTGATGGAACTCTGATCCTCGGCAGAGGCAATCCGATGCCCGGTGCGCCGGAGGTCATTGATTATCTGCACGGGCATCGTTTCCCGTTCCGTCTGCTGACCAATGACGGCAACCGGCCGCGCGAAAGAAAATGCAGTTTTGTCACGGAGGCGGGAATCAGGGTTACGCCGGAGGAGGTCATCAGTTGTTCCCATGCTCTGAAAGGAGTCATGCGTGAACTCGGGCTGACCGGGCAGGATCTTTTCATCATGGGCGACCCGGTTCCTCCCGGCGGTTACATCCGCGATGCCGGGATGAATCCCGTCACCGATCCGGCAAAGATTTCCGGATGTTCCGCAATCTTTGCCGCGGGAGGGCGCTACGAGTGGCGGGAATGTTTTCTTGCCGTGTTCAATGAACTGGCGCGGAATCCCGGCAAACCGTTTGTCGTGGCGAATCCGGACAGTTATTATCCTGTTCCCGAGGGCGGTTACGGGATCGGTGCGGGGTCGCAGGCGCGTTATATCATCCAGCTTCTTTCGGAGATCGGAATCAGGAAGGAGCCGGTTTATCTCGGCAAACCTTACCGGGCGATTTTCGATTATGCGTTTGAAGATATCCGCAATGCGTATCGACTGCCGCAGCCGTTGCGTCCGGAGCGGGTCCTGATGCTGGGGGATTTCCTGAAATCGGACATTGCCGGAGCCAACGCGATGGGAATGACGGGCGGTCTGATGATGACGGGCGTCACGACCGAAGCGACGCTGGAAAGTGCGCCGCCGGAGGAGCGTCCCGATTATATTTTCGATCATCTCGCATGACAGGCTCTTGACAAAAGCCGATTTTGATAATAAAGTTCATTTCAATAAAAAATCCGGAGCAGATATTATGAAATTGAAAATCTTGTCCATAGTCCTTGCGGCGGCGTTTCTGCCGGTTTTCTTTTCCGCGTGTTCCTCCAGGCAGGAACCGGCGGATGTGCTGCTGACGAAATCTTTCAACTGTGCGGTGAACGGCGACTGGAAGCTTGCCGCGGACTTTGCGAAGCGCGCGGCGGAACAGGAGCCCTCCAATGTCAACGCCCTGATTCTGTATTCGCTTGCTCTCAGTTATACGGATCAGCTTCAGAGCGCGATTGATGAGTCCCTGAAAGCCGTAAAGATTGCCCCCGGCAGTTTTATGGCGCAGTATCTGAAAGGATACCTGCTTTACCGGAACCGCAACTATGACCAGTGCATTGAGCCGTTGCGGATCGCGCGCTCCCTGCGTCCGTCCGACATGAACTCCGCGATTCTGCTGGCGCAGGCGTCCCTGAAACTCCGGAATGCCACGGCTGCGGCGGGATATTACAAGATCATTGCGAAGGATCGCAGATTCAATTCCACACCGGCTCCGTGGGTCGGGCTCGGCATGGCGTTTCTCAAGACCAGGCCGGCTCTTGCCCGTTCCTACTTCATGCTGGCGGAAAAGCGCGCCCCGGAGAATCCGCTGGTTGCGCTGAATCTTGCGGTCGTGAATGACTCGAACCTGCGGAGCCCGCTGAATGCCGTCCCCTATTATAACAAATTCATGCGCCTGACGCAGGATAAATCCGGTTTCGACGCCATGCGCGCGAAAGTTCAGAAGCGCCTGACCGGAATTGCCGCGCAGTAATTGTTGTCCGAAAAAAGAGAGGCTCCGCTGTGGGCAGGTACATTCCAGATGAGATTATCGATGAAATCGCCGCGCGCGCCGATATCGTTGATGTGGTTCAGAGCTACGTTCCCGGACTTCAGCACGCCGGGCAGCGCTGGAAGGCATGCTGCCCGTTTCATCAGGAGAAGACGCCGTCCTTCATCATAAACCCTGCTTCGAACACATTTCACTGCTTCGGCTGCGGCAAAGGCGGAAACGTGTTCAAGTTCGTCATGATGATCGAGAATCTCCAGTTCCCCGACGCCGCTCAGATGCTTGCACGCAAATACAATGTCATCATTCCCGAACCGGAGCGCCGTCATTATACCAGAGAGGACAAGGAGGCTGGAGTCGCCGCCTACAATCTGCGGGAGCGCGTATTTCTCCTGCACGAGAAGCTGGCGGCGTGGTACCGGGCGAATCTGGTGAACGGCAATGCCGCGAAAGCCGCGGAATATTTCAAGACCCGCCGTCTCGACCCTGTCTTTGCCGAGAAATTCATGATCGGCGCCGCCCCGGATCTCTGGGACGGCATGATTCAGTGGGCGACACGGGAAGGGTTCACGATAGACGAGATGAAGGAGGGGCGACTTGTATCCGAGAGTAAAAAGACTCCCGGGAAGTTTTTCGACTTTTTCCGCAACCGGCTCATTTTCCCGATCTGGAACGAACAGGGGCGCGTCGTCGGTTTCAGCGCCCGGCAGATTGACCCGGAACAGGGCGGCGGCAAATACGTCAACAGCAGCGAAAGCGTTATTTTCAAAAAAAGCAGGATTCTTTACGGACTGAATTTTGCGCGCCCGGAGATCGCGAAAAAAGGGTTCGCAATCATCTGCGAGGGTCAGATGGACGTGATTGCGATGCACAGTGCGGGCTGTGGAAACGCGGTGGCGGCGCAGGGAACCGCATTCGGCAGCGATCAGGCGATGATTCTTCACCGTTACACGGAAAATATTACGCTGGCGCTTGACTCGGACAGCGCCGGAGTCAATGCGATTCTCAAGGATGCGGCGATTCTGCTGCCGCTTGGATTCAACCTGAAAGTGGCGCGTTTCCCCGGTGGCAAGGACCCCGATGAGCTGTTGAAAAATTCCGGGGCGGAGGCGGTTCAGAAAGCGGTCGGCGAGGCGGTTGATTTCTTTGAGTTCCTTTTCATGAAAGAGACGGAGGGACAGGATATTGCGCTTCCGGCGGTGAAGACGAAAGTCGCGGAGAATCTGCTGAAGTTCATCATGCTGTTTGAGAATGCGGTTGCGCGCGACTCGTATCTGCAATGGCTTGCCGGAAAACTCGGCCTGAGCACGGAAGCCATGCTTTCCGAGGTGCGGCGTCTGTCTGCAAAGGAGGTGCATCAGAACCGTTTCAGGCGTGAGGTGCGCGAACGGCGCGAGGAGATTCCGCCGGCTGCTCCTCCGCCGGGAAAAATCCCGGAGTCTGTTTCCAATCCTCTTTTGCAGAGGGCCCTGACGGAACTTCTGGAAGTGATTCTTGCAGACAGTGAGTCTGCTGATCTGGTGAAAGGGGAACTGCCGGAGGAGATGCTTGACAGCGGTCCGTACGCCGTTGCCGTGGAGACCGTGATTCAGGCGCGTATGAATGACGAGTGGGAGGATGCGCCTGCGATGATTACGCAGCGGCTGGTCGAATGTGAATTCGATTATGCCGGATTGACCGCGGTTCTTTCGGCGGAACCTCGGAAACATTCCCGCAGTTATTGCCTGAAAACAGTCCGCGACTGTCTGAAACGTATCAAAATCCTTTATTTTGAAAAACAGTTGAAGCATATCAAGACAGCATTTGCTTCGATGCCGCCCGGACCTGACCGCAATGAACTGCTGAGGAAATCCGTGGAGCTGACACGCAGTCTCAATGCGTTGAACCATCCGCGGATTCAGGAGAAGCCGAAACCCGCAAAACGGTATCTGCTGCCGGATGAACAGCGCCCTCCGGAGGAGATCGTCATAGAAGAATCCACGGAAACTGAAATCGAGATCGGATGACGGCTGTTTTCATCCGCAAATGCGGATCCGGCAGTGTGGTATCCTCTATTGTAAAATATTCCGGAAGAAATATTTTACGGATTTTTCATGAAAAGGCATTGACTTAGAGTTACTGTCAGGATTATCTTGATTGAGAGATTATTTTCAGAGCTAATCAATCAGGAGAAAAGGATGATTTACAGAACACTTGGAAGAACCGGGGCCAAGGTCAGCGCAATTGCGCTGGGTTGTGAAGGATTTGTCGGGAAAACGCAGGATGAAGCGCGGGAGATGGTGGATTATGCAGTCGGAAACGGCATCAATTTCATTGATGTCTATTCATCCGATCCGGGCTTGCGTTCAACACTCGGAAACGCACTTCTGGGACGGCGTGAGAACTTTGTAATTCAGGCGCATCTCTGTTCCGTATGGAAGAATGGACAGTATGAACGGACGCGTGATCTTGCGGAAACGAAACAGGCTTTCGCCGATCTTCTGAAACGGCTCGGCACAGATTATATCGATGTCGGAATGATTCATTACATTGATGCCGTCGATGATTTCCATACCGTGTTTGACGGGGGAATCATTGAATATGCGAAACAACTGAAAGCGGAAGGAAAAATCCGTTCCATCGGACTGAGCAGCCACAACCCCGTGACCGCCCGCATGGCGGTTGAAACGGGGCTGATTGACGTGTTGATGTTTTCCGTCAATCCCTGCTATGACATGCAGCCGCCGGATGAGGATGTGGAGATGCTCTGGGCGGACGAACGTTATGAAAAGGCGCTTCACAATTTCAACTCCGAACGGGAAAGCCTGTATGAACTCTGCGAACGGGAAAATGTCGGAATCGACGTGATGAAAGTTTATGCCGGCGGCGATCTTCTGAAAGCGGACATGTCGCCTTTCGGGCGCGCTTTCACACCGGTTCAGGCTCTGAACTACGCATTGACCCGTCCTGCCGTGGCGGCTGTCATGGTGGGATGCCGGAGCATTTCCGAGATGGAACAGGCGCTTGCGTGGTGCAATGCCACCGGCGAGGAAAGGGATTATTCCAAAGTTCTTGCCGGACTCGAAAAATTCACGTGGTCGGGGCATTGCATGTATTGCGGGCACTGTGCGCCGTGCCCGGTCGGGATTGAGGTGGCGAATGTCAATAAATATCTGAATCTGGCGCTGGCGCAGCAGGAACTGCCGGAAACGGTCCGGGAACATTACAAGGTGCTGAAACATCATGCCGGAGAGTGCATTGCCTGCGGGCAGTGCGAAAAACGATGTCCGTTCCAGGTGCCGATCCGGCGGAAGATGAAAGAGGCCGCCAAAGTGTTCGGCTGCTGATGCGGCAGCTCAGTTCCGTTCGAGAATCATCCTGATTTTGCAGGCGATGGCTTTCGGAGTCATGCCGAATTTTTCCCGCAGGCAGGATTGAGTTCCATGCGGTATGATCTTGTCCGCCGGCCATGCGAAGTGATGGACTCCGTGATGTCCGGCGTTGATGAGCAGCTTGTCCGCGATGCTGTCCAGACCTGCTCCTTCGAGATTGTCTTCGATTGTGAATATCGGCATTTTCGCCGCGTCACTCAGAAAAAGTTCTTTGTCGAACGGCTTGAGGAAACGTGTATTCACGATCCGGCAGGAACAGCCGAGAATTCCGGCGGCTTCAAGCGCCGTTCTGACTTCGCGGCCGACTGCCCAGATTGCAAGGTCGGAGCCGTCTCTGACGACTTCGGCTTTTCCCCACTCCAACGCGGGAACGGGCAGGTCATTGATCTTTGACGCACCCCGCGGATAACGGATCGCGACGGGCGTTTTCTGCTCGTATGCGGCAAAAAGCATTGCCTTGAGTTCCGTCTCGTTTTTCGGGGCGAGCACCGACAGCCGGGGCATGGAGAGCAGGAACGATTCGTCATAGATTCCGTGATGCGTGGGACCGTCTTCGACGATTCCCGCACGGTCGGCGCAGATGATGACGGGCAGATTCTGAAGGCAGATGTCATGGAAGACGCAATCGAGTCCGCGCTGAAGAAATGTTGCATAGAGCGCCACAACCGGACGCATGCCGCCCGCAGCGAGTCCGCCTGCGAAAGTCAAACCGTGTTCCTCCGCGATTCCCACATCGAAGAAGCGATCGGGAAACTGTTCGGAGAATTTCAAAAGCCCGGTTCCCGAACGCATTGCGGCGGTGATTGCGACCACTTCCGGGTCCTTTTCCGCAAGTTCGATCATGGATGCACCGAATGCCGCGGAAAAATTGATGCCGGAGGAGGCGTGTTCGGAGTGTCCGGTATGCGGATTGAAGCTGGAAACTCCGTGGAATTTTTCCGGCGCCTCCTTGGCGTATTCGCAGCCTGCGCCTTTCTCCGTGATGACATGCACAATGACCGGACGGTTGAAATCCTTGACGCGGTTGAATGTTTCGATCAGTTCCGGCAGTTTGTGCCCGTTGATGGGGCCTACGTAGCGCAGTCCCATTTCTTCAAAAAAAACACCGGGCACAAACAGGCTTTTGGTTGCTTCTTCAAGTTTCTGGATTCCGCCGATGATACCGCTTCCGCTGGGCATGCGCTGCACCGCCATTTTTGCAAACGCCTTGAAATGGTTGTAGCTGCGCCCCGTGATGATGCGGTTGAGATAGTTCGGAATGGCGCCGACCGATTTCGAAATCGACATTTTATTGTCGTTCACAATGATGATCAGGTTCCTGCAGCTGGAGCGGACATTGTTCAGCGCCTCAAGCGAAAGCCCGCAGATCAGGGAGCCGTCGCCGACGACGGCGATCACATGTTCGCTGCCGTTGCGTGCGTCGCGTGCGGCGGCGAATCCCATTGCGGCGGAAATTGCGGTGCCGGCATGGCCGCTGCTGAAACAGTCGAATTCGGATTCTTCCCGCAGGGTAAAACCGGAAAGCCCGTTGTCCGTACGGATCGAATGGAAACGGTCTCTCCTTCCGGTCAGAAGCTTGTGGACATAGCTCTGATGCCCTACGTCCCATACGATTTTATCTTCCGGCATATTGAATACGCTGTGAAGGGCGACAGTCAATTCGACGACTCCGAGATTCGGGGCAAGATGCCCGCCATTTTTGGAGACGGTGTCGATAATCGTTTCCCGGAGTTCCGAACAGAGTGCAGTCAGTTGCCGGGGAGCCAGAGCCTTCAGGTCTTCGGGAGAACTGATATTATCCAATATTTTTTCGTCCATATTTTATCATTTCCATCCGTGAAAAGGGTGCATTTTGCGGTGATTTGCTATAAAATAGCATATTTTTTGAATATTTCTTTCTATTTTTCTAAAAAAAGCAATTGCCGAGCCTGTTTTGTATGCTATATTCCTTTGAGTAATTGATATGGATCGTTTGTTCAGATACTTTGAGCAAAGTGGAATTGTTGCGAAAAAAGGATTGAAATCATGAGCGAAAATACACCGAGCAGTGACAATGGCGGCCTTAATGATCCGCTGAAGCTTCGAAATACGGATACAGGCACCTTGAAAAGGGTACCTGCGGCAACTCCGTCCATAGCCTCTTCCGCCGCGAGAAAAACAATTAAGCTCAAACCGCTGACGGCGACTCCGGATGCGGAGGGTACGGTGTCCACTGCAACAATTCCAATGGGGCAGGCTCCGCAATCCAGAACCGTGTCCACTGCAACAATTCCGTTGAGCCCGTCACCGAAACCTGTGTCGATGCCGCCGCCGAAACCCTCTGCCGTTCCAACGACGACGCAGGGCATTGCCAGACCGAAACCTTTGAGCCAGACTGCACAGCCGGTAGTACCGAAGCCGGTCCCGACGACGACGCAGGGCATTGCCAGGCCGAAGCCTGTTGCCGTTCCCCCGAGACCGGCGGGAGGTGCTGTTCCGACAACGACACAGGGCATTGCCAAGCCGAAGCCTTTGAACCAGACTGCACAGCCGGCGGCTCCGAAACCGGTTCCGACAACGACACAGGGCATCGCCAGGCCTTCTTCTCATTCAACTTTATCGGCAGTTCATCAGTCCGGTCTCCAGACTGCCAAACCGGCGATCAAATTGCGTCCTTCTGCGGCTCCGGGTGAAGCTCCGGCTACTCCTTCTGCGGCTTCTTCCGCCGCCTCTCAGACAATCAAGCTGGCGCCGAAGCCTGCTTCCGCGGTTCCGCCTCCGGCAGAGACTGCCGCTGCTCCGTCCGCCGCGTCAGCTTCCGCACAGACTCTTAAACTGACGCCGAAGACGCCGTCGACGGTAGCGCCCGTGCCGCCTCCGGAAGAAGAAGGCGGTGAAACGAAGACGATTCGCATCCCGAAAAAATCTGTACCGTCGCCCTCTGCGGCTCCTGCTTCCGCGCAGACCATTAAACTGACGCCGAAGACACCGTCGACCGTGGCGCCTGTTCCGCCTCCGGCTGAACCGGCTCCCGCCGCGCCTCAGGCGCCCAAGCTCAGTATACCGAGCAAAGCTCCTGTTGCTCCCCAGCCTTCCGATCCGACTGTTTCCCTGCATGTGCAGGGGGATATCCCGACTACAAAAGGCGGCGCCGTCAAGGAAGCTGAAGACCAAGCCATCAAGTTGGAACAGGAAAAAGCTTCGGAGGAAGAAGCCAAGGCAAAAGAGGCGGCATTGAAGGCCGCAAAGAAAGGCAAGGACGAGCCATCCCTGTTCTTTGCCATCTGCGCATGTCTGACATTGGTTCTCATGCTTTATGTGGTTTATGCCATGTCCGCCCAGTATTTTAATCAATGGAGCGAGCAGAGCATTCCCGTATTCGGATTTGAACAGATCAAGCTGAAATAAGCTGACTGCGGATTTCTGAAAGACCGTCGGTGCCTGCCGTCGGTCTTTTTTTGTTTGAACAAGGAGTCATCCATGCTTCGTGCCAAGCCGAGAACCCTGAAGTTTCTGTGTGTCGGCGCCGTCTGTCTGCTGATTGCGTGTGTACTGTTCGGATTCCGGATTTTCCGTTGGGAACCTGAAAGCATCGAAGTGAATCATTACGATGTCCTGCTGAAAAACTGGCATGGAGAACACAGCGGTCTGCGTTTTGTGATTGTAAGCGATATCCATCAGTTGGCTCTGCCGGAAGACATTGCGCGGCTGAAACGGATTGTCAGGCTTGTGAATGACGAGAACCCGGATGTGATTTTACTGCTTGGCGATTTCATAGGGGAGCGTTTCAACTGGAAAAGGAAGAATGCGTCACCGGAAGCCATTGCGGCGGTTTTAAAAAAACTGAAATCTGCTTACGGCGTATTTGCCGTGCTCGGTAATCACGACTGGTGGCATGGCGGCGGTGCAGTGCGCAAGGCACTGGAGGATGCCGGAATCAAGGTGTTGGAAAATGAATCCGCGGAATTGTTGATTGACGGCAAAGTACTGAATCTGATCGGACTGCCGGACCGGATCACACGAAATCATGTATTGAATACGGGGCTTTTGCCGGATGCGGCGGTTCCGGCGATTGTGCTTTCCCACGATCCTGATTATTTCGAGGAACTGAAACTGCCTTACGAGTTCATGCTTGCGGGACATACCCACGGCGGACAGATTCAGTTGCCTTGGATCGGGGCATTGATCGTGCCGTCGAAATACGGAACAAAATATGCTTCCGGCTTCTTTGAAGACGGTGGCAGAAAACTGTTTGTAACCCGTGGAACCGGTACTTCAATCATCAAAGCCCGGTTTCTCTGTCCGCCGGAAATTGCGGTGATTACCATCAGAAAAGACCCGGCGGAAAACAGCCGGCCCCCTGCCGTTCCCACGGTATTATGAACAGGCTGCTTTATCATTGAAGATTTCAATGTTTATTTTTCCATCAGAAGCAGAGCGTCGCGTCCGGTCATGGAGTCCGTGACTCCGCTTTCCGCTGCGGCTCTGCTGAATTGCCGTATGTTTGCCTGGAGCATATCCTCAAAACATTTTACACCTGTGACGATGGCGAAACGGTCGCCCAGCTGATCCGCGGGCGCAATTGAAAAATAACCGCATCCGAGATTTGCTTTCGCGCCCTGAACCAGCAGTATGGTTCCATGCTGCGTTTTCAGGCGGATTCCCCGAAATTCAATGCCGTTGATATTGATTTGTTCCTGTTCCATAATAGACGATCCTTCTTTTTATTTTCTGCCCGTGCTGCCGAATCCGCCTGCGCCGCGTCCCGTTTCGGAAAGGGTGTCCGCCGGAACCATTTCCACATCCGGGAGAGCCGCGATCACCATTTGCGAAATGCGGTCGCCGCGACGAATTTCAAAAGGGGTTTCGCCAAAATTGAACAGGATGGAGCAGACTTCGCCGCGGTAGCCCGCGTCAATGGTTCCCGGAGAGTTGAGGACGCCGATAGAGTGTTTGAGTGCGAGTCCGCTGCGCGGCCTGACCTGTGCCTCGTATCCGACAGGCAGTTCGATATGGAGTCCGGTCGGAATCAGAGTGACTTTTCCGGGTTGTGCCGTGATATCCACTCTGGAACGCAGATCATAAGCGGCGTCATCCTCATGTGCCTTTGCGGGGCGGAGATCGTCGCATCCTTCTTCCATAATGAATTTGACCGTAATCTTGCTCATGCTGTTTCCCTTTCTTTTTTTATGCAGTAAGCTACAACGGTTTTGCCGGATTTCAAACACAAATCTAACGGGATGATGTTTGATTTTCATGAGAGTCTCTATTATATTAGGGTATCATGAAAAGAGAGGTGCGATAGAATGAAGAAAATGATTGTCCTGTTTTTCTCCGCCGCGGTTCTTGCGTTCCTTCTGAACGCCTGTACAACTCCTGCCGCGGAGACCGCTTCCCATCCGGCAGGAATACGGGAGGATGAACTGAAGACCGCCGAATTGTTTGCGACTCAAATGCTGGACGGATTGTTCGGCGACAGTTATGAGAAATTCATAAAAGACCTGACGCCGGAAGGCAGGGCGAAAGTCACGGAGCCGGTTTTCAATACGATACGCAGCGAAGTCCTGAAACGGATGGGAACCTATAAGTCAAGAGTTTATCTTGGATGTCTTGACCGGGGCATTTTCAATATTTATCTCTGGAAGGGCAGCTTTGAGCCTTCGGAGCAGGTTCTTGAAAGCCTGAAAATACAGAAAAAGAGTAAAAAAGACCTTCCGAAATTCGATGTCCTGATCCGTCTGGAAATGGGCAGGGTGGACGGAAAATGGAAAGTCTTCGGGTTTTATCTGCAATAGTCTGGAATCAGAACATGACTTTGTCAAGCTTCCAGTAATAATAGTAATCACTGGGTGTCCGCAGGGTATTTTCGACATGCTTCCAACTTGAAACGTGTCCGTCCGCCCAGAGAATCATATTGGAAACGCCGTGAACGGGAGCAACACCATAGTGTCCGCTGCTCATAAAACCGTAATTTGCCGTATTCTCAAGTACGAGAACGGTTTCCGTCGGTTTTTTCACTTCGCTGAGTCTTGCTGGAGATTCCCGTTTAGGGGTTCCCAGGACGGTTTCAGCGCCGCTTCCCCACCCGATGCTCAAACGCTGATAACCGTATTTTACATGGGAATAGCGCCATACTGCGGGATCGGCGTCCAAGCCTTTGATATAACCGGCTTCCACCGGAGTCACTTTGCTGAGGATTTTGGCACATTCATAAATTTTATTATTCGGGAGATAACGCGATCTTCGACTGCTCATTTCATAGGTCCAGTTCCATAAACTCTGATAACTGGCACTGCCTTCATTTTCATAATAACAGGGAATATACCAGTCACTATAGTCTCCCAGATAGGAGGCATGGGCGAGTCCGATCTGTCTGAGGTTGCTGATGCAGTTGCTCTGATACGCGGAGTCGCGTGCCTTGCTCAATGCCGGCAGAAGCATCGCCGCCAATATGGCGATGATCGCAATCACGATGAGGAGCTCTATGAGGGTGAAAATCCTTATTTTCACCCTCGAAGTAAGAACAGAGGAACATGGAACTCTGAAGTAAGAAGGAACGGGGAAACATTGGAACAATCGAACAATTGAACAATTCAGCAATTGAATGAAGAAAGAAGAAGTGAGGTCAGGGGACTGGCAACGTCCTGCCCTGCCTTGCTGCCGGAATGAGATACCACTTTTACAACTTTTCCTCATGAGGAGCTCTGTGAGGGTGAAAATCCTTGTTTTCCCTCTGCGAAGCAAGAATCTCGAACAGGGGACTCTGAGGTAGGAAGCAGAAAAACATTTGGACAATGGAACATTTGAATGAGAAGGCAGGTGTATAAACTTTATCATGGTAAAATCCTTTCCGTTTTTGAAAAAATTCATTTCTTTTGGGATACTGCACGTTCATAGAGAACCGCACGGCTTTCACCGGGTTTGCAGTCAAGTCTGATTTCTCTGCCGCTTCCTGATTTTTCACCGGTTGCGGGGTCATAGAAGTTCATATCTTCTCTGAAGCGGATGACGATCGGATCGGCAAGACGGTGCCCCGCAGCGATTCCATTCCCGACATAGACTGCGTTTCCCGCTTCGGACGGCGGCAGGATTCCCGCTTCTTTCGCCGCATTGTTGATGAGTTGAGCCGAAACACCGGCTATCTGCGGAGTATAGATCAAAGTCCGCCCTTCAGAACGTTTTACAACAAGTCCCGGTTCGGAGGTCCCGAGCCAGCGTCCGAGCACGATTGCCGCGGCGTCCGTGATTTTTGCTCCGAAAGGATTCCGGAGCCATGCGACGTCATCCTTGCGGATGGTGACGCCAAGCGTTCCGAGACGCCCGGTACATCTTTCTGTCAGGGGGTCTTTCACCGTTTCATCGAAAGCGACGACATTGTTGAACGGTTTCATGCTGTCCTGTATTTGAAGCCCGAATGCTTTCAGCACCGGTTCGGCTGACCGGAAAGGACCGCATACGCCCGCCGGACCGGCAATCATGACCACGGCGTCTTTCCTGTAAGCTTTTTCCAGGATCGCGTTCAGTTGTTCCCGTGTGATTGTCATGGGCGAGAAAAAGAGATACAGCTTGTATTCCGGAAGTTCCGGGTTGAGGATGTCATCAAGCATGTAAATATCCGGAGTGAGCCCGCTCATGCGCAGGCTTTTCATCGCGGAGCCGCCGTTTGCGATGCCTTCGCCGTGAAGACGGTCACGTTCATCCATGAAGACGGCGAATTCAGTTCGAGGCACTTGATTGCGTTTTTGTTCCGCCCAGTCCGCCATGCGGTAGGTTTCCCTGATGATTTTCAGGGCTTCCGGATCATGGTACCAGCTTCCGAACATGTCATAGTAGTAAAAGCCGCTGCCGCCTGCCGCGAGAACGCTTCCCGCATCTCGGATCACCTGCGAACGGAATTCCGCCGGACCGGAAGGATATGCGGTGTAATTCCAGCCGCCGACTTCCTGTGTCCGCCATGTCCGGTGATCCATTTCCTGCACATACAGGAGATTGTGCAGATTGGAGTCCGCGATTGTGTAATTGGCGGAACCCCCCGGCGCTCTTGCGAGCCTCGGCGGCGCATAATCCGTGACCTGCGCCACGATATCGATTCCGCCTTTGGCGAGTTCCTCCGCCGCCAGACGGCTTGTCTGCCGCCAGACGGGACTGCTGTACCAGGTCTGGATGACACAGCGTCTTCCGAAAGATTCCTTCAGGACATTGCCGAACTTGCGGAGCATCCGTGCGGTGCTGACGGAAAGAAAGGTGCGGCAGTCCGTGATTTTGCGGTCGATTCCGGGCTCTGTATCGAAATACGGTTTGCTCCGCCACTCTTTTCCGGTGAAGACCCGTGCGGTGTCCAGCGTGATTTCCGGGTCATTCCATGCTCTGCGCAGGGCTTCGTCCGTTCCGTATTTTTCTTTCAGCCATTTTCTGAGAGCGGCCTGGAATGACTCGGAGTAATCGGCATGCCCGGCTGTTTCGTCACCGTATCTCCATTGCACATACTGCCCGTCGTGCCCTCCCGCAAGGCAGAATCCGATCACGATATTTCCGGCGGGACTCTGCTTCAGAAACTCCGCCATTGCCTTGAGCCCCTGAATCACATGCCGCTGATAGGCTTCCGAGGCATAAGTCCACGCCCACCGTTCCTGTTTTTTCTGATCGATGGAGCTGCCGAAGCCCTTGAATCCCGTATAACGGGCGATTCCGCGCTCTCCTTTTTCATTCAGACAGATATTTTCCGGGTGTGCCTCTAGCCATGCGTTGTCCGGGTCGCACTCGACGGTGACAATTACTTTTGCATCCGGGTTGGCGGCATAGATTCTCAGAAGATTGTCTTCGAGACGTTTGAAGTCAAATTCTCCGTTTCCGGCATAAGCCTGTTTATCCCATTCCTTTCCCCAGTAAAGCGCCCCGCCGCCTCCGTGAGTGACGATGATATTGGCGCCGTTTTCGCACATCAGCCGGTAATCCGTTCCGCCTTTATAGGCTTTGTAGGCGTTTTTCTTTCCATTGATGTAAAGGACAGGGCGCCCCGCCTCCCGCGCGATCCAGCTTTCGGAGGTTTTCAGTTTCGCCATATCTTTCAGGGCGAACACACGTGGAGGCATCGGATCTTTTTCTCCGTAAATGCCCTTGAAAAGCGGTTTCGGCACATATTTCCCGAATGTCATCCTGCCGATCCTGACTTTGAGCGGATTGCCGCCGAGCTTCAGCTCCGGCTGAATGAAAGCGGTCCCTGTTCCGGCTTTGACGCGCAGCTTCAGTTTCTGCGGAAGATTTTCCGCGTAAACCTGCTGGAAGCGTGCCGGATCGGCGATACGCCCGATCTCCCGTCCGGAGGCATCGAGCGAGACTAATTGAAGCGACGCTGCCGCACCCGGAATCAGTTCTTCGCAGGAAAATTCCAATGCCGCTTCATATTCCTGTCCGGGACTTACCTTATATTTGGAGGCGCGCCATGTTGTGACTCCCGGCAGATTGAGCTTAGACAGGATGCCGTTTGAGGCATCGAAGCTGGAACGGCTTCCGTTTGTGTCGACGACGGGAGATTCCATGCAGAAAAGCGGTTCCGCCAGGCAGAGCCCCATCAGCGAAAAAAATAGAAAACGATATTTCATGGCTGCCTCATTTGATTTCAATGAAAATATTTTTGAGTTCCGTGATCGCGCTCTCATTGTTGTGATTCATCAGGAAATGCAGTTTTGCCTTTACTGCACCCGGCGCCCAGCGATTGTTGGAGTAGGAGGCCTTTTCAACGCCCTTGATTTCCCCTTTCAATGTCTGCCAGGAGTTGCCTGTGATACAGCCGCCCGCGGGGTACATGGTGCCGCCGTTTTCGTGCAGGCGCAGTTTTGTTCCGGCCGCCGCGGCGAACGGAAGCGCACGGGTTAGCCGGACTTCCCAGGCATCGCCTTTTTTCTCGATGTTTTTTACGGTGTTCCATGCCAGCGTATAGTTCGGAAGGTCGCTGCTGTCCTCCTTTGCATGGAACGCCAGTACAAGGAGCCTGCCTTTCGGCCATTGTCCTGCATTTTTTGCGATAAGAAGCGTATCTCCGGCTTTGCATGGAGCCGCAAGTTCCGTGAACGTTCCGGGGATTGTTTTGGTGTGAGAGACATAGATCAGGCGTCCTTTGGCGTCATATTGGCTGACCGTCGGCATGAAAGATGCCTTCTGCCCGTTTCCCGAACGTGCGGATGCCTGTAATGTGTAAGTCTTTGCAGGGTCGACGATGAAAAATTCTTTCATGGTGAAAGAACATTTTCCCGGAATGGAAAGAACGCCCTCTTTTTCCGTCACACCATACTGGCGTTCCCACGCATTGACGGAGTTCAGCTCGATTTTTTCGGCTCCGCACAGGACACCGGCGCCCAGAACAGCCAATACTGCAAGATTTCTTCCGATCATCTTTTACCTTTCTATTTTGCGGCAGCTGCCGCGTTCAATTAATTCCGGTTCAAATGAATAGACCCGTTTTTTAAGGTGCTTTCCGGCACTGCACATATCGCTCAGCAGTTCAAGCGCCTTGGCGATCATCGGACGCATGGGCTGGTCGAGTGTCGTCATCAGCGGATTGAAATGCGGATTGCCGTCGATTCCGATGAAGGAGACGTCCTCCGGAATTTTCATGCCCGCTTCCAGAGCGCCGCTCCAGGCGCCGAATGCAAAAGTGATGCCGGAGGAAAGGATCGCCGTCGGGGGGGCGGACGAAGAACAGTATTGCAGTGCGACTTCTTTTCCCGCTTCATACCAGCGGCCGCGGAAGGGCAGGATTGCGGGTATCTTCTCTTTGAGTGGGTAATTCAGAAATTCCATGTTCCGCCGCTGAAGAGCCGGATTGTTGGGATTTTCAATGCTGATATACAGAATTCTGCGGTGTCCGAGCTGAAAAAGGTAATCCATGCCCCGGGTGATGATATTTTCCTTGACGGCGACATTATAGCGCCCCGCTTCCTTCAAATCTCTGCCGTGATGATTGATGAAGACGATCGGGAGATGGTCAAACTGCCTGGAATAGAGCTGGGAGAGATAACTGTTGTCGCAGGACAGGACAAGCAGAGAATCACAGCGGTTCTTGTTCACTTCGTCGATCATGTTTTCAGGCGCGAAGTTGCAGCAGTTCAGCAAGACCGTTTCCCCTCCTCCGCTCCGCTGAAGTTCATCCGTGATAGTCACCAGCAACTGAAGAAAATAGACGTCATTGAAGTAATTCTGCGACTGAATGATGATTCCGAGCCGGCGCTGAGGTCTGTGGATGGAATTGACGAAAGTTCCCTTTCCCTGCCGCTGAGTAATCAGTTTCTGTTCGGAGAGGATCTGCAGGCTTTTCCGCAAAGTCAGATGGTTGATGCCCAGTTCTTTTGCAAATTCCGATTCGGAAGGCAGTTTACAGCCTTCTTTGAATTCACCGGACAGAATGCTCTGCCGCAAAGATTCCGCGATCTGCCGGTAAATCGGGATGGCGTCATTTTCCGTAAACCTGACTGTATCCCGGATATTTACTTTTCCAAGTAGACTCATGAAATTAACTCCTATGTATTGATATATTATAGTAATCTATAAGTTTTTGTCAAGAGGGAAAACGGAAAAATATCATAAAATAGTGAGAAAATAAGCTGTACAGCGCGTTGTTCCACGAAATCAGACAAGCGTGTTTTCTATGGAAGAACCCAAAAAATTGAATGCAATTTGTCTGCCCATACTTTTTCCCGGTGAAGATCGAAGACGGGGAAAAGGTCCTCCGGAATAAGGGAAAGTATATGATTCGACTGAATATTGCTGATGTTACTAAATATTTTAGTTGAATTTATTATTTTTTATAAATATTTAGAAAGAGGTATTGACTTTCAGCGATTTATCATTATAATTAATAGCGGAAACTCATCGGATTGGATGAAAAAGATGAACGCAATTTTTCGGATCGGAATTATGACAAGGCATAAATTAATCGGAATAAGCATATTGGGCATCCTGTTCGGGACCGCTGTTTCCGCCTGGGGGGCGGGATACCCGCAGCCGGAGCAGGTTGGTTTCCATAACTGTATCCTGATCTATGAACGGGAGTCCCGCACGATGGATGATCTGCGCTGTTATGTTGCGGAACCCCGGAAAGCCGGGCGCCCGGTACGCTGGGGGTTCGATGCTTTTCTTTTCCTGACCCTTTATCATGAGGGACAGGAGACCAGCTATATGAAAAGCAATAAAGCGCTCTGGGAGAAATGGCTGGACCGCTATTTTTCTCCCGGACGCGACATTGACGCCTTGAACAGTGCAATCGAAGCGGTAGGAGAACCTCCTCCGGGCAAGCGCAAAGTCATTGTCACGATTCCATGGATGAGCAACGAGGTCACGGATTTCGGGGATGTCGACAATGACGGGATTTCCGAAAATCTTTCGGTCAAAGCCGACCGCGGCAAGGTGGCGCAGTGGTATATTGACCTGGTAAAGAAAAAATTCGCGGAACGCAATTACAAGAATGTCGAGCTGTGGGGATTTTACTGGATGCGGGAGGATCTGGTCATGGACCGCGAAAATGCGCGGCAGATTACGGATATCATTCACAGGAATGGTTATAAAGTGATGTGGATTCCATATTATTATGCGCCCGGCTGGGACCGGTGGAAGGAACTCGGCATGGATCTGGCTCTGATGCAGAGCAGTTATCCTTTCCGTTCCTGGATCGACCGCGGCGTGGTTCGCAGAAACCGCCTGCGGGCGGCGGCGGACGCCATGCGCAGCGCGGGGCTTGGGTTTGAAGTGGAAGGGCGCGGCCTTGAGACGCCGGAGGAACGGTGGATGTTCCGGGAGATACTGGCTTACGGCAGTCCGGACAGGGAAGGCTATCAGGCGGGAGTGCAGGCATATTTTCTCGGGTTTGACGTGGTGGAGCGTCTTGCCCGCTCCAACGATCCTGAAGAACAGGCATTGTATACTTTGCTCATGGATTATCTGAACAACCGGAAGGTGCCGCTGGAGGATTCCCGTCGGCCACGGAAATGGAATGTTGTCCGTTCCGAGTCGCGGAAAACAGTGACGGCGGAAGCCGTGCTGCCTGAAAAGGCTGCGGTTTCGCAGTTGGATATTTTCTTCAAGGATGAAATCCCTTCCGAAGGCTGGATCGGCCATGCGGAGGTTTTTGTGAAATATTCCGAAACGGGGAAATGGGCTCCCGCGGGATGGGCGATCGGAGGAAATCAGGATTCCTATGCCGGGAGGCGCAACGGATATGAGCGCGGTTTCAGAAATATTACGGTGCCGGTCGGGGGAAAGCCGATTCATGCGATCAGGGTGGTGATTACCGGACAGGAACGGATGATCCCTGAATTTGAATTGTCCTGTGATTTTTATGGTCCGCAGCTGACGGGACATGAAAATCTTGCCTGGGGCTGCGGTTACGAAACCACTCTGCCTTCCGGCAGGGCACGCTATCCCGATAATGAAGCGGGCAATAAGTTGATTGACGGGAAAACATTCAGCAGAGACTATTCCGCTTATATCGGCTGGGGAAATGAGCCGGGGCATGTGGATCTCGTATTGGACGCGGCAAACCGGTGCCGGTTTGATGAGGTGCGGGTTTATTGCCGCGGCGGCAGTTATGACGGAGTGAATTTTCCTCTGAACCCGTGTGTGGTGATTTCAGACAAAGCGCCTTTCAAAGGAATATCCGGTCTCGGCGGAATTCCCGATCCGGCGCCTCTGATTCTGGATTACCGGGAGTTGGTTCCAACTGAAAAGCAGAGTCGGTATGTATGGGACGGGTATTTCAGATTCATGCTGCCGCGGGCGGTTTCTGCGAAATATATCTCTTTCCATGGAGAGTCCGCCGGCTGGATCATGATCTCGGAACTTGGACTGTGCTTGAATGGGAAGAACCTGAATCTGGCGGATTGCCGTTATACATTTTCCCCTGTTGCCACGGCGGAGCGCAACAACAGCAACGAACCAAACGGGGTGTGGCTGACCGACGGCATGATCGCCAGACGCGCGTGGTTCGGGCAGTATTACGGCTGGCAGGGAGGGGCTCCGGTGGATATTGTGATAGACTTGAAGAAGATGCTGCCGGTTTCCGGGGTGAAGGTCTGGTGTGTCAAAGACCAGAAATACGGAGTGGTTCCGCCGAAAAACGTGGAAATGGCATTTTCCGCTGACAAAATATCGTGGAGCGGAATGGCGCAGGCAACTCCGGAACCGCCGGACGCCCTGTTCGGTCCGTGCGCGTTCCAGTTGAGAGTGAATGGGATTCCTGCGCGGTATGTCAAAGTGCGCGTCACAGGGCGCAGTGAAGGCTGGGCATGGACTATGTTAAGTGAAATTGAAGTGAAATAATTAAGAAAAGGAAACGGACAATGAAACAGAGAAAATCAAGTTTCACATTTACCGAGCTCTTAATGGAAATCGCGGTGATTGCAACTCTGGCGGCGATGTGCCTGCCGCTTCTGACCCGTTCCCGCGAGATGGCGAAAGAGGTGCAGTGCCTTGACAATATGAAACAGATCGGGCAGTGCATGGCACGTTATGCAAAGGACAACAATGACTTTTTCCCCGTCGGAGAAAATGACGCCGGCGTGACATGGTATCAGCAGATTGCGGGAAAAAGTGCCGCGGACATGAGTAAGGCGTCTCCTTTATATTATGGACGGGGAGGATTTTTCGATTGTCCCGATACCGTCGGCTATGCCAAAATCTACGGCATTCATCAGGCTCTGGCGCCGAGCTGGTTTCCCGATCAGTTGTGGCCTCGGAAGCATCGCAGGATCGGCATTCTCGGACAGCCCGGCATGAAAATGATCGTCAGCGAGAAAGGAATGAATCATGACAGGAATTGGGGATACAATGATTTCATGACCTGGCGCGCACGCTGGACCGATGACACCGTGACTTTTCAGGGCAGCAGACTTTCCTGTTCTCCTGAACTTGACCGTGATCTGGCTCCGGGCTCCTCCGGCGGCTGGGAAGGCCCGCGGTCTGTCCGTTATCGTCACAACGGCAGAAACAGCGGTCTTTTCGGTGACGGACATGCGTCTTTGAATGCAAAAGGCTCTTTGAATTGGAAGGATAATATCCTGATTGAGGCACTGAATCAGCCCGGTGAAAACTATTATGGACTGGGTGAACTCAAACAGTAAATGTTTCAGAATGGCATATCAACAGAATGGTGATGGAAAGGAATTGTTTATGAAACGGGAACTGAAATTTTTCACCTGGATGAGATCCGAAAGGATGAGCTGCATGTTGGGAGTGAAGGAAAACGCAGAAAAACCTGATTCCGGTATTTCGCATTCCTTCCCATGTCCGGGTGTTCTTTTTTCAAGGAGGGAAAGAGGAATTTTCACCCTGATAGAGCTCCTCATTGTGGTTGCGATCATTGCCATTCTGGCGGCATTGCTTCTGCCTGCGTTAGGCAAAGCGCGGGAAACAGCACTGGGAATCAAATGTGCCGGCAATATGAAGCAGATCGGACAGTACATGGCGATGTACATCAACGACAACAGTGATTATTTCCCGCTTGGCGACAATCATGGCGGCGTTACCTGGTATCAGTTGATTGCCGCAAAGAGCACCGAAGAACTTGCATTGAACGACAGTTCATCGCTTTATCTCGGCAAAGGTGGTGTTTTCGATTGCCCGAAGACTGTAGGTTATGCTAAGATTTACGGGATTCATCAGGCCCTGGCACCAAGTTACTGGCCGGATGATCAACCTTACAGAAAACACCGCAAGGTCAGTGTTCTTGGACAACCCAGCATGAAAATGATCGTCAGCGAGAAGGGAACAAATTATGAGAAAAACTGGGGATACAATGATTTTATGACCTGGCGGGTTCGCTGGACGAATGATACCGGGACTTATCAGGGCAGCAGCCTTTCATACCTGTACCCGCTGAACCGTGATCTTCCGGAAGGTTCCACCGGCGGGTGGGAAGGTCCGCGGTCGATTCGTTATCGGCATAACAATAAAAACAGTGGCCTGTTCGGTGACGGTCATGCCGCATTGAATGCAAGGGGCGTGCTGAATTGGAAAGACAATATCCTGATTGACGCGCTGAATCAGGCAAGTGAAAATTATTACGGATTTTGACAGGCAAACAGGAAGGCAAAGATGATTATGAAGCATACAGCAAAGAAGAAAGCCCGCAATGTCACTCTGGATCAGCTGGCGGAGCAGTTGGGAATATCGCGGAGTGCAGTTTCACTTGCGCTGAACGGCAAACCGGGAGTCAGCGAAGCCACCCGCGAGACGGTGATGAAATGCGCCTCGGAATTGAACTACAGGGTTTGCCTGAAGGGGCGGAAAATGGATCTGATCGGCGTAATTACGCCGCGGCTTTCCGATTCGTTTTTCAGCGAGATTGCCGTCGGCATTGAAGGGGCTGCCGCCGAGCACGACTATGATGTGATCATCCATGCGGTTGAACGGTGCCGATTCAAAAGTGAACAGGTTGTAAAACGTCTGGCGGAAAAAGTGGACGGCATGATCATTGTGGCAAACTGGGTAAGAAAGGAACATTATGAGGCGTTTCTTTCGAGGAATATTCCTGTTGTGTGCCTGGGGGAGGAGCCGGGCATCAGTTTGCCGTCCGTTTACATGGATACCCGGAAAGCGTGTGAGCTGGTGATGAATCATCTGGCTGGGCTTGGACACAGGGAAATCGTTTACTGTCACTCATTTTCCACTTACAGCCAGGATCGCTTGAGGTGTACGGAAGAAATTGCCCGCGCAAAGGGGCTTAAGCTGATTCCGTGCGCAATTGAGGATGAGATCAATATTGAAAAGGCGTTTTTCGGTTTTTCCAACTTTCTGGAAATGGGGAACCGGTTCACAGCAGTCGCCTGCAGTACGGATTATATTGCCAGCGGCGTTCTTCAGGCATTGAACAGGGCGGATATTCAAGTGCCGCACGAGGTGTCTCTGGTCGGATTTGACAATCTGGTATGGAGTAAGCTGCTGAATCCTTCGCTGACCACGATTCAGCAGCCGCAGTTGGAGCAGGGCGAGGCGGCGATGCACATGCTGCTTGAGCTGATGAAAGGAAAGGCCGTCCGTAATTTCATGATGGAACCCAGCCTGATCGTCCGTAACTCCACGGCTCCTGTTTTAGCCGGGCCGCGATAGGAGCAGATCATGAATTTCCCACTGATTGACTGTGTGGTGCTGGCGGCATATCTGATCATCTCATTTGTCGCCGGAATTTGCGCCAATAAAATTCTGAAGAGTTCCAATAAAAGCGCGGACGGATATTTCCTTGCGGGAAGATCCATGCCCGGCTGGCTTACGGGTATTTCCAATGCCGTGACGGCGATGAATGCCGATGTGGCTCCCGCCTATCTCGGCGTGACCCTGGCGGTCGGGTTGCCGGTTTGCTGGTTCTACTTTTCCCGTTTTTCCCTTGGCGTTCTGCTGGCGGGATTGTTGTTTTTTGCCCGCTGGCGGCAGTTGGGAGTTTCCACCGGCCCGGAGTTTTTCAGTCTGCGCTTCGGCGGGAACTGCGGCTCCTTTGTCCGCAGCTACTCTTCCATTTCCAGCGTCCTGCTGGGGATTATCCCGTGGACGGGGGCGGGGTTGCTTGGAATTCACATGATCTTTTCGAATTTTTTCGGTTATACCGATAAATTGACGACTCTGGTTATTATCCTGCCTCTGCTGCTGATTTACGTATGGGTTTCAGGCTTTGCAGGAGTTCTGGTTACGGATTTCATACAGACACTGGTAATCGTCGTCTCCAGTATTTTCATTTGCGGCGCGGTGCTGTATCATTTCGGCGGGCCTGCGGAACTGGCGGCTGCTGTATCGAATGCGTTTCCTGCGGAACAGAGCGAACGTATCTTGTCGATATGGCCCCAGCAGGGGAACCCGGTGGTCAGTCCGGCGCTGGTCCTGATCTGGTTTTTCCTTTGCAGTTGCGGCGCCGGCGGTTCCGTCGGAATCGAAGGACAACGGGTGATTTCCTGCAAGAATACGGGCGAGGCGATCAAGGTCAGCATCTGGACGCAGGCGGGGTTGTTTGTCATGCTCCTCCTGCTGACGCTTCCCGCCCTGGGTTTGCTGGCTGATTTCCCGGAACTGCATCAGGCGTCGCCGCAGGAACGGGAGAGCGCATACAGTATTTTGATCAACAACTATCTGCCCTCCGGTTTCAAGGGGCTGACTCTTGCGGCGTTGGCGGCGGCAGTCATGTCCACGGTCAGCAGTCATTTGAGCTACGGGGCGCAGACGATTGTAAATGACGTGCTTCAGCCGATCTTCAAGATCAGCGACGACAAAAAAGTCTGGGCGGGGCGCATGGTCATGGTCGGCATGATGCTGCTGTCTGTTTTGGTGGTCTATCTGTCCGACAGTCTGCTTGGAATTGCGATTACTCTGCTCGGGCTGTTCGGTTCTTCGGCTTTGATCGGCTGGGGATACTGGTGGTACTGGCGGATCAATTTCTGTTCCTGGGTGGCTTCCACCATCGGCGGGCCCTGCATTTACTTCATCGGCAAAACACTGCTCAACCGCTGGCAGTTCTGGGCGGAACAGAAGGCGCTCAGCGTCACTCATGCCCAGATGATGGATGTTTACTGGGCGCTTGCCAGTATGTTCCTGACGACGGCTTTCGTTTTGCTGGTCACATTCCTGACACGTCCGGAAAAGCCGGAGGTTCTGATGAACTTCTACAAACGCGCCCGCCCGATGGGATACTGGCGTCCGGTTCAGGATATGCTGAGAGAACGCGGCGAGCTGCGTGAAGAGCCGAAACACCTGATTCTCGGAGGAGTTTTTACCGCCGTCATGGGAGCTGTATGGATCAACAGTTTTGTCATGGCTCTTTCCAAAGCCTACATCGGAGAATACCTGGACGCATTTCTCTTCGGCATTGCGGCGGTTGTTTTTGCCTGGTTTTTCAAGCGTTTCTTCAACTGGCAGTTGCGCCGGCTGGAATAAGGGGGGCGGATTGCCTGCCGTCAAGGGCGGACCATCGGTTTTCCGGAAATGGAGCCGATGGTCTGTTTCTGTTTTCTGTGAACAGTGCTTTCTTCGCTTTCAGTTTTGTTTTTTCCGGGATATTGTCATTCGGATGAAAGAATATGGAGAAAAGGAGTTGACAATAGTTCAGAGACATATAAATTATTTACCGCAGTTATCTGGAGAATTAAGAAACGGAGAAAGAAAAAAGAATGCTGAATACGGCAGATGTGATTGAATATTTCCGGATGTATCCACAGATATTTACATTCTGGGTCGTGATATCCTTTGTTTTCGGGTGCTGTATTGGCAGTTTCCTGAATGTATGCATCTGGCGGGTGCCGCGCGGGATGTCGATCATATCGCCGCCGTCGCACTGCCCGAAATGCGATCACAAAATCACCGCATTGGAAAACATTCCGCTTCTGAGCTGGATTTTTCTGGGCGGGAAATGCAGTTCCTGTCATGCACCGATTACGATCCGGTATTTTCTTGTGGAACTTATGACCGGTTTGCTGTTTGCCCTCATCTTTCTGAAAGTCATTGCCATGCAGCAGCCGATTGCCGTTCTTCTCCCTTATTTTGTGATGGCTGCGATCCTGATCTGCAGCGCATTCACGGACTGCGAACTCGGAATCATTCCGAATGAGTTCACTTACTTCGGCATGATCTGCGGTGTGGCATTTGCCGCGCTGTTTCCGTCAGCATGGAATCTTGACTCCCGTGTGGCTGCGCTTTTGCTGTCGCTGGTCTCCATGCTTGCGGCGGGGGGGCTGATGGCACTTTGCGCTGTCGCGGGGAAAAAGATTTTCAGGCGGGAAGCTCTCGGATGGGGGGATGTGAAGTTTATTGCCGCCGCCAGTGCTTTGACCGGGCTTCCGGGAGCGCTTTTCACGGTGCTGGCGGGTTCTCTGGCGGGGCTGGCCGGCGCTCCGTTTCTGCGTCTGATTCCGAAATACCGGAAACGGCGGACACTCCGTTTCGGTCCGTTTCTTGCATTCGGAATGCTGATCTGGATCTTTTTCGGAGATGTGCTGGTACGAATGTATATGAGAATTTTGAATTGACAAATGAGTAAAGATGTGATATTTTAAAGATTGGTGAATGTACCCGGGATTTTTCCGGATGCGTTTTACATAGGTATTTTTCAGATGAAATAACATATTAAAGAAGGAAGGTCAGCCTATGTCAGGTCATAGCAAATGGGCGAATATCAAGCACAAAAAAGAAGCTTCGGATAAGAAGAAAGGCAAAATCTTTTCAAAACTCGCGAAAGAGATCATGGTCTGCGTGAAGCAGAGCGGCAAGGATCCGAACTCGAATCCGCGTTTGAGAATGGCTCTGATTGAAGCCCGTTCCGCAAATATGCCCCGTGAAAATATTGACCGTGCCATCAAGAAAGGCGCCGGTGAACTCGGCAATGTCGTTTACGAGGAGATTGTCTACGAGGGATATGGACCCCAGGGAACCGCGATCATCGTCGAGTGTCTGACCGACAACAAAAACAGAACCATAGGCGATGTGCGTCTGACGTTTGACCGTAACAACGGCAATCTTGCAGCCAGCGGCGCCGTCGGCTGGATGTTCCAGAGAAAAGCGCATTTCGTGATTACCGATGAGGCGAATGCCAATGAGGAAAAACTGATGGACATTGTTCTCGACGCAGGCGCGGAGGATATTGAAGTGGAAGACGGCATGGCTGAAATCTGGGCTGCTCCGGAGGCTTTCACCGATATTGCGAAAGCTTTGGAGGATGCCGGAATTGAAACGACCGAGTCCGGTATTGTGCGTCGCCCGGATAATACCGTCGGCGTGAATGATCTTTCCACCGCCCAGCAGATTCTGCGTCTCGTGGACAAGCTGGATGATCTGGAGGATGTTCAGGCGGTTCATCACAATGCGAATATTGCAAGTGAAGTGTTGGACGAGATTGACGCTCAGGAGTAATCTCCGGAATCAGGCAGAATGGTTATTCTTGGAATAGATACGGCGATCCGGCGGACCGGTTACGGCGTAGTTCGCATGGAGGGGAACCGGATCCATGTGCTGGACTGCGGCGTCATTAAAAACGCCCCTTCTCTGAAACATAGCGAGTGTCTGCGTCGTATCTATATGGGAATCAAAGAGTTGGTCGATGCTTTCAAGCCGGATGCCGCTTCGATTGAAATGGCGTTTGTCGGCAAAAATGTGCGGACAACGATGATTTTGAGCATGGCGCGGGGAGCGGCGATCGCTTCCGCCTCGAATGCCGGTGTTCCGGTATATGAATATTCGCCGAAAACGGCGAAAAGATCGGCGGTCGGTATGGGGACTGCGTCCAAGGAGCAGGTTGCTTCTGTTCTGGCGGCGGTCTGCCATCTGGAAGTTTCGGGAATTCCGAACGATTCCACAGATGCGCTGGCTCTGGCGGTTTGCCACGGCAATATTGCCGTGAGGCCGGAGCTTGCGGCGTTTCTTGCGGAACCGCTTTAATTTTAGTATGCAACATTTACAGAGAGAAAACTTATGAAATTAACAAAGTATGGCAAAAAAGAGTGGCTCAGAGCAACTGTCTGCGCAGCGGTGCTCCTGATTCTCTGTGCGGTGCTGACCGTAATTGTGAACGGGAGAGCCGGAGCCTGCCTTGCTGTCTTTGTCATTGTCGTATGGGCGGCTTTCGCGGCGTTTTTCCGTGATCCCGAGCGTAAAATCCCGTCCGATGAAAAGATTCTTACCTCACCCGCGGACGGCGTTGTGCGGGATATTGAGTTGATCCCGAACAGCAACTGCGGCAACGAGGAACTTGCCAGGCTGTTCGAGGGAAAAGATATGCTGCGGATCGGAATTTTCCTTTCCGTTTTCGATGTGCACCTGAACCGTGCGCCCTGCAGAATGACGGTGAAGTTCACCTCATATAAGAAAGGGTGTTTCCATGATGCCCGTGACGGACGTGCCGCAAAGGAAAATGAGTCGTTGATCATGGGCGGCATCGGGGAGATTGAGGGAAATGAGTTCCCTGTCGCAGTGAAGCAGGTTTCCGGTGCAATCGCGCGCAGGATCGTCTGTCCGGTGGAACCCGATACTCTCCTGAAGAAAGGCGAGCGTTACGGCATGATCAAATTCGGTTCCAGAACAGAACTTTATCTGCCGGTGAAGAGTAATTTTGAACCTGCGGTCAGCGTTGGCGACCGTGTGTTCGGCGGGATGACCGTGATTGCCAGATTCTGCGCAAAACAGGAAACGGCGTCTGTACCTGTCCAGAAAAAGTAAGCTTCTCTCCAATCATAACAATGGCGGTAAAATGAAACAACATTTCAAGGACCTGATCAAACGCAACCGTTGGATCAAATGGGTTCCGAATGCTCTGACGCTTGGCAATTCCCTGTGCGGATTTGCGGCAATTCTCTATACGCTTCAGGTTTATGAGAAGATGATGTACCGCGATGGTTCCGACGGAATTGAGAAAATCTTTGCGTTCAGTGCGTGCATGATTCTGTTTGCAATGGTATTTGATGCGTTTGACGGGTATGCCGCGCGTCTGCTGAATGCGGCGAGCCTGCATGGAATCCAGATGGATTCTCTGGCGGATATGGTGACGTTCGGCGTGGCTCCGGCGACTTTGGTTGCCGTGATGGCGCATTCGATGCGCTCCCTTGCCGGAAATCAGTTCCGCCTGGTCTGGTGCCTCTGCGCAATTTACCTCGGATGCGCCGCGCTGCGTCTTGCCAAATATAATGTTCATGCGATTCTGGAGAAGAAAAGCAGCGACAAGTTTTCCGGATTGCCTTCTCCGGGCGCGGCGGGCGCAATCTGCAGCGTGACGATTTTCTACGCACTGGAACAGCCGCAGGACGGTTCCGCCATGGTGAACCTGATTTCTTTCCTGCCGTATTATACGGCAATCCTCGGTTTCCTCATGGTCAGCACGATTCCTTATCAGCATTTCGGAAAATGGCTGTTTTCGATTCCTCGCAACAAGAAGCGTATGCTGATAGCCTTTGTGGTGCTGGTTGCACTGTGCATTGAACCTGCATGGACCGGCGTGATTCTGATCAACGGATATATCATCTGGGGGCCGATTGCATGGTTCCTGGTAAAAATAGGTGTATTCAGGAATACGGAAGAAACTCGAATTTAACGGGGGGGTATATGGCGGTCTCCGGAAAAAAGACGGAAGCATTGAAACGGAAACTTGCAGAGATTTACGATATTCTGCTGAAGACTTACGGTCCGCAGAAATGTTTTCTGATACATGAAACCCCGTTTCAGCTTCTGGTGTCCACCATTCTTTCCGCACAATGCACGGATAAAATGGTGAACCGTGTGACGGAGCCTCTGTTCAGGAAATATGCCGGGCCGGAGGATTTTGCCGCGCTTGAGCCGGAGTATCTTGAGAAACTGATTCACTCCTGCGGCTATTACCGTGCCAAGGCGAAGAATATTATTGCGGCGTCCCGTGCCATTGTGGAGCGTTTCAATTCACAGATACCGGATACCATGGAGGAGTTGACCTCGCTGCCGGGCGTGGGGCGTAAAACCGCGAATGTGGTCCTTGCGGATGCTTTCGGGGTTCCCGGCCTTCCCGTCGACACTCATGTAAAGCGGATCATGAATCTGGCGGGAGCCGTCAAATCGGAGGACCCTGAAAAGATCGAGGCGGTCCTGTGTGCTCATCTCGACCCTGAAAAATGGGGCGAGTTTTCACATCTGGTGATTATGCACGGGCGCAATCGCTGTCCGTCCGGGCGCCCCGACTGTGACCGTTGCGAGATCCGTCATCTCTGCGCCCACGGCTCGAAAGCGCTCGGGGGCAGGTCATGACTCTGAAACAGCAGTTCCGTCAGATTAAAAAGTTTCCGGACTGGGTTTACTGGCTTCCCGCCAGATTTCTCTCTCTGCTCCGCCATACCATGCGGACGGAGATCGTTGATCCGTTCGGTGTGATTGATGCGAAAAGCCCGCCGGCGATTACCGTGACCTGGCATAACCGCCTTCTGTTTTTCCCCGCGATGTTCGCCAGATGGGAACGGGAGCATACCGTAGCCGTCATCAGCGCTTCGCGTGACGGGCAGTATATTGCGGACCTTGTGAAACAGTTCGGCATTGAGAGCGTGCGCGGCTCAAGTTCCCGCAAAGCGGTTCAGGTTCTGCACGGCGCAATGAGAAAGATCATCAGGGAGAAGAAATACGTCAGTTTTACTCCTGACGGTCCGCGCGGACCGAAATATGTCATGAGCCGGGGACCGATTCACCTTGCCAGCGAGACAGGCGTCAGAATTCTTCCGATTTCCGTCAATTATTCGTCATATTGGGAATTAGGCAGCTGGGACCGTTTTCAGATACCGAAACCATGGGCGAAAATTACGCTCAGACTGGGGGAACCCGTCATAATACCGCCGAATCTGACGGATGACGAACTGGAGAAGTGGCGTCTGGAGGTTCAAAGGCGTTTGAATGAGATTTCAGAAATTCCTGAACCTTGATTGTTTTCCGGTTTGATCTTATCGGATTCAATCCCCCTGACCTTCGGGGCGGCTTTAAGATAGAAGAAGGCGCAAGCATTCTTTCAGGACGGAAAATTCCGTTCTTCAACTTTTCCAGGTGCTTCGGATTTGACCTTTTCTATTTGTACCGAGAGTTTTGTCAGATATTTTTCCGGGTCCTGTTCCAGAACATGATTGATGATATCTTCTTCATATGCGTTTCCGGCGATGCGGAAACCGAGTGCTTTGATCTGCTGCTTCATCCTGCGGTAAGTATCCGGAATATTTTTTTCCGGTCCGGTATGATATTCAACGGCGTAAGTTCCTGAAGGCTTGGCAAAGCCCGTCTTTTTCAATTGATGCGGGATTTTGAAATAGTGATACTTGCACAGGAAGATGTCGTCTTCAAAGTCTTCCTGTGTTATGATTGCCCCTCCCAGCAATTCTTCATGAAAATCCGAGCCGGTCAGTTTCAGAAGATAATTGCGGTATTCTTCAAAGATGTCGTTCGGAGTTCCGTCGGATACCGAAAGATCGGCAACCAGAAAGTATTCTTCCGGCAGTTCAAGAATTTCCATTTGCCCCGGGACAATATTCTGAGCGTATTCCAATTTCCGGATGGTGTTGCGGACCAGCCGGTACAGATGATCGATCCGCTTCTTTTCTCTGGCAAGCTCTTTTTTCTTTTCCTGCAGGGTCGAATAAAAGTGTTCCACGGAGTGCTCTTTGTCGAGATAATCCTTGATTTCAGAGAGCGGCATGCGGATTTCTTTGAGCGCTGTAATGATGCAGAATGTAAAAAACTGTGACCAGACATAATAGCGGTATCCCCGTTCATCAACCAGAAAAGGTTTCAGCAGTCCCATTTCATCATAATAAAAGACCGTGTCCTTTTTTACCCCGCAGAGAGAGGCGAATTCACCTGCCGTAAGATATTTCTGTGACATATTTTGTCCGTTTTTCCTGTTTTTCAGACCGCAGAAGAGATTATGAAACGGTTTTATTTTAACTGTTGCCGCCTCTGTTTTCAATACGGAAAAATAAAAAAACAAGATTTTTCCGCTTTTTCGTTTGCTATGGTGTTACTCCATAGTTATAGATTATCTCCTGAAAACATCAGGGAGGTTTGATTATGAAGAAAATGACAATGATATTTCTGGCATTGCTTTCACTGAATCTGTTTGCCGCGTTTCAGTACCAAGTGTCCGGGTACGGCGGAGGCTACTTTTCGTTTGACGGCACGACAAGTCTCAAGATGGATCGTCCCGGAGTTCATAAAGGGCTGGATTACCTGTTTGTCAAAAACAGCCTTGTTCTGGGGGATAACTCATGGGGATATTATCTGCTGTCGGACCGGAAACTTGTACATGTGCAGGCGGACGGTTTTCTCGGGACCTTTTCCTCCGGGGACAAAATCGGAATCTGGATTGCCAATGAGTCCGGCGAAATTTTTACCTCCACCAATACCGGCAATCAGGACTATACGTTCGGGAAAAGCGGTTCCTCCGGTGATGATTTCTGTCTTTATCAGGGATCCGCCGGAATTTTCCTGACTCCTTCCCATTGGGAATATCAGCTTTCTGAGACTGCCGCGCCCAGCGGCCAGCCGCTTCCGGGAGTTCTTGCATCCCTCCTGATCGGAGGCGGTGTTGCGTATCTTGCCCGCCGCCGTAAAAAATCCGCCGCTTGATTTCTGACGTTTCTGTCTTTTCCGGACTCTTTCACCGCCGTATCTCCGGTTACGGCGGTGTTTTTGCTTTTCAGGCGCGGGACGTGCATAATACGGTATTTTTTGATGGTAATGGGAAACAGGAGCGCAAGCTTCTGAATTGTTTCCTGAATCCGCTTTACTTTTTGAAGAAAGGAAAGTATATTGCAGGAAACAGACGGAGTGTGTTTGCATTATGAAAATCGGCGTTTTATGCATCGGCGATGAACTGCTCAAGGGAGCTGTCATCAATACCAATCTCGCTTATATGGGGCAAAAACTGTTGGAGCTCGGGATTATCCCCGAACTCTCGCTTGAAGTGCCAGACAGGCCGGAGGATGTCGTGCGCGGGCTTGACTATGTCATGAGCCGTGCGGATTTCATTATCACTTCCGGGGGTCTCGGCCCTACGGCGGACGACCTGACCAAACCCAGCATCGCGGAGCATCTGGGATATCCGCTGGAGCTCTGCGAAGAGGCGGCGGAGGCGATCAAGGCGCGCTGGATGAATCTCAAACGCGGCACGCTCCCGTTCCATTTCCTGAATCAGGCATATGTCCCGAAGGGATGCGAGGTGCTGATGAACGGATTCGGCACCGCCCCCGGAATCTATATCGCGACAAAAGAGCAGGACCGTTTCCCCGGCAGGAAGATCGTCATGCTGCCGGGACCGCCTTCCGAGCTTCATCCGATGTTTGACAATCAGGTTCTGCCGATTATCATCCGGAATATGGATGTGAAGATTTATTCGAAGCTGTTTCATGTTTCCGGCGTACCCGAATCAAAGGTGGAAGAGGCGATGCAGCCGGTCATTGAGTCCACGCCGGAACTTTCCGTCGCCTACTGCGCCGCGCCGGAGTTCGTGAAACTTTTCCTCAGCAGCCATTGCGAGGAGTCCGTGACGAGCGCTTCCGCAAAAGTGCGCGGGATTTTTGCCGACTCTCTGTTGTCCGATGACTCCAGAACGGTGGCGGAGGAGGTGGTTCATCTGCTCGGCAGGGCGGGGCATAAGCTGGCAATGGCGGAGTCATGCACCGGCGGGCTCATTTCCTCATTGATTACCGATGTCCCCGGCGCGTCCGGCGTTTACCTCGGAAGCGTGATTTCCTATGCGAATGAAGTCAAGGCGGGAACGCTTGGCGTGAAGGAGGAGACGCTCCGGCAGTATGGCGCGGTCAGCGGACAGTGCGCTGCGGAAATGCTGAACGGCGTCTGTGAAAAACTCGGTTCCGACTGCGGAATTTCAGTGACGGGAGTCGCGGGGCCCGGCGGCGGAACGCTTGAAAAGCCGGTCGGGCTGGTTTATATCGGAGTCCGTTATCTGGAGCGGGTTCAGATCATTGAGAACCATTTCCGCGGCAGCCGGGAACAGATCCGTGCGAGAACGGCGGCGGTCGCGCTGAATACGCTCCGGCGTTTTATTCTGGGATTGCGCTGATATGTTCGAAGAAACCGGATTGTTTACTTCTCTTGCGGGGCGGCCTCTGGCGGATCGTCTGCGCCCGAAAAAACTGGATGAGATCGTCGGGCAGGAGCATCTTGTCGGTCCCGATGGTCTTCTGCGGCGGATGATCGACTCTAAAAAGATTTCCAGCTTCATCCTCTGGGGTCCTCCGGGATGCGGCAAGACCACTGCCGCCCGGATCATGGCAAACCATACCTCGCTTCATTTTGTGGCTCTTTCGGCGGTTTTTTCCGGTATTGCCGATCTGCGCAAAGCCTTTGAGGAAGCGGCGCGGCGGCGCGAAATGGGCGAGGGGACTTTACTTTTTGTGGATGAGATTCACCGTTTCAACCGGGCGCAGCAGGACGGTTTTCTGCCTTATGTCGAAAACGGAACCGTGGTGCTGGTCGGCGCGACCACTGAAAATCCGTCCTTCGAGCTCAACAGCGCGTTGCTTTCCCGCTGCAAGGTATTTGTCCTGAAGCCGCTGGATCACGATGCGCTGGAGAAAATCATCGACCGGGCGGAGAAGGAGCTTGACAGGAAACTGCCTGCCGACGAGGAAGCGCGCGAGACGCTGAAAGACCTTGCCGACGGCGACGGGCGGTATATGATCAATCTGCTGGAAAGCGTCTTCAACCTGACGCCGGAAGGCGAAATTCTGAACCGGGAAAGCTTGTTGAAAATCGTTCAGCAGAAAGCGCCGGGGTATGACAAGGACCGCGACGGACACTACAACCTGATCAGCGCTCTGCACAAATCCCTGCGCGGTTCGGATACCGATGCCGCGCTTTACTGGGCTGCGCGCATGATCGAGGGTGGCGAAGATCCGCTGTATCTTCTGCGTCGTCTGACGCGCTTTGCGATGGAGGATGTGAGTCTTGCCGACCCGAACGCGCTGAATCTCGCCATTGCCGCGTGGGACGCATACGAGCGTCTGGGTTCACCGGAGGGCGATATTGCCATCGCGGAACTGATTATTTATCTAGGGACCGCTCCGAAATCGAACAGTGCCGATGTTGCATGGGGCAAAGCGCGGAAAGCAGCGAAGGAGTTCGGCACGCTGAGTCCGCCGCCGCATATTCTGAATGCGCCGACGAAGCTGATGAAGGAGATCGGCTACGGCAAAGGGTATCAGTATGACCACGACACGCCGGAAGGTTTTTCCGGACAGAATTATTTCCCTGAAAAAATGCCGCGCCGCAGGTTCTACAATCCGCCGGAGCGCGGATTCGAGCGCGAACTGATCAGGCGCCTTGCCTACTGGGATCGTCTGCGCCGTGAGAAGTCCGGCAAATAACGGTTTTCTTTCCCGCATTTCCGTGCGGGAATGCCATTTCACTTGCTGCGGCTGAAAATCCTGAGCCCGCATATTCCGCAGGACGGATGTTCTTCTGAATATGGTATCCTCCAGTGTACCGAAACGGGAACAAAAATTCATATTTTCTTTCTCCGCATATTGCATTTTCCGGATTTTTCCGTATAATTAACAACGAAAATGGAATCAAAACCAGTAAAGAAATATCTTGTCAGATGAAAAAGAAATTGGACTACTCGGAGATCAGGCTGGATCACGGAAAGCCGGAATTGCTGTTTGTCCAGCTGGAGGAAGAGCTGCTGCGGCTGTTCCAGGGCATGACCTCCCGGACGGATTCCCGTCTGCCTTCCATCCGGAAGTTGTCCGAGCTGCTGGGGGTTCACAGGAAAACGGTTGCAAAAACTTACGGCGATCTTTTGAGCAAGGGGGTCATCGAGCGGGAATCTCCGAACATTCTGCGGGTTGCGGAATCTCTGCCAAGGAAGCAGCTTGCCCCGTTCCCGAATATCGGGATCATTGTTCCGCGTCAGTTTTCCTCCCTGTTCGAGCTGAGCAGCGGGCGCCCGATCTATTACATCAAGGGCATCATCGACAGCGCCGCGGAAAGAAACATCTCCACGATCATGATCCAGCTTCCGGACTTTGACGCATCCTATGCCGAGATTGACGGTTTTATCGAGGAGCTGGCAAAACGTCTGATCGGCGTGATTCATATCGGTGATCGCGGCGTGTTCCCGGACCGGCCTCTGGAACGCCTGATGAAGTTCGAGAAGCTGCCGCAGGTGATGATTTCCGCCTATTCGCATTTCCGGAATGTCGGCACCGTGGTGTGGGACCCCATTCCGGCTGTTCAGGCGCTTGTCGATCGTCTCCGCGCCATGAACCATCGGGAGGTCGGATTTGTTCTCCATACGAAATCCTTTGAGGATTACGGTCAGGATCATTATTTCTTTTATGCCGGACTCCGACAGCCGGAACTGATTCGGCGGCATCTGGAGGAATACGGCTTTCACTGCAACCCGGACTGCCACTGTTATAATGCGACGAGTTACCGTTCCGTTTACCGTTCTCTTCAGGAGAAACTGAAGAACAATACTCTGCCGACGGTCTATTGGTGCCATAACGACGATTGTGCAAATCTTGTGATGAGGGCTTTGCGTGAACTTGGAATCCGGGTTTCGGAGGATATTTCCCTGATTGGTTCCGATGCGCTTCCGGGGCTTTCGGACAATGACGAGCTGACAACGATCAGCCTTCCGTTTTATTTCATCGGCTACAAGGCGTTGAATACCCTGCTGGATTACCATGAAAACGGAAAGACGGAGCATAACAGCGTTGTGAAAGTCCCTGCGTCTCTGGTCATCAAGAAAACTCTGGCGCGGGCGGGAAACGGATTCGGCGCGGAGGGCGGGCATGAAAAAGTCGATACGGACAGACTTTGTTTGTTATCAGAAATATAAGAACCATAAAAAAGAGGAGAAGCCTATGGGCATCCGGCAAAAAAAGTTGTTTTTTCCTTCCGTGAACAGAAAATTCCAACGGGAAACCTGTTCCTGCACCCGCAAAGTCACGAGTTTTACTCTTATAGAGCTCTTAATCGTAATAGCGATCATCGCGATACTTGCGGCGATGCTTCTTCCGGCGTTGAATATGGCCCGCGCTAAAGCGAAATCGGCTGCCTGCGTAAACAATCTGAAACAATGCGGGTTGGCACAACATGCTTATATCGGAGATTGGAACAGTATTTTGATCGTCGATTATGAATTTAATGTCAACTGGCTTGCAGCTCTTGTGAATCAGGGATACATGGTGGAAGGCCCGAATGAGGCACTTTGTCCTGCCAATAAAGTGCATAAATTTACGAAGGCCACCTTCTACAATAATTATTTGCGATATGCGGCCTATGGTTCACGTCACAAACAAGTTCCGGTTCCTCTTCTTCTTATTTTTTCATCCAGACTCTATAAAAACAGTGATGCTTATTGGGCGACGCAACGGGTAAAATATCCTTCTTCCTTCATTACCAATGGAGATACCTACAGCAGGTGGAAAGAACTCAATCCAAGTCATGATCAGGGTAAGTGGGGGACAATGCACGTTACCGGCAGAGTGACCAGTTCCCGTGATGACAGCAGTGCTGGCGGGAGTTCATTTTTCCATCTCGGGCAACATGGCGGCAATGGGAACTTTTTATTGCTTGACGGCCATGTCGAGTCAATTTCCGATCCTGTGAAGTTCCGGGAGTTATGCCGGCGGGAATATGCAGCTCATGGAGAGCACGATATTACTATTGGCCTCTGGGGACGGAATCACAACTTCAGTGCTGAATAAGAAAACGGAGGAATGCCGAATGAATTACTTGATCAGAAACGCTGTTCCGGCGTTGGCTGGAATCATTATCTTGCCGATTGTCGCGGCAGAGAATATCTATGACTTTGAGAAGTCACTTGACGGATGGAGAAGCAATTCCTCATCTGATAAAGTAATGTTATCAAAGGATTTTCCGATAGAAGGGAAGCAGTCTCTACTTTTTACTGCACCAAAATGGGATGGTGCAAAGCCTGTCTGGCCCGCATTTGAAACACGCATGATCCCGACAAGAGATTGGAGAAAACATGATCGTCTGGCAGTAACTGTTTATAATAACACTCCGGAGGAAGCCCGAATCGGATTTTGGATAACAGACTCAAAGACACCGCTTCGGAAAGGGGTAAAACTGCAGTCCATGAAGATTCCTCCTTTTGCTGCTCGAGTCATAGTCCAGACATTGCATCCGGGAAAAATTGAAAAAAAAATTGATTTTGCGGATATTTCTGTCCTGCATTTATTCACGGAAAATCCAAGGGATGGAATGCAATTCTATATTGATAATATTACACTGTTGGAACCGGGTGATCCGGTTCCGACGATTTGTCAGGCTTTCAAGCAAAAAATCAGGCAACAGCAGCGGAAAAAATTTGGATTCCGGCTCAATCAACTGGAAAAGAAGATTGCCGAATTGAGACTTGATGATGACAGATTTCCGCCGGGAGGTGTTGCATATTTGATAAACGCGCTTAAAATTTTCAAGGAGCGTCTCTATTCTGGAGACTTTAATGCATTCTTAGCTGGAGTCGTGAAAAAGGATATTCTGGAGTGGCGTAGTATTCAGGCGGTTGCCAAAGTGATGCAAAACTCAAAGATGAAACACTCAGGTGATGAAAGAATTCTGGTCGGCTATGCTTCATCCACATTGAAAGTTTTGCCTGAAGTTCCTGTTTTTGAACCGCTTCCTCCTGTGATTGCACTTCAGGCTGCACGTAATGAGAAAGAGGCTTTCCAACTTGTTGTATTGCCTTTGGAATATGACTGTAAAAAGGTAGGAATAACGCTTGGAACGTTTCGTGGTACTGCCGGAACGCTTCCTGCTTCTGCTCTGTCAGTCGTGCCTGTTGGTTTTGTTGAGACGACATTTGCGCCTGCTTCTGGTTCGGAACATGTTGGTTACTGGCCAGATCCCTTACTGTCATTTTTACCGAAAGTGGATGTCAAGGCAAACAAGGCGCAACCGTTTTGGGTCAAGGTAAGTATTCCGGCGAACCAGAAGCCCGGCGTCTATATCGGAAATGCCGGAATTACAGTAGATAATAAAACAATAGCTTCTATACCTGTTTCTATTCGTGTCTATAACTTCGTATTGCCGGACAAGGAGCCGTTGCCGCTTGCGATTACATTCTGTCCGAGATTCAGCCGTCCTTCCTGTGATCCCCGTTATGATTCGTTGGAGCGCAGTAAGGAGTCCGCACCGGTTCATGCATGGAAACGGCATAAAAACGAATGGAATGAAATGCTTTCTGAATACTATCTTAAATTTGATTCCCTTTACAATTATGGCAGTGACTATATGAATTATGATGATATTCTGAATGCTGCCTTTGAACAAAAAAAACGGGGTAAACTTGTTTCCTTCAATCTTGGCAATTTCTGGCAGTCTGTTACGAATGATCCCGACCGTAATTACGGGATGAGAGATTTCATCAATATCATTCGCCCGCGTTATGAGAAAGCCGGAAAACTTGGCCTGTTAAGTCATGCGTATATTTACGGTTGCGATGAAGTGGAGCCGAAAAATTTTGCAAAAGCAAATCGTGCCGCTGCAATTTTGAAACGGGAATTTCCGGATGTGCCGTTTTTCACTACGGCTTATGATAATACGTATGGCATGGATGGACGGTTGAATTCCTATGACTGGTTTTGCCCAAAAACTGATAAATATGACATGAAACAGGCATTGCTTGCACGTAAAGCCGGAAAGCAGGTCTGGTGGTATATTTGCAATTTTCCAGTTCAGCCGTATGCCAATAATTTTGTTGAATCGCCGGGACTTGATATTCGTCTTCTGATGGGAGCGATGACGGCAAAATATCGCCCGGATGGTTTTCTCTACTATCAAACCGCCATCTGGCATACATTTCCAATTACCGCCGGCCCTTATACAGACTGGAATGCGCATAGTCATCCGGGACGCAACGGGGACGGCAACTGGACTTATCCGGGGCCGGATGGAACACCGCTTGCATCAATCCGTCTGGAAAACTTTCGTGACGGGCTTGAAGATTATGCTTATGTGAAAATCCTGGAGGAAAAACTCTCAAAGGCTGATCCGAAAAGTCAATGGGCGGCAAATACCCGTGCGGCACTCAAAGTGCCGAAGGAGCTGGTTGCGGATTTAAAGAATTATGCGAATGATCCGCAGCATCTCTATGTATGGCGTTCGCGGCTTGCGGAACTGATTGAATCTGCGCCGGCGGATTGAGATTCCGGATCGGGAAAGCCTCATGGATATTTGCGGAAACGCACCATGAGGTTTCCGATATGTCCCGGATTATCTGCCGGCGCCGGATTGCCTGCCGAAAAGATTCAGTCCGAGACACGTTCTTCCATGACGGGCGTCCGGTTTTCTCCGCAGACCAGCGTGAAGTCATAGAACCGGTTGCGCCCTTCGCAGGCGGTGAACCCGACATAAGTTTCCGGCCAGTCGTCCGCGAGCCGGCATCCGAAGGTGTGCCCGTTACAGCCCCATCAGCAGCCTTGATGTCTCTGCCGGAGCCTCCGGCATCGGCGCCAAACAGTAATTCCCTCATGCCCGGAACAATCCGGACCATTCCATAAAATCCGGCAAAATGTCCATCCCACCCTTGTAAAACACGAATTGCCGCTTACAGTATAAAACAAGGGGGGCCATTTTTCTATAACAATAAAATTCCCGACCCGTATCATCAATACTGATATTGGCTTTGTTCCTTCCAGCCACGCATAATCTGCGAAAACCGTTTCCCCACTCTTCTTCCCATCATTTCCAATCAGTTTTCACAACCTCCGCACTGTTTGCTAAAACTGTTTCCTGCTATATAGGAATTCCCTTATTTCCTGCCGGGGCGGTATTTTTTGTGAAATACCGGCAGGCGTCTGCGGGAAGGAACGGCTGTCCGGGCGATCCCGTGACGTTCACTTTTCCGCGCGGGCGAGAATCTCAAGGCAGGTCTGCGGATCATTGGCTGCAAGGAAAGCGGCTTTGAGACGACCGTCGAAAAACAGGGAGCTGATCGCCGCCAGGACTTTCAGGTGCGTCAATTTCTGATTTTTCCCGGCGATAATCATGAAAACGATTCTGACAGGTTTGGAGTCCAGAGAGTCATAATCCGCAATGCCGTCTTTGCAGATGCCGAGCGCCATGCAGGTCTTGTCGCCGTTCTGGAGAATGATATGCGGAGTCGCGATTCCGTTTCCGATTCCGGTGCTCATCAGGCTTTCCCGATGGAAAATCGCCCATTCCAGATCATCGCGGTCGCCGTAATCACCCTCTTTTGCGATCCGGTCAATCAGCGCATTGAGAACCTCCGCTTTAGTGCGGCGCCCGTTAAAGATCACGATCCGGCCGGCGGAAAGCAGATCGCCGAGAATGATTGTTTTCGTCATGTTTTCTTCACGCATAATCCAAACTCCAAATGGTAAATGATCCAGTCGAGACGGAACACTATCATAAATCCGCTTCTTTTCAAGGTTCCGCGATCATTTTTTCAGCAATCCCTGCAATTCTTTTTCAAAATCCCGCGCCAGTCTTTCCGCTGTGGATTCCTCGGAGGACTCCGCAAGAATCCGGATGACCGGCTCCGTATTCGAGCGGCGCAGGAGCACCCATGCCCCGCCGCCCATGTCGATTCGCACACCGTCCACGACAATCGGGTTCCTGTCCAGATAACGGCTCCGTATCTCGCGCAGGGCATTGACTCCCGCCTGTGCGGACGGGCAGAGCACCTTCACGGAAACGGATGAGAGACACGGCAGGGTTTCGAGCATGGAGTCGATCGTCATGCCGCGCTGGGCGAGCATTTCCAGAACAACAGCCATCGCCGCGTAACTGTCACGGCACATGCTGATTTTCGGATAAATGATGCCGCCGCTGCTGCCTTCGATGCCGAGAAACGCGCCGGAGGCGTTCATCGCGTCCGTCACATTGACCTCTCCGACCGGGCAGTAAAGCACTTCCACTCCGCATTCTCCGGCAATCTGTTCGATAGCTGTTGTCGTCTGGATATTCAGGACAACGGTTCCGGACCGGTTGTTCCGGATCAGATGCCCCGCAATCAGCGCCGCCGAGTTCTGCACTCCGGGAATGGCGCCGCTTCCGGAAACCAGTGAAATGCGGTCGCCGTCGGGGTCCTGCGCAAACCCGACCGCACAATGATGCTTTTTCACGCATTCCGACAACGCGCCGAGATTTGCGGGAACGGGTTCCGGCGGACGCTCGAAACCGTTTCCACAGGTGTCGAAAATGCTTATGACCTCACATCCGAATGCCTCCAGGAATTTACGCGAATAAAGCGCGCCGACACCGTTGCAACAGTCCACCGCGACTCTGAAATGTTTTTTCCGGATTGCGTCCGTGTCTACGGAGCGCAGTATTTTTTCCTGGTGTATGCGGAACGCATCATACATCAACTTCTCCGTCCGGATGCGGTTTTCCGGCACATAGTTTGAATCCGGCTGGTTGTAGATGTCGAGCAGCTCGTCGTTTGCGATCTGGTTGAGGAACAGTCCGTCCGCTCCGATGAATTTGAGCGCGTTCCATTCATTGCCGTTGTGGCTGGCGGTAATGGCGATTGCACCGGATGCGGAGGTCTCGCGGACTGCGACCTGAAGGCTCGGCGTCGGCAGAATCCCAGTTAAAACCGGCTGGATTCCGACGGAGAGCAGTCCCGCGGCGACCGCATTTTCATACATCTCGCCGGAACTTCGCGTATCGCGTCCGACGAGGACACGTCCGCCGCCCGCGAATTCGCCGAATGCCGCCGCGAAATCGGCGACGAGAACCGGGGAAAGACTTTCCCCGACCACGCCGCGGACGCCGCTTACTCCGATTTTCAAGCGCCTGAATGTCCCTTTCATGATGCAACCACTCTTTCTATGATCGAATAGACTTTTGCCGCATGTTCCTCGGCTTTTTCACGCCCTTTCCATTCCACGATCATCCTGACGATGGGCTCGGTCATGGAGGCGCGCAGATGAACCCAGCCGTCTTTCCAGTCGAACCGCAGTCCATCCTCTTCGCTGAACTCCGCATCGGGAAAAAGGCGTCCGCGCAGACTCCGCAGAATGGAATAGGCGTGGGATGAGGAGCATGGAACCGCGCGTTTGATGATGTAATAACGGGGAAGCCTTGCGGCGATCTGCGAGGAACTCTCGCCGCTGAACGCCATGGATTCCAGAACCAGAGCCATCAGGAGAAAACTGTCGAATCCGGGTACGCCGCGTGCAAGGGCGATGCTGCCGGAGCCGTCGCCGGCAAGAACGGAGCCGGTTTCAAACATTTTGTCGATCGTGTGCGCCTGCCCGACCTTGCCTTTGTGGAGCACTCCCCCGCGCATACGGACGATGTCGTCCAGTGTCCGCGTGGTACAGCAGTTGCTGACGACCCCTGCGCCTTTTCCCGCACGCTGCAATACATGGTCGGCGACAATCGGGAAACTGTATTCTTCGGAGAGCGTTTCGCCGGAATCCGTCACGACGGATGCGCGGCTCATATCGCTGTTGAATACAAATCCGATATCTGCATTCAGAACTTTGATCAGCGACTGCACCTGCATTGCGGTCCGTGGGCGCGGTTCAGGATCATGCGGCAGGACGCCGGAGAGAATATTGTTGATCGGGACCATCTCCACGCCGAAACGTTTTGCGAATGCCTCCGCGATTGTCGAACCGGACCCGTTGCAGAAGTCCGCTATGACCTTGAAACGGAGCGAGGCGATCTTTTCCGCATCGACCAGAGAGCTGAGCAGGTCAAGATAGGAGCCGACAAGCCCCTGCGGGCATGGCCTGATTTTACCGACTGCGTTCCATGGTACCGTGCGGTAGATTCCGCTGTGATAAATGCCGAGCAGCTCCTGCGTCTGGAGATTGCTGAAATAGGAGCCGCGGGAAGAGAGCGGCGCGACTGCGTTCCAGCCAGCCTGATGATGTCCCGCTCCGATCAGAATTGCGCCGTCGAGCTTTCCCCGCCGGACCAGATGATGAAGCATCGGAGCGGGGCAGATTCCCGCATCGATGACTTCCGCGCCGCAGCCGAGCAGGCCGGAAACCGCCGCATTGCGGAGCGTTTTCGAGGAGATTCTGGTATCCATGCCCACGGCGATGCGTCCGCCGTTGAAATACGTGCCGACCGCCGACGCATAAGCAATGACGTTATGCGGTGTCAGTCCGGTTCCTGCGACGCCGCGCATACCGAGATTTCCGAGTCTTAAAAAACGCATGTCCAGCCGTCTCCATGCTGATTTGAAGATTTGTTCATTAATATTCCATGAAATCATCGAGACTTCAAGCGGAGTCTCGAAAAATAATTCGTTTCGGAGTTTGATTTTTCTGCAATGCGGTGTTCTATTTACTCCTCTACTGGTTTGTTAAAACAATGGAACTTTCAAATATGGAAAATTCTCTTTTCGGAGTCGTGATTCAGGTTTCGAACCTTGATCTGTGCAGAGCCTTCTACAGAGATGTGCTCGGTCTCGGCGCGCCTGTCATGGACAGCAGTTTCTGGGTGGAGTTCAGGCTGGATTCACAGTCTTCCCTTTTCCTTGAGAAGTCCGAAGTTCTGGACACTTCCCGGAACGGCGGGCGTATTTCATGGATTTACAAAACCGATGATCCGGACAGTCTGATGGACATTCTGGCGTCTTATGGGTATGTCCCGAAGAAAATTCCGACGGACCAGGTCGGGTTTACGGTTTACCGTCTGCATGATCCCGAAGGAAACCCGTTTTTCATTGCCCCGAAAGAGGAAACCGACAACGAATAAGGAAACAGAATCATGAAGAAACTTTTTACCGTTCTCTGCCTTGTTTTTCTGGCGGCGGCGCTTTCCGCTCAGAATAAAACGGAGCTGTTCAGAAACGTGCCTGCCGACACGACATTTGCGCTTGGCATCGACACGGCTAAACTTTACAGCCTGCCGCTTTTTCAAAAATATTTCGCAAATACTTTTTTTGTCAAGGCATTTGAAAAGAATATCAGGGCAAAGTCCCCGGATCGCAAGTTCGGTCAGTATATGCTGGTCACTTCTCCTGACTTGACGCCGGACAGCCTCAATGTGCTGATTCAACTGCCGGATGCCGCAGAGATGAAGACGGCGCTGATTCAGAGCAAACAGGCGGTTCCGGTAAAATATGGAGGCAATACGTTTTATCGCATGGACAACGGGGTTGAGTTTGCATTCCTTGCGGATAATCTGATGCTGTTTTCCACCGGGACAGGCATGAAGACTTATTTCTCTGCGAAGAAAGGGCTTTCTCCGAAACTCAATCAGCTTCTTGCCGATACCGGTTCCAAAACGATTTTCAATGGATTCATGGTGCTTTCCGCTGAACTGAAGAAAGCCAATCCCGTGGCGGCGCCGGTTGAGCTGATTTCTTATATGGTTGAAACAGCGGGCAAGGCAGATTCCGATCTTCTTCTCAGTATCAATGTCGCCTGTGTCAATGCCGATGCGGCAAAACAGACCATGATGATGGCGCAGCAGTTGCAGCTCGGAGCCGGAATGTTCATCAACAATATGGACCCCGATCTGGCGCAGAGTTTCAATCAGTCGGCGTCGATCAAGACAGACGGAAACAATGTCCGCCTTAAATTCCTGTTTACGGAAAAGCTGATTCAGAAGCTTTCGGTTCTGGCGGAGCCCGGAGTCCTGAAAAGCATGATGGCGGAAGACTCGGATTTTTGAATTTGAATATGAATTTTTTTGACAGGTAATCGAAAATGGCGTATCAGGTAACAGCCAGAAAATGGCGTCCGCAGAGATTTTCCGACATGGTCGGACAGGAGCATATCGCACGAACATTGAAAAATGCCATCCGGACAGGGCATATTGCACATGCATATCTGTTTGTGGGGCCGCGCGGAATCGGCAAAACCACATCGGCGCGAATTTTCGCCAAGGCGCTCAACTGCAAACGTCCTGTTGACGGCGAGCCCTGCTGCGAATGTTCCTCCTGCAAATCCATCGCGGACGAAACGAATGTGGATATCATTGAAATCGACGCCGCGACCCATACGCAGGTGGACAAGGCACGTGAAATCTGTGAAGACGTGCTTCATCTTCCCATTGCGTCCAAATACAAGATTTACATCATTGACGAAGTGCACATGCTTTCCAAGAGCGCATGGAACGCTTTGCTCAAGACGATTGAAGAACCGCCTGCCCATGCAAAATTCATCTTCGCCACAACCGAAGTCAACAAGGTGCTTCCGACCGTGATTTCGCGCTGTCAGCGTTTCGATCTGCGCAGGATTCCTTCGGAGCTGATCGCTCAGCGTCTTTCCTATATTGCCCATGAGGAGAAGATCAATATTTCACCTTCCGCGATCAATGTGATTGCGCGTGCGGCGGACGGCGGCATGCGTGATGCGCAGTCGCTGCTGGATCAGCTCGTTTCCTTTTTCGGTACCAATGCGGGAAATGAGGAAATTTCCGAGGCGCAGGCGCTTTCCCTGTTCGGATTGACCGCGCCGGAGGAGATGGAGGAACTCCTGAATTCGATTCTCAACAATGACCGTGCCGCAGCGATTCTTTCGATTCACAAGTTTGCGGAACAGGGGAAAAACCTTGAAACGCTTTTCGAGGAGGTGCTTGCATGGCTGCGCGGCATCATGCTTTCAATCATCCTGCCGAACCCGCAGTCGGTGCTGGACGAGAATCCGGAAAAAATCCTGATTTACCAGAAACTTGCCACGGACCGTAATGTGAATATGGTGCAGACTCTGCTGGAACAACTTTCCGCATCGTCCTATCTTTTGCGCGAAGCGATCAACAAACAGATTTTCATTGAGACGATCATGCTCAAATCAATGCGTTCCGCCCATGCGGTCAGAATTGAGGATCTTCTGGTCCGTCTGAATCAGATCCGCCGTAACGGAGAGCTGGATGTTCTGGCGAAAGTTCCGTCTCTGGCTCAGATGCCTGTGGCACAGACCGCACCTGCCGTCCATCCGCAGGTTGCCCAAACCGCACCTCCCGTGCAGATACCTGTAACTTCGCCGTCTCAACCGGTCCCGTCTCAGATACCGCATCCGCAGGTTGCCCAAACCTCTCCGCAACCGCAAGTCCGGCAGACACCGGCACCGGCTGTACCCGCCGCGTCGGTCCCGCAGATGGAAAAACCTGTTCCGGTTATGGAAAAACCTGTGGAAGAAGTCAGACAGATGACACAGTCCCAGCCGGTTCCCCCTCAGATTCAGCCTGAGCCGGTCCCTGAAAAGGAAACGGCTCCCCAGGCGGGAGAGGAAAAAAAAGCCGTGTCTCCGCCGTCTGCACCTCCGGCTGATGAGAAACCGGTTGCTGTTCCGTCGATTTCGGCTGCTGTTGAACTGAAAGAGGAGGAGCCCGAGGACGAGTCCGAGGACGAACCGGAAGAGGAGGATATGCTTTCCGCGGAAGAGTTGCTGGCTGATACGAAAAATGATACGGTCATGCCGCTGTCGGAACGTTTCTCTCCGGATCTTCTCTGGGAAAAATTGGTGAAGGATGTCCGTGAGAATACGAATCTTTTCAGCATTCCCGATCTTATGACGGAAGGCGTTCCGCTGAAGCTGGAATATTCCACCCTGACCGTTGCATTTGACGAGGATTACGGCGATATTGCCTATCAATCCGTGATCAAGGAAAAAGATCTCCTGACGAACTGCCTGAAACAGATGTCCAGGGATTCCAGTGCGGTTTTGCGTCTGATTCGCAAAAAAGGAGTCAGGACGCCCGAGGCGAAGGTTCATAAAAAGACTTTGGACGAGCTTAAGCGTGAGGCGTCGAATATTCCGATTGTAGACAAAACCGCCGATCTGTTTTCCGGTCTGATTGTCGATGTCCTGGAGTCGAAGCAATGATATTCCGGATCTGAAAAACAGGCATGGAGAAAAATTCATCTCCATGCCTGTTTTTCAGTTGTTTCCGAAATGCCTTTTCTGAGATATTGATTTTTCAGAGTGCCAGCCCACGGTTTGACGGACCGGGGAGTTTAAGGAGAATTGGCAGTGCCTTGTGGTTGCAGTTGATGAAAATCTTGCCGTCGTCCCGTGAAATGAAGACGGAATAATGAGCATTTTCATTTGAGAAGTTTTCTTCAACATACTGTCTGGCAAGTTGATAATTATTTTCTTCGTCAGGAATCGTTATGAGAACCTGCGTCAGGCGTCCCAGTGAAAAACGCATGAGTGTCAGGGACACGCTTTTCATCTGATGATTTCCCTCATAGACCAGGAGTGCGCCGAAAGGTGTCGGACTGCGTTGCAGCAGGCGCTCTCGCGTATAATAATCGAATCGTTTGTATTCATCTGCCAGTGCTCCGCCGATGGTGAAACCGTTAAACGGCTTCTTATCCGGTTCTATCAGCTTTCTGAGGGCGTTTTTTGTTTCTTCCTGAAGAATGTATTGTTCCCCGTTAATGTCATTGGATATTTTCATTCGGCGCGTACCGTTGCAGACGGGGCATTTCTTTCCGGAAAATGTAACTTCCAGGCGTTTACCGAACCCACGCTCGGATTCTCTGTTCTCTTTTTCATCCTTGATAAGCCCGGAGCCATTGCATTTTTTACAGCTCACCGTTTTGCCGCGGATATGAATTTTTTTGACTTTTACCTCTGCGGTGCTCCAGATTTCACGTATTTTTGCGGCAAGCAGTTCGTCCTCTATCCTGATGCTTTTGAGAAATGAGTTGATCTCTTCCCTTTTCCGTGAATATTCCTTCTTCAAATAAGAACTCTTCCATTGATATGCGTCAATTTTCTCCAAAATGGGAACAAAACGGGAGCAGAGTTCTTTCAGTTTGCTTTTTTGTGCAGGAATACTGCTGGGAGAGTTGAGAATTTTCCGGACGCGCCGGTAAAATGTCTCTATTGCCAGAGAAGATTTCTGATCTTTCTTATAATCGTTGAAGGAAAGCACTTCCAGATCTTCCGGTGTCAGATTGTCGATACGGACGGCAAAACGGCGGATTGCGACTTTGAGCCAGTTGGATTCATAACGGGTGCCGGTGAGTTCTTCACTCCGGTGCAGTATCTGCATTGAAGTTGCAATACCGATTACTTCCTTGGTTGCATTGCAGATGATCGGGCCTCCGCTGTTTCCGGGAACGATTTTTGTGGTCACTTCAATTTGTTCGGGACCCGCGCCGATCATTGTACCGGGAGTTTCCGTGATGACGCCGCCGCCAAGACTGTTACCGTAGGCTGTGACAGCCATTCCGTTTTTGAAACGGTTGAACAGCGGCACAATATTCAACAATCCCTTGTCATTACCGTCCTCATAAAGATATTTAATGAGTACAAGATCCCGTGTTTTAGAGGCGTAAATCCGTTCCGGCTTATAAATCCGTCCTTCCAGATCCTTGATGACGGGGTCCCGGATTCCCAGAATTACATGCGCATTGCTTACAATCATGGGAAGATCGCCGATTTTTGCCTTGAATCCGCTGCCGCTTCCCCCGTTTCCGGTGATGATCAGAACGTTCGCATGGATGTTTACGTTTTTATCTGTCTCCTGAGACTCTTTCTGGAACATCTTGTGCAGTTCTTCCTGAATCTCCGGGGGAATTTCCGTTTTTGTCTTTCCCACGGTTACTTTTTCTTTTCCGTTGTCATCCAACCATGCATCAACCTCGTCTGCAGAGAGAAACAACGTACAGAATGCCATAGTGAAGATTGAATACTTTATGATACTTCTAAACATGTTATAAACTCCATTCAATTGATCCTGCTTAATGAACCACATTCATATTATACAACAAAAATATCGCTTTTCAACTATTTTCCCAGCTTATGCTAATAAAGTTCAGTAAAAAAACGTTTTTTATAAGTGGCTCTATACGAATCGGATTTTTTCAGGCTGAAGGACTGTCTGAGTTACTCAGGGAACGAAATTTTTCTTTATACTGTCAGTATGGCCATCCATCTTTTGCCTGTCAGTCACGTTGACGTTTCTCTTTTATGACAGGTTACTGTTGTGGTTTTATAAATTTTCTCCGTCTTCTCGGTCGTGTTTCCTGTCAGTGGGCCAGAAAAAATCATATTTTTTTGAGAAATTCATTTGACAAGTCATAAAAGTATTGTATATTTAATCCCCGTGCCGCTTGAGACAGGAAAGTTTGAGG
>DPDG01000019.1 GCA_003526375.1 Lentisphaeria bacterium
ATTCACACTGATCGAGCTTCTTGTCGTGATTGCAATTATTGCAATTCTGGCGGGAATGCTTCTGCCTGTATTGAACAACGCTCGCATAATGGCCAGAAAAATCAGTTGTGTAAATAACCTGAAAAAGCAGGGAATGCTGGAAATGCTCTACCAGAACGATTTCAAGGACTGGATTCTGCCTGCTTACGGAGCTTGTTTCAGCAATCGTGAGCGACTCTGGTGCGAGTTTCTGGAATTTTATTATCTGCGTGGCGAATGGAGTGACAAGCCGCATCCTTTGCTGATCTGTCCTTCGGAAAAACTGCCAGCAAAAAACAGCAGCATAGGCTTCTATTATACACATTATCTCGGAAACACTCGTCTCCGCGGAAGCCGCGCAGACAATACATGGCGGATGCATTCCATTAGAAATGTGACGCAGCCATCCATGGCATATTTGACAGGCGATAATGGATACCGTGTTGTTGCGCATACAGCAGGATCCTCTGCCCTGGGATTCCGGCATGGACGGGGAATGTTCCATTATTATCAGTATCCGAATCCTTTACCGATTTCCCCTTCCAATGCCTGCAATATCCTCTATGTCGACGGACATGTGGAATCTCTGACCGGATTAAAATACCAGCAACTGACTGTCTCCGGTGATCTTTTTTCACCCTGCGGGTTCATTCAATGATTTTGTTTTCCCAAAAACCAGCTATAACAAAAAGGTAGTGTCAAATTCGACATGAAAGAATATGAAAGAAATATGACGGGGCAGTTTGAGTTAAACTGAAAAATATGACGGCAAAAATGACGGAGGACAGTCATAGATGACGAACAAGTTGAAACGGATATTCAGAGGTGTATTCATTCGGGCACCGAGTTATCCACAGTGCCCGTTCCGGCTCCGACGAGTTGGACGACCCATTCTCACCGGAGCAGCCACTATGGATAACTCTGCGTAATTCGCAGTTCAATCGGGGGAGAACCGATTCCATCGGTCGGCTCCCGTTCAAATAACAACAAAACGAGCTCAAACACGCTCCATGAGAAAGAGGAAGTGTTTGACAAAACCAACAAAAAGAAAAGGAGCCTGTAAAATGAAACGATATATTTTCCTTTGCTTGTTCTTTTGGGCCTCTCTCTCTCTTCCGGCGGAAGAAAATCTGATTCGCAACGGGGACTTTTTACAAGTGAGAACAAACGGGACTCCGGAATATTGGTCAGGAAAAATGGATCCCGGATCAGGAATTGATTCAGACTGCCGCCCCCCGAAAGGCAATTCATTCCGTTTGAAGGGAACAAAGAAGGGACTCTCTCAAAGAATCAAAGTGGAAGCAGGAAATGCTTATAACGTCTCCTATTTCCTTAAAACAGATTTTCCCAGATGGCTGACTGCGGCATCCTTTCAGATTTTATGGCTGGACAAGTCTGGAAAACCCTTATGGAAGGAATACAAAGGGAAAAAAGTCTGGGATATGACCATCCGGAATGTGCAGGGGTCAAGGGACTGGGAGCGAATTACCATGCAGGAATGTATTGCCCCGGAATCAGCAGCATGGGCGGATGTCTCTCTTTCTCTTGCTTTCGACAATGCGGGGACCTGCTGGTTCGCTGATATTGCCATCCGGAAGGTTCCCCAGGCGGAAAACTTCCCTAATCGGATTGCCGCAATTCCCCTTTATGAAAAAACGATCACGGACAGTGGGCTTTTTCATGCGGGAATATGGGAAAACAGTACTGTTCTCGGCGATTTTCTTGTTCCCGCGACGAATACACGAGCTCAGAATCAAACAAAAGCAGAAATATTTTATACCTCGGAAGCGATTTATCTGCATATTATTTGCCAGCTTCCCGGAGCGGATAAAGTACGCTCTGACAATAAAGTGCATTTCAGTATGCAGGAATCCTGCGAAATTTTTCTGCAACCGCCCGGCATTCAGCACCAGTATCAGATTTTTACAACAATGGATGGCGCAGTCCGCTGTTTTACGGAAACATGGAACGATGGTCATTGGCCGATGAAATTGCATCCTATGGAAAGTCACAATATCACCGCTCAAGTGCGATGCACCTCTGAGAACTGGGAAATTGCAATGAAGATTCCATTCCAGACATTGAAACGGAAGACACCAGTCAATGGAGAAACATGGAGAATGAATGTCTGCCGGGGGAATTATGCCGCAAGACAACGTGAGTTGAGTGCCTGGAGTGCTCTGCGGGAGGCACATTTTCAATTCCCGGATGATTTTGGAAAAATTATCTTTACCCGTGATATTCCACTGGTAAAAAATATCCGCCTTGATGGCAATGGCACCACTTTACAGATTCGAAATCCGGGATATGAGGCGCGGGATATCTCTGTTTCTTTTGTCAAACACACATCCGGTGGAGCCTGGGAGACATCTTCCACACACTTCCGTGTTATGCCAGGGGAACTGCGCAATTTCTCCTGTGATATACCCACAAAGAGTGCAGACATGCGTTTTCTGGAACTCAGATGCGCAGGAAAAATGATTGCTAAACACTGTAACATGCCAAATGAAAAATACTATGCACTGGGAATCTTTGATCCGGAAGGCGTTCGCGGCAAAACATTGAATATCGCCGTGGATCATCCTTTTTTTATCGGTTTGAATATGCGCCATAACGCTCCGGGCAAAACCGTGCATCGCCTAATTGAGCGGCATGAAAAAGCTTTTGATCTGTATATCGAAGTGCCTCCCGGACTCAAGTTTAATGGCTTGATTTTTGATGCTGGAGAGTGGCGGCAGTCCGGACTGATCAAACCGTCTGTAACCACAGTCCGCAGAAATAACAGCACGATGAAGCGCTATCGATTTGAACTGCCTCTGGTCATTCACTGGGATTCTCCCGTTTATATTTTCTTTTATGAATGCAGCATTCCGGAAGGAAAAGAGTTTTCCGGAAGTTACTATCTGACTGAAAACGGGAAAGCCTTTCCGCATCATGAATTGCATTTCCGGACGCTGAAAATCGGCTCAGTAAACAGAATGCCGAAAGTTTTCTGCAATGACATGTTCTATCTGGATGCAAAGATAATCAAACACCTGTTTCCGAAAGATACGCTCAAACATTATACGGCCATGGGGATGAATCGCATCACGGTCAATGTTCAAATAGGGAAAAATGCCGGACTCTATTCCGGCACCAATCCGCAAACCAGAGAAGATTATTACGATCTTCTGTTCAGGGAGATGCAGCAAACCGGAATAAAACTCTACTATTCCTCCAATTCCTCAAGTGCCACTCCTGCTGCATGGAACTGGACAGATAAGGACAAGGATGCCCGCGCTGTCGGCGCGGACGGCAAGCCTGCCCCTTACAATCAGTACAACTATCCTTCTCTCTGCCCTACATACCGCGGGACCTTTTTCAAGGCGCACACGGAACTTCTCAAGAACTCCTATCTGTTCCGCAAATATCAATGCACATGGCTGACCTTGGATTTGGAACTCTGGCCGAAGGAAACCTGGGACAAACTCTGTTTCTGCAAACGTTGTCTGAAAGAATTCAAAATTTTTGCGAAAGAACGGAAATCTCCTTATGCGAATTGCGATGCCCGTAAAAAATTCCTGGATGGAACCGATGCGGGATTCATGAATTTCTGGGATGAATACAAATCTCATATCCACACTCGTTTCATTCGTGATCTGACAGATCCGGTGAAGGCGGCTTCTGTCGCATATCCGTCCTCCTCTCCCCGAAAAGACTTTCTGATTGCGGAATGGTGCAAACCTCGTGCGCACCTGCTGGATTGCATTGATTTTTTTGAACTGGGACTGTATTACACTCCGGATGTAGTCCGGCGGCATTTTGAAGAAATTTATCAAAAATGGGGTGATCGCAAAAAGAACTGGTATCCAACCTTTACTTTCGGACAGACAGTCGGGTGTCCGGATTTTCACATGAAAGCAGAACAACTCTCGGAACTGATTTATGAAGCCGCCGTGTATGGCGCCCAGGGAATCTGCTGGTTTCACTACCAATATGCCGAACCGCTCCGCATGAAATATGTCATTCAGGGCCTGAATCATATTCTGCCTTTTGAAGATCTTGTGGTCAACGGAGAGATCACCTCGGAAATCTCGGTGGACAATCAGGCTATGCAGCTGACTGCCCGCCAAAATGGAAATGAGGGACTGATTGCGATCCGAGCCTACCAGTCATCCACTCCGCAGCGGGGAAGGATTGTATTCCGGAATCTGAATGTTCCCTCGGCTGTATTTGATTGTATTTCCCGAAAACAAATCGCGGAACTGACACCGCAGAATTCTGTATTTGAATACACTGTGGAAGGCAGCCGTTGCCGCTTACTTTATTTCGGCAGCAAATCCCGATGGAATGCAAGAGTCAAATAACCCCCAAAAAAGGAGATTTTTTATGAGACTGAACATGATTGTGATTCTGTGTCTGACCGGCGGAGTTCTTGCACATCTTTACGCAGATCCGATGAAAGCGGAAAAGAAAAATCAATGGGCAACTGTTTATACACCAAAAGTGGAAACCTGGAAAGGGACAACTATTCCCGCAGTCTTTCTTGGGGATTCTATTTTCCACGGCTGGAACTGGAGCGCATCCGAGCCGAACAATCCTGGTGGGCTTGAAATCTGGAATCATGATTTTCAGGATTTCAAACCGGAAAATCTTTCTATTTCTGGAGACCGGGTGGAGCACCTGTTGTGGAGAATTACGGAAGGCAGACAATTATCCGGATATACCGCAAAGGTTGTGGTTGTGCTGATCGGAGTCAACAACCTGATCCGAAATGAAGATCCCGCATCTGTAGCAGCCGGCATTGTAAACCTGAATAAAGAAATATTGAAACAACAGCCGACTGCCAGAATTCTGCTGCTTGGAATTCTCCCGTATTCCTGGGATCGGAACGGATCAGCCGAGAAAGTGAACCTCCTTATCCGGAAATCCGCTGATGGCGGAAAGATTGTTTATCTTGACCTGACTTCTGAGTTCAAAGATCAGTCCGGAAAAACCAGACATCTGCGGGATGGAATCCATCCCAATCCGGAAGGGTACCAGAAAATGGCGGACAGACTGGGGCCAGAAGTGCGCAAACTGCTGCAACAGCCTGGAAATGCCTGATCCACGGCGTATGATATCACTGCTATTTTCAGCAAATTCATCCTATCTACGCGGGGGTCCGATGAATTCTTGGCAGACTTCATTGTATAAGGAAGACGAAGATCGTGAACAAACTGCTTCTGCAACCACAGGAATGGCACTTCAAGGATGAACTCAGGAAGTCTAGGATTTTTCATATTTCCTGGCTACCATCCAGTGTTTGTCTGGAACCGGAAATCCGTTGTTGCCGGTTTCACGATTCCGAGTTGCTTCAAACTGCGATTCAATCCCTGCGGCGCTTCATGAAGGAGGCGATTCCATTCCGCTTCCCGGTGACTTTGCGCCTTTCCCGGCGGCAGTGGATTCCGGAAACCTACGAACTGGAAACAACACCCGCTTCCGCACAAATCACAGGAGCCGGGCCGGAAGGAATCCGGCGCGGGATCTACGCGCTGATCCGGATGTGGGAGAGCAGTCCCTCCCCGCGGTTGCCGGAACGGAAAATCCGCCGCTCCCCGTGGCTGAAAAACCGGATCTCGCGCTGTTACTTTTCTCCCATCAACCGTCCTCCCGCCGCTCGGGATGAACTGCTGGACGATGAGGATTATTATCCGGAACCCTATCTGGACCGTCTGGCCGCCTCCGGAATCAACGTGCTGTGGATCAGTGCGGAACTCCGCAAACTCTGCGGAACCCGGTTCACCGGGCCGCCCGCCCCCGACGCTCTTCGGAGAATTGCCAAACTGCGGCGGATCGTGGAACGCTGCCGGCATTACGGAATCCGCATCTTTCTCCAGATGAACGAACCCGTTGCCTTTCCGCTCGACGATCCTCTTTATCGGGATCATCCTCTTTTCAAAGGCGTGGAACGTTTCGGCCGCGCCTGTTTCTGTCCCAGTTCCCCAGAGGCGGAGGCGTATCTGGAGGAGAGTTGCCGGAATCTTTTTGCCTCGGTCGAGCATCTCGGGGGGATTCTGAACATCACGCTCGGAGAGGGGCTGACCACCTGTGCCAGCGCCGATCCCGCGGAGTGTCCCCGGTGCTCCCGTCTTCCATGGAAGGAGATTCTTCACCGCACATGGCGTGCCATGCGCAGAGGAATGGATGCGGCCGCTCCGGACGCGGAACTTGTATCCTGGCTCTATCTTCCTGAGGCGCAGGAACTTGACGAACGTATTCTTCAACTTCTCGAAGGGGTTCCCGAACGCGTGATCGTGCAGCTGAACTGCGATTCCGGCGGCGAAATCGTGCAGAACGGAAAACGCCGGCGGGTCGGCGACTACTGGCTTTCCATGGATCAGCCGAGCGAGAATTTCATCCGTTTTGCCCAAACGGCGGAACGATGGGGTGTGCCGGTCTCCGCTAAAATTCAGGTGGGATGTTCCCATGAGGTCGCAAGCGTTCCGTTTGTCCCGGTTCCCGGTCTGCTTTACCGGAAATACCGCGCCCTCAGAAAACTGAAGGTTTCAAGCGTGATGCAATGCTGGTATTTCGGGAATTATCCGGGACTGATGAACGAAGCGGCCGGAGCACTGGCATTCGAACCGTTCGACGATACGGAAGAAAATTTCCTCCTCCGCCTGGCCCGTTTCGAGTGGGGAAAACATGCCGCGCGGGTCGCCGGAATCTGGCAGATTTTCGGAGAAGCCTACAGACATTATCCGGCATCGAACATGTTCCAGTATTACGGACCTGTCACCGACGGCATCTCCTGGCCTCTCCATTTCCAGGTGCAGAACCGCGGGCTGACTCCCACATGGCTGCTGGAACCGGAAATTAACGGTGACGACATCGTGGAAGCTCTGATGGAAATCCCGATGAAGGATGCGATCATGCAGATGAAAAAACTCTCCCGTCTCTGGCATCGCGGTGCGGTGCGCTTTTCCGCCTTGCGGAGAAGCTTTGCCGGAAACCGGGACCGTCTGCTTGACATCGGACTTGCGGAGGCTCTGGACATTCTGTTCGATTCCGCGCAGAACATTCTGGAATTCTATCAGGTCCGCAACAGAATGATCCGAATTGCCGGAAAGGAGGCGGCCAATACGCGCCGCATGCTGCAACTCACGGAAAACGATCCTCGGCTCGGATTTCATTCGGAAGCGGAAGGGTATAAATTCTATCCGGATAAGCTGAGATGGCGCCTTCATCAGCTTCTTCCGGGAAACAACCGCAGCGCCTATCGCATCGGATCCGGATGGGTGAATGTAGAAACATTCCGATGGCGTGCCGATTCCGGTTTGCGGCCGAATCACCTTTCTCTGGTGGTTGAGTTGGACGGAATCCTGCCCGGAATGGATGAGTTTTTTGTGGCACTGGATGATTGCGGCACGACATTCCCCGCCCTTCTTCATGTCAGCAGCAGGAAAATAATGTTTGTGAAAGCCGCAGTTTTTCAATGCAAGCTGGAATCTTCTGCAAACGGATGGAAAATTTTTCTGGATATAGCTGAAAGCGCCTACTCGAAGCAGCGTCCGCTCCGGATCAATCTCGTGCGCCTGACGGATCTGTATGAAAAACGGTTTTCTTGGCCGGAAGCGGGGATTTTCCTTCCGGGAAAACTGAATCTAGTGTTTTATCAGCCCGCCAATATGGGAATTCTAGTCCATAATTGAAAATATAAGGAGTGTCAGAATGAGTATCAGAGACAAATTCTGGATGTGGGGATACACCATGGAACATGGCGGTATGGCCCTTCCGTTCGCCCCTGCCGAGGCATCTTATTGCAGTCTGGAAAATGCCGCAGATTACTTCGGAATGCCCAATGTGATATTCATGAATACGATGCACAGCTTTGACCGTGTGGAAGAAAATCTTGCCTTTCTCAAGCATTCCGGAAAAATCATCTGCGGATTGCCGCACGGGGAGGAAAACGCTCTTTTCGGAGCAGAACGAATCAGTGAACTTTCCGAGAAATTTCCGAATATCCACGGAATCGTTCTGGATGATTTTCTTCAGCTTTCCGGGCATTCCACGACACCGGAACTGGTAAGACGGATCCGCGAAAAACTTCATACAGTCAATCCCAGGCTGGAGATTTACGTTGTTATGTATTCGGACATGAACCATCTGGAGCTCTCTCCTTATTTGGAGCTGATTGACGGAATCATTCTCTGGCGGTGGATTTCCACGGAACATTTCTGGCGGGCGGAATTCGGACCGCTTCTCCATCGGACAAAGGTTCATTATCAAAAAAAGCTGTTTCACGGCATCTATCTGCAGAATTACGGAGAGTATTCCTCCAGTGCGCATCCCATTGATTTTGAACTGTGGAAACTGCAATGGATGCGTGTGCTGACGGAGCTGCGCAGCCCCTATGCATTTCTTGACGGCTGCGTCCTGCTGCAGAATGCCTGGGTTGACAACCCGGAATTCCGGGATCATGTCATCTGGCTCAAAGAAACTCTCGAATGGTTCTTCCATACAGCAACGGAACGTTGAATCTGAAGATTGCGGTAGTCCCCGAAAACAGGACAACTTGACTTGGTGTAAAATGCCCGTTATTGATCCAGTCCCTAAATAATTGACAATATGATTCGCATGCTCAGATACGAAACAACTATCTTTTGTAAAATCTTTAATAGCCGTGTTTATAGAATTTTCTCTCCCCGCCAACCGGCGTTTTTGCTTTCGGAGCGGCAGGAGTCTTTCGACTATGTCTGCTGTCGTCACGCAGGCTCTGGCGTGACAATACCATGCATCCGAACATTCATGGTTCAATTGCTTCAGAAAACTTCTGGTGCGTTTTGAAAAAACACATGCCGCATATGAAGCCTTGCCAACTGGCTGCATGCGTGATTATTTATAGAAAACTTGCGATTATTTAGGGATAAATTTAAAATATACTCCGATATCCAAGATTTTCGAAACAACCACCATGACTTCTTCCTTCTCATTATATCTACAGATTTTCGGTTTTTCAAGTGTAACATGGTACATCTGGTGAAATGATTGCGGACATTTATCTATTCTGAGCCGGGTTGACAATTTTTGGAATTGAATCTCCCGGTTTTTCAATGTCATATTGAGTAACTGTAATTTATTGAAATTCCATAAAATGATCATGAATTTTATTGTTATATCTATGGTATTTCTTTAGAGATAGAATATTTCATATTTTTTTACTTTGCCTATTGTAATTTTTTATAATTCATATATAATATATGGTATTAAGGACAAGGACTCATCTAAGATGATACAAGAACAATTAAAAAGCCAGATCGTTGCGGATAGAATTCTTGCATGGCTCAAAGAGCATAATATTGCTCCGGGAACGCGTTTAAAAAGTATTCGTACACTTGCGGATGACTTTTCTGTCAGCACGCAGGCGATTACGGATGCTTTGGATATTCTTGAAAGCGAGCATTGGATAGAACGCAAAAAACGAAGCGGCATCTTTGTCCGTAATCCAGCGAATGCATTCGAGATTGGCTTTTTTCTTGATATGCAGGAGCGTCCAGATGAGTTTCAGCAGAATCTGTTGCGCTTACTGGAGCCACCTTACCGTGATCCGGAATTCAACTTCACACTCAAAAGTCTTTCCCTTTTGGATAAGCGTTACAATAAGGAACTGCTTCGAAATGAATTGGAGCGTTTTATTTCGCGCAATCACCTTTCCTGTATTCTTTTTTCTGCCCCGCACATGACGAAAGAAGAAGTGGATATTTGTCTTGAACTTCCGATTCCTGTTATTTTTTTGGGAGATTTTATTATTACAGAAAATATTACAGGAAATTACAATCAGGTTACCATCGACAATTATGAAATTGCCCGAGAAACTTTCGCGCAACTGTTCCAGTTGACATGCAAGAAACAGGCTGTACTTTTTCTCGGCGATGAAAAATCTTATTTCTATTCAGAGTATGCCAAGGGGGCTCAAAATGCGGCCGAAGAATATGGCGCGGTACTTCATATCGTTTACGTATTTCCAGATTTCCCCAATAGTTTGGAGGATCGCAAAAAAGAGTTTATTGCCAAAGCTTTGGCATATATTCCAGAACATAAGCTTGAAGATGCTTTGTTTTGCAACTCCATAGGAAAAAGCTTCTTCGAGTTCGCGGAACAGGTAAATTGTCCCTGTCTTGATCGATTTTATTATGCCTGCAATTCCCCGGAAACAATGTCTGTTTTTTTTCGGCGAACCAATCAACTAATCCGCAGTGTAGTTGCAGACCGGAATTACCGAAAAACCTTGATTTGTTCTTTTCAACCTAAAGTATATCGTTATATAACAAATGGAAACCAAATCTAGTGTAGCGTCTCTTAAA
>DPDG01000031.1:0-135 GCA_003526375.1 Lentisphaeria bacterium
GTTCTCGCCATTGAGCGGATTGGACCGCTCAGGCGGGGGATTTCGTGCTGCGCACGACCAACTTACGCAGTTGGATCGCGGCAGATGCAAAGCACCTGCACCATGCTATTTTATAAAGACGGCAAACTCGGTTTG
>DPDG01000031.1:365-16402 GCA_003526375.1 Lentisphaeria bacterium
CGGCAAACTCGGTTTGCCGGGGTGCAGGTGATTCTCACCTGCCGTTACAAAGCTCAATTGTTAGAGTTTCGTTAAATTCCGGTTTTCATGCGCAATGAAAGTTGCTTTTCGTTTTTCGCATAATACATTGAAGAAACGTAATGATCAAGGAGAGGACTGGTTATGAAACAGGAAACAATCGACAAAGTCAATGCGATGAAGCCCGGCGAGATACTCACGACAAAAAATCATAAACTGCAGTGTCTCACTAAAAAAGACGGTGGCGGATGTTCGAAATGTTTCTTCAACAAACGCAAAGAGTGCAGGAAAGTCGTCTGCTCCGGCAAAGACCGCAAAGTCTGTTTTCCTGAACTCAAGGAGAAATCCATTCCGAGGCAAAAGACCGGTGATGGAAAAATAAAACGCACAGCAGGAAAAGCGGAAATGCCGTCCACTCCGGCTGTCCTGAAGAAAAAAGTCAAAACAACGGCGGCAACAGCTTAATGTCTGCCGCCGGACGGAGCGCCAAACACCTCCTGATGCTCCAGGCTGTTGACCTCTTTGATTTTCCGCAATTCTTCCGGTGCAATCCCTGCGGCACTCAGCATTTCCGCGATCAGATCGCTTTTCGCGACACAATAATGAAGAACGCTTTCCGGATAGAGTGAAGCCAGCTTCATTTTCAGCGACCCGTAACGTTCAGCGGCATCCGGATGACAGCGCAGATAGTCCCGCAGTTTCAGATGGTTGTCCAAAGCCGCAATTCCATCGCGGCAGACGTAAAGATGATGCGCAAAATCCAGCCGCATGGAGGCGGCGAAAGCTTCGCGTCCGGGAATCCCCAGATCGCCGCGGTGACGCCACCCCGCCTGTTCCAGACGTTTCGCAACTTCAGGAAACAGGCTCCAGTCTTCCAGAATGATATCCGCGTCAATGATCGGCTTCGCGGCAAGTCCGGGAACAGAGGTGCTGCCGACGTGCTCGATTCTGAAACAGATTCCCTCCAATGCCTCACCAACTCGCCGTTTCAGGCTCTCGAACTGTGCCGTCCATGCCTTCCGGGCGGGAACAACCTTCACCAGAGGCGTGTCACCTGCATACACAAGATGACGCATCTCTTTGCCTTGCACAACCTTAACGATCTCGTCACGCAGCGAAAAGCCCAGTTTTTCCGCAACAGCCAGAGAAGCTTTATTTTCCGGACGGATCTCGGCAATGACAGACGGCACTCCCCAATGCCGGAATGCATAGTCCACACATCCGCGCGCACCTTCCAGAGCATAGCCCCGTCCCCGGCAGTCATGTTTCAGGATATAACCCACTTCCATCTGCGGAGTCCCGTGAACCTCCCCCGGCAGAAGCCCGATCTGCCCTGCAACGGCGCCGGATTTTTTATCCTGAGCAATCCAGTAGGCATACCCGTATTGTTCATAACGGCTGCACATCCGCCCGATCCACTCCCGGACTTCCTCATCGGAAAAAACATATTCCCAGGCATACATTACGCGGATATCCTGCATCATCTCCGCAATATCCCTGAAGTCAGAAAGATCCATCCGGCGCAGAATCAACCGCTCCGTTTCCACAATTACGCCGTTTCCCATACGAACAACTCCTTTCCGACCTCTCCCTCATGGCACCGCCCGCGTTCTTCATGATGGTCTTTCGCAAAGTTCCCGATACTGAATCAACGGAAAGCCCAACGGCTGCGGACAATATGCAGAATGTAGCCTTGAATCAGGAAAAAGCAAGTCACAGGATGAAAAACTGTCACGCTTGAGATTTACTCGGAATCTCCTGTGTTCAGATGCCGCGCTTCCAGTTCCGCTTTGTCGGCAAGGGAGAGATGCCCTTCCACCATACCGTTGTCCAGCGGATTGTCTTTGCGTTTCGACAGATCACGAAACAGAGCTATCGTATCCGCAATTCCGCCCCAGAGGAACCAGACCGTTGAAGCCACTCCGACCACTCCGGCGACCGCAATGCTGATCGTATAAAAGTAATAACTCCACCACCGTTCCGGCCATGGCGAGACCATATTCCAGACCAGAACCACAATAAACGAAAAGAATATTTTGTAAATAAATACATAAATAAACACCGACCATGCGATAATGCGGTCGCCCCTGCTGTATTCGGGAGTAATGCCGATCAGTTTGCTGAACACATTGCGGATGTTCCACTTCTCTTTCCGGGGCGTTTCATCCGGATTGTCTGAATAAACGCCGCGGTGAAGCATGCGGTCCAGATTGAACGGTTTACGGTAAGTCACCAGCGACCCGGCAATATAAGCCAGAATGCTCAGGCACATGGAGATAAAATAAATTTCAAATGAATTGACCGGAAATTTGATCGGGTCCATGCTCCATTCGATATAAGGCGAGAACGGGGCGGAAACCGTATGCAGGAAATAATCCAGCGGATCAACCCAGTCCAGTTTGAGCAGAGCGGGATACACATGCGCCGCCCATGTCCGCTGGAGAATCAATCCGAAAACTGAAAATCCGCATCCGAAGAAAATCGAACACCAGGCGCCTGCCGTATTCCCGAAACGGCTGTAAAGTCCGAAAATCATCACCGGCCCGGCACCGCCGAGCCACACGGCACACATGATCGTGACGAACATATTGATGTAATCCAGCTGTGTGAAGAAACATGCCACGACGAAAAAGAAGACCGCCACAGCAAGTGCCGTCAGACGCAGGAGCAGAATATGTTGTTTCGGAGTCGGCGGCTTTTTCAGGAACGGCAGAATGATGTCCTGGACAATCGTCCCGGAGGCATTGAAGATTCTGGAATCGTCCGTTGATATCAGAAGAAGAAGCATCAGCAGCGCAAAAATGCCGATCAGCCCCACCGGCATGATTTCACGGAGTGTCATCGGCAGCATCATCTGCCCGTAAAGACTCCGGATTTTCTGGAACTCCAGATTTGTTTTTCCCGTCTCCTGCCGATGTTCGGACTCCGTCATTGTTTTGTAAACGGCATCCAGATATTTCGTGTCCAGATTCTCATTCTGGGAAAGCGGCGCATCCCTGCCGATTTCATGAACCTGAACAGGCATGGAAGCAATGTCCCGTGAAATATCTTTCCGGAGTCCCGGGTCCGCCACCGCCTCCTGCACCACCTTGCCGATCAGCCCAAGACGAATTTCGTGCGCCTCCTCTGCAAAATTCTTATGGTTCATGACCGCAATCAGCATCACAGCCAGAAGCAGTTGGAGCATAAACGCAAATCCGGTCTTCCATGAGCCGAGCACACCCGCCATTTTCTGTTCATGCGGAGTGCGTCCGGCAGAGGTCGTATCATTGCCGTACCAGCTGGCTTTGTTCAGGATCGCCGCCATAATCGTCACAACCAATGCAAAAATATTGAAATCGCGCAGCTGATCGACATCAAACGGATTCAGAAAGCTTTCCCCCGGAACACGGTCCAGCATCACGGGCGCGATGTCATTGCCCCAACTGAACTTCATAACGATATACAGCACAAGAATTACAAAGATCGGATAGCACATAAGCCCCTGGAAACAGTCTGTAATCAGCAGGGAGATACGCCCGCCGGGCCAGATCACCACCATCGCCAGGCACAGGATCGCCGCCACGACAATGACGAAACAGGGCAGATTCAGCGGTTCCCATCCGAACGGCATGGGAATCATGACCCTGTGGGGCAGCCCCAGAAAGTAAATGAAGAAGTTTGCCGCGACAGCAGGCCCGATCGCATTCGTGATCATTTCCGCAACGGTTCGCAGAGTCGCCGCAAAAATACGGAACGGACGGCTGTAACGCATCTCCAGAAACTGTCCGATTGAAAGGGAACGGGTTTCGCGGTAACGGTAGGAGCAGAATCCGGTCAGTGCAATCACCACATAGATCGGAGCCATGATGTTTTCCCAGAATCCAAGCGCATAACCGGTTTTATATTTAGCCTCTACCAATGCAACCAGTGTAATGACGCTCAGGCTCGAAGTCAGGTCGCCTACTGAAATGACATATCGCCCGGCAACGCGCCCCGCCGCAAGGTAATCCACCACACCGCGGACATAGCGTTTCGTGTAAAGCGCCATGGCAAGGATGAAACTGAACGGAATCAGTGTAATGCACCAATCAATCCAATGCATGATAATCCAGCCCTCTCCCCTGCCCTATTCCACTGCCACGACGGCATTGCAGACAGCCGTGCGTTTTCCCGTTCCATCCGCTGCCTCCGCCACCAGCGGACACGGATTTTCCGGTTCATACAGCCTGCTCGTTTCTGGCAGAGTCACGGTAAACACCTGCTCGACCAGTTTGTCTTTCCCGGAAATGCCGATCTCCGCAGGAACCACTTTCCAGTCGGCAAAGGCGCGCAGGCGCAGTTTGCCCTGCGGCAAATTCGCGCCGGTCACTTTCACACGGATCGTTTCGCCCTTTCCGCAAAGCGGAGTCCAACGGTCCGTTGAAACACTTTTCGCCTCTCTACTGCGAAGCACTTCCAGCCCCAGCATCGGGACAGGCTTTTTCTGCGCGTAAAGAACCGCAGCTGTACGCACTTCTGGAATACGGATCCGGTACCAGCCGTTTTTCAGGTTTTCAACTCCCCCGAGCGGACGGAACGAACTGCTCTCCGCTTCCGCCAGGTAAAACTCATTATAACCGGCATCGGGGAGAAGAATCTCCGCCGTGACAGGTGCATGAACTTTCTGAATCGTGTTGGCAATCACGGTAATGGAGTTGCCGTCCGCATCCGTCATGGGAGTTTCAATACGGAGATATGGAGTTTCACGATCCGTCCTGACCTGCGGTTCAACTCCGGCACTGCTCAACACGCGTTTCAGCCAGTTGCCGACAATATGCGGTTCGCCTTCATTGCGCATGCATCCGAGGCGGGTATTGATCCAGAACGCCGTTCCTTTTCCATGACTGTTGCGGGTCAGCATCGGAACCTTGAGACTGTTTGCAACGGCGTCCGCATTCAACAGAACGGCACTCGTCATGCTTCCCGTAATCTTGCCGTCGCATCGGATGCTGTTGCCCTCGCCGTCATCAATCCAGAGATCGTCCGGAGAAACATCGATCCCCTTGTAAACTTTGCCCATTCTGATTCCAAGAACCTGTTCAAGCCCCCGCCTCTCGCGGTGATGCTCATCAAAAAAACCACACTGACCGTCAGCAAAAAGAACGCCGCCGTTTTCAACATAACGCGAAATCGCCGCAGTTTCCTTTTCCGTCAGGTGATCGGCACCGACAAGCACCAGCGCGGAATACTTTTTCAGGTAAGCATCATTGAGTTTGCCGTAAGGCAGGACATCGACACGGTAGCCGGCTTCGCGCAGATGCGTATAGACATTCAGGCGGTTGTTCTGGGAGTAATCCCAGCGGCTCGTGCCTGCGGGTTCGGAAAGCAGGACGTCGCGGGTCGGGATCAGCATTGCGACGGCTCCTTCGGAGGCGGGCCATGATTTCGCCCAGAACGCCTCGGTTCTGTGGATCATGGAGCCGAGACGCGACGCATAGTAGAATTTGCCCCTGCGGACTCCGTCAGTCGAACGGGTGAACCCGAAGGTCGCCCAGTCTCCTTTCGCGCCCTTTTTCCCAAGCGTGAAGAAATCGAATCCTTTGACGCCGTTGGAAAGCACGCGCCAGAAAGATTCCGCAAACTGCCAGTCCGGCCCCGTATGGTTGTTGGTTTCGGCGGAGAATACGCCCCAGTTTTTGGAACGGTCATCGGGATTCTGCGGATTTCTGATACAGTTGTAAAAATAATTATTTTCATAACAGTTGCGGTCGGTATTGCCGTACATATCCATGCCGTACCACCCCTTGGAATATTCACGGGTCTTGTCGGCAAGCATTTCATGATTGTTCAGGCGTGTTTTGTAAACGGCAGGCATTTCAAGTGTACATTGCGTGCCTTTGAACACGACACGCCGGCGCCCTTTATCCGTTTCGGAAACATTCCTGAAACGGCGCGCCATGAAATCTGTGTAGACCTCCTCCTGAAAGCGGCGCCAATCGAGCCATGCCCCGGGGCGCGTATTCGCCTCATCCAAAGTCGGCGCGGCAAAATCTTCAAATTTTTTGTAATCCGCTCCCCAGACCTTATTGAATTCACTCAGATCGTTGCCATAAAGTTTTTTCGCAAATTCCGCAAAACCGGCTTTGGCTTCCGGGGAATAATCCATCGGAAGTTCCCACTCGTTGTCAAGATGCCACATGAAGACATAGTCCCCGTTGACCTCAATCACCTTCTGAACGCTGGCGCGTTCACAGTCAAGAACATACTTGCAGGTATTGGGATCATTCAAGTTCAGATTGTGTTTCCCGTTGGATTTGCCGGAGGGATTCATGGAGTTCCTGAGCGTTCCATAATGTTTGGTCCTGCGGTTTCCGGCAACCGTGTGCGCTGCCCAGAGGCTGACGAATACCGGAGAACGGTCCGTGACCTTTGCATGGTATGTACAGGGTTTGCCGAGACGGAATTCAAGGCACTGGTGCCCCCCTCCATCGGTAAACGTGTAGCCGATCCGAGGCAGAATATCCATCTTGTCATTGCGGAGAATACTCAATGGAAAGAACCCGGAAGACGGCTTCATATTTTCATCGAGCTCCAGTGTATAGGCATTGGATTTCTGCAGCGGATCATCCGCACAGAACAGAATACCCGCGGCGGAAAACGCCACAGAAAAAAGAGTGAGTTTCAAAAAATTCATATTTATACCTTCAATATGATGATTCAGCGCAATTCAGACAGTATTTCAGAGAGGGCTCCAGAGCGGTCCCCACATCGCACTGTTGTAAGTAAACGGAAAAAGAGAAACTTTTCCCGGATTGCTCAGGAATTTGATGGTCGTAGCCCTGCCGTCCACTGTGGAAAAAGTCATTCCCATCCCCCTGTGGTCTCTGTTCTTTTTCTTATCAGTGCATTTGGAGGATCTGTAAATCACCTCGTTGAAACTTTCATTTCCCTTGTTCTGTGTAAAACACGCCCAGCGATATTCGGTCAGCATGGCGACTTGCGATGCGTTCCTTATATTGGATACTTTCCCTTTCGGGCTCGGCTGCGCCCTGATCGCCTCATAATTGGCAAAGGCATTGGTCAACAGATAAGCGTTGAAGGAATAACAGGTAACATAGGAATCGGTGCTGTATGCATTGTTGTAGTTGCCTCCCATGCCGGGAACCATGCCTCCGATGCGGTCTTTGGATTCGTCTCTGTAATTCAGCGGGCAAAGGTAAACGGATTTATTCATGGAGTAATTTCGATACAACATGTAAATCCAGTAATTGGAATTATAAATGCCGGTATTCTCCACACTTCCACCCTTGTGAGACGGCAGCGAATCGTTATAATCCACGGAGTACATGATCAAGCCGGTTGCAAGCTGTTTGGAATTTGATACACATTGAAGCATTTTTGCTTTGTCCCGTGCCTTTCCCAGCGCAGGCAGCAACATGCTTGCCAGAATTGCAATAATTGCGATTACGACCAGCAACTCTATCAAGGTGAACTTCGTTCTCATTCTCTCTTCTCCTTATTTTGATAGTTTGAGCTTATCGACATTGACACCATGAACAATAACCGGAGAACCTGTCAGCGGAAGGGAAACCGTCCCGTTCTCCGCGGCAAATTCTCTTTTTCTTCCGATTGAATCAACAACGCTAATCCGCTCCCGTTCTGCGGGAATCAGAAGTTCCGATGCCTTTTTCCAGTGGGAAATCCACGGTTCGAGATGTCTGTAGCCCGGTTTCTTTGCCGACTGGAAATACCCTTCTTCACGGTTCCAGAGAATCGCGAACTGTTTTCCGTCTTTTTCAAACAGAAAACCTTTCAACTGTTTTTCCAATTTCAAGTCACGCACGAATTTTGCATTTTCCAGCTGTTCTGCAATATTGCAGAAAGCAAGCAGAGAAGGTTTCAGTATCCCGTCACGATGAAGCAGTCCGTAAAAATATTCCGGGTCGGACGGCTTAACCCCCTGTATATTGAACCAGACTCCGTCATGAAGCTGGTAGAAGAAAGCTGCCGTCACCTCCTCTTTCAGCGCAATCGCATACATCAGCAGAATATTGTCCGCCGCCATGCGATAGGAGTCATACCACCATGCATTGGGCTTCGTGCAGGCATAAACTTCCGTCAGGTAAAGCGGTTTGCGCGGCTTGTCAGCGAGAAACTTCCTGACTCTTTGCAAAGAACCATAATAACTCCAGTACTCCCTTCCGGCATAATCAGCAGTCATGTTGCCGCGCCCCGGATGAAAAGAAATGCCGTCCAGAATATTCCAGCCGCCAAGCTCATGGATTCTGCGGAGGAAAGCGATATCACCGCCGGCAAGCGCCGGACCGATCAACTGCCTGCTTATTTTCTTTTCCTCCATCTGCCTGCGTATCTCCTGGTACCAGTTCTTCATCAAATCATCCGCATGAGCTCCCTTATTCAAAGACTGCATGTTCCATTCGTTCGGGAACTCCCAGCCAACCGTATCCTGACGGTTTACCTGCTCCAGCGTCTTTGCGATATAAGCGTTTCTGGCGGAAGCATCCTTTTCCCCCATCCATACTTTATAACTCTTATTGCTGTGGAACAGGGCGTTGGCGCCGATCTGATCGTAATATGAACTCTTGCCCATTTCACGGACCCAGCCGACTCCCATGCGGCGGAGCAGTTTCGCGACCTCTTTGCGGGACGGCACATCAAAAGCAGCCGCAATACCGAAAATGCTTTTTTCCGGTTCCTTGAACACATATTCCGGGAGCACTCCGATCATACTGCGCGCAAAAGCCCCCTGCTCCGTGCGGAAATCGACAAACCAGATTCCACGTTCGCCGCTCAGCTCCGGCATGATTCGGACGCTTGCCGAATCATGCGCCGGAACAGTGACACTTCCTTTTTCATCCAGGCAAACCTTTCCATCATAATCGCGAACGACAATCCGGTAGGAGACATTCTTCTCAGTCGAAGCGCCGTTACTGATTTCAGCAGTCACAAACGGTTTTTCCGAAACGGATTTCCAGAGATTGAACGGAACCTGCGGCGGAATTGCAACCGTCAGCCCCTGTTCCGCAAACATCGCCGCTGCGACCCCCAGACGCTTCGCCGGAAGGATGAGATAAGCGACTGCTCCTCTTGCAAGTCCGGAATCTTTGTCCAGTTTCAGGTTGACATGTTGTCTGGCAAAATCGGACCATTCGGAATTCCCGGAAATTTTTTCATAGACGCTGACCTCTCCTGCGGGGAATTCACGCACTACAGCACCAGCCCTTTCATAAGGCACGCCGTCGGATGCCGGGCGTGTCCAGATACCGTTTTTATAAAGAATGCCGCGCGGATTCCCTGCAAGGGATCGGCGGAGAATCTGCTGCCCGCCGAGCCTCATTTTTGAAGCAGGCTTCAAAGTGATTTCATTAGTGAGCATTGATCCCTTCACGGAGATTTTGAATTCACAGTAAGCGTTTTCTTCTTTGAATGGATAATGGATCGTAACGGAACCGTCCCCGTTCCGCCGCAGAGAACCGTTTCCGGTGCCTCCCTGTTTCCAGCCCATGTCGATGCCGGAAAGCAGGAACAGTTTCTTCCGGTCTTTTCCGGAATGAACCACAAGGTTTTTCCCGTCAAAATCACAGAAAAAAGTCTCCCCCTCAAGAACCGCCGCATGAAGCCAGACGGCGGCGAACAGCAGGATTGATGTGATGAATCGTTTCATGATATGATGACCTTCTGTTTCATGTATATCAGTTGACCGAATTGCCTTCCACCAGATGACATGGCACCATAATCGTCTGCGGCATATCCTCCGTATGCGGACTGTCGATCATCTGCAGGACCCTCTGCGCCGCTTTGATTCCCAATTGTTTCGGATATGTTTCCATGCACGTGAACTCAAATTCCGGAATGAAGCCGGAAAGAGCATCAAATGTCGCAATATTGTAAACGGAGGGATCATTCAATTTACGCTGAAAAAGATTATAAAATGTATATGCTGCCTCGAAATGCGAAGTGATCACCGTCTTCGGAAGCGAACCGGACTCCAGCCATGCGGTCGCAGCCGCCATAACGTCGGAAGCGTCCGTCGAATCCGCATAGCGGAAAGAAAAATGATCCGGCCCAAGCTTATGGAACACACGCACCATAACGCCGTTCAGACGGGCTTCAAAGCAGGCGGAAATCCTGGAACCTGAAAAAAATCCGATGTCGCGGCACCCTCTGTCGATCAGATGATCGGCAAGAGTCTGCCCCGCCTGAAAATCATTGTGCGAAACAAAATCCAGCGTATTGCTTGTTTCCGGATTGGAGCCGATCAGGACAACCGAACGGTTCAGCTTCTTGAGATCGCCGATCTGTTTCGGAAACATACTCCCGATCAGCAGAAGACCGTCCGCCAGCTTGAAACGTTTCACAAGACTGTCGGGAAGATCATCGACGGTTTTCCATGCGCTGTTCCATGTGGACAATGCGGACTCCGTCATTCCAGCCTGCGTGATAAAACTCTGAATTCCCGCGTAAATATCATTGAAATAGCTCAGGCGGAATATATCGTTCTGCTCCGGAAGCGGAAACAGAATCACTTCGAGGAGTTTCGTTCTCACATTTGCCTGAGAAATCACAACAGCTTTACGTGTAATAGGTTCCGCGTTATAACCAAGGCGTTCAATCGTTTCAAATACACGTTTGCGAACATCGTCATTCACTCCGGAATGACGGTTCAGAACACGGGATACAGTCGGCGCGGAAACTCCTGCCGCCACCGCAACCTGCCTTAAAGTAACTTGTCGTCTACGCATGATATCTTCTCTCATATGAAATGTTTCAATTATATTCATGAAATATTTCTTTCTTCTATTATAATCTATTTCATTTTTTTGTCAAGGGTATTTTCTGAAAAAAATGAAGAAATATGGATTTTCCGGTTATGAAGCCTGTGCCGTTCCCCCAACATTAAGAAAAGGTATTATAACAGGGCGCGGCATCCTGCCTTTTGTTTCCTCGTTTTCCCGCTTAATTGACCCAGGCTTCCACTTTCTGTGCTTCTAAAATTGTTTGCCTCTCTTGAAATAACTCTGCAAGCGTGATACAGGTATGAAGCCGGAAATGCCGGAAAACAGGGAACATGGAGCTGCCGGAGGCTGTCAATCTGAAAATAACAAGTGGAAGGATGGAATGAGACAGAAGAAAAAGATTCTGAAAACGGCGGGTTATCTCTGCATACTGCTGCTTTTTTTGCAGTCTTTCTGCCTCTGTACACTGTTCTGCTGCGATTCACTGCAAAACAGTATCAGTGTCCTGAAAGCAGATACTCATCCGCATCGGCACACTCCGCGAATTTACAATACGGTCCGTTCTTCGATCTCCGGAATTCAGCAGGTTCAGCAGAAATTCACACAGGAGGAACCGGCGACGCCATTTGCCGCTTTTTCCGTTCTTCATTCTTTCAGTTCCTTTTTATCCTCTGTTTTTCACGATCAGTCGAACCTCTTTCTTCTCCACGGGAAGATACGCCGCTGATCCCTTTTCTCTCCGTTCCGACATTTTCCTGCCCCATAACAAAATAAGAGAGAAAAGATGAAAACGATTTACAGTATTTTAACAACATTGGCTCTGTTCGCCGCCGCCTGCTTTCTGCTGTTTCACTTTCAAGTGATTCAATTTGTCCAGCCGGAATCAAATACGCATAAAACAGAAGATACACATCCCCCGGTCCCGAAAGAGAAAGCGGACGATGACCATGAAGAAAACGCGGAGGAAGCCCCGGTCCACTTGAGCGAGGAACAGAAAAAGCTGGTGAAAATCCGGATATCCAGAGCGGAAACCGGCGATATAGACAATACCTTGCGTCTCAATGGCGAAGTTCAGTTGAATCTGGACGAAACGGCAAAAATCATGCCGAGCCTGCCGGGATTCGTCACAAAAATCTTTGTCAAAGAGGGCGACACGGTCAAGAAAGGGCAACTCCTCGCGGTTCTGACCAGCCACAAACTCGGCGAGTACTATTCCAACTACAATTCCGCGCTGGAGCAGGAGAAGCTGACTCATTCCGAATACAGAATGGCGGAAAAACTCATCGGCAAGAATGCGACCTCGCAGAAAGACTACCTGCGCTATAAACGGGAGTATGCCGAAGCCGTCATTGCACGACAGCGCGCCGAAGAACTACTGAGATCTCTGCTGGTCGATCCGGCGCATAACGATCATGTCCACCAGAATCTGGAAAAAACGGCAATCTGCACGGATTATGAACTGCGCGCCCCGATTGACGGCACCGTGATTTCAAAGGATATCACACTCGGTGAGAATTTTCCGGAGGATAATTCCACTGTCGTTTTCACCATCAGCAACCTGAAACATCTCTGGCTTGATCTTCAGGCGAACAACACGGAACTCCAGATTCTCAAAACCGGACAGAAAGTCACGATTCAGACTCAGGACGCCAATCAGAAATATACGGGACGGATTATTTACATCGCCCCGTTCATCAATGAAAATACACGGGTCGGGCTGGTCAGGGCTCTTGCAGACAATCCGGACGGCACCCTGCGGCCGGGGCAGTTCGTGACAGGCGTCATTCAGGCTGCCGGCAGCCCCAAGAGCGTGTTCGTGCCGCGCGAAGCAATCCAGCTCCTCGACGGAGAAACCGTCGTATTCGTGCCGCAGGGAGACGGTTTTGCACCGAAACCCGTAGCCACAGGAGAGACAGCGAAAGGACTGACGCAGATCCTGTCCGGACTGCACGCCGGAGACAGCTATGTATCAGGCGGAGCATTCGAGCTCAAATCAATTCTGCTGACCAGCGGCATGGACCCCCATGCCGGTCACGGACACTGAGGGGGGCGATATGATTGATAAAATAATCCAAGCCGGGCTTTATCTCCGCGTGCCGGTCCTGATCCTCATGTTCGCGGTAATCGGATTCGGAGTCTATTCCTATATCGAAACGCCGCGCGACGCATTCCCGGATATATCCCCGGTCATGGTGCCGGTCTTCACGGAAGCGCCCGGACTCGCCGCCGAGGAGGTCGAACTCATGATCTCCCAGCCGATCGAAAGCGCGATGAGCGGTCTGCCGGACGTGACTCTCGTAAAATCGACTTCCGGCTTCGGCATGAGCGTGGTTTATGTCTATTTCAAGGACAAGGCGGATATCTATTTCGCGCGCCAGCTTGTCGCGGAGCGCCTGCGTTCCGCAGAAGCGGGGCTGCCCCCCAACATCCCCGGACCGGAACTCGGGCCGATTTCCAGCGGGCTCGGGCAGATCTTCATCTACTATCTTCAGGCGGACAGGAAAGTCGTTGACACGGAAGGCAAGGAACTCAACTCCTACCTCCGGGAACTGAACGATTTCGTGGTCAAACGCCAACTTCAGACCGTCCCCGGCGTAACGGCGATCCTGTCGATGGGCGGACACGTCCTGCAATATCAGGTGAGACTGAATCCCGCGAAAATGAGGAAATACGATGTTTCATTCAATGACGTGGCAAACGCAATCAACAGGAACAACAGGAATGTCGGCGGGCAGTATATTGAAATCGGCGCGGAGGAATATCTCGTGCGCGGAATCGGTATGCTCAAATCGCTGGACGATATCCGCGGCATCACGGTCCGCGAAATCAACGGGGTGCCGCTGAAACTCGGAGACATTGCCGAAGTGACATACGGACCCGACATCCGCCGCGGAGTGGTCAGCCGCAACGGAGAGGAAGAAGTCGTCGCGGGAATCGTCCTGAAACTTCACGGGGAAAATACCTCACGCGTCATTAAAGCGCTCCATGAAAAACTGGAGGAAGTCCGTAAAAATCTGCCCGAAGGCGTAAGCATCATACCGTATTACGATCAGGCGGATCTTGTGGACAATGCCAGCAGGACGGTAGAAAACGCTCTCTTTCAGGGTATCATACTGGTGCTCATTGTCCTGGCAGTCGCACTCCGGAACTTCAAGGCGTCGCTGATCGTGGCGCTCTCCATGCCGTTCTGCGCCTCGCTGGCGATCATCGCATTGAACCTTGCGGGCATTTCGGCAAACCTGATGTCGCTCGGCGGCATCGCAATCGCGCTGGGGATGCTGGTGGACGGCTCCATCGTCGTGATGGAAAACATCATGCGCCATTTCTCCCTGCCGCAAGATGCGGGAAAGAGTCATATGACCATTATTTTCGAAGCCGCGAAAGAGGTCGGGCGCCCCATCGCATTTGCGATCTGCATCATCATGGCGGTGTTCATCCCGATCTTTCTGTTCGAGGGCGTCGAGGGAAAAATGTTCAAGCCGCTGGCATTCTCAATCGTTGCGGCGCTTGCCGGTTCGATCATCGCGGCGGTCCTGAATGCGCCGGTTCTGGCGTCTTTCCTGTTCAGTGCGGGGAATCATGCGGAAAAGAACACAAAGCCGGCTCCGGGCATGACGCAATGGAGCCGTCGGATTTATGAATCGCCTCTGCTGCTTGCGCTGAAATGGCGCTACGCCCTGTTTGCAGTCGTGGCGGCGGCGCTCTGCGTCAGCGTGTGGACACTGAAAAATGTCGGGCGCGAGTTTGTCCCGACGCTGGAGGAAGGCAGTATTCTGGTTACGGTCAGTATGGCGCCGTCGATCGGGTTGACACAGGCGGAGCGGATCGTTCGCAATCTTGAAGGAATCATACGGAAACACCCGGAGGTCAAAGAAACCGTTTCCCGGATCGGACGCCCTGAGGCGGGAAGTCATCCTCATCCTGTGAATTTCGCCGAGATCCAGATCGAATTGAACCATCCCGATGGAAAGATCACCGGAGCGCAGGAACGGCGGCGCATTGTTTCCGAACTGCGTCACGAACTCAAAGACTATCCGGGAATTACGCTCAATTTCTCGCAGCCGATCCAGAATGCATTCGATGAATTGCTCTCGGGGACACGCGCCTACTTTGCACTGAAACTTTACGGGGAAGACCTGAATACTCTGCGCATGAAAGCCGAGGATATCCGGAAAGCCGTCTCCGAAATTCCGGGAGTGGTCGATCTCTCTGTGGAGCAGAGCTTCGGACAGCCGCAGATTCAAGTGGAATTGAACCATGAAGCAATGGCACGTTACGGAGTCACGGGGCAGGACATCATGCAGATGATCGAAAGCGCGGTCGGCGGAGAAAATGTTTCCAGCATCTATCGCAACACCCGCCGTTACGACATCAATGTGCGTCTTGCAGAGGAATTCCGATCTTCGCCGGAAGAACTCGGCAGACTGAAAATCAGGACGGAATCCGGGAAATATGTGGATCTGAACCAGATTGCAAAAATCAGGATTACGGAAGGTCCCGTTCAGATCAACCGTGAAAAAATCCAGCGCCGCTGGACAATCCAGGGAAACATCGCAGGACGCGCGCCCAGCGACATTGTCCGGGACATGCGCAGAACGATTGCGGAAAAAGTCGATCTTCCCGCCGGTTATTTCATTGAATTCGGCGGACAGTTCGAAAATCAGGAGCGGGCCATGCGGAAACTTCTGATCGTGATTCCGATGGTGATCGGACTGATTTTCATCCTGCTTTGGATCACATTCACCTCTCTGCGAAGCGCCCTGACGGTCATGATCAACGTTCCTCTGGCATTGATCGGCGGTGTAATCGGGCTCGCAGCGACCGGGCAGTATCTTTCCGTTCCCGCGGCGGTCGGATTCATTGCCCTGCTTGGAATCGCAATGCAGGATGCAGTTGTCATGGTGACGGATTTTCATGATCTGCGAAAGTCCGGAATGCCGTTGAGAGAGGCGATCCTTCACGGGAGCATGATCCGTTTCCGCGCGGTGATCCTGACGACATTGACAACGCTTCTGGGATTGCTCCCTCTCCTGCTTTCGACAGGAATCGGAGCAGAAGTCCAGCGTCCCCTTGCAGCAATCGTTGTTTTCGGACTTGCAAGTTCAACCCTGCTGACTCTCTTTTTCCTGCCCGCTCTTTATTTCGAGATCGAACGCAGATTTGAGAAAAGAAAAGTAAAACATCCGTAAAACAAGTTTGCCGTATTTATAAAAATAGTATGGTGCAGGTGCGCCGCATCTGCCGCGATCCAACTGCGTAAGTTGGGCGACGCAGGCGAAATCCCCCGCCGGAGCGGTCCAA
>DPDG01000031.1:16640-33265 GCA_003526375.1 Lentisphaeria bacterium
TTATCAAGTTCGAGAGCTCCGGCGAAATTCCCTGTGGTGATGCGCTGTCCCGTCGGCTCTCGGAACTTCGTTCCTTGTCCGTTAGCGGCACAGTCCGTGTTTTTCAGGGGACAGCTCTGCAGGAAGTATGAGTTTACCGTCAGACGGGGGAAGTTTCTCCGCCTGAAATCTTTCATTTTACGCTTTTTCTGAAAAGATAGGTCGTGAGCTTCAGGTCGCAGATTGTCGGATCAGCCGGAAATTTTGCAGCTTCGGTAAAACCATTCCGGTGATAATAATCAAAATCGCATGTTTCATCAGTCCACAGAATGATGGATGTCATGCCATGGCTCCTGCAACGTTTCTCAAACTCCTCCAGCAGTTTCTTTCCCGCTCCCCTGCGAATGCTCGCAAACAAAAGCAGACTTGCCTCATTTGCAGCGGCATGAAGGTATTCCTGACGCCGGTTTCCGTCAATGTATGCCTTATATTCCTGAAAGAAAACAGATTCCTCCGTCCCGTTCAACTGTCCGGCCATCCATTTATCTGCGTGTTCACTGCCGATTTCGGAGGCGGGAGCACCAAGCAGGAAAGCACACAGTTTCCCATTCTCCATAGCTCTTAGCGAAAGCGGAGAACCGGGGATATAATAATAACGGACCAGATACCGGTAGATTCGTGTGCGCATTTCAACCGGCATTCCGGGAATGGCTGCCTCCCATAACCGCAATGCGATTGCGGCGGCATCCTCCAGATACCGTTCTGTAAAATCATGAATTTCAATCATGCCGTTCATAAAACACTCCTGATTTCGCAGCTTTTTGTTTTGCTCTCTCTGCAGATTCTCTGATGCTTTGAGTCTGTTTCTTTATCTTTTTACACAGTTTATCCTGTCACTTGAAAGGGGAAACGAGATCAGGCGCCTGCGGATAATGAAAAAAAATAAAAAACAGGAAACAATGGAATTTGATGTGCAGAAGAAAAATGGTGCCGACGATAGGATTTGAACCTACACCCCCGTGAAGAGACTGCGACCTGAACGCAGCGCGTCTGCCGTTCCGCCACGTCGGCAATGTTGTATATCATTTCTGATTACAGAGCCATAATGTAGCGGCATTCTTCAATTAGTCAAGCAAAGTTTTGAAAAAAAATGAAAATTGATTCCGCTTTTTGTTTGATGTTTCAGGAAAGTATATTATATTGACCTCTGTAATGATTAACATGAGAAAGGTAGAATGGGAACAAAACTATGGATATCTGCTTGTGACGGTAAAGAAAACATTATACTGGATCTAATAAGACGCAAAAATATTCCCCGTGCCGTGGCGATGTACCTCGCGGCACGCGGAATCGATGCTGATGAAGCGGATCACTACTTCAACAACTCTTTTGCGGACTTGACCGACCCTTACAGGTTCCCCGGTATGGATGTCGCCGTCAAACGCCTCTGGCAGGCTATACGCAACCGTGAACGGATTCTGATTCATGGAGATTATGATACGGACGGGATCACCGCCACGTCTCTGCTTTCATGGGTATTGGAAAAGAACGGGGCTGTCGTCAGCTCTTTTCTTCCGCACAGATTCGATGACGGCTACGGTTTTACGCCTGAATCGCTTGCCAAAGCACTGGAGACGGCTCCGTCCCCATGCAAGGTTCTGGTTACGGTCGACTGCGGAATCAACAGTTGTCCGGCTGTTGCGGATGCGGCGTCCAAGGGGATTGATGTTATTATCACCGATCACCATGAACCCGGCGAAGAATCTTCTCCCGCGCTGGCAATCATCAACCCGAAAGTCCATAAGGAACTGACTGACATGCATCAGCTTTCCGGGGTAGGGGTGGCTTTCAAACTGGCGCATGCGTTCGTGAAATACGGGCGTGACAATAATCTCGGCGGTTATGCCACGGAAATGCAGGATGTGCTGGATTTTGTCGCTCTCGGCACCGTTGCGGATATCGTTCCGCTGCTCGGGGAAAACCGGATTCTTGTCAAATACGGCATGGAGACGCTCCGCAAACAGTTGCGTCCGGGGATTCGTGCATTGATTGAAGTGGCACATGTCGATGCCTCGATCAGCCCGTCGGATATTACATTCAAACTGGCGCCGCGTATCAACGCAGCTGGCAGGCTCGGAAATGCAATTTCCGCATTGGAACTCCTGAACGCCTCCAATATTGTGGACGCATACAAGTTTGCCGACATGCTGGAAACGTTCAATCAGCGGCGGCAGGCAAAAGAACAGGAGATTTTCACCGAAGCGAAACGTCAGGTGGAATCCGATCCGTTTTTTGACAGATCCATAACGATAACCGCGGCAGGGGAGGGGTGGCATCAGGGGGTCATCGGCATTGTGGCGTCCCGTTTTGCACGGGATTACAACCGGCCGGCGATCGTTCTCACGATTCAGGGCGATGAAGCCCATGGTTCCGGGCGCAGTATCCCCGGAGTGAATCTGATCAAGATTCTGGCAAAATGCTCTCATCTTCTGACTCGTTACGGCGGGCATCCGATGGCTGTCGGACTTGGATTGCATAAATCCAAAATCAAGGAGTTCCAGAAAGAGTTCGAGGAACATGTCAGAAATGAAATTTCCCCGAGCGATATTGTCGACAGCATTTCCTATGACGGCATTGTTGATCTTGCGGAGCTCCAGGATGATTTTTTTGCCCTGTATCCGAAACTGGGACCGTTCGGCCATGGAAATCCGCAGCCGACCTACCGGATCAACCATCTGGAGATCGTCCGGACGTTTCCGATCAAGGCGGGTCATACGAAAGGTATTGTGCGGGATATCAACGGTGACACTTCGGACTTCATTGCCTTCAATATGGTGATTGATCCGCGAACGACATGGGATGTGGTGGCGTTGCCGCATATCAACGAATATTATGGAGAAAAGCGGAGACAGCTTCAGATCATTGACGCAAAACCATCGATAGTTTGAAAAAACGCCCGGATGGCGAAATGGCAGACGCAACAGACTTAAAATCTGTTATCCATTGGGTGTGCGGGTTCGAGTCCCGCTCCGGGCACCACATAAAAAAAGAGTCTTGAAAACTTTTGCGGTCTTCAAGACTCTTTTCTTTTCTCACTGTATCATACAAAAGGGCAGGGGAGTCCCCGGTAAGACAGAATGACAATCATTATTTCCCTTTATCTTCAATGTCTCTGAAGCTTCCCTTTTTATTTCTGAAGCAAAAATTCTTTCCATTTTAATTGGAACGCGTCCTGCATGATTATCTTTTTGTATGCAAAGCATACACCGGCGGTATCAAACCAATTTTTTTAATTGAAATCCCCTGCTCTTCTTGAACTAATGTCGTCAGATGTCATATTATATTATTTATCGCAAAATTAACCTTGTAACTTTTTTCTCGTCTTCTTTGTACAGATTCCTGAAAAAGAGACATGACCTTCCGATATAAGAAACCCTCAAACAGTCGCTGTTTTTTCTTAACAAGTTATCAACATACTTTTTATTATAAATCATAATGCATTGATTATTAATGTGTTATATTTTATCACACCCCTATTGCTCCGCCAATATGACTTAACATAATATATATTATGCGACGTTAGAAAGCTACCCGAAAACACAAAAACATATCAACCCGCAATCAATACCGGATACCATCGTTTTTGACGCTCTACGGTGCCTTAAATCAATTTCGACTTTCTGAATTTCTGCGGATTGCTGCGCTTCTCTCTGCGCGCTGTCCTCAATCGGGCAGTGCTCGACCCGAAGCTGACGCAATCCGCGACAGATCACGACACAAAAGAAAACAAATTGATTCCGCAAAGTCACCGTAGCAGATACAAAAAGAGCAGGGGCTTTGTTGCATATAAGCAACTTCCCTACTTTAGGGTATAGTGTCGTTTGATATCAAATAATATGAAATGATATAAAGAACAAAAATACTTATCGTTTTTGAATAAGTTATGAGAGCAGGGGATAAAGGCATTTCACCGCCCCTGCTCTCAGTCTCAGGATGATTTATGATATGACTTTTTCGCAATAATCGTAATTATATTCCAGCAGCAACTCCCGCTCCCTGAAATATGCTTCAGCGCATTCCGGCGTCAGAAGCTCATGCATCGTTTCCTGAAACTCAGGACGGAGAGCTGACAATCGCTGCCGGCAGGATTCCAGAGACTCTATGAAGAAGTTCTGATACCAATCCCTGCCCTGAATCCTCTGGGTTCGGTGGGACGCCGTTGTTGCAATGTGCTGCTGGAACAGAAGCCAATGCTCCTGGATTATGCCGGAAAGGGTCTGCAACAGACTTGTCACTTTCCGGGAAAGCTCCCCTTCCCCGATCTCATCCAGAAAATCCAGAACAAGTTCCGCATCTCCATCCAGCAGATTGCCGTTGTAAAGCATGGCACCGGTCAGGATGGCAGACTGCAGCGCGCCCTCTTGAATTTCGCATTGAGGGCGTGTGGTGCTGTAACGGCTCCAGCCGGTCGCAATGATGCCGCGCATGGGGATTGCTTCTGCCGTTTCCACCCAGTCCATCGTATTTTCAATCCGCTTCTCCAGCACAGGAAGTTCGGAATTAAAGCCGTCGGCACCTTTATAAGCACATCCTCCCCAGAGGCGAATCCCGCAATCCAGATATTTTTTCAGACGCTCCCGACAGGCTGACGGTCTGCTCCTGCTGACTTTTCCCTGATAGCCCCATGCTACCAGGTCCGCTTCTCCGGCAATTCGTTTCAAGTCCTCATCGTTCCACTTCGCCATCATGTCCGCCCAGAGAAGGGGACGTATTTTGCGGGCTTTCAAATGTGAAGTCAACTTGCAGATGTGCTGAAGATAAAGTTCGGCGCGCCCGTATTTTTCTATGAACTCCGCGCCTCCCCTGCCCTCGCCGAAAGTCATTGCCTCATCTCCGCCGAGATGAAAAAGATGAACGGACGGCAGAAGCTTGAGAATGTCATCAACCATACTGCAAATCAACGGCGCCGAACCGGGATTCAGCGGGTCAATGCAACCGGAATCTCCTGCTACTTCCTGCAGATTACGGTATTGCTCCTGTGAAAGAACATTCTCCATGTGTCCGAGAGACTGGACCAGAGGAATCAGTTCCAAACCGAGTTCTTCGCATTTTTCTCCGATTTTCCGAACTTCGTCCTGCGTATAAGCACAGCCGCTGCGCAGCGAGGTGTCACTCCACGGAAACATATCCTCCCATTCGATCAGAACGGCGTTATAATGTGCTGCCGCATAAATTTCCAACTGCCGGAGCAGGCGTCTGAATTCAGGGACACATCCTTTCAGGTCGATATGCAATGCCCTGATTTCCAACATCGGAATGCTGCCTCTGAACAACTTTCTCTCTTCCATAAAATAATCCTTCTATAATAATGAATAGGGAAACATGGGGTTTTAACCGCTTTATTCTACATGGTTCTCCATTTTTTTGCAATCTGATCTCCAAAATAATTTGTTTTTTTCCTGATAACCCTCTTGACAAAAGCGGAAAAATCATTATAATCTATAACATAGCTAGCCAAGTAATTATAAAGAGAGGCAGTCATGTCGAAAATCGAATTCATGAGTTTAGCCGAGAAAATCGCGGACGGGATCAAATCCGGAATCTATCAGGATACCCTGCCCTCGATTGCCCGGCTTTCCGAAAAATTCGATGTCTGCCCTGCAACCGTCAAGCGGGTTCTGTCTCAGCTTCGAGACTGGGATCTGGTGGACGGCGAACGGGGGAAATGCGTCAGGATCAATCCGAAAGCTTCCGGCAATCCTTTTTTCCACAGGAATGTCGTGATTCTCGCAGACCTCCCTACCCTATCCTGTCCCTTTTATGCACAGGTTCTGAACCGTCTCAACGAGTCATTCGGTTCCGTCTATCTCTGCTTTCACCTGTTTGTTTCGCCGGAACAGTTCAGAGAGTGCGGTTTCCAGCCGGACTGTGTGATCGTGATCAATTATTACAGCGATTCGGATATGGAGACACTGAAGCGTTATTATCCTTCCGGAAACATCATCAAGCTGAATCATGCGGACAGGCGTTACCATTATGTCGCGTCGGACGGGCGAATGGCAGGTTATGAGGCGCTTGCTTACCTTGCGGAGGAGTGCGGACACACTCATATCGGCATGCTTGCGACGCAGACGAACTACACTTACGGCTGTTTCCGTCTCCGCTACGAAGGCGCAAGGGAATATGCTATGACGCACGATAAGATAAAACTGACTGTAGTGGAAGTACCCGAGGCGCAGGAAAGCACGGAAGCCTCCTGCGGAGCAATGGAGGAGCTGATGCGGAAAGATCCCCGTATTACGGGTGTATTTGCGTCCTGTGATGTGATTGCTCTCGGAGTTTACGCTTATGCTGTGAAGCATTCACGTTCCATACCGCATGATCTGGCTGTCATCGGCTTCGACAATCAGGATTTCTGCCGGACCGTTTATCCGCAGATCAGTACTTTTTCGGAAAATGTGCCGGAAACCGCGTCAATTCTGTTTGAGCTGGTCAAGAAAGTGCTTGCGGATGCGGCGACGCCATTGCAGCATCATACAGTTTCGCCGAAACTGCTGATCCGCGGCAGTACAACAGGCAAAGAGAGCAGGTAAATATTGATTCATATAACAAACAAGGAGAAAAACAGATGAGAAGAAGACGTTTCACCTTAATCGAGTTGCTGATCGTAATTGCAATCATCGCGATTCTCGCTGCAATGCTGCTGTCTGCGTTGAATAAGGCAAAAGAAAAAGCCCGCAGCATCGTCTGTATCAACAATCTGAAACAGTTGGGGACTTCATTCCTGTTTTATGCCGATGATTCAAACGGTTATGTAAAAGCTCCCAGTTATTCCAATTTCTCTTGGATTCTTCTCAATACCGAGGAGCAATATGGCGGCAATCCTTATATTAAGACATTAGTGGAAAAAAAGAGTAAAATATTATATTGCCCTTCCGCACCGCTGAAACCGGACATGTATGATATTGTTGATGAAAAGAATCAATGTTACGGCATGGTTTTTGAAGTTACCAGTCTTCCCAAAGGAGTTTCGACCGCAATAAATCCGATTAACTACATAAAATTGTCAAGCGTCAAAAAACCGTCTTTGACAGCTCTGCTGGGAGATTCCCTTGCTAAACCTTATCAGACGCAATATCCGGTGATTATTCCTCACTCTTTAATGTATCCATACAGTATCCGGCATAATTTAAGATCGAATCTATTCTTCATGGATGGCCATGCCGAATCATGCGACAGAAATAAGTTCCTTGAAATAGCCAGAGGAGCTGAGTATCCGAATGAGGCGATTTACGCCAGTCTGCAAAACGGAGTGGTAATCCAGGCCAGGTAAAAACAGCAAACAAATCAGGAATCCAGGAAAAATGATAAAAAAGTATGAAGCGATGCAAAAATATTGGAATTTCCGGAATCTGTTCCTCTACATTGCTATATGCTGCGGTCTGCATGGATCTGCTGAAGAAGCGAATACGTCAGGACTGGTCGGTCGGTCCGAACTTGTCATTGACGCAGGTAAAAGCGCTCCTAACGGATATGTGTTTTTCACCAATAATCCACGGAATTATACCGGAATAGTAAATTATGCAGTCTCCAGTGAAGGGTGCATCGGTATTCGTGGAAAGGAAAAAGACGGAAATTTTGGTTCATGGGAAGTACGGCCTGCGGTAAAATTATCACCCGGAGGACCATATCAAGCAAGCGTAAGTGTCAAACACTCAGGATTTCCGGCAGGAAATCATATTGGAATTGAGATTTTCAGCTTTGACGCCAGCGGAAAGCCAACACTGCTGGCACATATATTACACAGAAATCAACTTATTGGAAAATGGCACACGATCACCGGCGATTTTACTGTCCCCCCGGATTCAGTCAGTTTGCGCATCCGTCTGGATTTGACGTGTCAGGGCGAAGTTTTTTTCAAAGATTTTCGCCTGGAGAATACCACTGAGTCCAAAAAAGCTGTTTCTTTTGCCAGATCGCCAATATTATCGTGGGCAGGCGGGTGGATACCAAGACCTGATACCATTGTATCTAATCTCATGCCAACCATAATCCGAACCATAGATGGTTCACATGTCAGAAAAAGTGAGCCGTTTTTTGCAAAGGAATCAGAAAACATCATCACATTTACCTTCAATGGCGAAGCCGGCGAAGTTCGCGCCATGAGTTGGGAAAAAACTCTTGAGTGTCCCAGAATTATGGAAAATATGCGGTATTACACCATCAGGTATCGAGGAAAAGGAATCCTGCGGGTTGCTCCTGTCGAAGGAGTGGTTCAATTGAAAGGCACAGATACGGCAGGAAAGACATTAAAGCAGAATTTATTGAATACGGCAACAGTATTCGATGACGGAGAATTTCATACGGTAACAGGCCTGATTCCGGAAGGAATCACTGTAAACGGGATACAGGTGAATCTGAAAACCAATCATTCTCAAGCACAACTTGAACTTGCAGGAATAGAATTCACGCCGCAACTGCCGTTATCGGAGTGTGCAGTCAGAGCTCCGCAGGCAGGTTTTCATTACATTTCTATCGACAAGCAATTCAATACATCCTTAAACTCGCTTTATCAGAGAGGGCTGGAAAAATACGGTTTTCTGCAAGATGCCCTGCCAAATTTCTCCGTATCGGAAATCTGCTGGGCAGGAATACCGTTCCATGTCAGAACAACAGGCAATAATCTGATCCAACCGCCATTCGATGACTCTGCAAATCGCAAGACATTTCCTTTTCTCGGAGAAACGGGAACACGCAAAAATATAGCGCCGATCTCCCGGCAGGACAAGATCGTGCTTTCTGTAGGGAAGCGTGCCCGTGAAGCTTATCTGCTGCTTTTCGGCATTAATAATCCCGCACAGAATCGTTTTGCATTGCCGCATCGTCCGCTGCGGCTTGATGATATGGAAAATTTCCATGTCGAATTGTCATACGCCGATGGCTCCCGGTCCACAGTATTTCCATATTCTGTAGAAAACAAGGCATTCTATATTTCCGGACGTACTGCCGGTGCTTATGCCGTGGCATTGAATCCGGAATTGGAATTGAAAGACCTGATCTTGCATTTCCCCTCTTACGAAATCAACTTTTATTTGGCTGCTCTGACATTGGCAGAAAACGGGAGAATATTGGATTTTATCCGTAATCCGGCACCCGCAGCGGAACTTGCGCCGGTCTTGCCGCGAGAACAGAAGGCAAATATATCTCTTTCCAATGGACGGTTGTGCATCGGAAAATTCAGCTTTGATTTACGGAACGGACTGGAAACAGGAAAAGTTCCCGGCGCCGATCTGCATCCTGCTTCTGGTTTGCTGTTCAAATTAGGCAATGACTACTTTACCGGACGGTGTTTCACTATGGAAAAAGCGGTCGTCGACGATGAAAAAGCAGATATCCGGCTGCGGGGAAATGTCAATGGAATTCGGGAACTGTCCGTGTCATTGCGTTTGCGTCCGGGAAAAACAGGTGATCTGATATGGTCCGGCTCAATACAGAACAACGGGACAAAAGCGGTTGCTGTATCAGGGGCGATTGGTGCAATTCAGGATTTGAAGATCGGCAGCGCCTGCGACGACAGAATATTTTTTCCCCGTTCCCGTGCAGAAATATCCGAACGCAATGCCACTTATCGCGCCGCCTATGGACTGGAGTTTCTGCATATGTTTTTTGATTTTTACAATCCGGCAGAAAAAAAGGGATTCATGATACTGTGCGATAATCGCGACCATGCGAAAAACGAATATCGCGCCGCCAAACGGAACGAGGGGATGTCCGGAGCCGTCTATTTGCAGGAACATTTTGCCGAATTGAAACCCGGTCAGACTCGCCAGCTTCCTGAGATCCGCTGGCAGCCACATGATGGAGACTGGCATTCAGCAATGATGATCTACCGCCGCTTTCTTGACAGCTTCTATCAACCGGTTAAGTCTCAAAATAAAGATTATTTTCTGAATACATTCGTCAACACCTGTTATCACACAACACATACTCTTGCATGGAGTTTCTTCAAAGTTCCGCCGATTCTGTCCAAAGACAAGTCAAGGTATCATATTGACGAAGTGTTAAATTTTGAGAAAAAACATCTTGGCCGCAAACCTGACTTTGTTCATTTATGGTGGTCATTCAGTGACGATAAAAAACGTTTTCAGTATGGCAACTGGTCCAGCGAACCATTTTACAGGCAAGCGGGCGGATTGCAAAAATTCCGCGAGGCAATCCGGCATTTCCAGGATGAAACACAGATTCCCGTTTCCCTATACACCATCAGCGACCGCTGCATGAATGAAGACATGCCTCAAGGATTTTCTGTAAAAGAATCGGCGCTTACCTATCCCAACGGCAGTCTGATGGCAAATGACAAAGAAACTTATACCTGTCTCAATTATGATGCATGGGTCAATTATGCCGTTGCCGACTTGACCAGGCTGATGAATGATACCGGGGCAAAAATACTTTATTCGGATGTAATCAGTTCCTTTAACGGCACCAGATGTTACAATTACTCCCATGGACATGAAGTTCCCTCCAACTCCATAAAAGGGGACGTCAAATTCATAAGCCGGCTGCGGGCGGCATTACCGGATGACGTTGCCCTGTGGACCGAATATGGGTTGCCCGACTCGGCATCCGCTTACAGCGACGGTTTTATTTCTTATTATTTCATGGAACTGAACGAACATTTCGCACCTGTTTACGATATCGACGACCGGAAGAACAAGACGGAATTCGAGGCTCCGTTTGCAGCGATACGCTATCTCCTGCCTTATTATAAATTATTCGGACTGCCAACCGGTCTTGAGGCGGGCAACAAACCATCGCAAGTTGATTATATCTTCTTTAACGGTGAAGTTTTTCATGAAGTCAGTTGGTTCATGCATGAAAGCAATGTCCGTGAAAGAGTCAATCGCGCTTTGGCAATCAAGGATCGTTACAGAGATTGTTTCCTGACGGCAAATCCGGAACCGAGAGTCCCGACTTTAACCGGAAATGTTTATGCAAATCGTTTTTCCGGTGCAGGCAGAACGGTATGGACATTGTTCAACGCCGCTCCGGTGGCACGTTCCGGCAACATATTGGCTGTTCCGCATATTAACGGCGCAACGTATCGGGATTTGTGGAATAATACTCCACTGACACCGGAAATCCGGGATGGAATGGCTGTCTTATCCCTGACGCTGCCGCCACAGGGAATCGGAGCCGTTTCGCAGGAATGCAAAAAGCAATAAAACGGATTCATACTTACAGGAGTCAGAACAGAATATGAAGTTATTATGGATGCAGCCGCAGGAAAATACGGCGGAACCTTACATCGTTGTTTATCGGTGCCGTTTTTCCCTGCCGGAAGCCACAACTCTCTCGTTCCGGTTCAGTGCGGATGAACGGGCGCAGATATTTCTGGACGAGAGGCGGATAGCGGACGGACCGGAACGCGGAGTTCCGGAACGGTGGTATTATCAGAACGGAACTGTCCATGCCGGATGCGGGGCACATGTCCTGACGGCACGGGTGATCTGTTTCGGGAAAAAACTGCGTGCCTATGCACAGATGTCGATCCGTCATGGATTCCATATTGAAGATTTCAGCGGACATCTGCGGAACTGGGAGTATCAGATTGAGTCGGGATGTCATTTCGAGTATCCCTACCCTGACTGGGCAAGTTTTCCGCGCGTCAATCTGGATTTGTCTTACAACAGAGATATTCTTTCCGGCAGGGGCGGTATATGGCGGTCCGTCGCATATTTCGAGGATGAACGTGTTCTCCATGCGCCGGATCTGCCGCCGATGCGTTATGAGGAGGTCACGCCGGACAGACAAGAAGGAAATCTGCTGTTCTTTCGGCAATATCTCTGCGCATGGGCGCACTACCGTTTCACCGGACACGGGCGCGTCAAAATCCGCTGGGCGGAGACTCCTTACCTGACGGAGGATTTTGATCCGATTCAATTAAAAGGAAAGAAAGGCAGACGGAATGGAACACATCTCATCGGAAATTATGATATATTTGATGTCAACGGAGAACTGACCTGGCATGACTACTGGTGGCGCGCCGGGCATTATGTCGAGATCGTGACGGAAGGCGATGTCCATTATGAAGCGCATTTTCACAGGACGGGATACCCCTACCCTGTTTACAAAGGGGATTCGAAGCTCTGCCGCATGGCTTACGAGACACTTCAGGCATGTTCGCATGAAACTTATATGGATTGTCCATACTATGAACAGCTTATGTATATCGGAGATTCCCGTCTGGAGGCTCTTTGCACATATGAGATCACAGACGACCACCGGCTTCCGGCAAAAGCTCTGCGCCTCCTGTCGCTTTCACAGTTGCCGGACGGGGCTCTGCGTTCGCAGTATCCCTCGAAATCCATGCAGGTGATTCCGTCTTTCATGCTGGTTTATCTGCTGATGTTTCATGACTATTACCACATTCACGGGCGTGATGAGCTGGTTGAGGAGCTTCTTCCGCGGGTCGGCAGGCTTCTTGATTATCTGCTGGCACACAGAGAAAACGGGCTTCTCGCCCTGCCCGGCTGGAACTTCATCGACTGGTGCGCGTCATGGAATCAGGGGACGCCTCCCGGCGGGGAACCGGACAGCATTCTGAACTGGCTTTTCGCACTGGCGCTCCAGCGGCTTGCGGAAGTGAACGTGCGCCCCGGTCTTCAGGAGTGCGCACAGGAGTTGAAGCGGATCATTCATGCCCGTTATTACAATCCTGAGGCGGGGCTGTATGCAATCGACCTGCAGAAGCGGTATTATTCCGAACATCCGCAAGTGCTTGCCCTGCTGGTTGATCCATACGCGCCCGTCATTCCGGGATTGAGAAAATATGAGCTTGTGCAGTGCAGTATCTACTTCTCCTTCTATTATCTGGAAGCGTGCCGTCTGTGCGGGCTTGACGATCTTGCGGAAAAACGCATCGGCAGGTGGAGGGCATTGCAGGAGGAGGGGCTGACCACATTCCCCGAAGAATTCGAAAATCCACGCTCGGACTGCCATGCGTGGAGCTCCCATATTCTGTATCATCTGCTCCGGCAGGAAGCCGCCGTCGGCAGTTGACGGAATCAGTTTTTCTGAAAATCTTCCAGCAGGAAACGCGCCTGCGCGGAATCGGGATTCAGGCGCAGAGCCTCATGCAGAGCATTCAGCGCTTCCGCTTTGTTTCCTGCAAGGAAATTCGCCAGTGCAAGATTGATACGCAGACGGTCATTTCCCGGCTCCAGCGCACATGCTTTGCGGAAAAGACGGACTGCTTCCGCATAATCTTTCTCCGCAAGAGCGAGGGTTCCGAAGTTATTCAAAGCTTTCCGGTGCGACGGGACAAGAGACAACGCTTTCCGGTAGTAATCTTTCGCTTTTGCCGTATCGCCGCGCGCATGGAACAAACGCCCTGTGTTGTAATCCAGATCCGCCATTCCAGCATCGCTGTTCGCCAGCGTGCGCGCTTTCTCAAAACAACGCTCCGCCTCCTGCCACTGTTTCGCGTCCAGCAGAAGCGCGCCCTGATTCATATATCCCTGATACTGTTCCGGATATTCCTTCACTGCTTTCGCGAACCACATGGCGGCGGAGTCCGGTTCCCCTTTTGCGAGCATGACCTCCCCCAGCAGATTATAACGGCGGTCGTTAAACAGCGGATGGTCGGAGCACGCAGCCAGTTGTTCTTCCGTTTTCTCCGTATCCCCTGCCCTCAGCCATGCTTCGGCAAGCAGCGTGCGCGCATAATTTTCCTCCAATGCCACATCTCTCCGATACGGGCAGAAGGTGACGATGCCCGTCAACAGCAGAGCCGCACACCAGAGCGCCGTCCGCCGCTTTGAAGAAAAACGGTCCGGCAGGGAACAGAGGAATAATGCCGCAAACACGCATAACGGCACAAACAGCGGCAGACGATACCGTCCCGCGGTCAGAAACAGAATCTGCGAAGCGTAGAAGGCGGAGAAATAAAGAATGAACCATTTCATCCGATTGCGGAACACCGGTTCCGCGAGCCCGCAGAGCAACACCGGCAACCCCAGCAGAAGCAGGATTGAAAAACACCACTGAAACGCATAGCGGTGCAGAGTCAGTTCCCGCAGAACCGCAATATCCGACCATGTGGTGAACTCCTGTCCGCTCAGTGCCATGGTCGCTTTTTTCACGAGCCCGCCGAGAAAGTGGCGCGGATGGTGCGCCATATAATGCAACGCTTCTTTCAGGAAATAAGCATCGGTGGAAATGCCGGATCTCTTTGCCTCGAAATCCGCGGCGCCGTGAACCTTTTCCCAGAGATATCCCGGCGGGATGCAGCAGGTGCCGGTCGCGGACGGGTTGTTCCCCAGATAATAGTTGAACCCGCTGTTCGCCTGAATGAAGACCGGTCTGCCGGCAATGCGGGTGTTCCATGCGGACACCGGAAGGACGATACATAAAAGAGGTATGGCAAACAGGAAAACGCTTTTCAGTATTGCCTTCCACTTTTCCCGCCTCATATTCCAGAGCAGAAAAAGGAACAGTCCACCGCAGAAAATGACACTGGACGGATGTGTGATCAAAGCAAGCGCGCAGAAAAGCCCCGACAGGCAAAACGCCGTATTCCGTTGAGACATCTCCGTCATTGCGGCAAAAAAGAGTCCCCAGAGAGTCAACACGATCATCAGCGGTTCGCTGATCAGCTCACATTGATAAACAGCCAGTGGCGGGTAAAGCCCCAGGAATAGAACGGAAAGATACGGCAGAAAACGTTTTCCCCCCGTATCCTCTTTCCATGTTTTCCGCAGAAGCAGGAACACAGGCAATGCAGTAAATACCATCAGAAGAACGCACTGGAGCAGACGTGCCGTGAAATACCCCATGGCAGAGAACTTCAGCAGAAGCGCCAGGAAAAAAGCATACAGCGGCGCATGAATCTGCACCGTCTCCGGCAGGAATTCACCGGACAGAATCCGCATGGCATGTGCGTGATATTCCGAAACATCGGGACCGGTCACGCTGGAAAGCAGAGGCAGAGAGGCATAGTCCGCCAGGTGATATACGCGCAGAAACAGACCGGGCAGAAGCAGGAGAATAAAAATAAAAGCAGGGGATGCAAACAGTCTGTGCAGAAAATCCGGTTGACGGTTCATGCGAAAACGCTCATGATCGTTGTATTGTCACGCGCGCCCCTCTGGAGCACAAGATGCATCAGGCGGCGCACTGCCTGTGACGGCTCAAAAGAGTCGAACAGGGTTTTCCGGATTTCATCCACGCCCACATGCAGCGTAAGCCCGTCCGAGCAGAGCAGATAACGGTCCCCGAACTGGCGGTCATAGACATGAATCTCCGGCTCCGTATGTTCAACGGGCCCCACGGAGCGTGTAATGATATGCGCATAAGGATGCGTTTTCGCCTCCTCCTGCGTCAGCCTGCCGCACAGAATCAGCTCATTTACAAGGCTGTGATCCACGGTCAGCAGCATCAATTCCCCATTGCGCAGGCGATACAGACGGCTGTCGCCGCAGTGGGCGGCTGCAACCCATTCGTCCGCCATGATCATGACGGCAAGCGTTGTTCCCATCGGTTTAGTGCCGTAGGAGTCATTGATCCTGAATATGGCGTCGTTGATTTCCAGAACGGAATGCGTCAGAAATTCCACAGCATCCTGTGACGTAAGCTTTTCCGTGGAGGAAACCAGCCTGCGCCAGCGCATAAGAAGCATTTTACAGACAAGCTTGCTTGCCACCTCCCCGTTTTCGTTTCCGCCGATCCCGTCCGCCACGGCGGCAATAATCCGCGAACCGTCCGCATCCAGAGCATAAAAGAAACTGTCTTCGTTGTTCCGCCGGACAAGCCCCTTGTGAGAATCAGCGGCAATGCTTGCGCGGTCAATCCGCGTCAAAGCGTGCGGGTCATCCGGGATCGCCGTCTTCCCGGAGAATCCCGCTGTTTCCGTTTTTACCGCCTGCAAATCTTTCTCTGCCATTTTCCAACCGCCGTAATGCTGTCCCGTTTTCAGATCTCTTTAATATAGCGGACATGCCGGAAAAAACAATCCCCGGAGTTCCGGCAAGCTCCGTATTTATTCTCATTTTCTGTTTTTCCGGCAAAATAAATAAATTACCCGGAGGCAAACAACGGATATCGGAAAGCCGGATCAACGATGAAAAACCGAAACGATATGGCGCACGCCGCTGACCTGCGGCGGCTCCATCCGTTCGCCGCAGGAGAACTGATTTCCCGTATGCTCTGCGCGGGAGCAGTTTATTTTTTCTTTTCCTTATACATTTTCAATGCAGCGGCAAGCTGATCCGGACATGAGGTCGGTTTACCGCCGCAACTGATGCCGGAGAGCTTTTGAATGACAGTGTCGATATCCATTCCCTGCACCAGCATTGAGATCCCCAGCAGGTTGCCGGGGCATCCTCCGATGAATTCCAGCGATTCTATTTTATGATCCTTGATTTCCAGAATGATTTCCTCGCTGCAAACCATATCCGAAGTGTGGAAAGAGATCTTGTCCACCTTGTCTTTATTATCGCTCATCTTGATTTTCTCCTGATTTTTGAAGTCGGTATTATATTCCGCTTTCGTTAAAATTACAAGCGGAAAGCATGGAGATCTCAGTGATTCGCGATCCTGGTCAGGAATCAGGAAAAGACGGTAAACTTGGTTTGCCGAGGTGCAGG
>DPDG01000112.1 GCA_003526375.1 Lentisphaeria bacterium
CACAAATTCTGGTGAAGAGGCTTATTTTCTATTTTCTGTTGAAAAACCTTTCTACGTAAATTACGTTCTAATTTACTGCAGAATAATGATTTTTCAAGTGACAATATGACATGCTCGTAATTTTTCTGATAGCCAAGCTCAGTTTGAGAGAAGGTATCGGAATACGCCTCAAAGAATCAAATTTTATGCGGGATAGCCCCCCCCTATCGTTGCACCGGGATACTGCAGTTCCGCAATTTGTCTGGCACGAGCCATGTGATCAGCTTCAATAACGACTTCGAATACTGTGGTTCTGGTTTGGACAACAACCTTGTATTTCACAAAAGACCTCCTTGGTTTATGCGTCTACAGATAATATTATTTTTCAAAAAATCAAGTCTTATTTTTGATATAATTCATTAATAGATAATAATATACAAAATATCAAATTTGGGGCATTCTGGGAGCGATTGCGATTCTGACGATAAAATAATCATAAGAGCTGTTGATCACGCCCAGAATCGCCCCGGGATGGCTTTATGGCTTCGAGAAAATAAAATCGATGATCTCTTGTTGCTTGCAAGCGTATTCTGCCGCTTCTGCATCGGAATCAGCCATTACTTCTTGATATTGGTAAAATTCATGTTCTCGACCGACCATTTCAGCAACACTGCGTGGTACAATACGGTATTGGGTCGAATCACCGAGTTTGTTGGTGAATGAATTGATGCGCCTTTCTGCTTCCTCTCCTGTATTGAATGCAAAATATTTCAACACTCCATCTTCACAGAAGATGGCGAAATATTCCTTGTTCTCAGGGAAGTTGATGTGAAAGTCAGAACTTGCATTATAGATTATGCGCTCAAATTGTTCGTTGTATCCTGAATCTACTAATCCTTGTAGAACATAACCAAGCTCTCTGAGCAAGGTCTCCATAGTCGCTGCGTTTTCCATTTATTTGCCCTCCGTTAAGATTTTTTCGATGAGGCTTTCTTCGTAATAGACTCGCTTCCCGATGCGGATTCTGTTCAATTTCCAGCGACTTAGAGTACGTGCTGAAATATTGAGGAACTGTGCCACTTCCTGAGTGGTCAATAAATTACCATTTTTATTTTTCATTGTATTTTTTCTCCTTACAGCGTTCATCGCTGCCATCAATGGAAAAATATAAAAAAATATGAAAATCGGAACTTTCTGCCGGATTTTCCGACAGGAATATTTCTTCGAGAAACTTCCCCGAAAGCTGGTTTTATGATTCAAGAAAACTCAGATGGAGGGTGAAGCCATAGGAAGAACTTTCTTGCGGACGCTTTATATATAAGTGGAATAGCACTCTGCCTACTTTCTGCAGATGGGTGAAAAAATCCTCAATGTTAACATTTTTTTATAATCATCTATTTATGTCATTGAATGACAGACGGGGATACTGGCAGTCCGAACAATCCCTGTTTTCATCGATCGGATATAAGGATGAATATGTGATGATTACAAATACAAAGGATTTTATGATGCTCTTGGGCTTCCAGGAGAATGATCTTGTCAGTTGGGGAGCCTCTGCTCCTGACTGGCGTTTTCACAGGGGAATCGCCACGGCTGGAGAGCTCTGGCAGACGAATGAGTCGGCAGAAGCTGACAATTATAATATGTATTACTCGATTTCGAGTTTCAAGGGCAGAGGGAAAGCAACCGAGGATCAGGTGGACAAGGTGTTTGAACTCGTGTTGGACATTGATTATGGAGCTCACCACAAACGTGCGGAATTTGAGGATTACACCCATGCGTGGCAATACATCAAGGAACATTTTCCCAAGCCGACCGTAATCATCCATACTGGCGGAGGCTTCCAGCTCCACTATAAACTCTCGACTCCGCTTTCAGGGGATGCCGCTAAAAGACGTTTCAAAATGCTTGTGGCAGCAATCGCCCGCCACTATCGAGTGGATTTTTGCTTTTCGTTGGAACACTTGTTCCGCTTGCCGTTCTCCCGCAACATCAAGTCGGGAGCCGAAATCAGAGAGGTATCCATCTTGGAAGTGAACCCGGAAATATCATATACGCTTGAGGATATTCAGGACAAGTTTCTTCCTGCCGATTTTTCGTTGGAAGAACCGACATCCCATGCCGTCGAAAAAAGCAGAATCGCTTCCATCAAAAAGGATACCCAGTCATTATTTGATCGCAGTGCTGTTGCGTTTCAGCTTCTCATCAGGTGCTTGAAGTTCGTCCCGGATGTTTCCGACAAGGTGCTTGAAACCGCAATCGTCAATGATCCGGTGTTGTTTGAGCACTATCATCAGGAGCGCCGCTTGGTCAGAATGGACATCCAGAGAGCTCGAAACAAGGTAATGGAAGAATCCATAGAATGTGTCCTTCCTGTCGAGAAATTCCATTTCGGCAACCCGGATTTGAGTTTGTATGACAAGGTCAGGAATAAGTTCGATCAGCAGTTCTTCACTACCCGTTCTCCAAAAATCGACATCACGCTATCCATTCTCGACCAATGCCATAAGCAGGGAAAACAGGCGCTTCTCAGCTTGCCTTGCAGCAGCGGCAAGAGTACCGCCGCCTTGTTATTTATTGCCGCTCATGCCTCAGCAAATCATCGTTTCTGGTTGGTGTCGGAAAAGATCGCCGATTGTAAGCGCAATGCCGATATGTTGAGAAAGTTGAGCTGCAATGCACTTCCATTCCACGGACGTGACGGGGAATGTTGCAAGGTCGATGAGCAGGTTTTCCGTCATCAGAATAAAAAGCGTATCTGTTCCGAATGCCCCAATCCGTGCGGAGCGGAATTGAAGTATTGTGTCGATGAGTATCGTTTGGATTTTCCATTGGCGGATGTCGTTTGCTGTACGCATGCGCACTATAAGCATGCGTTGGCAAACGGACAATTTCCGCTTAATCTTCATATGGTCATCATTGATGAGAGCCCCGAATTACTTGAAAGTTTCTCATTTCAACAAAAGGACCTCAGTATTTTGTATAAACACTTGGCTGATTATCCTCCCGTCCTCGAATTGGAGGCTGATATGGTGACAATCGAACAACTCTTATCCGATCACTCCTGTCGCCGTATCAAGCCGTTGAACTATGATTTCGCAGAAATATCCCGTTACCTCTTTATGCAGTTCCATCGCAAGGCAATATCCATGGAGGATTTTGAGTTTGCATTGGAATTCTGTCAGTTCTTCGGAAAAAACGAGAATATTTTCGGAATGGCTAAGGATCAGCATTATGAGTTCATCGCAGGAACTGTAGAGCTCGAAACCTCCGTTCAAACCGTTATCTTGGATGGCTCTGCCAAACTTCAAAGTACCAGATGGAAAGGCTTTTCCATCATCGAATGCGACCAGTTGAAGACCGCTTATCCGAATACGCATATCCACTGTATTCTTGACAATCCCACCAAGAGCAAGTTGTCGAACAAAAAGGTCTTCCAGAAAATTATTGACGCAACCGACGAGCTTCTTACTCAATCCGACACGGACACCATCCTTTTTGCCAACAAGAACTTGAGCACAGACCCCATATTAGCCAGGGCGATTGACCGCCTCAAACAAACCATCATCAGTAAGGACGGCAACATCATTCCGTTACCTCGTGGGCAACATATCGGGAGCAACGCAGGAAGAACAGCTCAATTTTCCGTGATTGCGATGAGTTTGTTCCGCACGGTTTCTGCCTATGCTCTCCAAACGGCTATCTGTCGTGATGAGGAAATCGACGCTGACAGAATCTGGAGTGAAGCGGTTTTCAACGGGAAGAAAGTGCTCATTCCCAAGTTCTGTCGTGACGGTTCTTTTGCGGATAAGAAAATCAATCAACAATATCTCAAAACTCTTGAGCGTGATTTATATCAAGCCATTATGCGTGGCTGTATCAGAGAACATTCCGATGCCGAATACCATGTAATCGCCTTGGTCAACATTCCGCAGGTAGTTAACCTTTTGAAACTTGATCTGCCGGAATGTCATATCCATTTCCTTGAAAATGAAGTTCTCAACCTCCATTTTCAAGGTTACTCAGAAGCCGAAATAGCAAAAGAAACCGGAATCGCCAAAAGAACAGTCAGAGATCAAATTCTCAAAGTATCCGAATATTGCCGCTTGGACTGATATTCTCAATAAAAAAAGAGTGGTTTACCTTAAGAATATCTATAGGTATTCCACTCTTTTCTTTGATGTTTGTGTATCCACCGGTTCAAGCGGATAAGAATTCAAGCAATTATGCCGATTCTAAAATTTCTGCCAAGTTGTCATTCATCCATTCCTCATAGTCTTCCTTCATAGGTTCCAACTGACTGAAACAATCCATACAACAGATCATGTCATTACCGACTCCATAAGCGACTTTTTCATTTTCTGCGATAGGATTGAAACAAATCCAACAAAATTTACTATTTTCATTTTCCATTTTCTATTCTCCCATTTTAGGACACAAAAAAAGGTGCTCTGAACAACAGACCAATGCTACCGCCTCGGCAGTAAGCAATTCAGTGTGTTGTTCAGAGCACCCCTTGTGCTCTGTGAATTACTTTTTTTCGTGCCATATTAATTATGACATGCTAAATAATATAGCATTATATTTTCAAAAATCAAATTTTTTATAAAAATAATTCACATATAGAAATCTAATAAAAATTACATTGCACTTTTGCTCATACTTAGAATGATTCTACCAGTAACTCTAAGATTTCTCTTTTTTGCTTATCCGACAAGTTACTTTCCAAATAGTTAATTACCTTGGCAAGAGCTTCTGTGTCCGCTTGTTGAAATGCCGTTATCAAGGGAATTTCTGCGCTGATCCTTGGGGAATTTGTCATGACAGCTAAAGGAATTGACTCGATTACACTCTTCTTGGCTTCAAGAGTATAATGCGTATAATGTTCCGTCATAGCGACATTGCTGTGTCCGACAATGGATCTGATCAGTGATAAGTCTTTTCCTGAACTCGCCGCAATCGTACAGAATGTATGCCGGAACGAATGAAAAGAATACCGTCCGATCCGACGTTGTTTCGTCTCGCCTTGAGAATTTATGTAGAACATTCTCCGGGTTTCAACAGGCTGTTCTTTGGTTTGTATTCCTGCCGAACGTAAGAGTTTGTCCACATCAGTGCTGATCCCCGAACTATTGTAGCCATACCGTTCTGCAACATCGGGCAGTATGTATTCATTGCGTTTCCACGTTTCCGCAATTTTGAATTGTTCCTCCAGAATCGACGGTATCGGAAGCACAATATACTGTTTCATGGTTTTTATTGTTTTCCTCGCCTTGAATTTGACCGTGCCATCGCCTTGTATATAGTCCCAGCGAAAGCATGCGGCATCATGCATTCTCAATCCGAAGCACAGCCCCAGAAGAAAGAGGATTCGCATTTGCGGTTTGTGGAGAATATGATAGTTGTCATCATCCAAGGTTTTGAAAATAGCACTTACCTGTTCCGGCGTAAAAGGTTTTCTGCTCTCGGTTGTGGCTGTTTTAGCTTTTATGTTCCTGAAAGGAGAATCATCCTGAAGTAAGGTTTTGAAGACCAATTTCAAGGTTTGCAAGTAATAGTTATAGGTTTTCGGAGAGATTCCTGTGCTCCATAAATTCGTCATGAATGTTGCGGCGGTATCGAAAGTTATATCATCAATTGAATCAATCTTTTTCTCCGCTAAGAAAGAGAGGAACTTTCGGCAGTACAATTCATTTCGTTTTAAAGTCAGCTTGCCACTATCAGGACGATTGGGGTTGCGAAGATACGTTTCCCATAATTCGGACAATTTGATTCTGGAGCGTTGAATGATTTTCCTGCTTCCGGCAACTTGAGCCATATACTCAAGCCGATTTTCAATAAATTCGATTTTCTGCCGTTCTCTGGTCAACTCCGCTACGATTGCATCAGCTTTCGCTCTGAGCGTTACAGGCTTACCGCATTCATCTTTCAACGTGATCGTTTTTACCTTTCCGTCAATATCGGAATACTGATGAACAAATTTGCCATTCCTTTTAAAAATCGTTCCAGTTCCTTTTAACCGCCGATCTTTTGCCATTTCCGCACCATCATTCTAAACGCCAACTAACGATTAGCTAACAATGAGTGCTTTTTCTGCTCAAAAGACAATGCTGTTAACCACTTGGTCGCTGGTTCGAATCCAGCTGCCGGAGCCATTTTTTACCTCCGTTTTCCCGTGATTCAGCCTCAAATTCAGCATTGATCTTCCCTTTTGGAAGCCTGTCGCATCTCTTGATAAGATGCTCTCAAACAGGTCGAATAAGTGGATTATAAGGTGCCCATAAGGAGGCAATAAATTACTACCGACTCCGAATCTTTCAAGTCGCTCCCCTATTCATTTTGACCAGCGATCCAACCTCACGGCTCTATAACGACGATTGAGCCACCTACTCTACCGCTGAGCTATGCCGGAACGTTGATGGGACTGATGAAAGTGATGAAAAATGTTGGTCTGCCACATCGCATTTTCATTTACTGAAAAAGATCATACTCCTTCCAGCTGCCAGCCGACAGCAGGAAGGAGAGCTTAATCACGGCATTTGAGAACCGCCGTTGATTTTTCGATTGAACTTTAAATTTGTTCTAAAGTATGACACGAAATGTGACACCGGAAGAGAGCATGTTGGCAGTGCTAACTAATTGTATATACAGATTACTGCAAATTAAATTGGCGGAGTTCCTCTCTTCCCACCAGTTTTTCTATGGAGAGTAATTGATTGTCCGCAACTTATAACAGATGTTTTTCCGCCATACTTGAAAAGAACGGTATCTGCAATTATACTATTTCATTTTAATATAACACAGGAGAAAAAACAATGGGAACCAAACCGACAGTTCCGGTCAACTGCCTGTTTCAAGGATGTTACAATCCTGAATTCGAAGCGGAAATCCGTAAATGCAAGGACAAGTGTTACAAGTACAATCAACTGAATCCCAATGACCGGGAGACTCAACGGAAAATGCTGGCTGAAATCCTGGGAAAAATGGGAGAAAATGTAGTTTTCACCCCGCCATTCTGGTGCGACTACGGATATAATATTTTCGTCGGGGATTATTTTTATGCCAACCACAACCTGATTATCACCGACGGAGTGAAAGTATCGTTCGGCGATCATGTTTTCATCGCCCCGAACTGCTGTTTCACAACCGCCGAACATCCCATCGATCCCGAACAGCGCAAAGCCGGTCTCGAAATCGCCAAACCGATCACCGTCGGCAACAATGTCTGGATCGGAGCCGGAACCACCGTCCTTGCCGGCGTAACCATCGGAGACAATTCCGTCATCGGAGCAGGCAGCGTGGTTTCAAGGTCCATACCGGAGCATGTCGTCGCCATCGGTGTCCCCTGCCGTGTGATGAGGCAGATCACCGAGGAGGACAAATACCGCTATCCGCGTTACAAGGGAAACTGAACCGGCATTCACAGGAAAAAACAGCAAGGAGGCCAGGATGCAATACACGAATCATTATCAGTCACCGCTCGGAGGCATTCTGCTGGCAGGCGATGAAACCGGCCTGACAGGGCTCTGGTTTGACGGAGAAAAATATTTTGCCGATCATCTTGACTCGGAGCATGTCGAAAAAGACCTCCCACTTTTCAGGGAGACAAAGCGGTGGCTTGATATTTATTTCTCCGGGTCCGAACCCGGTTTCATGCCGCCGCTTCATATGACCGGCTCCCCTTTTCAGCTTGCGGTCTGGGAAATCCTGCGTAAAATTCCTTACGGCTCTACCACGACTTACGGAGAAATCGCGCGGATGATCGCCGCACAAAAAGGGCTGCACCGAATGTCGGCACAGGCAGTAGGGGGTGCGGTCGGACATAATGAAATCTCCATTATCGTCCCCTGCCACCGTGTTGTCGGGACAAACGGCAGTTTAACCGGATATGCGGGAGGAATCAGTAAAAAAGCAAAGCTGCTTGCCCTGGAAAAGGCGGATATGAGGCATTTCCATATTCCGGAAAAAGGCACGGCTTTATAACGGACGGCATTTGAAATCCTTCCATCGGCAGATTCCCGAACAGCTTATTTTTTCCGAAAGATTGCTCTTTTCTTTTTGAATATCACGGCACAAGAGTGTAATTTACTTGTCTGTATATTTTTAAACAAGAAAGGAAAGATATCATGCTTGAAAAACTCCAGACCAATCCGAAATTCCAGAAAAGACGCGGCCCGGTTGTCCTGATGATCATGGACGGCGTCGGCATCGGCAAATACAAAGAAGGCGATGCGGTTCTTGATTCGCCGACACCTTTCCTCCACAAGCTCATGAAAGAGCTCCCTTTCACTACACTCAAGGCGCACGGAACGGCGGTCGGACTGCCCAGCGACGACGACATGGGCAACAGTGAAGTCGGACACAACGCAATGGGATGCGGACGCGTTTTCGCTCAGGGCGCGAAACTGGTCTCCGAAGCAATCGCCTCCGGGAAAATGTTCGAAGGCGAAACCTGGAAGAAAGTCATTGCACAGGCAAAGAACGGCGGCACGCTTCATTTCATCGGACTCTTTTCCGACGGCAATGTCCACAGCAATATCGCGCACCTCAAGGGAATGCTCGACAAAGCCAAAGCCGAGGGAATCACAAAGGTCCGTCTCCACATTCTTCTCGACGGACGCGATGTTCCCGAAACCTCCGCCCTCGACTATATCGATCCTTTTGAAACCTACCTGAAAGAGCTCGGACCCGATTTCAAAATCGCTTCCGGCGGCGGACGCATGGTCATCACGATGGACCGTTACGGCGCAAACTGGGACATGGTCCGCAAGGGCTGGGAAACTCATGTGCAGGGCAAAGGAAGAATGTTCAAAAGCGCGCATGAAGCCGTCGAAACGCTTCGCGCGGAAACCAAGGCGATTGACCAGGACCTGCCGCCGTTCGTCATCTCCGAGGACGGAACGACGCCTGTCGGTCCGGTCAGGGACGGTGACGCCGTAATCTACTTCAACTTCCGCGGGGACCGTGCGATTGAGATCAGCCAGGCGTTCGATCAGGGAGCTGAATTCACTCATTTCGACCGCGGCGCCAAGCCGGATGTTCTTTACGCCGGCATGATGGAATACGACGGAGACCTTCATATTCCCAACAACTATCTGGTGAATCCGCCGGAAATCGACCGCACGCTTGCCGAATATCTCAGCGTTTCCGGCGTTAAGCAGTTTGCGATCAGCGAGACTCAGAAATACGGGCATGTGACCTATTTCTTCAATGGCAACCGTTCCGGCAAATTTGAAAATGAAGAATATCTTGAGATTCCCTCCGACGTTGTCCCGTTTGAACAGCGCCCGTGGATGAAGTGCGCGGAAATCACGGATGCAGTCGACAAGGCGATCGAGAGCGGCAAATATGACTTCATCCGTCTCAACTACCCCAACGGCGACATGGTCGGGCATACCGGAATCTATCAGGCGGTCCAGGTCTCCATGGGAGCGCTGGACCTCTGCCTTGAGCGTGTTTACAATGCGGTGAAAAAAGCCGGCGGCATCCTTGTCGTTACAGCAGACCACGGCAATGCCGACGACATGTATGAACATGACAAAAAGGGTGAAGTCAAATACAACAAGGACGGTTCTCCGAAACGCAAGACCAGCCATTCCCTGAATCCGGTTCCCTGCTTCATCTTCGATCCGGAAAGCAAAGGCGAATATTCTCCGGTCCTGAATCCGGGGCTCGGTATCAGTTCCATCGCCACAACCTGCATGGAACTGCTCGGATTCGTTCCACCCGCCGATTATGACAAATCCATCGTCGATATGGCGAAATAACGGAAGGAAGAAATCATGGCTGCACCGCTTCTGCTGATCGACTCCTATTCCCAGATTTATCGCGGGTATTATGCGATACGCGCGCTTACAACCGCTCAGGGAATACCGTCCAATGCGGTGTTTGCCATGACGAAACTTCTGATGAAACTCAAAGAGGAATACGAAGGCTATGAAGGCGCGTTCGTATTCGACAAGGGGCGCCCGGCGCAGAGAATGGCGCTCGCCCCCGCCTACAAAGCGAACCGCCCGCCGATGCCCGACGACCTCCGCAGCCAGTTGGAAATCATACGGGATATGATTCACGCTTTCGGCTGGAACATCATCGAATGGGATGGGGCGGAGGCGGATGACCTGATCGCGGCAGCGGCGGCAAATTTCACAGACCGCAAGGTTCTGATCGTCTCCTCCGACAAAGATATTTCGCAGGTGATCGACGAACGGGTCGAGATGCTCGTGCCGGATCATGACGGGAAAGGTTTCACCAGGCGCGGAATAGAAGAAACCATTGCAAAATTCGGTGTGAAACCTTCCGCAATCGTGGATTATCTTGCACTGATCGGGGACAGTTCCGACAATATTCCCGGAGTCGAAGGAGTCGGTCCCAAGACAGCCGCCGCTCTCCTGAACCAGTTTGATTCCATTGACGATATGCTTGCAAGAGTAGATGAAATCAAGCGTGAATCCCTGCGAGAAAAGATCAGGGCGTCCGCCGAGGTCATGCACCTGAATCAGAAATTGATTCTTCTGGACAAGACGATCCCGGAAGGTCTGGCGCTGACGGAAGACTCTTTCCGCCGGAATCTTCCGGATTACCGGAAGATCACCGAACTGGCTTCCAGAATGGAACTGAAAAGCATTCTGAGAGAGTTGGAGAAACAGGCGCCCGCCGTCCCGGTTCCGCCGCAGGAAACGCAATCAACACAGCTTGAATTCAATTTCTGACCGCTGACCGAAGATAAAAAATCTCCATTGCGGATTTTGCCGTCAATGGAGATTTTTCAGTATTTTCAAAACAATATTATAATTCTCTGTTCCGGATTACTTTGCAAATGAGAGATATGCGGCGGTTTCCCCCGGAGTCCTGCCGGAACGCTTCGCATAGTCCGCAAGCTGGTCGTCACCGATTTTTCCAATGCTGAAATACATCGCTTTCGGATGCGCAAAGTACATGCCGCAGACCGAAGCTCCCGGCTGCATCATATAACTTTCCGTCAGTTTCATTCCGAACTTCCGCTCCACATCCAGCAGACGGAATATCTCCGCCTTGAGTGCATGATCCGGCGCCGCCGGATAGCCGGGGGCGGGACGGATACCGCGGACCTTCCCGCGGAGAATGTCGGACAGAGCGACGACCTCATTTTGCGCGTATCCCCAGAACTCGCGGCGAACCCGCAGGAACAGATATTCCGCAAAAGCTTCCGCCAGACGGTCCGCAAGTGTCTTGACGAGGAGCGCGGAATAATCGTCGCCTTGATCCATGTAACGCTTTCCGAGCTCATCCGCTCCGGCGCACGTCACGGCGAAGAATCCCATCCACGACTGGAAGCCGGAACCTTTCTGCGGCAGATAATCCGCAAGGGAAAGATTCGGATTTTTTGTATTTTTCTTCAACTGCTGGCGAAGCATCGGCAGACGCGCCAGCACCTCCGTGCGCGAAGAATCCCGGTAAACTTCGATGTCATCCTGAACGGAAACAGCCGGATAAAGCCCGGCGGAGGCGGAACAGCGGAACAGTTTTTCCATACGGATTTTTTCCAGCAACGCCCGTGCATCGCGCATCAGTTCCTCGCGGGTATGCGCCGCGGCTTCCGTGTCGATCTCCCAGGTATTCAGGAACATATCCCAGTCGATATACGGAATGATCTCCTCCAGCGGTTCGCCGGCGAGATCCGTGATTCCCGGATGTCGCGGCATTTCATTCGGCGTGACGGACCAGTCGGGACGGAAAGCATTCGCACGCGCTTCCTCCAGCGAAAGCAGAGGAGCATGCTTCTCCCCGGATTTCGCGCGGATCGCCTCGTATTCCGCCTGCGTTTCAGCAATGAACTCATCCCGCGTGTCCGGATTCATCAGCGCATTGACCAGCAGGACTCCCTGCGAAGCATCAGCAGCATGCACCACGGGACCGCTGTACTGCGGCTGGACTTTGACGGCGGTATGCGCCTTTGAAGTGGTCGCCCCGCCGAGAAGCAGTGGAATCTTCATCCCCCGCCGCTCCATTTCGGCGGCAATCGCAACCATCTCATCCAGAGACGGCGTAATCAGTCCGCTCAATCCGATCAGATCGGCTTTTTCCTTCTCCGCAGCATCGAGAATGGTCTGCATGGGAACCATGACACCGAGGTCGATGATCTTGTAATTGTTGCACTGGAGCACCACGCCCGCGATGTTCTTGCCGATGTCGTGCACATCCCCCTTGACGGTGGCAATCACGATCGTCCCGTTGGAGGACGCCGCGCCGGAATTGCCTTTGCGTGCTTCGATGACGGGCAGAAGTTTACCGACAGCCTTCTTCATCACACGCGCGCTTTTCACGACCTGCGGAAGAAACATCTTGCCTTCTCCAAAAAGCTTGCCCACCTGCTTCATGGCAGTCATGAGAGGGCCCTCGATGATCTCCACTGGATTTTCAAAGACGCCGAGCGCCTCGTCCATATCAGACTCAATGAAAGCATCGTCGCCCTTGAGCATCGCATGACTGACCCGTTCCTGAAGCGGTTCGTTCCGCCAGTCAAGGGAGTGGTCTGCCTGTGCGGACGAGGCGTTTTTCCCGTATTTTCCGGCGACTTCGATCAATTTCTCCGCCGCATCGGGATGGCGGTTCAGGATCACATCCTCGGCGGCTTCCCGGAGGTCCGGGGGCAGGTCCTCATAAATCGCGAGCTGTCCCGGATTCACGATTCCCATGTCCATGCCGTTGCGGATCGCATGATAGAGAAATACGCTGTGAAGAGCCTCGCGGACAGTATTATTGCCGCGGAAGGAGAACGACACATTGCTGACGCCGCCGCTGATCCTGCAAAGCGGCATCGCCTCTTTGATCGCCTTGACCGAATCAATAAAATCCTTCGCATAGTTGTCATGCTCTTTCATGCCTGTGGCGACGGCAAATACGTTCGGATCGAAAATGATATCCTCCGGCTTGAAACCGGCTTGCTCCGTCAGCAGCCGGTAAGAACGTTTGCAGACCGCAAGCCTGCGCTCAAGGGTATCCGCCTGCCCGTTTTCATCAAATGCCATAACGAGCACCGCCGCACCGTAGCGCCTGATTTTGCGCGCTTTCTCAAGAAACGGCGCCTCGCCTTCCTTGAGGCTGATCGAATTGACCGCACATTTCCCCTGCACACATTTCAAACCCGTTTCGATGACCTCCCATTTGGAAGAGTCGATCATGACGGGGACGCGGGCGATATCGGGTTCGGAAGTCGTGTAGAGCAGAAATTTTTTCATTGCTTCCGGAGAATCGAGCATCGCATCGTCCATGTTGACGTCGATGATCTGCGCACCGTTCTCGACCTGGCTCCGCGCGATATGGACGGCTTCCTCGTAACTGCCCGCCTTGATGAGATTCAGGAACTTCCTGGAGCCCGCCACATTGGTCCGTTCGCCGACATTGACGAAGTTGGTGTTTTCCGTGACGACCAGCGGATCAAGTCCGCTCAGCCGGAAATATTTTTTCACATCCGGCACGCGATGCCCCGGAATCCCCTTGACCGCATCCGCAATCGCCTTGATATGCGCCGGAGTCGTGCCGCAGCATCCGCCGACAATATTCAGCAGGTTCGATTCCGCAAACTCTTTGAGGATGCCTCCCATCATCTCAGGAGTCTGTGCATAACGCCCGAACTCGTCGGGCAGTCCCGCATTGGGATGCGCACTGATCATGAACGGCGCCTTTGCCGCAAGTTCCGCGATATGGGGACGCATTTCGGTTGCGCCGAGCGCACAGTTGAAGCCGATGGTCAGCAGATCGGGCGTATGCGAAACCGAAATCAGAAACGCCTCGACGTTCTGCCCCGTGAGCATGCGCCCGCTGGCGTCGCTGACTGTCCCGGAGATCATGACCGGCATACGGAGCCCGCGTTCCTGAAGCGTGGACTCGATTCCATAGATCGCCGCCTTGCAGTTCAGCGTATCGAATATGGTTTCGATCAGCAGAATGTCCGCCCCGCCGTCGATCAGCCCCGCCGCGGCGACTCTGTAAGTTGCCGCAAGTTCATCGAACGTGATATTGCGCATGGAAGGATTGTTGACGTCCGGCGACATGGAGGCGGTGCGTCCGGTCGGACCCATGGACCCCGCCACGAAACGCGGTTTGCCCGGATTGAGCCGCGTACAGGCATCCGCCGCTTTCCGCGCGACAGCCGCTCCGGCTTTGTTCAGCTCGTAAACAAGATCCTGAAGCCCGTATTCCTCCTGCGAAACGGCGTTCGAGTTGAAAGTATTGGTCTCGATGATATCCGCGCCGGCTTCAAGATACGCATTATGGACCTTCAGCACCGCTTCGGGGCAGGTCATGCAGAGCACGTCGTTGTTGCCCTTGAGTTCTTTCCTGAAAGATGTGAAATGATGTCTGCGAAAGTCTTCCTCCGTAAGCCCCTGCGCCTGAAGCATGGTGCCCATTGCGCCGTCCAGAATCAGGATTCTTTCACGGAGCGCGGCATGAAGAAGATCCATATTCATATGTTTTTTCATTGCTGAACCCGGTATTGTTTGTATTTCATTCCTGCGTATCGTAAGCGTGTACTATATTGCATAATCGCGGTTTTTCCAAACTTAAACGGGGAAAAGGCTTGATTTCGCTCAAATTTATGGCATAGTTCCCTGCAACAATCAAAAACAGAAAGGCGGAAAACAAGATGGATGCGGCAAATCTGATTGCGGAACTCAACGGAAAATTCAAATCGGAAAGCATTTCCTTCGGCACATGGAAAGATTCCTTCCTGCCGACGGCATTTATTTCCAATCAATACTGCAAGGGCGCGGTATCTCCCTACGGCGCACATGTCCTCTCCTATGTCCCGAACGGGGAAAAGGACCTGATCATGGTGTCGGAACTCAGCGCATACGAGCCGCCGAAAGCGATTCGCGGCGGAGTGCCCGTCTGCTGGCCGTGGTTCGGACCGGCGGCAAAACCGATGCACGGCGTTGCGCGCATTCAATACTGGAACATGACGGCTGTCAGGAAAGAGAGCGACGGCTCCGATACGGTCGTATTCAGCCTTTCCATTTGCGAACCGCATCGTCTCGACGCCGTTTTTGAAGTCAACTTCGGCGCAAAACTTTCCATGAAACTGATCACGGTCAATCAGGGGGACAGCGCCTATTCCCTCGGCGGCGCACTCCACACCTACTTCTCCGTCGGGGAGATCGAAAAGGTCACGATCTCCGGGCTCGGCGGCTCCACCTACTGCGACCGCGCAGGCGGTGGAAACATTCCCGGCTGTCTCTGCAAAGGTGACTTCGGTTTCACCGCCGAAACGGACAATATTTACGCATCGAATGCCGCGGTTACGATCATCGACCCCGTGTTCGACAGGAAGATTCTCGTGGAAAAGAGCGGCTCCGAAGCAACGGTCGTATGGAACCCCTGGGTGGAAAAATCCAAACTCATCAGTGAGTTCCGCGACGATGAATATCATGTCATGGTCTGCGTGGAAGCCGCCAACTGCGGCGACGACATCATAGACCTGAAACCCGGCATGAGCCATACTCTGACTCAGACAATTTCACTGGTCAGGTAAAGCCCAATAAATACAGGGCGCGAAACGTTCTCCGGAAGAAGAACCCGTTTCGCGCCCTGCCCTTTTCCTCATCTCTCCTGTTTTCCACTTTCTCCTGCCATGTTCCGCGTGATGCGGCGGTCCTGTGCCCTGCATCGGCATATATGATTGTTTTTTTATGAAAACTTCTGCATCCACCTCTTGACAAATCGTTTTTTATGTTTATAATTATAAGAAAACCGACAGTTATTGTATTATATGATAATACATAAATGGATAACCAGATGGTAAAAAACGGAAACAAAGTATTGAAGACGGAAGCGGTGGTCCACTATCTCTTAAGCCGGATCAGGCATGCGGGAGTGGACCCGGAACTCCTGCCCGGCGAAATGGAACTCTGCGAAAAATTCAAGGTCAGCCGGGTTACGGTCCGCCGTGCGATTGAGTCCCTGATCGCAGGCGCCTACATCATCCGCCTGCCGAAACGCCGCGGCGCCTTTACGAATCCTGAAATGGCGAAAAGCATACCCTATCCTGTCGGAATCGCGGTGGATATGGGATACACTTTTTCCATCGACGGTTCCGCAGCCATGGCGCTCAGCGGCTTCCTGAAAAAAATGGGTTCCGATGAAAACTGCTCATGGCTCTATATTTACCTGAACATCAGTTCCGGTGAAAGTCTGGAAAATATCATTGAGAACAACAATCTCCAGGGGCTTTTCTGGATCTCTCCATGCGAGAAGATTTTCCCTGAACTGCGCCGGCTGACGGAGCGTCGTTTTCCCGTGGTCAGCATCGGCACCCCTTTCACATCCTATTATCCGGTTCTGGAAAAAAATACGATCCTGAGAAATTACGCACAATCCGGTGAAGACATTGCCCGATTCCTGCTTGAAAACGGCTTGCGCCGTCCGGTTTACTGCGGATACCCGAATGAATCTTTCAGGCGTTTCGTTGAAGTTCTCGGCAAAGAAGGCATCTGCTTCAATCCGGAAAATCTTCTTGCGGAACCCGGAGAAATTGAAGAAAAGCTGCCGTCTCTGATCGAAAGGAACAAAATTGACTCCATTTCATCGAGCGGAGCCGCCTGCCGCTACAATCCGCTGATGAAAGTGTTGTCCGGACACCCGGAAGGCAGGAGAATCGCACTCCTGTTGGAACGCTCTCCAATCACTCTGCAATATAAAAGGGATTACCCGAACCTGAATATCAGGCTGAACGGAGAAAACACGATTCAGAAATATATGTATCGCGCCGGCATACAGGCGGCGGAACTGTTTCAGAAACTGATCCGGAATCCGGGAATGGTGTATGATCCGGTTGTCATATCCTGAACAGGAAAGGACGGTTTTTAATGACAGACGAAAGGAAGAAAAAATGGGCAGGGAAAAGAAAATTTTCACATTGATCGAATTCTTGATGATGAGATTCCATAAAAGGAGGATTTCATTCCGGCAGCAAGACAGGGCGCAGTCAATCCCTGCCCTGCCTCGCTTCTTCACTCGATTGCTGAATTGTTCTAATGTTCGATTGTTCCATTGTTTTTCTATTTTTTCCTTCAGAATTCCCTGTTCGATATTTTTACTTCGCAGGATGAAAACAAGAATTTTCACCCTGATCGAGCTCCTGATCGTGATTGCGATCATCGCGATTCTGGCAGGAATGCTTCTGCCTGCATTGAGCAAAGCGCGCAACGTTGCAAAAAGAATCAGTTGCGTCAATAATCTGAAGCAGGTGGGAACCGTTTTTCTGTTTTACGTCAATGATTACAACGACTGGATGGTCCCGCGATACTATGTGCCTGACGGTCTGGCGTGGTATCGCCGACTTGAAAATATCGGATACATCAATTTCCGGAAAGACTATAAATGGCTGTATTGTCACTCTTACATCACCCCGGAACAACAGGCTGAAATCGACACATTTCCGACGGCGGCAACAGGCTCCATGTATATTTACGGAATGAGGGAAGGAACGGAGTTTCTGAAAATGAATGAAATTTTTCGAAATAAAAGCTGGAATATGGATTCCCTTGAAAAACTGGACTGGTTCTCCGACACGAAACAAAAAGACTCTCCGCTGCAGGCTTATTGGTATTACCCGGATGGCGCAAGCGGAGAAGGACCGAGGGTTCACATGCGCCATGAACGAACGGTGAATCAATGGTTTCTGGATGGACATATGGAGTCCAGGACAATTCAGAAATATATCATGGCACACCCATATGCCAGCTATGATTTTTAAAAATGAAACTGAGAAAGAAAGGGTCTTATGAAATTGATGAAACTGATGCACAGTGCCATGTTCTTATCCTGCCTGCTGTCCTTCGGCGGGTTGGATGCAAAGGAATATCCCGTCTACAAGATCTCCCGCGTACCGGAAATAGACGGCAGGTTGGACGACCATGCCTGGAAGAAACTTCCCGAAGGACGCGGATTCATCGTATTGAAGAAGGATGCCCCGTATGCCAAAGAACGCACGACGAAATTCAAAATGGGATACCGCGGCGACTGTCTCTATGTGGCAGTGGAATGCGATGAACCCGATCTGAAAAAGCTCAAGGCGGTCGACACCTACCGTGACGGCTGGTCGATGGACGATGCTGTCGAACTGTTCTTCCTGCCGCGGGGGTCCAGGCATTACATGCAGCTCATGGCAAACGCCAAAGGCGCCCGCTGGTCAAAGCTCGACGGCGCGGAGCGGGAAACGGAACCTCCGATGGAATGGAAGGTCGCGGCGGGAAGAACGGACCGTTCCTGGACTCTTGAGATGGCAATCCCCGTCAAATTCCTGGGCGCCGTCGACATTGACGGAATACGGTTCAACATCGGGCGCAACATGCCCGGCGGCGTCAAGGAAAAACACGCCTGCTGGGCGGATGTCATCAGAGGCTACGGGGATTCCGCACGTTTTGCACAATTGGCGAAACAGGACTCCAACGGACCTGCGGACGTGGAGCTGGAAAGCCATGAACTGAACAGGAAATATGATACATGGCTCTATCTCCGGCTTCGGGAGATCGCCGTCAAAGGCAGATCATACAAAGAGCTGGAGACCCGTTTTTCCGAAGCTCCCGACTTTGACAAAGTCCGTATGATGCAGAAGAAAATCGCCGATATTTATCAGCAACTCCCCAAGTCCGAATATGCCGCGCTTTACCGCGACTGGGAAAATACCGTTGCAAAGATCAGCATACCGAGATGTTCCATTGAGTTCTCCGTTCAGGAAAAAGGGATGAAAAATCTGAAGTTTCAGGTGAACGGCGCACCTGTCGCAGCGGAAAACGGCAGATACCGTTTTTCTCTGGAAGAAGGCGTCACAACACTTTGCATGAGTGCGGAAAAAGCTTCGGGAGAGTCCTCCCTGAAATTTGATTTCAAAAATATGCCGGAACTCAACCGCCGCTGGGCATACTCCGCGGAGGCGCCCCAAAACTGGACGGATATCAGGTTCGACGACCGGAATTGGAAACCGATGCCGGAACGGTTCGATTCGGAAAAAATTTACCTGCGGCAGACCGTGATCTGGAACCGGAAACACGACGGGCGCTTCCGCTGCATCAATCCCTCCATTCACAACTGGGGCTTCTCGCTGGATTCCACGGAGCCGCTTTACCTCAGTCTCTATTCGCCGACAGGCCTGAAGGTCAACAGTTATGAATTCATCCTCGACCTCCCTGCCGGGTTCCGGCTGCTGGATATGGAGCCCGGCGCCCGCAGGAACCGTTTAAGCATTGCACCCCGCACTGTAAAAAGCGAACCTGCCACACTTGACGGAAAACCGTTTACCCGCTATACGCTCCAGTATGCAGACAGCGATATCGACGAATGGCGTACCGCGGACTCCATTCTCGGCATTTACAAGGACGGCACAGGCAAAGCGGGCGACAAAGGCGGTATTCATTATTCCCGCCGGATCAACGGAAATGTGACGGAGATCACGGGGACGCTCCCGTATCACATTCTCCCGCGGATCAACGGCGGAAAGACGAAACATATGGTCATGTCGTTTTATATGGGCGCCATGCCGCAGGGAATGAGTCGGGAAATGACCTCGGCATTCATCAGGGATGCTGTCCGCGCCGGAGTCGATATCTTCTCCCTCTATCCGGGCAGAAGTTTGCTCAATGATCTTGTAACCGCCAACGGCGGGACACAGATGTTCGGTTATCTGAACCATCCGATCTGGGGCGCGCGGGTCAAGGACGGCGGCGTCATGCGCCTGTTCCGGAAACACCCGGACCTCTACGCTGAATATTTCACCGGGAAGCGCCGCGGAGAAGAAGACAGGAACGCTCCCGCGCACACCTGGAAGTTTCAGTTCTGCCCGTCGCTGGTGCTTTCCAGATACAAAGCGGAATTTTCGGACGCGGTGAAAGAGGATTACCGGAATTTCTTCTTCAAAGCCTATCCCGATGCGAAATATGTCTTCCTCAACTGGGAACAGGAGCCGTGGACCGGCAGTGTTTACGAGAAATCGTCCAATCCGGAAAATGCGTTCTGTTTCTGCGGGGTATGCAAGGAGAACTTCCGCAAATGGGCAAAACTCCCGGCGGATGCGGATCTCTCCAATCAAACCATATTCAAAAATTATTATGAACCGTGGAGAAAGTTCCGCTATTCACAGGACGCAGGAGTCCACCGGATTGTGGTCGATGCGATCCGGTCGCTCGGAAAACAGGTCATGTTCTACTCCTGGAGCAACCATTTCGGATACTGGGAAGCGGCGGAAGGAATACCGTATACCGTATTTCTCGGATGTCCCGGAAACGGAACGGCGGATCGCCGTCAGCAGATTTCCATGGATGAGTATATGAAGTTCCACAAGGGGAAAATGAAACGCAGCCATATCGTGGGACAGCGTTTCGTGTTCTTCCCGCAGACCTACGGCTGGAACACGGAACAGAAAGAAGGCTGGCTCAAATTCAATGTGATGTCCGACGACGGATATGTGCATCCCGAAACCTGGAAGGGAGAAACACTCCGTATCCTTGCGACTCTTCAGGGAGGGCTGGATTTCCAGAATCCGCTGGAGATGGTCGGCGGCATCAAGTATTATGTCGGAGAGGCAACGCGCATCATTGCGAAATACGAGAATCTTTTCTATTACGGAAAGCGCAATGACAAACTTGCGGTATCCAAAGAGATCGCCTACCCTGACCTGCTGGTGCTGGAACATGATGGAGAGCGTCTTGTCCTGCTTTTCAACGAATCCGGAACACCGAAACAGGTTACAGTGAAAAGCACCGGACTGCTCAGCGGGCAGAAGGGCAAAGCCTGCTATTCCGGCAGGACATTCGACAAACCGGAAAACATAACCCTGACTGTCCCCGCAAACGACGTGGAAGTCATTCACATCAAATAACAAGGAGTTGAACATGAAAAAAATCACAATCGGAACACTCGCCCTGTGCTTTGCGCTCGGGCTCGCCGCAAACGACGACATCGAAACCACCCGGATCAAAAACGACAATTCGTTCGATGAGGTTCTGGGCTACTGGAACGCAAACGAGGGAATGATGAAACACAGACCGGGCGGGGCAATCAGAAAAGCGCCGAACGGAAGAAGCGGTTCCTGCATGCAGATCACGAATACGGACAAGAGCTTTTCCGCGCTTTATTCCCGTGCGCTGATCCCGACCGACAAAAATACGGACACGTTCAAGCTGTCCGTATGGGTCAGGGGGAAAGGCGCTTTCCGGATCGGATTTTATACCTATGCGAAAGATAGGAAATATGTCAGTTCCTACATGGAGCCTGCAACTGTAATCGACAGCGGGGAGTGGGTGAAAAAGGATTACACCATCCCTGCATCCAAACTGGACGGTGATGTCGGAAATGTCCGCATCGCAATCGAGGTCAATCCCGGCGCCGCCGATCTTTATTTCGACGATTTCAGCGGAGTCAAGGAAACGGCACTGCCGAAAAAGTAACGGCTCCGCAGGCAATTTCCGCAGAAACTGTTTTCCCCCGGCATGAGCGTTTCTGCGGAAATCCTGTATTTTGAATTCAACATAGACGTATGATTCCGATACCGCCCCGGCATCCGCGCAGTCGGAATTTCTGAAAGCAGCACACTGCACCGCAGTCACCGGCGTTTCGTTTTCCAGCCTTGAACCATGAGAAATTTCTCAGGCATATTGCCCGCCGTTCTCTTTTTCCTGTATTTTTACACGGGGGGACTTGCAAAAACACAGCTTGCAATATATTTTATTTGCCAACGTTGGCAAATAAAAAAAGGAATCATGGTTATGGATAAACTGCCGGAAGTCACATGGTCGCTGATGCATCCGACTCCGCTGAATGTGGATTATATGAAACGTGTCATAACGGAAGCCGCGAATTACAAAGTGGACAGTTTTGAAATCTGCGCGGCGTGCCACACTCTGCTGGGCGGTCTGGACGGCCTGGTTCTGTATGAGGATTATCCGGCAGTCGCGGCTTCTCTCGACCGGGAGGGAATCATTGCGAACCGTCGGCGGCTGAATGAGATTCTGGAGCTTACACATGCGTCCGGCCGCCCGGTCTATTACTGGCACCGGGAGGTCACGGTCTGGCCGGAATTCCTGAAAGCGGTGCCGGAACTGCGCGACGCCAACGGAGAATTCGACCTTCTCGGAGACGCCTTTGAAACGCTTCTGCGCTATAAGCTGGCGAAAGCGTTTGACGCCGTCCCCGCGCTGGACGGCATTGTCCTGACTCTGACCGAAGCCGACTTTTCCGCGATTCACAATTCCACCCCCGGCATTTATCCGCCGGAACAGGTGGTGGCGAAGATCGTCCGCATTTTCGCCGGGGAACATGCGGCGCGCGGCAAACGCTTCATCCTGCGCTCGTTCGGTTCCATTGCGAAGGATTACGAAGACATTCTTGCCGGAGCCGCCCTTGCCGCAAAAGAGTTCTCCTTTGAAGTCGAGACCAAGATCACGCCTTATGATTTCGATCCGTTCCTGCCGGACAATCCGTTCATGAAGCGGATTCCGAATCTGACCCTCGGGGCGGAATGCGACAGTCTCGGCGAATTTCTCGGAGCGGGCTATCTTCCCGCCGAAAATGTGGAAAATATCGTGCGCTACGTCCGCTGGGGACAGAAATGCGGCGTGGACCGTTTTACAATCCGCCTCGACCGGATCGGAAACAATATCTTCGACTCCTATCCCGTCAATCTTTTCGCCTACGAACAGGCGATTCTCAATCCCGGAATCAGCGCACAGGAAATCCGCAGGCGTTATGCGGAAACACATTACCCCGTCTCCTGCCGGAAAGAACTGGAGGAGCTCGGCGCCGCCGGGTATGAGGTGGTGACAAAACTTCATTACATCGATCATCATCTGATTTTTCACCAGTTCCCGCTGCAGGCGGATCTGAAATGGATCAAGGCGGGCGGCATTTTCGGCGTCTTCAAAGATCACCGGAAGCTGAATCTGCTGAACGGCATCTGGTCAATCCTGAGCGAACGCACCACGCCGGGGCGCGAACGCATCCTCAGGGAAAAAGAGGAGGCTCTTGTTCTGGCGGAAAAGAATCTTGCGCGTGTGGAAAAACTGCGCCCGGAACTCTCCGAAGCGGAATCTCTGCGTTTGAAACGGCTCTGGAGCAATGCAGTGACCGCCGGCAAGGCGATCGGTTCTTTTGTGCGCGTGGTCTGTGCGTATTTCGACGATATGGAAGCGGGCAGAGAGGAAGCGCCGGGCATGGAAGCGGCGATTGCGTCCATGAAAGAGACTCTGCTTCCGCTGATGACGCATCCGGGAGAGTTTGAAGTCGCCTCGGCGGAGTTCGTGAACGGAATGGATCACCATGTCTTTACCGTGGCGGGGAATGACTTGGATCAGGTTTACCTGAAACCTCTCCTCGGAATTGTGCAACTGCTCCGGGCGGAGTATCGGGCGGAGTTCGAAGCGAGGAAAAAAGCCGGTGCGCTCCCCGGTGTGGTCGATTTCATTATCCCCGGCGGAATCACGGATGAATGCCGCTGCGGACGCTTCATGCACGCGAGCCATGCGCTTCTGAAAGACGGGCGCCCCGGACGCCTGATCGGGAATCAGGTGTTCCCGAACGGCTATCTGGAGTGTTTCCTCAAAGGCGACGCCTCCGCTCCGCAGTTCCTGCTCCTTGAAGGGACCGGGGACTGCCGCATATCGGTGAACGGCAGGGAGTCGGAGTGCCGTCTGGATGACGCTCCCCGCATTGATCTCGCTCCATGCGGAGAGGTGCATATTGTTCTGCGCAAACTCGGAAACCGGTATCCTCTGATCCGCAGCATCGCGGTCTGCCGGAAGCCCTGATCGGTCACGGGAAACGGAAAAGACATATTATTTCTGGCTTTCGTCCGTTCTTTTCCCGGAAATCACCAGAGCGCTGTCGATGTCGCGTCCCCGGAAATGCCATACTCCGGGGGCTTGCCGTTTCAGATTTCCAAAACGGGGCATCATGTCCGGATCACGGTCCAGTTCAATCACCGCTTCCGCCTCTCCGGGCCCGATGGAAGCGACGAGCAGAGCGGTCCGCCCGTCTTCACATTGGAAGGCGGCTGCATGCACTTCCCCTCTGACTGTCCTGATCCTGACAGGAATGGCGGGCATGTCGGACAACAGAAAGTCCGTCATTTCCCGCTGAAATGCGACAGCTTTTTTGATCACCGGCCAGAAACGTCTGAAAGCGTCGGGATCGACAGTTTTCTTATAATGCATGAAGTCAAAATTGAATCCGATGAACCCGCGCGCCCCTTTGATCATTTCCAGCGCGATCATGGAATACAGTTCCGTCAATGTCGGATATCTGTATTTTTTCAGGTAGACTGCCGGGTCTTTCGCATCGGCGGCAACAATTCCCAGATTGGAATACTGCGGAACAGCCCAGAGAGCCATGCCGCCGGCTCCGGGCAGTTTTCTCGTCCGCCCGGCTTCCCGTAATTGTTTCAGAACATCACGCATCTCATTGGACCCGGTTACTTTCACCGGGTACGGATCGATCCCGATAATATCCTGACATCCGGCAAGCTCCATGAAATTCTGATAATAGACGGCAAACGTCGGGCGCTCCGGGTCCAGGCGCCGGATTCGCCTCCGCAGTTTTTTCAGATCGTCCGCATAAGAGGAATCGACTTCGTCCGCAATATAGTATGCAAGAACGGCATCATGCTTTCGGAGGTCGGAGATCAAGGCGTCAGCCATCTTTTCCCGATCAGTAATTCCGCGATAACTGTGGAGCGGCAGTTGAGATGCGCCGACCGGCATCAGCCCGCCTACGGAAGGAATAATCCAAAGCCCGCGTTCCGCGCAGTATTGAAAAATGTCCGCAGGGATTTCGTGCCCGAGATAGACGCAGACGGTATTGAATCCGGCGTCAAGCAGCAGATCGACCTCGCTCCGGGAGGTCAGTCTGTGCTTGTAAATCCCGATCGGCAGAAAATATTTCCCTTTCACCGCGATCCGTCCCGACCGGTCAACCGCAATCCGGTATTTTCCCGCGGCTTCGGCGGAAACTGCCCTCATTGGAAACGATGTTGTGCCAAGAATGACCTTGTTTGCGGTATCCAGAAGCTGAAGTTCCACATGATAAGAACCTTCAGACAGATTTTCAGGTTTGACGACAACTCTCTCATTCTTAATGGGAAGCACCTTATCATACAGAATGTCCGTATCCCGTCTTATGACTGTACGGCACTGCAGGTGTGGGACACTTTTCCGGGGATAACGAAATTCGCCGTCAACAGCGCATAACAATTCCAGAGACGGTTCAGGAAGTGTTACGGTTTCGTGAATCGGGTAGATCATTGCCGCATTCCAGCGCCCGGATACAGAACGGACATAAAGATCGTCAAAAAATGCTTTTCCCGTCGAATCGCGATGCAGATAAAGCGTCATCTGGTAACGGACAGGGAAGCCGTAATCTCTGGGGGTCAGCAGTCCCTTTACCTCCTGATAAGAGTGACTGCCGTTCATCAGAGGCAGGTATGCCCCATACAGGTGTTTCCCGGTCTGTGCATTGCTCCATTCAATGGCGATGCCCGCCCCGGGGCCCGTCAGGCGATCCGTTCTGATCCACCCCCCGAACTCATAGGCGACACCGGGTTTCAGAACCAGTTCCTTCTGTCCGGCCAGCGTGTATTCGCCTCTGCCTGCCCGGGATTTGCAGAGCGCGTTCGTTCCGTTGCGCCCCTCCCCCCGGACAATGCTCCAACCGTTTTTCCCTGTTCCCTGCCAATGAGTTTCGTTCTGCTCAAATCCGCTGTTGTGAAGCAGATTTTCCTTCCGTTCGCTGTCAAGCTTCCGGTAAGCTTCCGGATTTTCAGCCGTAACCTGGAAAGCGGCATACATCAGAAATAGAAATGCAGAATATTTCATGATCAGTGCCACTCCTGTCCGAATTTGATCCATGCGCCGTTGATCTGTACCGGAGTCCAGTATTTCCTGTGATCAATCGCCTGATTCCGTGCAAGCGCTCCGGCATGACCGTCAAAAAACGAGAAATAGGCATTCCTGCCATGACGGAAAAACGGGGAGGCGTAAATGACTGTCCCTCCGCTTTGCAGCGGGTAAAAGCGTCCGCCGTCACTGGTCCACTCAAGCGTTGCGATGCCGCCAGCCTCCGGAGAGGATCCCGGATAAGGCTTGCCTGTATCGCTTTGATTGTTTCCGCGCGACGGCACGGCATCGCCATATACGATCAGGGAACTTCCGGCGCCGAGTTTGGTCAGGTTCGCCCGCGTCGTGCGTTTCTGCACACCGGAGTCAAGAGAACCGAAAGTCGCATAATTCAATCCATAGTTCAAGGTGCCGTGCATTCCATTCCAGTAACCTTCCGCATCCTTCGCCTTGATTTCCGAACGTACTTTGCGTTCGCCCGGACATTGGAAAACAGTTTCAGTCAGATAGTTGTTTTTCAACAGTACAACCGCCCATATCGAGTCATGATTCGCCTCTCCCCAATCATGGCGCATCGCCGGCATCCATTCCTTGTTGTCATCGGCATAATAGGCCGTCGCCACTCCCATCTGTTTCAGGTTGTTCAGGCATTTGATCCCGTTTGCGCTCTCTCTGGCTTTGTTCAGCACCGGCAGCAGCATTGCCGCCAGAATGGCAATGATCGAAATTACGATCAGAAGTTCTATCAAAGTGAAACTTCTTCTCTTTTCCTGCATTTTTTTGTCCGCACTCATCTATTGTTCTCCTTATCTTTTTTGATTAAGTTGCTGTTCGATTTCTCCGGAAAAATCCAGGCGGTTTCCGTTGCCGGCTGATCAGGCTGCAGATGTTTCAGGAGCTGTTCCACCAGCAGATCCGCAATCTGTTTCGGGTTCACTTCATAATTGCTGATGAAACGGGCGGGAAAATCAATCTGGCTCTCCTTGTTTCTGAGGCAGACCGACTGCGGCAGATAGATCAGACACGGGTCCTGCAGCCGCACCAGCTCCGAGAAAAATCCCTGCGCCATGATGTCATCGCAGAGAACAACGCCGTCCGGACGCTCCTCCGGGGGAAGCGACATTGCCGTCCTCGCGAATTCCTGCCCCGCATCCAGCGCATAGCCTTCCCTGTAAACCTCCTCCACGGAAAGACGCCCGCCGTCCCACTCCGCGAGATAATGCTCCACGCGCGGAATGCTGAAATTCCTGACGGGACCGGGACCGATCAGTATCCAGGGCTTCCTGCACCCGGCGGAGCGCAGTTCATCGAGCCCGCGGAGCATGAAACCGGGGGTGTCGATGAATACGCCGGACACGTTCGCGGAAGGCGGTCCCCCGAAGCAGACCGGCAACCCGAACTTTTCCAGAGCGGGAATCAGCTTCTCCCCGTTGAAATCGGAAATACTGATCAAGCCGTGAACCGTCCGCTGGGAGAGTGCGGTTTCGAGCCCGAGAAAATCGGAAACCACGGGCATGCTGTGGTATCTGTCACGGAACGGGAACATGACGCAGAGACAACCGCGCGCCTGAAGCGCCGTCTGGAGGGCGTTTGCAAGAGTCCAGTTGAAAATCCGCGGGACATTCCTGACCTGCCCGATGATGCCGACGGAACGTCCGAGGTATCCTTCCGGCTTCTCCATCCGCACAAAGACACCGGTCCGTTTGCGGGCTTCGAGAACCCCGTCATTGACAAGGCTCTTTACCGCGCGGTCGATCGTGGCGCTTCCCGCGTTCAGCAGACGGCAGAGCGCCGACTGTGCCGGAATCCGGTCGCCTTCCTGCAGGTTCTTATCCCAGATATAACGGATGATCGCCTGTTTTGCAAACTCTGTGCGTTTCCCCTGATTGTCACCGAAATACATCGTTTTTCTCTCTAATCTAATTTTGGATTATATTAATATTATATGCATTTCAGAGAAAATGTCAAGAGGTCATTGCAATAAATTTCAAAAAAAACAGCGATGCGGGCATTGCGCCGCCTGATTCCTTTCCGGGTTTCCGCCAACGCAATATGAATCAGCAGATGATCGCAGGAAAAGCATCCGGGCGGAGCTTGACTTTTCCCGGAGATTCACTATATTCCCGCTTTCGGCAACTCTTGCGGCAAATCAAAATGAAAGGCGTTTTAGAGGCGTTGAATCATGAAAAAACAACCCGGCACAGAACATTGGAAAACAGTTTCGAGCAAATACCTGTTCCGCCGGCCGTGGCTGACGGTCCGGCACGAAGAAGTCGAATTGCCTGACAGACGGAGGATTCCGGATTACTATATCCTTGAATACCCGGAATGGGTCAACATGATCGCGATTACGGCAAACGGGCAGTTCATCTTCGTCCATCAGTACCGCCACGGACTACGGCAGTCCTTCTACGAAATCCCCGCCGGCGTCTGCGAGAAAAGCGATCATTCGCCCATGGATGCGGCAAAACGTGAACTTCAGGAGGAGACCGGCTTCGGCGGCGGAGAATGGACGGAATTCATGACTCTGTCGGCAAATCCCGCCAGCCAGACGAATCTCACGCACACCTTTCTTGCCCGCAATGTGATCCCTGTTTCCGCTCAAAACCTGGACCCGGGAGAAGACCTGACCATTCACCTGCTTTCTCCCGATGAAGTTCTGGAACTGCTTTTGAACGGGAAAATCGTGCAGGCGCTTATGGCGGCTCCGCTCTGGAAATATTTTTATGAAATGCGGCAGGGGAAGTGCAACATTCAGTAATCTCCGGGACAGTTTCCGTCCACGTTTCCGGCACAGCAAGACATCAGGGGAAAAATTCAGGAACAATGAAGAAAGAGACGGCGAAGTCCCTGCCGGAACGGACAAGACAGTATCTCATATCAAATCAGGAAAAAAGAAAGAATGTGGAATGACAGATTCAAAGGTCTGTGCTGCGGAGCACTGGCGGCAATGGCTTACGGAATGAACCCTCTGTTTACGCTTCCGCTATATAAAATCGGAATGACTCCGGATACAGTGCTTTTCTACCGTTATTTCTTCGCGATGGCACTGCTCGGCATCCTCATCCGGTGGAGAAAGGGCTCCTTCCAACTGTCCGCGAAGCAGATTTCACTGGTCGCCGCAGGGGGATTTCTGATGGCGCTCTCCTCACTCCTTCTTTTTCTGAGTTATAAAAAAATGGATGCGGGGATCGCGTCAACGCTTCTCTTCATTTATCCGGTGATGGTCGCCGTCATCATGGCTGTATTTTTCCATGAAAAGGTTACGGTTTCCACAATTCTTGGAATTCTGGCGGCATTGACAGGCGTCTGCATCCTCTACAAAGGCGGCGACGGACAGCCGTTGAACTTCACGGGGCTGATTCTGGTTCTGTTCTCGGCATTGAGTTATGCGCTGTATATGGTGGCTGTACGCGAAACCGGCATGAAGGATATTTCTCCGGAGCTCCTGACCTTTTATGCGCTGGTTTTCGGACTGCCGCTGTTTCTGATCCGGATGAATTTCGGGCTTGAATTGCAGTGGATTCCCACCCTTTCGGGCTGGGGCTGCGCGGTCGCCCTTGCGGTACTGCCGACCATCGTCTCCCTGCTTCTGATGACGGTCGCAATCCGTGTCATCGGCGCAACCAGGACGGCGATTCTGGGGGCGCTGGAACCCGCAACGGCTGTCTGCTTCGGCGTGCTGCTGTTCGGGGAACAACTGACACTGCGCCTTGTAATCGGAATCATCGTCATTCTGACGGCAGTCACCATCGTAGTCACGGGAAAGCGGATATCGACCCGGTTTCCCCGTTTCTGCAAAAAACATTGCCTCGCTCTCATCCGCAAAACACGTTGACGGGAACCACGCAAGACAACACATTCGCCCCTGACGGAAATTATTTTGGTATGACACCAATAGTCATAGAAAAAATATTTTTTCCGTAAAAAATCCCTGTATTTTCTCTTTTCCTATTGACAAAGAAAGCATAATACCATATAATATAGACGTAATACCAATAGAAATAGAAAAAGGCTTACCATGACAGACGCGGAAATCAGAAAACAATTTGGAGTCGACCCGGATTCGGAAGAGTCCCTGCGGGAACAGCTTCAGACAAAATTGTATCTGTTTGTCAAAAATGCAGAGCCGGAAACGCTTCTGCCGCCGGAACGCACACTGGAAAAAGTGCTCGGAATTTCGCGTGTCACAGTCCGCAATGCCATGCTTCCGCTCTATAAAGAAGGACTGCTGGTCCGCAATACCCGTCAGGGGACACGGATCGCTCCCCGCTCCGAGGGAACACCGCCGGAACAGCACTCCATTCATCAGATGGCTCTCGGGACGGATTCCATGGCCCCCCGCGAAAAGCTGACGCTCGTTCTTTATGAAAATATTCCGGCACAGCAGGAATTCTGGCATTATACAGTCAATTCATTCAATTCGCTTTACCCGAAATATCATATTTCGATTCACTGGCTGCCGGGCGATGTATCAAGAGAACACTATGCCGATTATCTTGCAAAAGTCAATCCGGATCTGTTTCAGCACGAACTTACCCTTGATGCTTCCGATCTGGGGTTGAAACTCTCCGATGACCTGCGCGGAAGTTTTACGGGAAAGCACTTTCTTTTCAATGGGGCACTGACATTTCACTCCCTTCCCTACGCATGTTCCTGCGCGATGACTTACTGGAACCAGTCTCTTGCGGAAGAATACGGAATTCCGGATATCCGGAAACGCCTGCGGTCCGGGAATTACCTGGAAGTCCTGGAAGAAGCTGATCGGAAACTGCCGCCCCGATACCGGATCGCGGGACATGTTTGGGATTATCTGGCATTTCTCGGTTATCCGCCCGGAACTCCGGACCTGAAGCGTCCGTTCCTGAAGAAACATTTGGAAGATCTGGCACGTTTCAGAGGAAATCCGCGTATCTTTTATACGAGTCAGACAGATTCGCTGGATGCGGTTCGTAATTTTTCAAACGGGAACCAGCTGCTGGTGGATACGAACCCGGCGGCATGGCAGACGGCTCAGGCAAATGCGTCCTTCAAGGTGGAATGCGAACCGGTCCATCCGCTTCCGGGCAGCCGCCGGGCAAGCCCTCCCCTTCTGCTCTCCGTCTGGAAGAAAAGCAGATATCCGGCAACCGCCGAACTGTTCATGAAACATCTGTTAAGTGAACCGGTCCAGCGTCAACTGCCTCTGCGGCGCCAGTTGATTCCGGCGCGCAGGACGGCATGGCATTACGGTGCGCAACAGATCTTCCAGATGCCGGAACCGGCTGCCAATTTGCTGGCCGGTCAACTGGATGCCATGCTTCCGCCTCCTGCCATGCAGTTTTTCACTTATGCCGTGTGGGATGATCTGGCGGATCTGCTGGACCGCAACATCAGGCTGGATCTGGTACTTGATCAGATCATGCTGAAATGGGAAGAATATCAACATAACAACCAATAGGAGGACACCATGAGACATAAATTTACCTTGATAGAGCTGCTGATCGTAATTTCGATCATCGCCATTCTCGCCGGCATGCTGCTGCCCGCTTTGAACAAGGCAAGACAAGCTGTCATAGCAACAAGTTGTGCAAACAATCAGAAACAGATTGCTTTAGCCATTCACAATTACGTCAGTGACTACGCCGACTATTATCCACTGGCCTGGGATAATTCAAAAGCGGCGAATATGTGGTTTACTCTCGGGCCATACTCTTTGAAATATTTCAAACAGAATTTGCTGCAATGCAAAGAATTCAATGAGAAAAGCAAAGTCCGTCCCGGTCAATCACCATCAGCCAATTCATCGTATTATTACAACGGGCATAACGGTTATATGAAAAACGACGGTTCTTTTGATCGGCTTTGGGGAACCTGGAGCGGGGGCAGCAGCAATCATCAAAGACAAAGAGGAGTTCTTGTCTCAAAAGTAAAAAAAGCGTCATCAAAATGGTTAACAGGAGATAACAACACGCGATATTCTCTTTGCGGTTATGTATCGCAAAAGGACAACATGGGGTGGTGGCACAATATGAGTAATGTTACAGCATTCTTTGATGGTCATGTTGAAAAAATAAAATATAATGGGTTACTGTTTGGGACGGGTTATGATGGTTACGATCTGTCACGTGCCAATAAATATCTTTGTGCAACAGAAATTTGCGGAGAGTAACAGCATAATACCATTAAAACAACAAGGAGAGTCTTCAAATGAGATATCTGGTTTTCTTACTCTGTTTTCTGAACTTCGGAACACTATTCGCAATGGATGAATTTCTCGCAGTCGGCAAATGCAATCATCCCCCCATAATTGACGGCAATCTGAACGATGCAGCCTGGAAGTCTGCGGTGGAGGTCACTAATTTTATCAAATTCGGAACACAGGGTTCTGCCGCAAAACGTATGACTCGTGTTTACGTGACATATGACCATAATAACCTTTATCTCGCCTTTCATTGTTTCGAAGAAGCGTTGAATCCAGTGCTCAACAAATTGCATGAATTCAAAAAAAGAGTAAAAAACAATGACACGACAGAAATCTGGCGAGATGACATGGTTGAATTCTTTCTTGCGCCTGATATCAATTCGCCATCCTCTTATTTTCATTTCGCCATGAATGCCAATGGAGCGATTTATGATGCCAGGGGAGAAGGTGGTAAAGCTTGGAACTCCAATGCTGATTGTGCCACAAAAATCAATATGACGGAAAGTAATTCCAATGAAACTGGAGCATCGTGGTGTGCTGAAATTGCAATACCTCTTACATCGTTAGGGATCTCCACTCCAATTACCGGCAGAAAAATACTAGCCAACTTCTGCCGTGTTTCACAGTCAGCGAAAGAAATCTCAAGTTGGACACAGACAAATGGTAAATTTCACGATCCCAATATCTTTGGAACGCTTGAGTTTCGCCAGAATGTTCCAAATATCCGCAACATATCCCCCCTCACCATACTCAAAACCGGAAAGAATTCACTTTCCTGCATATCAGATAAACCGGTAGAACTGGAACTCCATGCCGAGTTTCCTGATACCAAAGTCCATTTCACGGAGTCCGGCAAAGGGAAAATCACAGTTCCATTCAACCTTGATCCGGAAAATAAAGCTTATCAGTTCAAAGCCAAAACAGACAAGGACAGGACTGAAACTTTTCTGCGAACCGGCAATCTGGTGTTCCGTCCGGGAAAGAATTATACCATATCATTACGAGCCAAAACCAATTACAGCTGGAATTCCAAAAATAGAGAATATCCATTCCTCTACATTCTCCAGGGGAAAAGTTATCAAACCGTTGATGTAAAATTTCCTCTCAATACAAAAGGAGAATGGAGAACGTTTCAGACCCGATTCCTCAATAAAGATCATACCTCCGGCTCACTCTGGGGCATAAAATGGACGAAACGCAATATTGAAGGAACGATTGCCATTGATGATATTTCCATCATAGACGATGAAACAAAAGAAAACATCCTGGATAACGGCGATTTTTCCAGTGGGAGCCGCAATTATAATGTGTTCCGTAAAGAGGGAATTGTCTCCGGCTACGGAAATGGTGCGGAATCCGCTGCCGTCACTTATCTGATCTTTGATACAGAGGGGAAACAGATTGCCCGCTCCGCTAAATTTCAAGTTAAACTCGCTGTTGAAAACAAAGAAATATCCTCGCGTATTGTCCAGCGTGGCAGCAATGGTTTGATTGAATGCAGCAGATTCTCACTGGCTGCCGGTTCGCCTGAAAGAATCAGTTTTCTCTTGAAAAGTTCTATCCGTAATTTGCTTGATACGGCAGAACTCTCTGTCACCGTACCCGAAGACATCCGTCTATTGCCTCCCTCTGCCGACACAATTGCTCCTGCTCCAATGACGATGAATGAGAATACGGTCATCCGCAATGGGAAACTGTTCAGGGAGTATCATATGGCAATTGACCGTCGTTTCATCAACTCAAATGATGCACCATTCTCAACAGCAAGCCTGCTATCATTCTTCATCGTTGCAGATACAGCGAAACGTGGCAGGATCGGTAATCTCGAATACAGGGCAATTGCAGGGAAATCTGCGGAAACTGCTGCTCATATACTGCCGCTCGAAATTCTGGAACCGCCGCAAGGCTATACCCCGACATCAGCATTGCCGACCATTCTCTGGGTTTATGCAGACGGACCGGAAACAGCCTCAATGAACGATTTTGAAAAACAACTGATCTTTGAAAAAGTCAAATCTTCCGGGTTCAATATGATTCCCTGCAATGCGCGAACGGCACAAATGTGTAAAGCTTTCGGCATCCGGCCTTTTCCTATGCTGCCCACACCGACACTTTCCGGACCTTATTTTCCCTTTGCATCAGCATTCGTCAGGAAATATCCGGAATATGCAGCAGTCAACGCTCATGGACACAAGACGCAAACGATTGATCCGGCAATCCTTTTACAGAAAAACAATCCGTTTCTCCCTTTCATGGAGAAGGTAATTGCCAGATATTTAACAACATTCCCTGACGAGCTTCATGTTGATTATGAGTTCTCTTTCATGCCTCGAACAGAACAGAAACTTCCGTCAGGAAATGCTGTAATCGGCTTTTCAAATCGCAATCTGGAAATCTTCAGGCAGAAATATCATATCACAGAAAAACTCACACCTGCGCTCATCTTTGAAAACTATGCCGATCAATGGCGCCAATTTCGTAATGGGCAAAATGCAGACACACTCGGACTCTACCGGGAAATTGCCAGAAAATTAAAAAGCAAAGCACGCGTCTCTGTTTATTCAGGTTATCCCCCATCTTCAGACCAAGTCTATGGTATTGACTGGAAACAACTGGCGCCGCAGATTGATCTTTGCATGGCCGGCTATGGCGGCAGCACGGAACAGATGTTTCAGGAAATTCAGAAACCAATGTTCAACAGCGGCATTTTGCAAATGGATTATGTCGATGGATCGCAAATGGCAGCCACGTTTACAGAAATGCTTTGTCAAAGCGGAAGTTATATGAGTTTTCTTTATTACACATGTGATGGAAGATATTTTTATAATGCTTCAAAAGCTGCAACTATTGCCGCAACATGTGAACCGCTTTTCAGAAATTTACTTCATACAAAACATCCATCACTTACAGTTGACGCAGCAACAGGTAAAATACGCGGTGATGCAATAACTCTTCGTGAGGGAGATAAGACGGCTGTCATATTAATCAACCGCTCGTCTTTGCCAACAGCCTTTACACTGAAAACAAAAGATATCGAACATCTTGATGGTATCCAGTTGTCAAGCAAGAAACTGATCTCACAAAAGAAGGGCATTTATACTGTTACTGTAGCCCCCTTTTCCCCTGATGCTGTACTATTCGGTTTTACCAAGAAAAATATGAGCCCATCAGAAATTCCACAAGTCACCGCACCACTTAGAAAATCAGACTATCCTGTTTTTCGTTGGCAGGCTGATCCGGCAAAACTGGAATCATTTGAAGTCCGCGTTGCCGCAACACAAGCCGAACTAATCTCTGCCTCCCCCATAACAGTCACACTGCCATATTTCCAGTCCATCCGGAAAAACATCAATGGGCTCTACTGCCAAGTACGTGCCATTACACCTTATGGCAGAAAAGGTATATGGAGTAAACCAATCGCAGCACAAAAGCCGTCTGCCATTATCGGTTATGCCCGGAATGAAAGCTATCTTGGCAAAGCAGCACAATTCGGAGCATGGCAATTCTACGCATGGGGCGGTGGCAGCCAATTTGCAGATTTCTTTGTTGATAAAAAGCTTTTTGCCTCCGGCGATACGGCTTCGCTGGCTATCAGAAATGAATTTGATGTAACTCAATCCTATTGGTGTCTGACACGACATGCCAGAAATGTCAGCGCATGCCTGCCACAAGTCAAACCTGGTGAGAAATATCGTTGCAAGGCAATGATATGGAATACCGGAGAAGGGAAAGCGGCACTTTCAGTCTATGGGCTTGGCAGTGATACTGCAACAAAAATACAACGCCAAAGCAGAATAATTACCGGCAATGCAAACTGGATACCTGTCGAAGTTGAAATTACGATTCCCCAAAACGTTTACTACCTTAATATTATGTTCACACTCTCCGGCGGGCCCGGATGTGCACGTCTTTCCAATCTGGAATTAACCAGATTGAATTAAAAATAAAAAAGCCTGCGCCGGAATTTCCAGACTCCGGCGCAGACATCCTTCATGCGGAAAAATGCAATTTCATGTTCCGCATGAAACGGTCGCTGCAACAGGAATGCGGCAAGCACAACACTTTCGCACCGCGATTCTTGACTCTTCCGCAGGCTGTTCCGCTTTATTTTCTGAGCATGGCTTCCGCGATGCGGATACCGTCCACGGCGGAGGACATGATGCCGCCCGCCATACCGGCGCCCTCGCCTATCGCATAGAAATTGGCGACGGAAGTCTCCTGCGTCTCCGGGTCGCGGTCAAACCGGACCGGGCTGGATACACGGGTCTCAAGTCCGACCACAACCCCGTTGTCAATATAGCCGGGAACGACGTTGTCGATATGTTTGATGGCGCGGCGGATCGCCCGCTTCGAGGCTTCGGGAAGCAGGGAATCCACACGGAACTTGCGCAATCCCAGCCCGTAGGAACCGTCATCCGGAAGTTCCCCCGCCGTTCCGCGCATGAAATCTTCGGCGGTCTGCGCGGGGCACGTATAATCTCCGCCGCCCGCTTCGAACGTCTTCTTTTCCAGCATGTCGAGGAACGCAAACGCCTCCGCCGGAGTCCGGAACTGCGAAAGATCCTGCGCAGTCACGATCGCCGCATTCGCGAAGAAACCGTCGCGATCGGAATTGCTCATGCCGTTTGTGCAGAGCTGTCCGCTGTCGGAGGTCGCCGGAATCAGTTCTCCGCCGGGACACATGCAGAAAGTCGTCGCGCCGGCAATCGAACCGTTTGCATTCGGTTTCGATGCGAAACTGTATTCCGCGCTGCCCAGCGCAGGCGGCGCTTTCCGCATACCGTAGCGGAGCTGGTTGATGAACTCCTGCGGATGCTCGATCCGGCAACCGACCTGAAATCCTTTCAGGGAAGATTTGACGCCCGCATTCACGAGATTCAGGATAAATTTCCTTGCGCTGTGCCCGCACGCGGATACCACCGCAGGCGCTTCAAGCGTCTCGCCGTTCGCCAGAACAACGCCTTTGCAGACATTGCCCTTCACGAGGATCGTATCGGCGCGGGTGCTCCATTTGAACTCGCCGCCGAGCGCAATGATCTCGTCGCGGATCGCCGAAATCAGCAGCGGCAGTTTATCCGAACCGATATGCGGATGGCTGAAATAACCGATTTCGCGGGGAGCTCCGAACTTGATGAACGTATCAAGAATATAACCGATGCGCCCGTCGCGGACCCGCGTGTAAAGTTTGCCGTCGGACCATGTGCCGGCGCCGCCCTCGCCGAACAGGAAGTTGCTCTCCTCGTTGAGTTTGCGCGTGGAGTAGAAATCATCAATATCCTCATGGCGGCTGTCCACATCCTTGCCCCGTTCGAGAATGACGGGCCTGCATCCCGCCTGAGCGAGAATCAGCGCACAGAAAAGCCCCGCGGGTCCGGAACCGATCACGACAGGATTCAGAAGTCCGTTCTTACACTCGAAATTCGGGGTTCCGTTATCCATTTCAGCGGGAGCCGGCACCAGCGGATAGACAGCCTCGGCGCCGTCCTTAATGGTTGCGACGAGAGAGTAAATCAGTTTCAGGTCCGGCTTATGGCGGGCGTCGATACTGCGTTTGAGAATCCTGTATCCGAGAACATCGGACGCCTTGATTCCGCATCTTGTGGCAATGTAACGTTGGAGTTCATGATCGATCGTCGCGGGCAGTCCCTTGACATTAAGCGTAAGATTTTCCACTGATATTTTCATTTGATTCCTTTGAGCGGGGCAAGTCCAGCGGCAGCTCTCTTCCGATTGAGTTCCTGCCACAGGCCCGAGTCCCTGAATATGATTTTTATAAGTCTGGAAGAACTGATTCCATACCGTTCCGCGGTCCTCCTGACATCCCACCCGTCAAAAGCCAGATGATCCACCAGTACGGCGAGCCATGGCGCATAGGCGTGAATGTTATGGACGGAAGGCACGTAAAACGGATCGGCGACAGGACAATCCTCATCAATTTTGCAACGGACCGTCATCGCGATCCGGAGGCGCAGTTTTTTCAGCGCATTGGAGCGGTTCCGGACCTGACTCCGGTCTCCCGATTCGGAAACCGAAACTCCGCTGGGTGTATGGATGAGCCTGACCGCGGAAGAAGTCTTGTTGACTTTCTGCCCGCCGTTTCCCGAGGCTTTATGAAAATCCTGTACGCACTCGCGCAGCAGGTGTTCATCATCTTCTTCGAGCCAACTGTTTCGCAATGTATTCATTTTTTGTCCTGATAGAAGAAGATAAATTTAATTCCCAATTTGATTTATTCAAGTATGAAGTTATATTTTCTCTCATAATAGAAACGGAGGGGGAATCCGAAGTATATTACCGCATCGGGCAGGGGCCCGGCAAGTCATCACGGAAATCAGATCAAAAAGAAGGAGTCTCATCTATGTATGACGAAAACTATCAGGTTGGAAGCCGCACGTCCTCGGCGCTGGCGGCTTGTCTCGCAAATGTTTACTGGTGGATGACCTTTGCGCTGCTGGTCAGCGGCGTCACGGCATGGGCGGTGGGAACATCCGCGGAACTCAGCAGAATGGTATTCCAGAATAAAGGCATCTTCATCATCCTGATTCTGGCGGAGCTCGGCATGGTGTTCTGGATCTCGGCGGGAATCAACAAAATGCAGGCTTCGACCGCAACCGCGCTGTTCATCGCATACGCAGTTCTGAACGGCATCACTCTGTCATTCATCTTCCTTGCATATTCGATGGGGTCAATCGCAATGACATTCGCCGTGACAGCCGGGACATTCGGCGTCATGGCGCTGATCGGCACAACGACCAAAAAAGATCTGACCAGTATGGGGAATCTTCTTTTCATGGCGCTGATCGGACTCATCATCGCTTCCATCGTAAACTGGTTCTGGGCGAATTCAACGCTCTACTGGATCGTGACTTACGCGGGTGTCCTGATCTTCGTCGGACTCACCGCCTTTGATGCGCAGAAGATCAAAAACATGTATCTTGCGGCGGGAACCGATGATTCCGAAACCGTCAGGAAAATCGCCGTGCTCGGCGCTCTGACACTGTATCTGGACTTCATCAACCTGTTCCTCTATCTGCTCCGTATTTTCGGCGGCAGAAGAGACTGACCTGTCACGGGAAAACAAATATTCCCTGTCAGATTCAATGGACTACCCTGTGACAAGCAGCGGGAGATCGGAAAGCCCGAATAATAGTTTGGTGCAGGTGCGTCGCATCTGCCGC
>DPDG01000042.1 GCA_003526375.1 Lentisphaeria bacterium
CCGTCATTTTTGCCGTCATATTTTTCAGTTTAACTCAAACTGCCCCGTCATATTTCTTTCATATTCTTTCATGTCGAATTTGACACTACCTTGAGATAATTTGATTGTAAAATTCTTTTCTGAATCCTGAAAGGGCATGGCGTATTTTTCCGGAGTGATTCCCTGTTCCAGCCACTTGTAGAGAGAGTTCTCGGCATAAGTGACGATTTGCATATCGCTTGCAGTTTCCGACACCAGAATGACATCCGTGTTTTCCGGGATCAGATGACTGAATGCAAACAACTCCACAAGTATGAAATGCCGGGGGACGAATGCTTCCTTCTTCAACCGGTTGAGCACAGCCGTGCCCATGACGGCGAAAAACGCATTGTCCTTTTCCGCCTGAACCTGCTCCGGAGTGAGCGGCGGCGTGTGCCACATATAACCGTTTGTAAAGGGATACGGACGGAACATCAGCTTTGAGTCCTGCAAAGTTGCCTGACAGGACTTCCGGCAGCCGCGCATCCGTGCCAGTTCCACAAGTTTACAGTCGAGTGTCGGAGTCCGGGGATAGGCACAATAGATATTTTCGACAAGCGGTGCTCCCAGTACCATATAAGGCAGCGGGGAGGAGGCAAGGTAATTACAGATTTTTTTATGTGATTCCGGTATGATGTTGGTTACGACTCCTCCGATCAAACCGTTTCCGGTCAGATTTTTAAGACGTTCCAGCTGTTCTTTTTCCGTGGAATACGGTATGAACAGTACTTCCAGATGATGCTTGTTGAAAGCGAATGTCATATTGGTCAGGCAGTTGTTCACATAGGACGATAGCCCGTTTGAAGCCTCGTCTTCACTTAAATGGAGCATGAGTCCGACAATCGGAACATGTTTCATTTTGATCGAACGTGCAAAGATGTTCACCTGATAATCCAGTTCTTTTGCTGTTCTCAGAATCAACTCCCGTTTTTCCGCGGAGCAACTGATTCTGCCGGAGCGTCCATTCAGTACCGCCGATACAACAGTAGGTGTCACACCGCATCGGTCTGCAATATCTTTCAGGGTCACTTTTTTGTCCGGCATCTTATTTCCTAAATCTTAATTCATCGTTGAATTAAATTATAATCGAAAAATAATTTTTGTCAAGGGGGAAAGTTAAAAAAAATCCGATAATCTTTTCGGGAAGGCATTGCGTCAGTGAAAATGTACAAGATGACAGCTTCAGTTTTATGTTTCTGCAGATCTCTTTGCAGCATTCAGAGGATTTCTTTATGCTGCGGGATGTTCCTGTCCCCCGCGTGTTTGCTATGGATGGGGCGGTTTCGAATCTGCCGTTTCAATTTCCACACGGCCGGTCGATTCGAGCCGGAGCGGTTCAGGCTCTGTGTCAACAGTGAATTTCACGAGGAAAAAACAACGGTCGCCATAGGCCGTCCGGTCTTTTTTCACTTCGTAAGGAGTGACAGTGAAATATCCGGTTTTTTCCGGATCATACTGGCTGCTCCGGAAACGGCACGGGCGGCCTTCGACGATCCAGCCGACATCGCGTTCATCAAAATAGGCGTAGACCAGTTTTCTGTTATCGCTGTGGATGGAAGCCGCCTCCGTGTTGACGGGATTATATCCGTGGACCGTATCGGAATTTGTGATGCAGATTCCGTCGAAGGGCGCCGTAATGCGATAGTATTTACGCTGTTCTTCCAGCAGTTGAAGTTCCCGCTTCCGGTTTTCGAGTTTCAGGCGCGCTTCTTCCACCTCTTTCTCCGCGATGGTGATATACAGTTTGCCGAGACCGCGGTTCAATACATCCATATCATTGGAATAACTCTGAACCTCTGCTTCGGAGTCCTTGCACGCCTGTGTTTTTTCCCGCAGGGCGAGCTCCGAGACGATTTTACTGCGGTAAAGACGGCTGTAAACACTCAATTCATGTTCCAGCCGCCGCAGACGCTCTTTCGCCGCCATCTGTTTCGATTGAAGATTCCGGTAATCCGAAGGAAGGGGATCAAGGAGTTTCAAATCCAGCGCCAGCGTTTTGAGTTCAAGAAGTTTTTCCTGCTCCGCTATGGTGTTTTTCAGGTTTTCTATCTGAGTGCGCAAATCCAGGTCGTCGTATTCCAGAATCACGTCACCTTTTTTGACGCGCGCCTGCGAAAGGCGGTTGACCTTGCTGACGAATCCGGCTACCTTGTTTTTCAATACGACCCGTTTGCCTCCCCGGACATACCCGATCCCGTAGATCATTTGGCGTTCCTGAGGCGGTTTCAGCACTTTCTCATCCGGCGTATTGCGGCGGCAGCCGACGACCGTCGTAAAAAGCGCCGGTACTGCAGACAGCAGCAAAAACAGTATTCTCTTTTTCATTGACCCAGCCCGTTGTTAATTCCCGATATCCGCATTATATTACAACTCCGGCAACGGTTATTCAATAGAGATTTTTGCCAGATCGTTTAGCAATCGTGCCAAACTGCGGAAATCTGGAAAGGAGTGGAGAACATGAAAAAAGGGGTGTTTTGTCTGAAAGACCTGCCGCGTGTTATGAACCGGACACCGCGGATATGGGAGATCGGCTGGATGCCGGATCATCTTTATCTGCACAGAAACCGTAGGATTGAGGCGCCACATCTCTGTTTCACACTCCGGGCGGAGCTGGGAGCCGTCAAGACCCTGGTCAACGGCAGACTTCGGGAAAGACGCATCCGCGCCCCTTATGTCGGGCTCGTCCGGCACGGGCAGGTTTATCATACGGTTCAAGCGGTCCGGCATGATGAACTGTATTTTGTCTATGAGCCGGCGATGTACGGCGAACTGCTTTCCATGATGCCGTCCGCTCCTCATTTCGAGCTGACTTGCGGAGTGCAGAACGTTATTTCGGAAATTCTCTCGAATCTGGAACACCTGAATGTGCCGGGAACTGCCGACCGGCTTGACCTGCTGGCGGTCCGGCTTCTGCTTGAAACCCGCATCGCACAGTTTGAATGCGGCGGCTTCTCTTTCGCTCATCCGCGGATCGGCGAAGTCGCCTCCTATCTCTCCACTCACTTCATGTATGAAATCCGTTTGGAGGAGCTTATCCGGCAGTTCGGTTTCAGCAAACGGTCTTTTTACCGGTACTGGCAGCAGTATTCGGAACTTTCTCCCGTTCAGTTTTTGCAGGAAAAACGCTTGCAGTATGCGAGGTCTCTGCTGGAGAATACAGGCATGGCCGTCTGCGAAGTTGCACAGGTGAGCAGATTCCGCAGCACCGCTTATTTTACACAGTGTTTTTCCCGTCATTTCGGATGTTCTCCGAGCAAGTGCCGGAGTATGGTGAAACTGAATTTCAGAGGGACGCTCCCGACGCGGACCGGAGCGCCTGCCGCGGGGGGTTTGGAAATGCCATGAAAACAAAAGGCATGCCTGCGTTCTGTGTCTTACCGGAAAAGCGGAAAACCGCGATCAGGAAAATTCCGGGCGCCTGTGTCTGAAATGCCGCCGTGCCGGTAATTCCGGAGAGGAAAGTCTTTGGGATCATACTCTGCCGTTTCCGGTTGAAACGCTGATTTCGGCATGGAAACTTTTTCCGTCTGGCTTTTCCGTCAGAACGGGATAGGGAAAGGAGTAGGGCAGGGCGCGTGAGGCGGGATTCTTCAAATAGAAGTCGGCATGGATTCGCAGAGCCGCATGGATTTTAAGAGAGAGTTTTTCCTTATGCGATGTTGTATAATCCAAGCTTCACTTTTGCAGCATGAATGCCGATTGTTCTGAGTATAAGATTTTTCAGTCCGCTGGGCATTACCCCAAATACGTGTTTCATTCTCGAACGAATTCTTGATCTTGCGCGGTTGCCCTGTTTTTTCCATGAGATCAACTGGTATCCTTTTGTACTTGACATCCACCTCCAAATGGTTCTTATAACCATAGCTGTTTTTCTCGTTTTTCAGAACCCATCGCGCATTCGTATCTTTCTGATTTTTCTTTGCATCACTCCACATCGCTCAGGGTGTATAGCGGTTGCAAAATCAAAATCTTGAACATCAACACAATGTCAAAAGGGCGGCGCCCGGCATGGCTCTTACGCACGTGAGTATAAATCACTTCAAGGTCACTGCGGAAATCATCCCACGGTCCAGTGCTTTCAACTACAGCAGTATATCGCTGTTTTCTGCCAAGTAATTCAAACGATTTTCTATGTCAAACAAGCCGTTCTGCACCAGTTCCTCCGGTTACGGTTTTATCGGCAATACCCCCGATCTATTTCTTCAAATTCAGCTGTAACTCCCAGACTTTTCCATAATAAATGGAGGCTCCCTTAAGAGAGTATTAACTTATTTCAAATCAAGAACTAAAGTAACTATTCATCTACTGATTTTTTAGCCGATTAGTATTTATAGATAACAGAAAATTCCGTAATTTTTCTGCTTTGGGACCGAAAATGTCATCCGTAAAATAAATCATCTCCCAGCAAATGAGTTTTTCTGCAAAATTTTCTGCATTACTCATTTGATGTGCAATTCTGCGAGTATCAGCAGGAGCAGCAGGATCTATTTTGGAACAATCCTGATTTTCAAACAATTCTACATTACTCCAGAATCGGATATTTTTGTCATTGCAAATCTGATGCCATACTTTGAACATGGCTTCCTGATGATCCAGGGTATTACCGCAACATCCAATGGAATCCTGCGGTGCCATAATGTCCAATTTGACACCATTGAGAATAGTATTCCAGGAATCAATCATTTCGTCCAGTTTTCCCTCATAGTATTTTGTTGCTGGAGACATAATTATTTCACAATCAGGATGCAAACTTTTCAGTCTGTCACAGAAATCCACGTAAATACTGTTAAGTGTTTTTTCTGTATAAAAATCCCTTTCTCCGCGATATGCGGTTTCAGGTGCAAAATAAATCCCTTTGAACATTGAACCGTATAATTCAAACAATTCGTCTTGAACAGCAAAATGGTTTTTCTTTTCCTGTTCAACAAACTCAGAATCTTTTTCCATACACCATCCTGATACAGAACCATAACCTCCCAGATAAACATCCATTCCCGTTCTGTTTGCCGCGATGAGGACATTTTCAATTTGGTTGAATAGACGGTAGTTGGAGAAATGTTTACTTGGATAATAGACCGCTTCAAGCTCATTCCAGACTGCCGCCTGATAGATAACGGTATCAATGCCGAATGTTTTCAGCAGTTTGAACTTAATTACCCAATCATCTGCTGTTGCATGGTGCATTGGAACCCCTCGGTAATTTGGAGGTTGTGCACAGATAAATGTTCCACTAATAGGTTTTTTCGGATTTGCCTGCGGGTGTTTGTCTATGTATATCTGGTTGATTCTGTTCGCCTGTTCATACTTGGAATTAGTTTCTTCAATAATATCATCAGACGCTTTGAAGATCACAAAATCATCAACATTAACAATTTTCCAGTTTTTCTTTGCCATACAGTTCCTTTTATTTTTTGATAATGAACACACTGAAGTCGTTCCGTTTCATGTCCACAGAAATTGTGTTTCCATTGAGCGGGATTGTTTGTTCTGTTTCTGCATTGATCACACTTTTGGCTTCTGCGGGCAATTTAACTGAAATTTTTTGCGGGATACGGGCAAGATTACTGACAATTGCAAGTTTTTCACCATTCTTGTCGTAATAACTGATACAAATATTTTCTGCCGATGCTGTAATAATTTTATTTTCCCAGTAGGGAACAAATTCAACAGCCTTGTTGCCTATATCCCATTTCCTGCGGATTTCATCCATTTTATAGATTTCCTCTTTATTACACCAAAGTGGCCAGAAAATTACATCTGCATGCATAATCCTGCTCATAAGATCCCGTGTCGGAATAGGAAGTTCCATGATATCCCGTTGATTTTTCATACAGGGCAGCCATGCTATGACAGCACCCCATTGCCGATGATAGAATTCGCCCTTTACACGTTCCATGGGAAGGCAGTAACTGTAGTAGTACATTCGATCATGTTTGGGCGGAATCAGAACAGGATCATCCGGGAAATAACCGCTGTAAAGATGTTCTCCCGTCAAAAACACTGTAAACGGGGAAAGAATTTCCATCATATTTGTTGCAGAACAGTGGGCGATACTCCACGGATATAATCCCCCATTACGCTTGGAAATGACATAATGCATTCTTTTGTAAAGGTTTCGATCTGCAAGCCAGGAGTAGGTGGGACGGCGTTCTCCATCATAATCGGTGTAACCGCCGCCTGAACGGGAGTTTTTATTCGGATCAAGGATTAATTCGTCAATATAAGCTCCATCAATAGTACCAAATACTTCACCCCACTGATCAATGCACCAGACAAGATAATCAGCCCATTGGCTGGTCCCCGCGCATCTCATCCAGTCAAAACGACCGGCTCTTGGTCTTTGCGGATCGGGACTCCAGTCAAGATAAATCGACTCTGCATCAGGATTGACTTTATTTTTCTGAGAGATCGGAAGATGGCGGCGATCCCAGTAGGGAACAATTTTTCTGCCAGCCAGCCGATCTTTTTTCACTTTTTCTCTTGTTCTTGCTTTATTCAGTCCGCGATGCGGTTCCGGGTCAAGGCTGATCTGAGCCCATTCATCCGGCCAATAGACCAGAATATTGCCACGGGTATTTCCTTTAAAAGAATCATACTGGGCACTCATTGTCATGACACGCCAACCAGGAGGAAGAGGTTTGACAGGCGTTGCGATAAAGCCGAATTCAAGAGTAAACTCTCCAGGGGCATTTTCCGGTAATGGTTTCACAATCATTTTTACAAGCAGGTCACAACTTCCATCCTGATTTCTTACGACTTCAAGGAGATCTGTCCGTTTACGTGGATAATAGTACTGTTCGCTTCCGGTAAAAAATTGAAGCCCGCTTCGAGTAGAGCCCAGCCATGTATGGGTTCCGAATCTTTTTTTCCAAATTGTTCCCGCTTTTTGAGAAAGTTCTATTGTATTGCTGCCTTTCGGACTGCTTGGACCATAATCACCTCCGATACGATCGGTTGCTCCGACAAAATGCAAAAGTTCTGATGCTTCATGTGTCATAGGAATCTTAAGTGTAAGTTCTTTGATTTTTTGTGCTGGTTTGAGTGTCAGACACATATGTACCATTCCATCATATTCAAATGTGCAGTCTAAAAATGCATTTGCAGCCTTTTTACTAAATCTGACTCTTCCCTTTTTTTGTTTGACAATCTGATAGCTGTTGAATTCCAGCTCTTTCCCGTTAAGAATCAGATTTATACTTTTTTTCAGCAGTTTTTCATTTTTCACTGTGACTTGATCCAAAATACCATTTCCGCTGAAATCATAGTCCCGTGCCCATACAGAAAGTTTTTGTCCGTCAACGGATATCGGCTGAAAAGGTTGAGGAACATAATTGTCATCCAAAGCCTCCATCCCGATTGCAACTTTATTTTTAAACCAGGGACTGGGAGTCATAATGGTTTCTTTGATCACTTGAAGTCCTTTCTTTCTAAGTTCCGGAATCAGTTCTCCTGCTGTAACGATGATTTCTTTATCCGTAAGAGCCCGGTTATAGAGCCGCAAATGACCAATGGCTGTATTTCCATTGGCTCCAAATCTGCCGGTAGAACCGACATCAAAATATTTGACCGGACTTTCCGGAAAGACAATAAATCCTTTCTGAACCATAAGTCCATCCAAGTAAAGTACCGAATTTCCTGTTCCATCCCAAGTATATGCAAGATGGTGAATACTGTTAATTTTCCAATCCTTTGGCATGGTTCGCAGGAACAGAGATTTCTTCGTAAGATTATTTCTGACATAAACACCAATCCCGTCATTACTGTGTTTATAAATGTACATTGTCAAATCCCTGGCAATGGTACTCATGAACATATGGGTTGTTTTTGAATTGTATTCCCAGTTGCAGTTCTTTATTGTCATTTCGACGGTTCCTCCGGAAACGGGAAAATTTCCTGTCGCATTATACCGGACTCCAGCCCGGTCTTTTCCTGCTAACAGCCCATAGTTTGTTGTTGACAGTGGATCAAAATCAAAGCGTACAGGAAAATTTGATGGAATAAGCGTTCCTCCCGGATTGCCTTTTGCAAACTGTGCTTTTACAGTTTCCTGACTCTGTGTATAGTTTATTGCAAAAATGCGCGCAGCTGTAATTTCTTCAATTTTCGGAGCTGCATATATACTCCATGTACTTTCTGCAAGAAACAGTGTTGTTAATAAATGCCTGAGCTTCATAGTATGATTTACCTTTCTCTTTTATGATGATATATTTTTAATTTGTTGACAACAGGAATATGGTCCGAGGCAATTCTTTCATCAACAGGAATTCTGTCCCATACTTCTATCCGGTGATTTTTATTAAATATGTGATCAATAGATGCAACAGGTGATGGTGATGGGAAGGTTGGAAGCATTTTTTCTGCATTCCAACCCAATTCCATTAATTTATTGACTGGATCACTTTCAGGAAGGCAATTAAAATCACCAACAAGAATTGCAGGGAAATCTTCCGGACAATATTTATGGATTAGTTCATCAATTTTCTGAACAGCTTCTGTTCTGATAAGGTTTTCTTCAGGTGTATCTCTGAAATTCAAGTGGGTTAATGCCAGATAAAATGGGTTCGGGGCATGTATTTTCACTAATGTCATGCCCCTGCTTTCATCTCTGGTGGCAGGAATTAACCAGGCACCGATCAGATCCATTTTGTAGCGGGAAAGAACAGCGTTTCCATATAACCCATCCGGGGGGAGAACTCTTGCTGCACAGAATTGGGTGAACATCATTCCTGTAAGAATTCCCAACTCCTTTGTCATATCGGAAAAACCTGTCCGGATACAGTTTCTGTCAACTTCATTCAGAGCAATAACATCTGCATCAAGTTCATTCAAAACCTCTGCCTGCCTTTTCAGATTATACCTTCCTGTCATATCTATTCCAATGTGCAAATTCCATTGAATAAGTGTTATATTGCAAAAGGCATCTTCTGCTTCTTTAATCTCTGGCATATCTGATACTGTTATAACCGCATCGTTTTTTTCTTCCATATATCAACAACCTTTTACCATTCACAGTCAGAGATTGCCATTTCTGATTGCGCTTCTATCCCAGTAATTGCCGTTTCCAATCCTGGAAACCCCATTCAGGTTTCCAAGAATATCATAACAGCCGAATTCTGAATATGCCTTGACCGCCCGGACGGAACCATCACACCACGCAATATTGCTGCTCCTGTCATGAGGTGCATGAGCAATTCCTCCACTTACAGCGGTATATGGGCGTAATTCCGATATTCCTATTTCAGGATCCGTGTTGTTATAGGAATCCATGAAATAAATAGTTGCCGAGGGACGTGCCACCTGAGTTTCTTTTGCTGGGATTTCTTGCCAGTTGACAGGGCGTTCCCCGGTGATAAAATAACTGCCTGAAATACAAAATACGTTGACGCCGTAAGTATTGCAATAAGTCTTTGTCATTTTCATCTTGATCTTTTTCAGCGGGCAGTGTAGAATTTTATGATTTTTTACATTCATATAGTTTGTCAGAAGGTGATAGGCAAACAGAGTGCCGTCTCCCATATCGTACGGGATATAATATCCGTTGTGATCATTATGATACATATTTGCAGACATTGTAATTTGTTTCAGGTTGGAAATACATAATGAAGCCTGTGCCCGTGCCCGTACAGAGTTCAGTGCCGGCAAGAGCATTCCAGCGAGAATGGCAATGATTGCTATAACTGTTAGAAGTTCAGTCAATGTAAAATATGTTAACCGAATTCTAGTATATCGGCATAAAGAATATTGCCGGTATGTATGGCAATCATGCCGAACATCAAAAACGGCATCAAGCCCGCCGAATGCAGTCCGCATCTGTTCTGAAAATTTCATTATGATTTTTCTCTTTTTTTTAGATACCCAATTGGCTTCTTTTGGTTTTTATTATCAACAGAATTTTTCATTTGTCAAGGGGGTGTTCTCAAAAAAGAATGAAAAAAGAGTGCAGGCGGAGCGGCACGGCTTCCGGAACCGGAAAAGCTGGAATCCGGGGAAGTATAAGTGCGAAAGAGGAAGCTCCGTTCCGGAATCCGGCAGTCATGCCCGGCTGCCTTTTTTTATTATAATTTCAGCGGAAAAAAATCTTTTATCCTTGAAAAATAAAAAATATACGGTAATTTAGTTCAATAATCAAATTGTTAGATGTTCTAATAATCAGTACAGATACAGAAAATGTATCTGCGAAAAGTGTTTTATCCGCCTCCTGTCACGTTTTCGGGAAACCTGATCGGCCACGGATTTTTTTACATGGAGCAAGGTCAATGGCACACTCGAAAAGATGCAAACCGCAATGGCTGCTCGGTTTGGAATTCTCCGGATTTTATTTTCTTTATACTTTGATCGGCAGTCTGTCTTTGAAGGCGGGATACCGTTTGGGCAGAATCCTGTTCTCCATCCTGTTCCTGCTGGACGCCCGGCACAGAAAACGGACAATCCAGCATATCCTGCATTCAGGAATTGCCGGGAACCGGGCAGAGGCGGAAAAAATGGCGAGAAGTTCATATGAACAGTTCAGCCGTCTGCTGATTGAGGTTGTCAAGGCGCGGCAGTTGTATGTTCCGGAGCGGATTGCCGTCACGGGGGATCCCGAAGGATGCCGGTTCTTTCTTTCACGGGACGGAGAACCGGCGCCGCAGATGATTCTGATTACCGCGCACTATGGGAACTGGGAGATTGCCGGAAGTGCGATTGCCGAGAAAGCCGGACGCGCAATGACCTCGATGATGCGCGGATTTGACAACCCGTATATCGGCAGACTGATTCTTCAGAACCGTACCGGCGCGATGCATACGGCGGTCGATAAACGGCTGGGACTGCGTCCAATGCTACGTGCCGTCGCGCAGAAGGAGAATCTGGCGATTCTGATCGACCAGCACGCGGGAGCGGGAGAGGGAGTCGAATGTTCTTTCTTCGGGCATCCGGCGAAAGTTCACAAGACGCCAGCGCTTCTGCATTTGAAAACGGGAATTCCGATTGTCCCGGAGGTGACGCGGCGCGTTCCCGGAGACGAGTTCAGGTTTGAAGTTGTCTGCGGCGCTCCCATTACTTATGTTCCGACCGGCGACAAGCAGCGGGACATTCAGGAACTGACACAGAAATGTATCTCCGCGCTGGAGTCCTTGATCCGGCGGGAGCCTGAACAATGGCTGTGGACTCCGAGGCACTGGATTGACATCAACCGTGGGCAGAGCACGGCTTCGCCGGACGGCGTTATGGTGAGAACTCCGCATCCTGCAATGCTCAAGGCAAGATAAACAGAAATTACTTTTGCATACGGAGATTAACTGTTTCCGCTTACGGCTGTATATTGATGAAAGAAAACAGGGGAAATGCCGGTATGGCTTTGACGAATGCGGAAATGATCGGGAAAAATATTCTCGAACTGCTTGATTCCGTCCGCGCGATCCGTTATAATTCCGGCGGGCGGGATATCACTTCTGTCACTCTGCCTCAATTGAAACTGCTCCGGGTGTCAGCGAAAAATCCGGACGGGGTCAGGCAGAAGGATCTTGCCGCGGAATTGAAGTTGACTCCGAGTACGGTTTCGATTACGATTGATCTGATGGTGAAGCAGGGACTTCTGAAACGTACTGCGGCGGCGGATGACCGGCGCGCCGTCACGATCCGCCTGACTTTGAAAGGGCGGCGCTGCCTTGAAAGCCATATCCGCTTCTGGAACTCCATGATGGAGAATCTGCTTCGCGATATTCCCGCCGCCGGACAGGATCAGTTTATCACCGTGTTTGAAAAAATCAATGCAAATCTGAGAAAACAGGCGGCAGACGATCTTTCCTGATTCCGCATCTTTACGCCGTAACGCTCCGGTGAAAAAGTATATCAATGGAATATCCCAGGCAAATTGGAATTGGAGGCGTGGGTGGGAGTTGAACCCACTACATACGGTTTTGCAAACCGCTCCCTTAGCCGTTCGAGCACCACGCCGTCGAATCTGCTTTTGGAAAGCATGGGGGTAAATATAATCGTCTCTTTATAAAAAGCAAGTCATTTTGGAGAAAAATAAGTTTTTTTCTTGACTTATCCTTCTTCGCAATGTAATCTATCCCACCTCAACAATATGGAAAAGGCTTGCAAATGAACGATATTATTTACTGCTGTGTCATGACGGACCGCTCCGAATTCAAAGATGCATCCCCGGAACTGCTTTCCGCGCTCGGGTATGATTTCAGTTCCTGGAAGGACGAGGAAACGAAAGAGATCAAGCATACACTCTATTTCTCAAATGAGAAAGACTCTGTCGATGCGATGAATACGCTGATGGCAAAAGAGGAGGAATTCAACTCTTTCGGTATTCGTTTCACCGATTTTTCCTGCACGAAACTGAAAAAAGAAGACTGGGCGGAAGTCTGGAAAATTCATTTCAAGCCGCTTGTCATTTCCGACACGCTTGCGATTACACCGACATGGGAGCATTTTGAGCCGAAACCCGGACAGGTTCTGATCAAACTGGACCCCGGCATGAGTTTCGGGACAGGGCAGCATGCGACGACGAAATCGTGTCTTGCCTCGATTGACAGATTCATTTCGGAGTTGCGGGGGAAAGGGCAGAAAGAGATTGCCATGCTGGATGCCGGTTCCGGTTCCGGAATTCTCGCAATCGCGGCGCGCAAACTCGGATGTACGCGCGTCGATGCGTTTGATATTGATCCCGATACGGTTGGCGTCGCCCGTGAAAACGCGCAGAAAAACGGAATTGCCGATCAGGAGCTTTCCATTGCCGCCGCTTCCCTGATGGAGTATGAAAGCGATACGAGGTATGACATTGTCGCCGCGAATATTCTTTCCTCCGCCCTGCTCGCCGGAAAGGAAAAGCTGCTCTCGTTCTGCAAACCGGGAACCCGCCTGATCCTCGCGGGAATTCTTGATGCGGAATATTTCAAGGTCAAAGAAGCTTTTGAAGCCACAGGGCATTGCACTGAACTTTACAATGTCCTTGAAAAAGAATGGCGCGGCGGGGCTTATCTGGTAAAATAACCCGTGGTCTCCGGAAGGCGGCGGAACTTCCTGCCGCCTCCGGGAACTCATGGTTGTGACTTACTGTAACTGCCCGCTTTTCTTCGAATAAAGCATGCCGGAACAGATATCCCTGCCGCGGAACAGCCATGTGTTCGCACCGTTTTTACGGAAAGAACCGTGATGTGCAGTGAAATCCGGCGCCTTTTCTTCAAAGCTGATTTCCGCCTCGCTTTCACCCGGCCCGACACAGGACACAAGCAGGGCTGTTCTTCCGTCCGCCGTCCGGTAACTCTGCGCGTAAACCTTGCCTTTTGTTACCTTGAGCCGGAAATCCGGCGCTTTTTCCGTGGACAGCAGGAAAGGCGCCATCAGATGCTGGAATGCGACCGCCTGTTTTATGAGCGGCCACGTCTTGGCAAACTGCTGTTTATCCGGCCCGTAGAACAGGGAGCTGTAAGAGTAGCCGACGAACCCGCGGATTCCGTGGATCATTTCCATCGCAATCATTGCATACAGTTCTCCCTGTGTCGGGAACCGGTATTTCCTGTAATAAACCGCGGGATCCTGTTTGCCGTCCGGCTGCCAGACACCCCAGTTCATGTATTGCGGCGCTGCCCAGCAGGCGATTCCTCCGCCGGATGCGAGACGCTGTACTTTCAAAGCTCCCAGAAGCTGATTCATGACTGCCTGCTGGTCCCGCGTTTCGGCGGTTGCAACCGGATAGGGATCGATTCCGAAGATGTCCTGTCCTCCGAGATAGCGTTCGTAGGAGTTGAACTGATAATACACGGCAAAGGTCGGGTGATTCGGGTCCATGCGGTTGATGCGGCGGCGCAAAGCAGTAAGAGGTTCGATGTAGGTCGGCTGGATTTCGTCGCAGACATACCATGCGAGCAGTGCGGGATGATCCTTGAACGTTTCGACAATCGCATTGCTGATCGCAACGTCTCCCGTGATTCCGTTCCATGTTTCGAGCGGCATGTTGGTCGCGCCTTTCGGCATGGCGTCCTTGATGCTGAAAATGACTTTGATCTTTTTTGCATGACAGTAGTCCAGCACTTCGCGGATGGCGGCAGGGCCCTTCCTGCCATTGAATCCGAGATTGGGGCTCTGATACGGCAGAACGGTGTTGAAACCGGCTTCCGCGACGGTGTCGATCTGCGCTTTCGTCAGCCCGCTCATATAGATGCCGACCGGCAGGAACGGTTTCCCGTCGACCAGAGTACGCCCGTGCCGGTCAATTCTGACGGTTTGCTTCATGAGTTCGCTTTCCGGGACAACGCGGAAGGTGAGTTCTTTTTCCGCAAGGAGCATCCGGTTGGCTTCATCAAGCAGAGTCAGCTTCATCTGTTTTTCACCCGCGGACATTGGTTTGAAATTCACGATAATCCGGTTCTTCTCCACCGGGTAATTCCTGTTCAGGAGAGTTTTTTCTCCATCGGAGATTTCGACTTTGCAGAGATAACGCGGCTTTTCCGTCTTTTTGTAGCGGAACTCTCCGGAGATGAAACTGGCGAGTTCAAGGGAATGATCCTTTGTGGAAAGGGTCTCCTGAATCGGATGGAGAATCGCGGCGCTCCATTCCGCCGCATCGGGCCGGATATAGACATCGTCGAACGCGGCATATCCTCGGCTGCCTTTTCTGACATAGAAAGAGATATGGCATTTGACCGGATCGGGATAATTTTTCGTGACGAATTTGCCCTTGATCTCCTGCCAGTCGCTGGTGCCGGAGACATCTCCGAGATAACTTCCGCCGAGCCACTTTCCGGTTCGCGCATTGCTCCATTCGATGCAGAGCGACGCGCCGCGTCCTGAAAGATTTTCCGTTCTGATCCAGCCGCCGAACACATACGCGGTATCCGGTTTCAGGTCGAACTGCTGAGTCAGCAGGACGTAATCATTGGGATTTTTGCGGGTGTTGACAAGTCCTGAAGAACCGTTGCGTCCTGCGCCGGATACGATCTTCCAGCCGCCTGCGTTCAGATTTTTCCAGCACGACGATTTTTCCTCGAAACCTGCATCCTGAATCAGATTTTTTGCAGGCTGGTTTTTGACCCGCTGATAATTCATCAGTTCGTTTCCGTGCAGGGTGATCGCGGAAAGGAGGATCGGCAAAAGCAGTTTCATTTGATTGTTTCTCCCGGAGTTTGTCAGGGTTCAGTTCAGAATGGCGCGGAATGTTTCCGCGAGCGTTTTCACCGGCAGATTGCCGGGAATTGTACGGACTTCGGTCTGGAGCGAGATCAGGCGCGGACAGGAGCGCAGGTTTTCAATCTGCCGTTTCCAGTCGATCCGCCCGCGCCCCGGCAGTTCATGCGCATCGCTGTAACCATCGTTGTCATGGATATGCGATGTGACGATGTAAGGTTTCATCTTCTCAAAGGAATCCGCCGTTTCCACAAGCCCCTCCCACCATGCATCATTGATTTCATCAAAATATTTCGAGCGTTCCTTGCCGGGAAACGGCGACATCAGGCAGGCATGGCCGGTATCGAAGCAGCATCCGATATGCGGGGAGTCGAATTTTGAAATGAGCCCGACGACTTCCGATGCGCTGTTCGGCGGTTCATAGCTGTTTTCCACGGCGATTACAAGTCCGAGTCTTTCCGCTTCCGGCAGCAGTTTGTCCAGCGTGTCAAGGGCGAGTTCGCGCAGACGCGGCATCGGTACATGCTCCATGACCCAGCTATAGGCGCCGACATGGATCGTGTAGGTTCTGCATCCGGCGTCGGCGGCATACGCCATTGCGGTTTTGTGGTCTTCGATCAGACCTTTCCGCCGCGCCGTATCGGAGCAGTTCAGATCGAATGCCGCGCCCCACGGCGCGTGAACGGCTCCCAGCCGGATTCCGGCTTTCCGCGCCATTGTCATCAGGGGTGCGAAGAATGAGGGTTCCCGCAGAAGCCTTGTCGCCCAGATGTGGCTGAATACAAGATGTTCCACTCCGTTCGCCTTGAATTCCGCAAAAATATTCGGGATCATGACATCAGGCACATACTGCCATGAATAATAATAGAATAATGAAACCTCTTTTTCCGACATGTCTTTCTTTTCCTTACATTGTTTTTCCGGTTGTGATTCTATTTATGAAGCTATTTTTCCGTGAATTCATTTGAGCTTACCATTCTCCGTAGCGTTTGAAAGGAATTGCGGTATTCCACTGACGCGGAGACCAGTATTTTTTATCCACAATTTCCGAACGCAGCACCGAACCCGCGTGACCGTCCAGGAATGCAAAACATCCGGCGTTGCCGTGACGCAGGAACGGCGAGCCGTAAAATGCTGTCGGGCTTGGGTAAAAACCCATTTGATTGATCGTTGCACTGGTTACTTCGATCATCCCTTTCTCCCCTGTCCGCGGATATGTCCCGTCCTGCGGAATGGCGTCTCCGAACATAATGGTGTTGCTGTCACCGCCATATTTGATGACTTCTATGGTTTTGACCTGGCGCGGAATTGCATTATAGTTTGGACAGCCGAATGTCCAGTAACTGATTCCATAACTCCAGGTCTTTTCCAGATTGCTGTAATCGTATCCGTCTTCTCCGGGCAGTTTTACAATGGTTTTTACTTTCTCCGAGGGGCACTGGAATGCTTTTTCCGCAGGAAGGTATCCCAATCTTCTGAAAGCAACCGCCCATGCTGTTTCTACACCGGCTTCATTCCATGCCTGACGACAGATGACCCAGTCTTTATAATCGCCGGAATACAGACTGGAAGCGAGTCCGATCTGTTTCATATTGCTGACACAGCTGATCTGGCGTGCTTTCTCTCTTGCCTTGTTCAGAGCGGGCAGCAGCATCGCCGCCAGAATCGCAATGATCGCAATCACGACGAGGAGCTCTATCAGGGTGAAACCAGACATACCGGTATATTTTTTCCGTTTGTGAATGTTGCGAGAGTTGCCGTTTTTCCTGTAGATGTTCATAGTCCCTTCTTTCTCCTGTGTTAATGTCATCGGGAAATATTCTGTCACTTTTCTTTTTATTGATTTACCGATATATCTTTGTTTTAATTATAATCGAAAATGTCCTCCTTGTCAATAGGCCGGACGGAATATTTTTGAAAAAAATCCAAAAAAATCCTGTCTGGAACTTTTCCGCTGCTCCAGCGCTTGGGTTCTGCGAATTCCGGCTGCATGAATTTACCGCTATATCATTCTGTGATTACATTATCCCGCTTTCCTGCAAATGCAACCCTTTTTCTGTCAGGATCATGTAAGAACTCTGTTGCGTTTTTTTTACGCGGACTCGCCGGAAAACAGGCTGGGCTGGATATATTTTCCCACGACCGGGCGTTCTTCCGTTTTCGGCATCTGCATGAACTTGAGGAGCAGTTCCGCCGCGTCCCGCCCGACTTCGGCAAAGTGGTAATCCAGCCCCGTGACGGAGGGCGAATTGGCTTCTCCGTATTTGGTATGGCGGTGACTGGCGACCGCAATATCCTGCGGAACCTTCAGCCCGCGCTTTTTCAGCAGATTGATCAGGCGGATTGCTATGATGTCGCTGTAAACGATCAGCCCGTCCGGACGGAGCGGAAGAAGCCGGTCGAGAAGCCAGTTGCAGCCTGTTTCCGTGGCAAGGCCGCCCGGAGGAGCCAGTTGGAAGGAATACTGTTCTGGACGGCGGAAACGGTACTCCCGCATGATTTCGAGGAATGCGTTGATCCGGATGTAATGCACGCAGTCCGTGATGCCCGGCGTGATCAGGTACGGCGCCCTGCATCCGCGCGAGATAAGCCGCTGAACCAGCATGCGGATGCCTGCCCGCTGATCCTGTGCGACAAAGGAGACGCTTCCGGGAGTGACCGGTTCATGGATGAATACCTTGTTGGGGAAACTTTCGAACAACGGTGCGATTTTTGCCCCGAATTCAAGATAAGTATGGGAACAGCAGATGATTCCGTCCACGTTGCGGGCGTGAAAGTCGGCGACCTGCTCTTCAATCGCCCGGAAGTTGTCATGCTGAGCCCCGATCTGGAGCCGGTATCCGGCTTCGCCGAGAATCTGCTCGACCGTCGCCATGCAGGAGATCCAGTTTTCTGTGCTTTGCGCATCAAGGATATATCCGACGATCTTGCTGCTGCCGCCCGCAAGCTGCCGCGCCGCCAGATTCGGACGGTAGTTCAATTTCTGCGCGAGCCTCTGGATTTTCGCCCGTGTTTCCGGCGAAACCCTGACGGAACCCGCACGCGGATTGAGCGCCTGGGAGACGGTCATACGGCTGACTCCCGCCATGGCGGCAATATCGCTGATGCGCGGTTTTCGAGGTGCGTTGTCTGGCTTTCTCACAGTGGCGGAAACTCCGTTGTCAAATGATAATTCACCATACAAAATACCGCAGTCTGCGCAGAAAATCAAGTCTCATATCGCCGGAAAGCGATTTTTCTTGTCTATGGCGTGCTGCGGCAGTAAAAATATATCCGGCGCAGACGCTTTACTGTTGCTGCGGGCTTCGCCTCCATATTCCCCGGCATTCCCCGTTTTTACGTTCAGGAGTCTGTTTCGTTCGCAGATGAAATTTCCCGATACATCGTATGCCTTGCATCGGGGTAAATCATCCGGCAGACTATGCGCCAAGACTTACTTCAAAAATCGCCGCCTGAAGCGGTTCGAGCCTGATTCGTGTCCCCGTGATTTCGGCTTCGCCGGCGGTCCGGTTGACGGCAAGAATCCGGCGGGAGGAGGTCAGGCCGGCTTCCACGGCTTCGCGGCGGTGATTGATCACAGTCAGCCAGCCGTGTCCCTCCTGATCCGGATTCCAGCAGCGTTCACACTGCGGGTCGGGATAATCGACGACGGATTCCAGCCCCGCCGCCTCTTTCAGCCCGGAATAGAGTTTCCATGCTTCGGAGCGGTCGAATGCGAACGGCTCCTTGGCAAGCGAGGCTTCCAGCGGCAGGGAAAGATAATATGCCGTTCCTTTGCCGCAGCGGTGTTTCAGCATGGCGGGAGCGCCGTCCGGATACCACGCCGCAGGCTCGGAGGCAAAAGAGTGAAAACGGTTCCGGAAGTCTGCCGAAATTCCGCATTGGAATCCTGCCTTGAATCGAATCGCGGCATGTCTTTCCGGCAACGGGATTTTTTCCATCTCGCTGATCCCGAAGAGCTCCTTCATGTTGCTCAGGCTGACTCCGTCTCCGGAGACATAGAGCACGCTTCCGCGTCTGACGGCTTCGGCTGCTTTCTGCCACGCAGGCACCGAGACGGGCATACTTCCGCGCAGGGACGGCGCAAGAATCAGCGGATAAGGCGTCAGGTCGTCGCGATCCGGGCGGACAAACTTCGGAGTGATTCCCGCCTGCACACAGAGGATATAGCAGTTATAGAGACTCAGCCAGTCGTCGCAGAGATCGCTTGCCAGAATCGCCGCCTTGCGTTCCGGCTCCGGCATACGCCCCCCGAAACGGTCCGCCACGGCGCGGAACTTCGACATTTCCAGCGCGGCGGGTTTGGGCTGTCCGTCGGTGCGGGTCAGCCCGAGACCGTCGTTTTCCATCTGGACATCCCGGTAGGGGAGCTCGCCGGAACAGCGGAAATCGCTGTAACACCACCAGAGACAGCCTTCAATCCGGTTGGCGAAAAGACTGAACAGGCGCATCCGCAGGAATGCGGCGGTCAGAGGTTCGGACAGGGAACTGTTTCCGAGAGTTCCTGTCTCCTCGCAGAGTGTGGGGCGATGCCCGAGATCCGCAAGATAACGGCTTTCAACCGTGGCGTGAAGATTGGCGCGCAGGTCCGTGGGGCTCTCCATGAAACATCCCTGTGTGAACGGAGGGTAGGGGTGTGTCGTGAGCAGATCGACGGCGTCGGCGTTGTCATCAATGCCCCACGGATGTTTTTCCGAAGCGATGTTGACCAGTCCGTGCATTCCCGAAGCGACCGGAGTCTGCGGATCATGGAGCCTCAGTTCCGCCGCCAGCGCATGGAGCCAGACCCATGCGGTTTCAGGGGAGCCGCATTCATCGGTGCAGTTCTGTTCATTGCCGTATTCCCACGCGAGAATTTCGGGGCGTCCGGCATACCGTCTGGCGAATGCGCGGCAGTAGAGCATCTGGTATTTCAGCATGAACGGATGGGAGAACAGATTGCGCCCGCCTTTCCACGACGGATTGAACAGGGTTCCGCTCATCCATGCGGTCAGCAGAGCCACGATCAGCTTCAGATTGTGCTTGCCGGCGAGTTCCACCACGCGGTCGAACCGCTCCAGCATTTTCACATCCACCATTTCCGGATTCCGAACGGGAGTCATGTTCCAGTCATGACGCATTCCGATGCCGCGCGGACGGTTCTGTGCATTCGGCAGTTCATAGATCGGCTGGAAATCATCCCATAGCGGAAAGACTCTGACCGTATCCATTCCGAGTTCTCGAATCTGCGCGAATTCCGCATCGATCTCTTTTTCATCGAAGTCGCGCCACATTTTCACGCCGCTTTTCCGCGGCCAGTAGTTGACTCCGAGGAGAAATGTTTTATTGCAAAAAATACTGTTCCGTTCTGTCATCATCATTTTTGTATCTTTGTTTTCTGTTTTTGTTCCCAAGTTTTAATTTCAAGCGATTTCAATGCATGTAAACCCCGAGGTGCATCAACTTTGAGCGTAAATCAGGGATATGAATTTTTCGAGGGTCATCATTGCCGTTTTCCAGGGCGATGGCAGAGGCGATTCCTGCGGCCTGTCCCGTGATATAGCAGCCGGGAATAACTCGGATCGAAGCAAACACATCCCGATCACAACTGACACAGCGTCCACAAGTCAACAGATTTTTCACATTGCGGGGCAACAGAATACGATAAGGAATGCCGTAGCTTTCACCCCGTTTCATACAACTTTCATGAAAATGTTTTTTGTGTTCTTCTATCGCTGTGCGTCCCGGGTGCGACGGATGAATATCCGCTGCAAAATTGTAACGTCCGATTTCATCCGGGAAGTCACGTCTTGCATCAAAATCCTTACGGGTTAATACATAGTCGCCGAGAATGCGGCGTCCTTCCCTGCATCCGAGAAGTGAGCCGGAGTCAATAATCTGTGCATTGGCGAACCCGGGAATATATTGTCGGTAAAAACGCTCATATTCCTTGAGACGTTTTCTCCCGGTGATCAATGCTGCGGTTATGGATTCCGCACTGCTTGGATTCACATTGAATTCATGGCTGATATTCGCCGCTGCGGTGTATTGAGAAATCCGGAAAATTCCTGTATTATGGAAATCCCTCTGGGATAATTCACCCGAATTAAAAGCCTGTTCCAACAAGTCAAGCATAGCTTTTTCTCCATGATTGTGCAGACCTCCTTTCTGATAGGTTGTCCAGTCAAAACCAGTCCAAAGCGAGCAAAGAGTTGATGGCATCACATCTCCGTCAGGCGCTCCGAATTCAAATGGAGCCCCAGCCCAGGCCGCAACCGTTCCATTCCCTGTCCCGTCGATAAAAATACGACTTTTTACAGCAAAAAGGCCATCCGGTGCAGTTACAATGATACTTTCAATGCGGGTGCCGTCCATTTGGACCTTTGCCAATCGTGATTCGTATAGAACGTGAACCCCGCTTTCCATAAGCATATCCTCATAAACGAGCTTCAAATGTTCGGCATCAATGGATTCTGCAGAATCGAATCCCAGAGAGCTGGAATAGTCATGCAGGCGCAGAATCGCCTCCTCTCCGAAACCGCCGCAGAGAATGCGTATGCCATCGGAATACGGCATGAAGATCGGCACCCGTGCTGCCGTACTCATTCCTCCCGGCATGGTATGAGCATCTAGCAGCAATGTATCAATTCCCTGCCGCGCAGCGGAAACAGCTGCGGCGATTCCTCCGGGACCGGCACCTATCACGGTTAGATCCGGCGTGTAGCGAACCGGAATATCAGATTCAAAATGTATGGTGTGCATGATAATATCTCCTAAATTTACTATGATCATAAAACAGGGAAACGAACTGCATGCCACATCAATGGAGCAAGTTCCAGTTTTCCATTCCGTTCAATTCCTGAAGCATTTTCCGGTGCGATATGGTATGATGTATACAGTGTTTTTTCTGAAAAATTGGCGAAAAGTGCCAGTATACCATCGTTGTTCCAATAAAGAGAAGCGCCGCAATTGTGAGAAGAACATTGAACGACACCTGTCGCAGGCGCCCTATAATGCTGGTAACGAACTAGTTCTTGAGAAATGTTTAAATCATGATAAAATTTTTGATAGACATCGTGAACGGAAGAGATGGTCGCATGGTGTAGAAGAGCGACAAGTGCAAGCTTGCGACGTTCCGTATCCGGCGCATCAGCCGAAAGCATTTCACAAACCTGGCGAGACGCGATATTGACAAAATCCGCATGCGGAGTAAACATCCTAGGACCAATTCCATCGACATACGGCTGTTCTTCTGTGAGAATAATGTCCGCCAGATTTTCCGCTGCCAGAGATGGTGTTCCGGTCAAGTGCAAATATAAATAGCGACCGAGTCTTCGAAATTCTTCGAGTTCCTCCAACAGAGCGTCATTATCCCAGTGACGTCCGCATTCGTGCTCACGGGAAATGCACTCACTTCCAGCGCACCAGTCGCAGTAGACTCCGTCAAAACCGTAATGTGTTACGATTTCTCGCACTGTATTGAGCCGAAAGTGTTTCCAGTCGCTTTTCAAACACATTTGAGCACCGAAGATTGCTTTTGGACTGTAGTTAAATAAAAGTTCCGGCGCCGAATCAATTCGTCTCGCCCATACCGATGACTCTTTACGAAATTCTGGAACCTCGGGATGGAATTCTTTCATGGAGAAATACGGAACAACGGCGATTCCATTTGCATGAGCCACGTCAAGGAACCTACGCATTTTGTTTTCTTCCTCAAGGGGATATGGGCGAGTCGCCCCATCCCGCCAAAAAATTCCGTTTCCGAAAGCATCGCCATCATCATGAAGCCGTAGAATTTGTGCACCAGTCTCCCGCCAGACAGGTAGTTTTGCTGCATTTGCCCATCGGTCGCAGAAGTTACCAGTTCTGCGCAAAAAGTTTCCTGCCATCGGAACTAGCGGTGCCAGTGTTGACCGAATCTTCGGCAATGTCAACCGGAATGAAAACTTATAAGCCCCTTCCAAGGCATGAACGGGACGTAAGCTGTCCAGAACACAATAGCGCAGAACCAAATGCCCAGCGGAATTGGTTCCGAGGAGAAATTGTGCCTGTCCGGGATACAGATCCCAAGCAGCAAGATTGTCTCCTAGCGAAAATTCGAATGCCTCAACATTGCGACGGAGCAACAGCACAGACAATGGCAAATGCCGAGAGAGCAGTATTGTCTTCCTCTGTATTTCCTCGTGGATTCGGTTCCAGCGCCAAAGCCAATTGCCATTTTCTCCGGCGCATTGTTCGGAAAGTTCTTCCCTTACCGCACTATAATCGAAGATATTCGCAAACTCCAGTTTTCCAATTTGTATTTGTCCCGGATTTTCAATCCTTCGATTAGCGTGTAGTATAACCTGATGATGAGATGAACCATTCTCCGAATAGGAGATATGGTGCTGAAAGACAACACCGTCCAGTTCTTTTCCTGCATTATCCTGCGGAATACTGTAAAAAGAGAGTGTAACTCCGTCTATCTTGTGGTTGATAGAAAAATCTATCGCAGGTTGCCTCCCGGTGGAAAAAACATGAAATTTGTTTCCTGTCTTCAGGGCAACAGCACAGGATTGAGATGTTGTCAGAAGATTGTTTCCTGAGCCATTTTTAACGGTTGCCTCGACCAGTTCTCCGCCATGTTTCCGATCATGTCGGAAACACCAGAATTCATTCTCGATACAAAAAATACCTTCAGGTTCTTCTTGAACAAGGAAAGCCATACTTTACAGTCCTTCCGCTTGATCCAGAATTTCACCGGCACGACGATGAAATTCCTCATATCTTGCAGGATTCTGTTCCGGCACAAAGCATACCTCGTCATACTTGGTGCTCCATGCTAGTTTTTTCATTTCTTCCAATAATGCTTCTGCCTGTTTTGCAATGGCGGGATTACTCTTCATAAGACGGGTTACGGTCTGACGAAGGCGTACCGCATATTCGTAATCCTCAATTCCGCTTCCTGCGGCTTCCATACGCTGGGTAGAGCAGACGTGACCGTTTAACAGGCGAACTATGGAGGCCCTCCGCTGAAAATCTCCGTTATAGCCACATTCCGGCCACCAGTTCACAATCCACTGATAAAAGTAACGGATATTTTTATTGTAAAGATGCGCAAACAAACCGCGTACCGCTGTGGGATTCTCCGTTACTGCAGAATAGGGGAAATTGTAAACAGTCATTTCTGCTCCCAAAGCTTTTGCGCGTTTCATATAATCGGTTGTTGCCATATAAACTGGAAGATTCCAGAAATTGATACTGGCTTCCAATGCAGGAGCATATGCTCCTGCATAAGTAAATTTCCATTCCGGTGCAATCGCGCGGATTCGAGTTACGACCTGATTGATCATATCGTAGTACTGATCCAACGGTTCATCAAACATATCCATAATGACCTTTCCGTTCCAATCTTTCTTGATTAGATGAGCGCGGAAGTCTTTCGTAAATGCTTCCAATTTTGCATTATAGGAAGGTTTCAGAATCATTTTCGCACTGCCGAACAGAGTGTTTTTCGGCCTGTGGTCATAACCGAGCATATAAGCACGACAGACAACAAGATTGTGCCGGAAACGCTTTTGTGCAGTTTCCATATCCACATCGAATTTCGTATAATCGACACGTTTGAGTGTACCGTCATCATTCCACTCTGGTTGTGGGGATGCTACCCAGCGCAATCCCCCATTATTGCGGATGACAATATCTCCTGTTTCAGCGAATGTCCGTAACATTTCTTTGCGCGGCATCTGACGATGCCACCAGTCCAGTGCAGCTACAAATGTGCGTTCTACCAAAGAGAAACGCCAAACACGCAAAAACACCGGAACTGAAGCAATTTCTTTTCCTGCAGAAAGAATCTTGACGTTACCCTTGTATACCCCGGCAACAGTATCTTCGGGAATTGTCGCCGTCAGATAGAAACTCTGCGTGCGGTTCGCGGACAAGTCAACCGATTTGTTATATCCAAGGACATCTGGGATTTCCCCATAACAACAGTTATCTCCTCTATAGGGTTCGCCTGCGACTTCTGCCATAACCGGATTCCACTGAAGCTCGATTTTCCGTGTAGACTTATCCACATTTGTCAGCGGTTCCGGTTGAAGTGAAATATCTCTCTGAGGTTCGGAAGAACGCAACGCCAACTGAAAGGACTCACGCTCTCCGCGCGCCGCGAATATTTCTACTCTCGTGGTTTTGACCTTCGGTGCATTTTCGGAAGGATAAACTCGCGCATCAGCAAGATCCGTCCAAACATCAAGATTGCCGGAAGAAATAAGCCGAGCGGTTTGCGGTTTGGCATGAATAAAACCGCAGGCTTTCAGCCGAGCGACAAAGGGCTCCACGATGGTTTTGTTCAAAACGGAAAAGTCTCCTTGGAACGGGACAAATGTCAAGCGGACTTCCTGAAAACGTTTCCCATCCTTATCGATAGAGAAGACGTATGGCGCGACATTGAAACCGATCTTTTCTTTGCTTTCCTGCCGGACTTGCATAGGCCAAGGTGTGAGTTCAGGATTCGTCATAGCCAAAAAACCGATCTTTTTATCCGGGTCGTAACTGCCTATCAGGAAGACATCTTCCCATTTGTCATAAAGGGAACCCTGGATTTTACGTAAATTTCCCTCCTGATCCAAAAAATGATTATTTGAAATCATACGTAAACAGGTTGATATCCTGCCGTTGTGTACCTCGGAAAAAAGACGCAGAAATGGCTTGTTCGCAGGGAGTCGAGTACCGAAAAGGAACGCCCAGCGTACTTTTTCCGGTTTGTCATATTCAGCCCGGAAACGCATTTTCATTGCCGGAGATGAGCCACTGAGCGTATATTCGCGCAAAAGCCGCATATCAGGTCCGTTTACCATGGTCTGCAACGTAATACTTTCCTTGTCACGCAGTATTGTGTAAGACCATTTTCCGAGATCAATGTCATTCGTCCAGCTTAAATCGGAGTCCATTAGTGCATAGCCGAATTTTGTCATCCCGGTATTAACTCCATTCATGTGGCATTCCATCAGGGAATAGGGAGCTTTCACAGTAAAACGGTATTTCGCTCCTGCATTACTCAAAACAATTTGATCCTGTTGAATTTCTGCATTGGGAACCGCAAGGAGTGGGAGTGTCAAAGGCACTGTCAGAAGGCAAAGTTGTACCCAGTTTGGAATGAAAGAGAATTGCATAAAGTATTCCTTTTTTTGTTATAGTTTTGTTGTAGAGACCGACGCATGGAAGCCTCCGGCTCTGGTTTATGCCGTTAATATACAAAATCCTGCTGTTTTCAGACTGTTCAGTTTCAGTGTTTCGGAAGCAGATATTTTCCGGATGATCCTGCAATATTCAGGAAATTCCAAGCTCCAACATGCCCATCAACCATCAGACGATTAGTTTGTTGAGCATGTCGGAAATCCAGTCCCAGACGATTACCGTTATTTGCAAAAGAACTGCCGGATTTAAATGGAAAATCATTGGCATTGAGTGGATCAGAATATCCAATACTATCGGGATTACTAGCCGCATCTCCTATAACTAGGATTGCAGAGGGACGTTTGACTTCCAGTATTTTTTTCGCAACTTCTCTGTCATTTGTTCCCTCGACAACTTTACCATAAACAATGGTACTGGCAATGAAACAGTTGCCACGATAACTGTACATATGACATTGCGCATTTGCATTGATCAAATCATCTGGGCAAAAATAGACTCCGGCACTTTGGACAGTATTTTTTTTCCAGTCTGTCTGTTTATAGCTCAATCCATAGTTATACATGATTTTTGCAAAATTTGGGTTGCTGTTATTGTTTACAAAATCTGTCCCTGTGTGATTATGAATGACTGGCGGGAAATAATCGTTGTAATCTCCGCAATAAGAAGCATACGCCTGCCCGAATTGCTTCAGATTACCCGTGCAGACAACCTTTCTGGCTGCAACTTTCGCCTTATTCAATGCGGGCAAAAGCATTCCGACAAGGATCGCAATAACAGAAACTACTATCAAGAGTTCTATTAGCGAAAATTGATGTAGAACAATTCTTTTTACAGTTTGCATGCATTCATCCACTGAAATTTTCATTTTACCTCACAGACTCTTATTGTGGCACCAAAATAATGTAAAACGATTCATGCCGAGCAATTAATCGACGTTCATTTTCCGTTTATTTTGAATTTTTTATAGAATTCCAATGCTTTCGTTGCGATCTCGGAATACACCTTATCAGGTGTAACGGCTGCAAGGATCACATCCATTACAACATTCGTATTTGCACTTAAGTCATTGTCCACAAAATCGGAATGCGTCACATTGCTTCCCGGATACCAGCCGTAGCCACGCTTACATCCTCCGGCTGTAATCTTTCCTCCTGCGGTAAAATCCAATTGTGCAAGATCGGGGATGATCATCATGACCGCTGGCTGAGTTGCGTTTTCTGTGGAGAATGCCGCATAAGAAGTGATTTTTGTTATATTATTCTTTTCGTTCTGCAACACTTTAGAAGCTACGCGTTCCTGACCATTTACCGAAAACTTGACAAATTCTTCGGGAAAATCAATAGAGGGGATAGAGCCTGCAACCGTAGAAACGGGAGTAATATTTTTGTAATTAAAACGCAGTAGGATAAAAGCCCCTGTCGCTGGCATCAGGATTTTTATAGAACATTCTCCAAAAGATGTCTTTCGAGATATCTGAAAGCCTTTCAAGCCATTTTCCTCAATGATTTCAGGTGTTCCATCCGGATAAGCAATGGTGAACCACTGCCCTCCATTGGTTAGGAATGTAACAGGAATAAGTTTAGCAAGAAGATTACAATCGGGAAAGGTGCGATGGAGGAAGCGAACTTGCTTTCCTGTGACGAAAGTAACTTCTCCATTGGTTATGGTTTTTCGTTTAAGATTGGTCTTGACATCCGCAAAGACTCCGGTTGTCGCAAATCCGATTAGAAAAACAGTAAGCATCCACAGATGTTTTTTCATGAAAGACTCCTTTCTTAATTTTGAGGTTCAGCTAAAAGTTTTTATCTTTAATATATTTAAATTATAAATTAAAATCGTATTTTGACAAGAGGGGAAGACGGTTTTGTTTTTGAAACATTTGAAACAAAAATCAAATGCTTTCCCGTTCAATGAAATGATACGGAACCAGAATTTCCGCGGGGGATGGCTGGTGATGAATGCGCCGGAGCAGGAGCAGGATGGATTGTCTGGCGAGCTCGTCAAAATCCTGGGTCAAAGCCGTCAGAGGCGGAATCGTAAAGGGCGTGACAGCATGATATTCCAGCGCCAGCATGGACAGGTCATCCGGTATCCTGACTCCGTGGCGGGAAAGCCGGAAGAGCAACTGCGGTGCATAAGTCTCGCCTGCTGCAAAGACGGCGTCCGCCTTTTTCCGTATGATATTGTCCGCGATTGCATCCAGATCATAATCTGGAGTATGTTCCTCATGGAAGGAGCCTGCGGAGATTCTCTTTTTACGGCAGAACTCATGGAACGCCTCGACCCGTTTTCTTGCATTGAGACTGCAGTTCAACTGAGAAGATACGAATGCAATGCGGCGGCGTCCTTTGTTGTACAGTTGTTCCAATCCCAGCGTGATTCCCTGCTTTTCATCGGAAGTCACCTGACAGACGCCCTCGCGCGGATTGGAAGTCGCATTCAATACGACCAGCGGCGTGGCGTGTTCCTCCGGCCACTGTTTTTCCAGCCCGGCGGTCCATACGATGGAGATGACTCCCGCATAGACATGATCCTGCAGAACTTCCAGATCGCAGTCGGAGATGATCTCTCCGTGAAACTGATTTGCGGAAAGTTCTTTCATGAGCGAGGAGAGAAGGAGGCCGGTGTAACCTTCAAATTCAAATCCGGGAATGACGACGGCGACCAGTTTCTTATAGTGCTCCGGCAGTTGGTAGTGGTATTTCTGCGCCAGCGCGATGACGCGCCGCCGGAGTCCCTGGGTGACATTCGGATGATTGGTCAGTGCGCGCAGAACCGTCGCGGGGGCAATTCCCAGCTCCTGTGCCAGTGACCGCAGTGTGACTTTCGTTTTCTTCATATTCCGCCTTTCCTGAAGAAGTTTTTCACTCAAACAGCATCAGGGAAATTTCTCCGTTGGAAATGGTCTGCCTGAATTGCGGCAGAGTATTGTAACGTTTCTCATGACCCGCTGTCACATAGACTGCGACCGGACGATAATCTCTTGATGCGGGGTTGTCCAGCATTTCCTTGAATTTCTCTACGGAGACAAAACGCTTTTCCTTGTCGGGAGAGTGATTCAGCCCGTATTCAAATTCTCCGGTTTTGTAGAACAGCCGGAGGTCATTTCTGCCGGTAGTCCACAGCAGGATGCCGAGAAACTGGTCGCGGGTCATGAGGATTGCATTGGGCGGAATCTTCGCAACACTTTCTTTCAGAAAGGCTTCCGGCGCTTTCTGATTCATTACGATTTCAGGAAGTCCCGCCTGCCATGCCGGCATCAGGAAAAACATGGCGATGACAAGTGTCAGGTACTTGTCTTTCATCGTTTTCTCGCGGATTGCCCGCAGGAGGATTGCGAGAAAGAGAATGACGCACAGTACCGTGAAGCCGAGCAGAGGCATCTGCCCGGTTCCGTAGACCGGATGGAATGCAAAGTTCGTGATCAGGAATCCGATGAGTCCGACGGCAAGAATTCCGGCTGTGAACTTGACCGTGATGTTGAAATATTTCAATGCGTTTTCTTTCCCCTGGGCGCCCAGCATACAGAGCGCCGCGATGATCGCGACCGGCGGAAAAAGAGGCAGAATATAGGTCGCCAGCTTGCCTTTGGAAAGGGAAAGGAAAAGAAACGGCAGGATGATCCATGCCGCACAGTATTTCAGGAGAGAACTGTGCTTCCACGGCAGTTCCCTGCCGCCGAGGAACAGCGGCACGCAGAAAAGCGTGAACGGCATGGCTCCGCCGAGGATGACCGGAATGAAGTAGAAGAACGGTTCGGGATGCTGGGAGGAAACTTCACGGAAGAACCGCTGATAGTGCTCGACCACAACAAAATAGTGCCAGAAATCCGGCGCGGCTTCGGCGGTTGCGAGTCCCCACGGAACTATGACAAGCAGGGATGCCAGAAAGGGAACCCACGGTTTCGTCAGGAAACTGCGGTAATCGCGTTCCCAGAGCAGAAATGCCGCGATGCCGAGCCCGGGAAGCGCAAACGCAAGAAACCCTTTTATGAGGAAAGCGCAGCCGACTGCGAGTCCGCAGAGAAACAGCCAGAGAAACGAAATTCCGGGAGACTTCTTTTCGCTCCATGCAAGATAGAAAAAGACGAATTCCGCCGTAACGCACGCAGTGAACACTCCGTCCAGAACCGCTGTTGTGCTGATGATGAAAAATTCTCCCGTGACCATGAGAGTCAGGACGGAGTAGAGGGCAGCCCGTGAAAACGTCTGTCGGGTTCGTCGTCCCGGAACCGGCGTGCGATGAGCCATGTCAGGAGAAGCGTTACTGCGGCGGCAAGCGCGTAGGGGAGCCGGACCGTGAAGTTGCTCTCCCCGAGAATCTTCTGTGCCGCAATTTCCGTCCAGTAACCGCCGGATGGTTTTTCATAATAGGGCATATCGGCAAACTGCGGGATGAGCCATGTGTGATTCCGGATCATCTCACGCGGAATTTGTGCGTAACGCGCTTCGTCAGGGATCAGAAGCGGACGCAACCCCAGAGGAACGAGATAGAGCAGAATGAACAGCAGGCATACGACAGCGACAGCGGAAACGGGGCGTTGAACCATAGATGGATTCCTTTGGGTATAGTCAGGTTCTGGAAAATAAAGTTACAAGAATATAACGCAAAAGGATTGAAAAACAAGAAGCCGGCAGAAAATCTAACGGAAATCTGATAATCAATTTTACGGAACGGATCAGATGAATATTTTCTGAGCCGTTCCGCCGGAGTAAGTTACATCAGTTTCAGACCGGGAAGGTCCTGAATATCCACAATGCCGACAACCTTGCCGCCGGCGTCAAGCACGATGATATCGTCGATTTTGCGCGCTTCGACGACTTTCAACACTTCGATTGCCAGAGAATCCGCATAGATGGACGCAGGATTTTTTGTCATGACATCACCGACTTTTCTGGCGAGAATCTCCATGTCGTTTTCCGCTTTTCTGCGGAAATCGCCGTCCGTGAAGATACCAAGCAGATTTCCCGCATTGTCTACGACTGCCGCCGAACCGCCATGCGCCTTGGTCATGGCGAGAATCGTTTCCTTGATCGTCGCATCGGGCGATACCAGCGCAAGGTGGTCGCCGCTTCGCATGACGTCGGAGACGCGCATCGTGACTGCACGCCCGATGGCGCCCGCCGGATGCAGCCGTCCGTATTTCTCTTTCGTGAATTTGCGCAGGCGCAGCAGAGTCATTGCGAGAGCGTCGCCGAGAACAAGGGTCGCCGTGGAACTGGTGGTCGGCGCGAGGTTGAACGGGCAGGCTTCTTTGGTAATGGTCTGCGGAACTGTGAGGTCGGAAAGCTTTGCGAGGGAGGATTCCGGGTTGCCGGTGAATGCCGCGATGGTGACGCCGAGGCGTTTCGCGGGGATCAGCACGCGGACCAGTTCATCGCTTTCCCCGCTGTAACTGAGCGCCAGCAGCAGGTCCCGCTCCTGAAGCATTCCGAGGTCGCCGTGCATGGCTTCGACCGCATGGACGAAAATGGCGGGGGAACCGGTGCTGGCGAGTGTCGCGGCGATCTTTTTGCCGACATGCCCGCTTTTGCCGATGCCGCAGACCACGATCTTTCCTCCGTTGTCCAGGATTTTGATGCAGAGCCTGACCAGCTCCGCAAACTCCTTGCCGAGGTGCTCCTTGAGATAGAGAAGTCCGTCAATTTCGACCTGCACCGCTTCTGCGGCGGTCTTCAGAATAAGTTCCGTATCCACTTCAAATCCTTTCCTGATGATAAGTTTCCGGAGACAATATACAATGATTTTGAGATTTAAGCAAGAAAAACTGCGTCACTTTGTGGAAAGTAATTTGAAAAGCTGCCATGAGTGATGTAAAATTCAGTAGATCTGAACAGGCAACCCAAAAAGGATTTGGAAAGGAAAGAACATGGCTTCTGAAAAGTATCTGGCTATCGACATCGGCGCTTCCAGCGGGCGCGCGATCGTCGGCACCCTCGAAGACGGTAAAATCACGCTTGAGGAAATGCACCGTTTTGAAAACGGCCCCACGGAACGCGGCGGCTTCCTCTACTGGAACATTGAGTCGATCTTTGCCGAGCTCAAAGAGGGGGTCCGTAAATCTCTTGCAAAATATCCCGACATCAAAAGCATGGGCATTGACACATGGGGCGTGGATTATGTGATCGTCAAGCCGGACGGCTCTTTTGCCCGTGAACCTTACAACTACCGCGATTCCCGCACGGACAATGTGCCGGAGGAGGTTTTCAAGACCGTTCCGGAAGCAGAGCTTTACTCCCGCACCGGGATGCAACTGATGCAGATCAATACCCTGTTCCAGCTTGTCGCGCACCGCAGAAAGCATCCTGAGGATTTCGCCGACGGCAACATCATGCTGATGATCCCCGATGCGATTTCTTATCTGTTCAGCGGCGACCGCACCTGTGAATACACCGAGTCCAGCACCTCCCACATGCTGAACGCCGTTACGCGCGACTGGGATTTTGCCACGCTTGACAAACTCGGCTTCCGCCGTTCCTTCTTTCCGAAGATCATGGAACCTTCGACGATTGTCGGAAAGCTCAGGGCGGAACTTGCGAAAGAGCTCGGCGTCCCGCAGATCGACATCTGTAAAGTCGGCAGCCACGACACTGCTTCCGCTGTTGCGTCCGTTCCCGCTCCCGAGGATCGTAAATGGGTCTATATCAGTTGCGGCACCTGGGCGCTTTTCGGTGCGGAGCTGGATGCGCCTGTTCTGACGGAGGAAGCGCGGAAAGCCGGATTTACCAACGAGGGCGGACTCAATCATAAAATCCGCTTCCTGACGAATATCATCGGCATGTGGCTGGCGCAGGAACTCCGGGCGGATTGGGCGAAGCGCGACGGGGAAAAGAAACCGTGGTCCGTCATTGATAAAATGGCGGCGGGATGCGAGGGGCTCAAGTTCATCATCAACCCGAATGAGCGCGAGTTTCTTTCTCCCGGCGACATGGCGGGGAAAATCCGCCGTTTCTGCGAACGCACCGGGCAGGGGACTCCGAACGATGCCGAAACGATCCGTTGCGTTTATGATTCTCTCGGTCTCTGCTTCCGTGCAAAATTGGAACAGTTGTCCGAGCTTTCCGGTTCCGTTTATGACTGCCTGAATATTGTCGGCGGCGGTTCGAATGCGGATGTCCTGATGCGGATTGCAACGGATATCTGCAATGTGAAAGTGATTGCCGGCCCGGTGGAAGCCACGGCGACGGGCAATATTCTTTCACAGGCGATGGCGGCAGGTTCCGTCAAAGATCTGGTGAGTGCGCGTGAGATTGTGAAATCCTCCTTTACGCCGAAGATCTATTCCCCGCGTCCTGTGGACCGCACACCCTACGATGCCGCTTATGCAAAATTCAGGGAACTCACAAAAAAAGATTGAAGTTCTCCGGAAAATACGAAACCGGGAAGATGCCTGTAACACTCTTTCCCGGTTTTTTTTGCAATGAGCCGCGTCATTTGCTGCGGGATAATCAGAATATTTTACAGCCATACGAAGCTATGGGAGGAAAAATCTTGAAATGAACTTGAAAGTCTTGAAAAGAAACGGATGCCGCATCATACTGTTTGCAGGACTTATGATATTTACCGGCTGTGGCGGCAATTTGTCGCAGGAAACGGGAAGAAATGCAGACTCTGCACCATCGGCAATCAACAGGAAGAATTTGAATCGTATGGAAATCATGCGTTATGACGGGCCGTTAAACAGGCATGGCTGGAAATTTCTGGAGTCAAAGGCAGGGGAAATGGTCTATGTGCCGTTTGAAGGATACTATGAAAGCAAGGGCGGACGTGTTCAATCCCCGATTGTCAAATTAAATAAGAAAGCCGGTGAACCCGCTTATTATTCCGTGGAGTTCAAGGCAAAAGCAAAGGATCACTGTTACTGGTGGGTTGATCTTTTCGATGCTCAGGGAAAGCCTCTCCCGGACATCAACAGCGCCGTATACCCCACAGATGATGAAGTGGCTTATAAAGAGATGATTTACGTGCAGGGCAAGGCGGATGCCATGCAGCTTGCGTTCATTTCCAAAGAAGGTGTTTCAGTTCAGGACATTGTCGTGAAAAAAGTTTCCGCAAAGGAGGCGGCGGAATGGTGCGATGCTCTTTACAGGGATATGCCGAAACTCAAATTCACAGAACAGGCCCCGGCATTCCTGCCCCGGACTGCGGCGGCACTCAGAGACGGCACACCGTGGAGGATCGTAATGCTTGGCGACAGCATTATGAACGACAGTTTCAACTCTGTATTCCAATCTCTTGTGAAGCGCGATTTTCCGAACTCAAATTGTGATTTCGTAATTTCCGTCCGAGGTTCGACCGGATGCTGGTTTTATCAGAAACCGGAGAATTTCAAGGCTTATGTGGCGGATCTCAAACCGGATCTTCTTATCATCGGCGGCATCAGTAATCCGAAAGAAGGCGACTGGACCGGTGCAATCATAAAAGTAATCGAACAGGCACGCAGGATCGGATGCGAGGTACTCCTTCTGAGCCCGCCGCTCTCCCTTGACTGGCGCCCCGCATCTCCGCGAAATCCGGCACTGCCCGCAGACAATATTACCTGGAGTGAAAACACGAAAGACTGTCACGGGAAACAGTTGCTCCAGCAGGAGCCCTATCTGGATGTCGCCCGTAAAACGGGTGTCCCGTTCTGGAACCTGACTCCGCTCTGCGCCGATTATCTGGCATCATCCGGAAAACCGCTCGGCTGGTTCAACCGTGACACGATTCATAACAATGACCGGGGAAAACAGGTAATAGGGCGAATTCTGCAATCCTGCTTCCGTTTATTGAAACAGGAGCCGTAAGGCTAGGCCACAAGCCGCTCCGTCTGTTTCGTGACGTCAAAAGGATGCACCACCTGTCCCTTGCTGTCGATGCTTGCCGTTCCTGAAATGAAGCAGTGGGAACGGTCTCCCGGCACAAGACGTGTCCTTTGCTCGAAAGTGCCCCTGTACAATGCTGTTGGAGAAAGTATCTCTCCGGCATGTCGGGGCAACCCGGGTTTGCGGTTGAATTCTCTGATGAAGACCAGACTGCCATCGCTGCTGATATCACCACCGCCGGAAGTGAATTCAATTTTTCTGCTTTTCGGACCTTGAGAGAAGCAACGCGGAGAAATATATTTTGTCATAGGCAGACCTCAACGTTATATTGTTGTGTAAGTTACTGCCATATTCAGACCAGGGGAAAACTTTTGACTTACTGTTCAAGTGATAGGCTGAGCAATGATTTTCCATGATAAGGGACATTTGCAGTTATTTTGCCATGATGCTGATATTTGAGAGGGAGGATAATCTGCACAAATCCAGCGCTTTCACCAGATCGGCATGTTTCACATTATCTGCACAGAAAATAATCAGTTGGGTTTCTTTGTTATTCTTACCGATATGGTTGAGGTATGTCGGCAACTGTTCTCGGGAAATCGCCTGACCGTTGAAAAGATACGTTTCCGTGTTCTCATTAATCTCCAGAAATGCAAAATCGCTGATCGCGGAACTCTGTGCCGCAGATTTCCCGCGACGGGCAGGAGAAAAGTTCAGCAGAGTATCTTCTATGATCAGAATGCCGAGAAAACCGCTGTCTATGACCACCTGAAAAAATGAACCGGAGATTTTCCGTTCCGCGCTGTCCGCGGCAAAACACACCATTACTGCGGACTGCAGGATTGGAGTAATGAGCTTTTTCATGAAATACCCTTTCTTTAATTCTTATTTTGAATATATCGTGCAATCCTGTTATAATCCGCCAGCAACGCATCATCTTTCATCTGTTCGGCATATCCTTTTGCCTGATTCAAGATTGCCGCATAAATTCCCGGCAGTTTCACAGGCTGATTCTCCAAATCGCGTTTCAAGGGAATCAGGAGCCCGTCCAATACGGTGAGCGCCTGTTTCATGTTTTTTTCAAATTCATAGGTTTTGGCAATCTCCTGTTTGGTTTTCAGGAATATTCCTGTCGGATTACCCCTGGCGGCAAATAATGCAATATCCGTAAGCTCATAGCGCGCCAGTGCATATTCTTTCATGTTCATATAGACCTGAGCTTTTGACTTTTTCAATCGTGAATGGTAAAGGTATCCCCCCAGGCAAAAGGTGAAAGGGACTCCGGAAAAATTGAACACGGTCAGTATGATAACCAACCGCAGGCAAATGCGTTTCATGTTCTAATAAGGAAAACACGACCGCGCAATTGATGATAAAGTTCCTGAAATGTCTGACGAATGTGACGGGAGCAATCATTGACGATTTCCGCGATTCCGTCGGTCCAAGCGCAAATATGTCGGTTGCCGAACTGAAAAAGGTTTATGAAGCGCTGAAAAGCGAAAATCCTGCACTGAAGCTCTATCTGGTCCGTTATTCAAGACAGGATCAGAAAGAACTGATTCCTTATCTGGATTATTTCGACGTCATCAACTTCTGGGTCTGGGTTTCCACCGATCACTATTGGCGCAGTCTGTATCATTATGACATAGAGGAGATTCATAAATTGGGCAAACCCGTCATGCAGGGAACTTTCATGCACAATTACGGAGAGGACTGGGATCAGCCGATCCCGATGGATATGCTCCGCCTCCAGTGTCCGAAGATTGCCGACGAGATTCGCACCGGCATGGTGGACGACTGGATCATTTTGCAGAACGGCTGGTTCTGCCGGGAAAATCACAGAGAACAAGTCCAATGGCTGAAAAATTATCTGGAGTGGTTCTGCGGGACCTGGACGCGACGCTGAGAATTATTCCGCTCGAAGATTTGCCGTCACGGATCACAACAATTATGATGCTACGGAAATAACGGTGAAAAGTCCCGCCGGATATTTCAATGGAATGAATGAAAAACGGATGGATGAAATTCTGGAACTGCTGCCGCCGGATGGCATTGAGTGCACCTATCCGTCCGTTTCCTTTGAATATACGGCTCTCTGCATGGATTATTGCAGGAAACGCAAACTGCTTTCCGGTTGAGGAATTTCCAAAGACGGCAAACCTGTTTGCCGGGGGCGCCGGAGCCAAAGATGTTGCATCGTCTTTTTGCCGGACTGAAAAAGTTTAGAGGTTTCCTTTTTTGTCTGCTTGCTTTTCCGGAAAGAGGAGGTTATTATTTATATATTCATATCTTAAGATTGTTTGTTCAAATATGAAAAGGTGGGGTTATGGCTGAAATTGATGTGAAGAAGATGACATGTCATCTGTTCCGGGAAGACCCGGTGATTGAGGAACGGATCAGAAACGGAATTGAGTCCAATCGCAAGGGCGGTGCGGAGATCGTTCTCTTGCGGAAAGACGGCGGAGTGCTTGAGAATGCAGAGATTCGCTATACGCAGTTGTCCCATGAATATTTCTTCGGCTGTAACGCTTTTCTGCTGGAACAGTTTCCCGAAGATGAGAGGAATGAACGTCACAACGAACTGTTTGCGAATCTTTTCAATCTTGCCGTTGTCCCATTCTACTGGAAGGACCTTGAACCGGAAAAGGGACGGCTCCGCTTTGACAGGAACAGTCCGGAGATTTACCGCCGTCCGCCTCCCGAAGCCGTTCTCGATTTCTGCGGGAGATATGGAATTGTTCCGAAAGGTCATGTCCTGAGCTGGCATCATCCGGGAAGTCTGCCTGCGTGGCTTCCGAAAGAACCTGATCGGATTGCACGGGAAATGGAGCGCCGTTTCCGGGAGATCGCGGAGCGTTTCGGCAGCCGCATTCCCTTCTGGGACGTGGCAAACGAGGCGGTCGGCTACCGCGGTGTCCCCGCAATGCCGAAAGACTATGTCCGCTTCGCATTCGAACTTGCGGACCGTTACTTCCCGAAAACGGCAAAACTGATTTACAATGACAACAACTGGAGCTGGTTTTTCGATTATACCCCGCTTTATCTCCTGCTCCGGCATCTGCAGGCGCAGGGGTGCCGTCTGGATCGTCTGGGGCTGCAATATCATATGTTCGGCAGCGGGCGGACGGCGGAGAGCTGGGCGGATGATATGCTGAACCCGGAATATATGTTCAAGGTGCTTGACCTCGATGCGTCCGTCGGGGTTCCGCTTCAGATATCGGAGGTGACGATTCTCGGCAGTGATGAACTCGGGGACGGCGAGGAGGTGCAGAGCAGGATTCTTGACAGGATGTACCGGCTCTGGTTCAGCCATCCCGCCACGGAGGCGATCATCTACTGGAATCTGATTGATGACTGCGCGCTGTCGCGCAAAGGCTGGGATGAGAACTATTTCAAAGGGGGGCTTGTTCATTTCGATATGACTCCGAAAAAGGCTTACGGAGTACTGGAATCGCTTATCAGGAAAGAGTGGCATACGGAGGGCATTCTCCGTTATGACAGCCGGAAAGCCAACCGGTTCCGGGGCTTCTACGGCAGGTATAAGCTGGAGATCAGGACAGACTCTTTTGAAATGTCCGGTGAGATCAATCTTTCCCGGAACGGATTGAACCGCTTTGAGATTGCTCTCTGAATTCCGTATTTCCGTACGGCAGGGATAAAACGGCGGATATTTGCCTCATAAAAACGGAAAAACTTGCAGAAGAGCAACTTTCGGGTTTGTTTCCGGCATTTTTCCGGTTATATTACCGTCATTCCTATGAATTCAAACTATGAGGGGCTGGTCAAAGATGAAAAAGCTTGGAATTTTGCTGTCGGTCGCGATTGCGGCGTCTTCTGCGGTAATGCTGACATCCTGCGGAGATTATGTCGGAAAAGAGAAAACACATCCTCTGTTCATTAAAGCCGGAACCGCCAAGAACGCCGGAAATTATCAGGAAGCCGCAAAATATCTGGAGGAGTTCCTGACCATTTGCCCGAAATCCGCGGAAACGCATTTCCGTCTGGCTTCGCTTTACGGCGATAACCTTGATGAACCTCTGAAAGCGGTCTATCATTACCGCAAGTACCTGGAACTGGCTCCGAATGACACCACGAATGCGGATGACATCAACGGTTTCACGGAACTTGCCAAGAAACGTCTTTACGAAAAGCTCAAAGAAGAATACAAGGACAATTCCGCGAATATTGCTTTGAACGAGGATCTGGAGAAGACCAAAGAGCGGCTGAATAAATACGTGGAATATTCCAAGGCTCTGGAAACACAGAACCAGCAGATGAAACAGCGTCTCAGGGAGATTGCCGCCCAGCGCAGTGCGCCTGCCCGCAAACCCCAGGCGGCGACGGAGACTCCAACAGCTCCGGCGGTTGCAGCCGGTGCTGCCGGTACGACTTCGTCCGTTTCGCAGATTGCTTCCGCCAACGGTGTAACTCCCACGGCAACCGCCACTTCTCAGGGAACCGGCACGACTGCCGCCGCTTCCGCCGGAACTGCCGCCGGTGCAAAACTCGGGTCTTATACGGTCAAGGCTGGCGATACTCTCATCGGGATTTCCCGGAAGATTTACGGTTCGCCCAAGTATTACAAGCTGATTGCCGATGCGAACAAGGGTGTGATTCCCGCCAGTATGCAGGTGCGCGTCGGGCAGGTGATCAAGATTCCGCAGCTTCCTTCGAGATCAAGATAACTGTCTGGTGCTCCAATGAAATTTTCAGCCGTTCCTCTGTTCCGTGCCGTTTTTCCGGTTCTGCTGATCGTTGCCGGCGGGTGCAGCATTTTTCCGACTCCAGACAATACCGAGACGCTGTATTATGATCTGGATATTCCCGAACGCTGCAATACGGATCTTCAGATTGAGGTTTCGCCGTTCACCACGATGACGAGCGAACGTTACCGCATGGCGACGCGCGGCGAGGACAATGTGATTCACGGGCGCGAATTCCACAAGTGGGTGCAGACGCCCGGACCGCTGGTGACGAAATATCTGCGTCTGGCTTACCGCGACAACGCTTCCGGAACGATTCCCGATGAACAGGCTGCCGCCAAGCCGGAGAATATCTACCATCTCACCGGAACGGTTCTTGTATTCGAGGCGGACAAGGGAATGGCGAAGCTCGGGCTCCGTTATGTGATTTCGCGGGGCAAGTCCGGAGAGAAGAATACGGTAATCCGTACGATTCTCGTGACGGATAAAATGGCGGATGACACTCCCGGCGAGTTTGCGGACGCGATGAGCCGCGCCGTCGCCAAAGCCTCAAGACTGATCCTTGCCGATATTGAAACCATGGCGAAAAACCGGAAGAAAGATGCGGCAGCGCAATGATTGATATGTTCTGGAAAGCCGCTGTCCTCGGCATTGTGCAGGGGATTACCGAGTTCCTGCCGATCAGCAGCACCGGGCACCTGATTCTGGTCGACCAGTTCCTGCACATGGCGGAGGGACCGTTCTCGAAGATGTTCAATGTCGTGATTCAGTTCGGTTCCATCCTCGCGGTTGTAATTTACTTCCATAAAAAACTGATTCCGGTGGCGATGTTCTCGGATAAGAAAGTCTGCCGCGACACACTGGAAATCTGGTTCAAAACCCTTGCCGGAGTTTTTCCGATTCTGCTGATCGGTTTCCTGCTGGCGTCGAAGATTGAAATGCTTCAGGACAGTCCCCTTGTCGTTGCCGCCGCTCTCCTGATCGGCGGCGTGGTTCTGATCAAAGTGGAGGCATGGTGCAGAAAGGAGCGCCCGATTGAGACGTTCCATGAACTTTCTTATACGCGTGCCGTCCTGATCGGGCTGATTCAGTGTCTCGCGATGATTCCCGGAACTTCGCGTTCCGCTTCGACGATCATCGGGGGGCTGGCTCTCGGAGCTTCGCGCACACTGGCGGCGGAATACTCCTTTTTCCTGGCGATCCCGACCATGACCGCCGCATCGGGATACAGTCTCCTGAAACACGGGGGGAGCATGACCACTGCGCAATGGGGTGCTCTGGCAATCGGTTTTCTGGTATCGTTTTTCGTCGCATGGGCTGTTATTGCGTGGCTGATGAATTACATTCGCACCCGCGATTTCCGGGGATTCGGCTGGTACCGCATCATCCTCGGCATGGTCGTGATTGCCTACTTCTACCTGATGAAGTAAGTTTACTCCTCCCGGGCGGCGCTGAAGGCGATGCCGAAAGCGAACATGATCGACAGCAGGGAACTGCCGCCGTAACTCAGAACCGGTAATGTGACACCGGTCGGGGGGAGGAGCACGCTGTTGACGCTGATATGGATCAGCGCCTGCGCCAGATACATCACTCCGGCGGCAAAAACGAAGATGCGCCCGGCATTGTCTTTGACTTTCCATGACATTGCCGTGAAACCGGCTCCCATTGCGAAAAATCCGCCGATTACGATCGCTCCGCCGATGAAGCCTGCGGATTCCACGATCGAGGCGAACAGGGAATCCGTGTGGGGCAGGGGGAGAAATGCGCTTGACCAGAGGGCATTGCCCCAGGCGGAACCTGTCCAGCCTCCGTGCGCCATCGTATATTGAAACTGTTTGATGTGCCAGGCATTGACTCCGTAACCGCCGTCCGGCGCAAGGTAGCCGAGAATGCGGAGCATTGCGTAGTCGTTGACGGAAACGAAGATCACGGCGCATGTCAGCAGAAACAGGAATGCCGCCAGCAGACAGGATGTGCGTGCTCCGCAGACCGTCAGCACAGTGACGAATGCCACGAAAAAGATCAGAGCTCCGCCGAAATCTGGCTCCAGCATCAGAAGGAGCATGGAAAGGAAGGTGACTCCGAACATGAACAGGATTCTGCCGGTTTTGAGTTCCCTGCCTTCCGCCGCAAAAACGCTCAGATAAAGCAGAAAGATTACTTTGGCGAATTCCGACGGTTGAATGCTGAGTGATCCCCACAGCCTGAACCAGCCGCGCATGTTGTTGATCTCGACTCCGAAAAATAAAACCAGAACCAGCGAGAGCAGAAAGAGTGCGTAGAGCCACGGCGCCGCCTTTTTGTAAAAGGAGAACGGAACGAGGCTGACACCGGTGAACACGATCAGCCCGGCGCCCAGCCAGACCATCTGTTTCAGCGCAAAGTAGAGCGGCGCTTCGGAAAATGCCCGCGCACTGTAAATCGAGAGACAGCCGAGAAGCCCCGCAATGATCAGAATCAGAAGCGAGGCAAACGGCAGCAGTCTCCGCGAGGTGCCGCTGAGATGGATCAGCATATCAATCTTTTTCATCTTCCGGCAGCTCCTTTGACGCATCTGTTTCCGGCGGCAGTTCAAAATCCGCCCTGATATCCTCGCCGTTTTTCGCCTGCCGCGTAATGCGCAGCGTGTCGTAGCACCAGTTGCCGTTCCGGTCCAGCATGACCGTCATTCTGCCGGATGTGCCGGAAAGTTCCAGATCATATTCCCGCTCCAGCCCGGAGACGCCCACGGCTTCCCCTGCGTCGTTCAACGCCGTCTTGCCGATCTGAGACTGTATTTCCGGCGTGCCGACGACCACGCGGCGGATGACTGGAACGATTCTGAGTTCCGGATAGTTCCTGAGCCTGCGCGAGTAAAAGACGATTTCCTCCGGCGAAAGATCGTTTTTGAGCAGAAGCGGCAGTTTCATCGGATGCGGCAGTTCATGTTCCGGGAAAAAACGGCGGATGCCGCGGAACAGATTGTCCCGTCGCCGCCGCGATTCCGGAATCTTTTCCAGCACCAGATTGTGCCGCAGTTCGCTCCATGCCGCCGGAACGCCGTTTTTATCGAGAATGCGTCCCCGCAGAGATGGAATTTCCGCTTCGCGCCATGCGATCCTGCGGGTCTCTTTCAATGATTCCTCCCGTTTTACGACTGCGTAATAAAAGACATGGGCGGCCGCTACGACCGCCCATATCAGTAGGAAAGAAAGGATCATCAATGTTTTGAATTTGAAGCTGCCGGCAGCCATAGTTCCTGCCCGTCCCGTCTGGTTTCACCTCATTGTACCTTCATGCCCATAGAGCACACCCTGACGAAAAGTTCCGGATTCGCCCTGACAAGTTTCGACCATGCTTTCCGGTCCTTGTCCGCGACTCCGTTCTTCAATCCCATAACAGCTTCCCGACATGCCTCTTTCGTTTTCAACGTCCGTGCACGGCGGTTGGTCAAGTCTTCTCTGAATCTTCCGGCGCCGAGAAGCAGCAGCGAGAGAGCCAGAATTGCGGCGCATAAGATATAACGCATTCTGACATCCGTTTTTTTGAACGGTTCCACAGTTCCTGCCACTCCTTTCCCGTAAAAATTATTTTACCTGTCCGTCTTTCATATCATATTCCCCGACCTGTATCCAGATCGGATTCCATTTCACGTTCGCCTTTTTCGCGCTCGTGTTCCATAATCATCTTCTGTTCTTCGAGCCAGCGCTCCCGGCTCCAGATTTCGACGCCGATCTCATTTCCGACGACCATTACGTCGCCGCCCGGAACAAGCCCCGCATGATCTCTGTATTCCTGCGGGAGCGTGATCCGCCCCTGCGCGGAAATCTTTTCCGACTGACTCCATGCGCCGAATCTGCGCAGAGTCCGGCGAAACACCATGCTTCCCGCCGCACGTTGAGCCGGGTCCGGAACGGAACGCCTCATTTCGAGGTAAATATCCTCGGGGTAAACAGCCACGGCACCTTCCGGCAGACAATGGAGAACGACGTCACTTCCCCGGCGGGCAAAATCTTCAATGACCCGGGGACTGAGTTTGATTCTTCCGTTGGCGTCAACAGAACACCTGTCAAGACCGCAAAATGCCAGCATTTGCTTCTCCTTGTTCCATTATAGACCATTATATTCCATTTTCTTCCAAAATCAAATCATTTTCTCATAATTTTCCGTTTTTTTAAAGATTCCGGTGGAGAGGAGGGACCGGAAGGGCAAGAAGATCGGTTGCATTTTTATTTGCCTTCGCCCTGTTCCGAACCTTGGGCAGAAGCATCCTCGCGGTCGCAGATAATTATTTTCAAGATTTTTTCATGATCGGGCTTGTAATTTCATTTGGGAAAATATATCTTGTATATACAAGGAGAAAAAGGTGGAGACGAAACATCAGAAAATTCTGCGGATACTTGAGGAACGGGCCAGAACTTCCGTGGTCGGAAGCTGTTTTGCCACGGAGGAAAAGCTCTGTTCCGAGTTCGGCGTTTCCCGCATGACGGTCAACAAGGTGATCTGCGCCCTTGTGGAAAAAGGGCTTTTGTACCGCATTCCCCTGAAAGGAACGTTTGTAAAGGAACCGCCAAAGAAATCCAGACACCTTGTCTACCTGATTCCGTGTCCGGACGCCATGGTTCTCGACAGTTGGGAGGCAGCCCGGAACCGGATCGTTTACAGCGGAATTCTCCGTGCGGCGCGGCAGGACGGGATCCGGCTGGAAACTCTTTCCATCTCTCCGGTGAATTCGCCCACGGAAATCGACTTCAGTTTTCTCGACCGGATCGGCAGGAACAGTTGTGTGATTGTTGACGGTGCGTGGTATGCGCATGTGTATGAACGGCTGAATCAGGTGTCGGATCATATTCTCCTGATCGAATCAGGAGTGGAGTATACATGGAAAGAACAGTACCGGCATACTGCCTCCTGGCTGATTTCGCGTCTGGATTACCGGATGGCGGCATGGGAACTTTTCATGCGCTTTTTTAATGCGGGCTGCCGGAGAATCTGCCTGATGTATCCCTGGCTGTATGATACCGATCCGTGGTGCCGGGGATATCGCGCTGCACTGGAGGAGACCGGATGCCCGGAGCTGCTTTGCGTGCAGGGGGATGGATTCGGAGAGCGTGAGCGGGATTTCCTCCGCGTCAACCGTTGCGATGCGGTGATCATGGGGGGACGCTGGATGCGCCGGATTGCGGCGCAGGATATTCATGCCGCCACCGGGCTGGATCCGGGTATTCAGGTCGGGGTGTTTGATTATATCGAGTCGCTCAATTATATCGTAAGGAAACCGTTGTGCGCCTGTTTTGATCTGGCTGCCATCGGCTGTGATTCGGTGCACCGTCTGCTTCAGTGCGGCGGAGAGCCCGGAATCAAGGTGTTCGGGCCGGAGATCTGCGGAGACGGCGCGCAGACGGGAACTGGAAAAGATTTTTTATTCACCGGAACGGAAGAAAAACAGGGCAGATTGTTTTGAAAGGAGTCATTATGAAAGATAACGATGGAAAACGGCTTAATAGAGGAGGAATCGAAATGCGCATTGTTTGAATTTTTTCATACTGCTTATTTTCCCGGAGAGTGGTCGTCAGAAATGATTTTGAATTGAGAAAGGAGAAAAATGAAAAACGTTGAACGGAGTGAAAAACAGGTTTCCCGCGGAAAAATATTTCCCTGTGGAAAGAGCGGCGGATCATGCAGGATGCGGAAACAGCGTTACAATATGAGTTGTTTTACATTGATGAAACTGTTCATGATGAAGACTTGCAAAAGAGGGATTTCATTCCGGCACAGGCAATTTGCGACCGGTCTTCTTTTACCTTTCTTCATTCAATTATTCAAATGTTTTCCCGCTCTTTCTTACTTTCCTGTTCCCTGTTCGATATTCTCACTCCGCAGGGTGAAAATAGATATTTTCACATTGATCGAGCTTCTTATCGTAATAGCGATCATCGCGGTTCTTGCCGGTATGCTGCTGCCCGCTTTAGGCATGGCGAAGGAAAAAGCCAAGCTGGCGAACTGTGTCGGAAATGTGAAAATGAATCTTCAGACACTGGCAATGTACACAATGGATTATAACGACTGGCATCTCGGCGGAGAAGTTTACTGTAATCCCGGCCTGACCGGCGATGATGCCGTTTATGCGCACGGTTTTCTGGCTTTCCTGATCTGGGGCGGTTACGTCAAGGCGGTTGATCAGAGAAACAAGGCTCCGTGGACTTATCTGCTTCCGAAAAGCTGGGGATGCACCAAAACATCGGATACCCGGTATTACAATGGAATGGTCAGGTCATGGTTCAGTTACGGGCTTGTCGGAGACTTTCCGGAGGATCGTGATCTGGCGGCTCAAACGGATGTCGCCTTTTTCAAGACCAATACCCGGAGATTTTCCTCGCCGTCGCGTATTCTTTATATGAGTGACGCATGGGCAGCCGGAACAAAGTGCCCTGTTCCCGTCTTTGACTGGCGGAGAAACCCGAAGCGCAATTATGGCATTGCCCTGAATCATCAGAAGAATATGGCTCCGATGGGATTTCTTGACGGTCATTCCGAGGGACTGAAATCCAATATCCTGAAGAATGAATATCAATGCAATGCCGTTTTGGTTCCTGTGCCGAAGTTCTGATTTTTGAAGTAATTTATATTGTCGGGAGAGTGATATGACCAGATTTGTTCTTTTATTTTTTTGCTGTGCGGTTCTTGCCGGCGGCTGTTTGACTTCTGCCGCTGCGTCGGAATACCGGGATGATGTTCAAAGCGGCAGAATTGTGTTTGCCACCGGATTTGAAACTGCCGCCGAGCAGGAGATGAAACTGCCGCAGTGTTATTCGATCGGGCGTTTCGGGCGCAACGGGAGCCACTGCCTGAAAGTGGAACGCCGCAATCCGAAAGCTTACACACTGAAAGGGTTCCGCGTTTCCGTCGTTCCGGGGAAAAACTATCTCCTTGAGTTCTATGCCAGGAGCGGAAATCTCAGGAGAAACTCGTCTTCCAGCGGAGCGCCCGGAATTGCCGGATTCGAATACTACGGTTCCGACGGAAAATGGATCGCCGGAAAATATCTTCATCTGGGAGTGCCGGGGGAGGAATGGCGGAAATATTCGCTGACGCTGTCGATTCCGGAAAATCCGAAGATTGCGAAAGTATCGCTTCTTTTCTATCTCTGCAAGGGATGGACGGGGACTCTGTGGATTGATGACATCATGCTGAGAAATCTCGGAACGATTCATTCTGCGGTGATTGTCGAACCGGGGAATCTCTGTTTCAGAAACGGTGACGGACGCTTTATCCTGAAATGCAATCAGGACTCTCCGGATGCTCTGGCGGCGCGCCTGACTCTTTCGAACGGCGGTAAAGATTATGAACAGGTTCTGGAGGTCGGACCGGATAAAATATTGAGAGGTGATTTCGGAAAACTTTCACCGGGAAAAGCCGGTCTCAAGATCGAACTTCTCGACAGAAAAAGAAAAAAGATCATTGCACGCGAAAGTTTCAGGATGAGGGTCACGGACGGCAAGGTCCCGGAAAACGCCGCCCTGATCGACCGGTATGGACGGCTCATCGTCAACGGGAAACCCTTTATGCCGGTCGGTGCATTTGCCACGCTCGACGGCAATCTGGAAAAGCAGGTGGGGCGCTTGCAGGAAGCGGGCTTGAATTCCGTGATCGGTTATTGCAACTTTGCAATGAAAGCCGCTCCTGCAAAGAAGACGCAGCAGGAAAATATTCTCGCTGCTCTGGATCTGCTGGAACGCAGCGGGATCAAAAGTATTTTCTGTGTCAAGGAGTGCATTCCCGATTTCGGAACGGGAGAAAGCTTCGACGGAGTGAGAGGGTGGCTGGAGCCCGTAAGAGAGATCGCCCGCGCAATCCGGAAACATCCCGCGCTTCTTGCATGGTATATCGGTGATGAAGTGCCGGTTTCAAATATCGGCAATCTCATCAGGCTCCGCGAGACACTTGCCGAAGAAGACCCTTTTCATCCTGCGTGGACAGTGACTTATGAGGCGAATGAGTTTCCGAGATATGCAACGGCTTCCGATATTGTCGGGTATGACGGATACCCTTTCCGCAAAAAATCCGTTCCCGTGGATCTGCGCCGCCATTACGAGAATATTCTCAAGATGAATTCGGCGGGGCTTCCGCACTGGGGAGTACCGCAGGTTTTCTGCTGGGGCAATCATCTGGCGGAGAACAGAAGCGAATATGGAGATTATATTGTGCCGTCGCTGGAGAACATGCGCACCGCCGCCCTGCTTTTTGTTGCCGGAGGAGCGAAAGGTTTTCTCTTTTACAGTATGCAGGATATTTTTACACTGTCCGGAAAATACAATCCCGATCCTGCCGCCCATGCCGCGGAACAATGGAAGAAAGTCGGGAAAACGGCTGAGATGCTCAAAGAACTTGAACCGTTCATCATGAGTGCCGAGCCTGCTCCGGGGGTGACATTTGACGGGACGCGTGCGGCTGTCAGAGCCTTCCGCGCAGAAGACGGGCGTGAATGTGTTGTGATTGTCCCGTTCAGGGAAAAGACCGGACCGATCAAGCTGAAAATCGGTTCGGAGAAGGAGTTCGTCTCGAAATACGGGCATACCGGGAATACGGGGGACGGCATGTATGAATTTACGGCGGATCGTCTGGAATCCGATCTTCTTTTTTCACGTTGAACTGATGACAGGAATGAAATAAATGAACAATGTTCTTGATTTCGGCGCCAGAGGCGACGGCATTGCAAAAGACACTGCTCCGGTCCAGGCGGCTCTGGACGCGGGAGGAATCGTATTCTTCCCTCCGGGGACTTATCTGTGCGGCACTCTGTATCTGCGCTCGAACGGCGGGCTGGAACTTTCCCCCGGGGCGGTTCTGCTGGCGAGCCCGGACAGGGAGGATTACAATGCCGATGATTTCTGCCCGCAGAACCGGGTCGCCGGACAGGAGAAAGTTTCGGGAGCCCATTTCATCGTCGCACTGGAGGCGGAGAATGTCACGATCCGCGGCGGTGGACGGATCGACGGCAGCCGCGAAGCCTTTTACAGCGACTGGACGCCGGGGTACCGTGATTTCAACATCACTTCCTGGCGTCCGGGGCAGATGCTGTATTTCTGTGAATCCCGCAACATCCACCTGGAAGATGTCCAGCTTTACAACGCTCCCTACTGGACCTGTTTTCTGCACGGGTGCGAGGATGTTTTCGTGAAAGGGCTCAGAATTTACAACGACCAGCGCACCGCGAACGGTGACGGCATCGACATCGACTGCTGCCGGCGCGTCACGGTGAGCGACTGCATCATTGATTCCGGCGACGACTGCATCACGCTCCGCGGGAATTCCGCACCGTTGAAGAACAAGGGCGCGTGCGAGCATATTGCGATAACGAACTGCATTCTCCATACCTGCTGCAACGCGATCCGGATCGGAGTCGGAAACGGAATTGTCCGTGACTGCGTGATAAGCAATATCGTATTTCATGAGACGCGGACCGCGATCTGCATTGTCTCCAACTATCTTTCCGATAAAAGTAAAGGTGTCCAGATCGAAGACATTCTGTTCAGCAATCTGCGGATGGAGGCGGAACGGGCATTCGTGGTCCTTTCCAGTGCCTCCGGCGCACAGGACTATCCCGCCGCGAAACGGATACGGAACATTCAGTTCAGGAATGTCAGCGGAACCGTTTCCGAACCGTCGCTGATTGCCGGAAATGCCGGCGGCGGAGTTTCCGGGCTTCTGTTCGACAATATTGTGTTCCGGCATGACTGTTCCCGCACACTTCGGATAGAGAAAAATCCCGCCGCCGTATTCGGCGAATGGAACAGGCTGCAGCCGGACGGTGTTTTTTATATCGCAAACGCTTCTGAAATTGAGCTGACGGACGTGAAAGTTTCCTGCTTCAACGGCGTTTTCCCGTATTCGTCCGGGATTGTGGAATACCGTACGGAGAAACTCCGGGTGAATCACTGTGATTTCGGACTGAAATGAGTGACGGAGTCCGGTTCGTGTTTCTTTTCTGAAAAAGGTCCGGGCTTTCTGAATGTTTTCTGTTGAATTTAATATTTTACGGGTTAAATTACAACCCTAAGAATATTAAAGGACGGTTTTTTATCATGGAAATGGAAAAGATTTCAAGCAGTCTGGAAGATTATCTGGAGGCGATTGCCGAGATCATCGAAGACAACGGGCACGCGCATACGAAAGATATTGCCGATAAACTGCATGTGAAAATGCCGTCTGTCACCAGCGCGCTTCAGACCCTCTCCGCAAAAGGGTTGATCCGTTATCAATCCCATGCTCCGGTTGTGCTGACTGCCGCGGGAAGCGAACGCGCCGCCGTGATCCGGCTGCGCCATGCGGCATTCAATAATTTTTTCCGCGAAATATTGAAACTCTCGCCGGAGGAGGCGAATGACACCGCCTGCAAGGTGGAGCATATCGTCTGCGAAAAAGTGATGTCCCGCTTTGTCAGCCTGACCGATGCGATCATGCAGAGGAGCGATTGTGCAGAACTGCGGAAATACCTGGAACAGACGATGCCGCAGATCTGTTCGGATTCGACGGAGGATCTGGTGTCTCTGGATCAGTTGGCTGTGGGGCAGTCCGGAATCGTTGTGCGGGTGAGCAATACCTTGCGCGGGATCAAGAAATTTGCCGACCTGGGGCTGGTCAACGGGACACTTCTCCAGATGGAGGGGCACGCTCCGTTCGGAGATCTGCTCCGGATCCGTGTCATGGGGAGCAGCCTTTCCATGCGCGCCAAGGATGCCGCCCATATCTGGCTGCGGTTGACGGAATAAAAAATCGGAAGACGGAGTTCAGTTTTTCCGAATGAAACAAGAAAGATGGGAACCATTATGAAGCAGAAATTTCGGGTGGCGCTGGCTGGAAACCCGAATTGCGGGAAAACTACAATATTCAATTATCTCACCGGAGCCCACCAGCATGTCGGGAACTATTCGGGGGTTACGGTCGAGCGGAAATCCGGAGTGTGCCATATCGGTTCCATTGAAGTGGAAGTCATTGACCTGCCGGGTATTTACAGCCTGTCTTCCTCCTCGCCTGAAGAAAAAGTCGCATTCAATGAACTGCTGACGCAGGAGATTGACCTGATCCTGAATATCATCGACGCCGGAAATCCCCAGCGGAATCTTTATCTGACGACTCAGCTTGCGGAACTCGGCGTGCCGATGTTGCTTGTATTCAATATGGCGGACGATGCGCACCGGCGCGGGCTGAAGTTCAATATCCCGATTCTGGAACGTTATTTCGGCGCTCCGATTGTCCGCACTGTAGGCGCGCGGGGCAGGGGGATTGAGCACATGAAATCGCAGATGGCGAAACTCCTGCTGGCGGAACAGCCGCAGTATCCGGCGCGTCTGCGCTACGGCGAATCTCTGGATAACATGATCGCGGAAGTGGAAGGGATGATTTCGAAGCTGGATCTTTCCTCGCTTGCGGGGGTGCCGGTGCGCTATTTTGCAATCAAGCTTCTGGAAGGCGATGCTTATCTCTGTTCGCTTCCCGTTTTCGCTCCGGTGGCGGATGAGATCGCCGGACTGCGCACGAAGCTGGCGGTAAGGTTCGGTGTGGACTGTGAGACGATTCTGCCCGATGCCCGTTACGGCATGATTTCCGGCGCCTGCCGTGAGGCGATCCGCATTACGAATGAACGCCGCCAGCAGCTTTCGGACAATATCGACCGGGTCATGACGAACCGTTACCTCGGACTGCCGATTTTCCTGTTGATCATGTTTGCGATTTTCGCCCTGACTTTTCTTTGCGCGGAACCGTTTGTGGGGCTGCTAGAAAACTTCTTCGACTGGCTTGCCGATACCATTACGAAGCTCTGGCCCGAGGGCCGTCTGGAGTTCATCCGCGCACTGATTGCCGACGGCATCATCGGCGGTGTCGGCGGAGTGCTCGGATTCCTGCCGAATATTCTGTTCCTGTTTCTCGGTATCGCATTTCTGGAAGGGACCGGCTATATGGCGCGCGCGGCTTACGTGATGGACGGTTTCATGCACATCTTCGGGCTTCACGGCAAGAGTTTCATTCCGATGCTGCTCGGTTTCGGATGCACCGTGCCGGCTGTGCTGGCGACGCGTAGCATTGAATCCGAGAAAGACCGTCTGACCACGATCATGGTGCTTCCGCTGATGAGCTGCAGCGCGCGCCTGCCGATTTATTCGCTTCTGATTCCGGCATTTTTCCCGCAGAAATTTCAGGCGTTGACCATGTGGATCATCTATGTGCTTGGAATTGTGCTGGCTCTGATCGGGGCGCGGGTCATGAAATCGACTTTGTTCAAAGGGAGCGATGAGGTTTATCTGATGGAGCTGCCGCCTTACCGTATGCCGACTTTCAAAAGCCTGCTGATTCATATGTGGGAACGTTCTCTGTGTTACCTGCGCAAGGCGGGAACCTTGATTCTGCTGGCATCCATTCTCCTGTTTGTGATCAATACCCTGCCGGAAAAAACGCATTTCTCCCGGAACTATGCGCAGGAAATCACCGCGCTTGAAGAGTCGGGGACGGTTCCGGAGGCGGAGAGGAAAGAAAAGATCATGCACCTTGAGGGGCAGCGGAAGATGGAGAGTCTGGAATATTCCGTCGCGGGGCGTATCGGGCGCACTCTGGAGGTCGTGATGAAACCGATCGGTTTTGACTGGCGGATCTGTTCCGCCCTGATCGGCGCTTTTGCCGCCAAGGAGCTCTTCGTCTCCCAGCTTGGAATTCTTTTTTCCATGACGGAGGTGGAGGAAGCGACTCCGCTCCAGACGGTTCTGAAAGCGAATTACACTCCGCTTCAGGCATTCTGCATGATGGTGTTCTGCCTTGTTTCCATGCCGTGTGTCGGGACGGTCGCCGTGGTAAGGCGCGAGACCAATTCATGGAAACTGACGCTGCTTCAATTGTTCGGGCTGACACTGAGCGCATATTTACTGTGTCTCGTTATCTATCAGCTTGGAAGTCTGCTCCGGATCGGCACATCTTTGTTATAAAGTGTTCCTTGTACGGTAATTTTCCATCCCGGAGGCTGAGAGATGCACCTCCGGGATTTTTTGTTTTCGCATCTTTTTCTGCCGTGATGTCCGTCCATGACGTGCGATGAGGAATCACTGTTCCACCCGAAAGCCGGAGTTTCCGGTATCTGCAGATTTCTTTCTAAAAAATAATACAATCTTATGAAAAATACTGCCGGCGTTTCTTACTGGTGATGTACAGGAAATATCCAACGGGCGGCGAGTGGATTATGAAATGTTTATCCGGCTGATATTTATTAGGTTGAATATCAATCTGAGACGGAAGTTTTAGAAAGGAGTTTCTATTTTATATAATGTTTATTTCTGTGTATGTGTGTGGCAACATATTTCTGCTCAGAATGAGTAAAATTTAGAATGAATGTGAAAAAAAGAGGTTCGCGGCACTGAAATGAATTTCACTAAAAACGCGGAAGAAATTTGCTTTTCTGCAAATGACCTCTATATTACAAATATGCTGTTGTATTAGTGTTTTCTAGCGGAGGTAAA
>DPDG01000002.1 GCA_003526375.1 Lentisphaeria bacterium
TGTTAAAAAACTTGCACTCGGCGTGAAATCGTAGTTCATTCAGGAAAAAAGATAAAAAAAGAGGAGCTGACACCATGAAAAATGAGCGCAACAAGAAACTTTATATCGGATTCGATGTATCCAGCAAGAGCATTGAAATCTTTGTGAGGCAATCAGATTTGGAAACGGGAAAAGGGCTTCAGATCAAGAATTCAAAGTCAATACTTCGTAAATTTTTGGAGAGTTTACCCAATCCGACAGAAACAGTAATCGCTTTGGAAACAGGTTTCGATTCCGTGAGACAAGAAGTTGTTTGAAATTTTTTCGTTCACATGTATGATAGGCGTGTAGAACAGATGAGCCGCGTTCGATGCGGAGCGGAACGCGACTCTCGGAATATTTCCGTTATTTCATGCTCGGGATGATGATGCCGCGGAGAATGATCTTCTGACAGGAGATGAAAATAATCATGGTCGGAATTGAGACCACGATGAATCCAGCGCTGACGATCCACGGAGAAGCGCTCCACCACTGGGCTGCCTGATACATCCAGACAGCGATCGTCCACATGGATTTGTCCTGACAGATGATCAGCGCCCATTCCCATCCGTTGTATGCCGCGATGAAGGCGTTCAGGCAATTGATGGCGAGGATCGGTTTCACCATTGGCATGGCGACAATGCGGAAAATCTGCATTTCGGAAGCTCCGTCGATGGTTGCCGCTTCAAAGAGTTCCATCGGGAGGGAATCGAAGAAACCCTTCAGGATGAAGATTGCCATTCCGTTTGCCGCGCCGGGAAGAACGAGGGCCCAGAAGGTGTTCAGGAGTCCGAGGTCGCGCATCAGCAGATAGGCAGGAATTGCGCTGACCATTGCGGGGAATGCCATTGTTGCCAGCATGAAGATTAGAATCTGGTTGTGCCCGCGCAGATTGAAGCGGCTGAGTGCGTATGCGGCCAAAGGGTTGACCGTCAGCGTGAAGGCAATGGTCATAGCGATCAGCAGGAATGTGACAAGAATGGCGTTTCCGTTGAAGATCATGAAGTCGAAAATGATCTTGTAGTTGTCAAGAACCGGTCCAAAGGTCATGTTTATCTCATTCTGTGCGAAAGTGAGCGCGTATGCCGGCATAAACTGGGGAAAGGCCTCTTCAATGTATTTCAGGTTCCAGCCGTATTCCCGGTTGATCTTTTCCAGGGATCCGTATTTTTTCAGGAGGAATTTCTGGAATTCAATTTCCGAGGAGGAGAAGAGTTTTTGCTCGACGGGAAGGGTTTTTACGAAGTTTTTCCAAAGATCGCGATAGTTGTTTTCCTCGGTAGTGACTCCCTGTACCGGTTTTTCAGACAGGTTTATTTCACTCCAGTCTTTGTAGCTGGTTCCGAGCAGTCCGTTCGCAATTTTAAGCTGCCGCAGAATGCCTTTCACAAATTCTTGGAACTGACGGTTCAGTTCAGGGGTCGGGTGAATGGTGATCAGACGGAGTGGATAGCGTTCCTGCTGATATTTCTTCCAGAATCTCTGGATGCCTTCGCCGAAGGATGCGGGAACAGGGAAGGGTGTGTCTTCCAAACGATTGTATTTTGTCCCCGCCAGTTTGTTGTAGAGGTTAATGCTGAATTTTTCTCCATTGTTGAGCAGGGAGACCTCTTCCGAGTCCAAGTATGCATACCATGCTGCGCGAAGGGCGTAAGGGATGGTGGGGGAGGCCGGAGCATATTCCTTTTTGAATTCGAGCCAGAGTTTCCGCACGTCCGCCGGAGCCGAGGGCGTGACCGGAAACAGTTTCTCTCCGCTGAAATTTTTTTCCTTCAGGTAACGGAACCATTTTCCCTTGATTCCCGGCGTGAAGATATGGGCGGAGACAGCCGCTTTGAAATCATTGTAAGTGCGGTATTTCGGATTGCTGTTGGGCGGGAACCAGCTCTGGAAATCCATTGGATATCCGACTTCCGTACCGAAGTTGATGCTGTAAAAGCTGTTGAAAGGAAGTCCCCATTCGCTTCCGAGAAGTTTCAGCGCCTTGAGCCGCAGCTGTTTGCCGGAGAGCTTTTCGTCGGGATGACGGGCCAGATATTCCATGGAGAATTTTTCCATCAGGAATGTAATGGTGTCGATTTGGGTTGCGGCGGCGAAACAGTCGGAAAGCGGATAGGTATCCATGAATTCCGCATAGTCTGCGGCGATTTTCCGGTTGCCTTTGTCGATGTATGCGACGGCGAAGCGTTCGACTCCATCGGTGTCCCGGCCGATCAGCGACCAGGAGCTCCAGTAGGAGGGCTTTTCCGGCGCATAAGCCGACATCTGTCTCTGCCATCCGCGGGTTCCGTTGAAGTAGGGAACCAGACACTTGACGAAACGGTCCGGAGAAGACCACAGATATTTTGGGAACGGACTGAAGCGTTCGTAGTCGAATGCGTTCGACATGCTTCCCGTCAGGGTAATCATGAAGGGAATCACCATTGTGATGCCCATGAGAATCAGCCCGACGTAAATCGAAATCATGATAAATCTGTTTTTGAAAGAACCCCTTCCGACTTCTGAAATCAAACTCATATCTGAATACCTCCTCCTCTTTCTCAATCTGCGGCGCGTTTATATTCGACTTTGCTGAGGAACTGGATCTGGATGTAGGTCAGTCCGATCAGCAGTGACCCAAGCACACATGCCATGGCGGTTGCCATACTGAAGCGCAGATTTGCATACGCTTCAATCCAGATTTTGAGTCCGATCACCGTGGTTGCCTCGCCCGGTCCGCCGAATGTCATCAGGAAGATGTTGCCCATCCCCTGGAAGGTGGCTATGAAGGTGCCGACAAAATTGATGATGATCAATGGCAGCAGGGTCGGAATAGTGATGTTCCAGAGTTTGCTGCGGAATCCGGCTCCATCGACTTCCGCCGCCTCGTAGAGCTCTTTCGGCAGGGAGTGGAGCGCCGCCAGATAGATCAGACTCGACATTCCCATGCCCGCCCAAACGGTCGGAATGATACAGCAGATCATCGCCAGTGATGGATCCTCAAGCCATGCCTGCGGCTTGATCTCCACAAACGGCAGATAGTTCAGATAGGCAATCAACTGATTGAAAAAGCCCGCCGGTGTCGGATTGTACATCAGTTTCCACATCAATGCGATCACCAGTCCGCTGGTCATCTGCGGCAGAAAGAACAGGGTCCGGAACAGAATCTTGAAATGCCGGATCTCTGTCAGCATGATTGCCAGAATGATCGGTGCCGTGAACGCGAACAGCATATTCAGAATCACGAAGCAGACCGTTCTCCACATGCTCATCCAGAAACTCTTGTCGAGTGCCAGATTGATGAAGTTGTCCAGTCCCACGAAGATGGAGTTGCCCGTGACCTTGTAATCCTGAAACGCCATGATCAATCCGCGGCCCAGCGGATAGTAGCGCCAGAGAATAATGATCAGGACCGCCGGCAGAATCAGCAGAAATGGAAGATATCCGTTGTAGACCGATCGGGCTCCCCCTTTCCGCTTGCCCATGAAGGATTTGACAATCCGATAGCAGAGACAGGCTGCGGCGATCAGAAGAGCCGCCAGAATGATGAATGCCGACGGACGCCATTTCGCCAGTTCGGATTCCGGCAGCGCGAACATCAGTCCGGAATTTGCCTGACGGTTCACTTCGAGAATGGCATCTTTGTAATGGAAGTCCTCTCCTTTGCTTCCGAGCATGATGCCAAGGCATTTGTTATTTATCGCCATGTTGATGGGAAGCCAGAAACCGATCCATGGTTCGGTGTAGGCTTTGATATTTCCTTTTTCGATGTCGGTGAAGTTCTGGCGGATGGCAAGGGGAATGTCGCGGATATATTCTTCGTAACCGAGACGCCTGAGGTTTTCCGGAGAGACAAATTTGCTCATGCCTGAGAGAACCTGCGATTCAATGTTCGCATCAATGACTTTTTCATCGCAGATGGCGGTCATGGTTTTCCAGACAGCGTCACGTTCCTCTTTGGAGCGGTCGGCGACTCCGACGTACATGACCGCGTAATGGTTCTGCGTCTGGATCACTCTCTGTCCTTTCGGTCCCGGTGCCGCCGGATAAGGAAACCAGCTCAGAAGCGAAGGATCTAAGTTCGCATAGGTACCGACGGCGGAGAGATCGGTTACCGTGCGGATGACCATGGCAACTTCACCGCGGCCGAGGAGTTCCCACATGCTTTCACCTCGCTGCCCGCCGGAATCTGTTCTGGCAACGCCGGTGATAATATCCTCTTCCGAATATTCAATACCTTTTTTGATCGCATCCTTGAGTGTGACCGGTTCCCCGTTGACGTTCAGCCATTTCCCCCAGCGCAACTGATAAAGAAAACCGATGGCCTCTAGCGCTTCCGGAGAGTCGAAGTTGGCACGCCACTGAGATGGCTGCTTGGAGAGTTCCTCTCCTTCCTGAGTAATGAATTTCGTTTCATAGAGAGGAAAAGTGTATTCCTTTCCTGTTTTCGGACTCTTGCGTATCTGAATGATCGGTTCTCCGCCAGCAGATTGAATCCAGGGGAGAAAGAGATAACCCCAAGCCGGAAGACAGATTCCTTTCTGCCCCTGCTGGGTGACTGCGCCGGGAATGATACGGTTTGTGTCGGTCAGTTTATAGCACCAGTAGAGAAGCTCATCCCAGGTTTTCGGCGGCTTGTTCGGATCAAGTCCCGCGGCGGAAACCAGGTCCACCCGATAGATGATTGCCAACATATCCTTGACGGGAAGAGGCAGTCCGTAGACTTTTCCATCCACTGTGGCAACCTTGCGGAAAAGTGGCGGAATTTTTTTCCATCCCGGCCATTTCGCCTCGGAATCATCAATTTCCCCATTGCCGTTTGTGTCCTCTCCGATCCATTCGTTGAGCGGATAGAGAAATCCCTGTGAAATTTCAGCACGGATGGTGTGGAACCAGCTGAGCCCCACATCCGGCGCAGTTTTTCCGGCAATTGCCATCATCAGGGAGGATTTTCCGCCAGGCAGTGAGATTCCTCCCCATTGTTCCAGCAGAATCTGCGGATTCTTCTGTATGAACCGGATCAGTTGTTTCGTGTAGTTGTGTTCCATATTATTCGGCTGGAAAAATGAATCCACCTTGACGAGCGTTTTTTCCGGCGCTTCCGCAAAGCAGGCCAGACACAGACAAAATAAAACCAGTACGCGCAGTAACACGATGCTTGCTCCTTCCTCTCCTTGTTACGGGACCATTGGCGATGACGGAATTGTCATTTTCAGGTGCCCGGTGACACTTTACCCCTCAAAAAAAACGAGACCAAAACTTTTGCTTCACAAATGCGACCACAACTCCTTTCTGTACTTGCACATGAGGGTGATAATGGACTTGCCTTTCCTCGCAACGGAACTTAATTCGGATGAATCTGATCCTTTGCTGCATTTACCACTTATCCTGTTTTCTGAGGCAACCATATCCTTACGCTGGAACCGAGAAGTGCCATGGATTTTAGTGCGGGAAGTCATTGCAAGTCATCACAATTCTTTGAATTCAGCGAAAAAGGCGCTTCTTCGGGACAAAGAATGGACTTCACCGGGAAGATTCCAGACCGCTGACTGCCGGATATCCTGCGACGAAGCACCGATCTGAATCACATGTTTTCCCGGTACGGTTCGCCACCGCTTTGATTCAGGGGACCAGCGGACAGTCAGTTCCGGAGACAGCCGGAACTGGATTCGGCGCGTCTCGCTGGGCTGCAGTGTCACCCGGCCAAACCCCTTCAATTTCCCATCCAGATAGAGCTGCACGATTTCGGTTCCCGGTATTGAGCCGGAGTTGGCAATTTCCAAAGTCACGGTATTTTCCTCATCGCAAACCGTTGCCGTGCGATAGTCATAGGATGTGTAACTCAATCCGAATCCAAACGGATACTGGATCACCGTCTCATCCTCGTCCATCGCGGCGGAAACACAGAGTTTAGCCGAGAAGTTGATTTTTCCAGCCAGCAGATCCGCAACAGCGTCTCCGCCTGACTGCCCCGGGAAAAACGCCTGAATCACTGCGGAACAACGTTCCGCAAGATCGCCGATCACCTGCGGCCGTCCGCCGAAGATTATCAAAATCACCGGTTTTCCGGTTTCCGTGAGTTTCCGGACAAACTCTTCCTGCTTTCCCGGCAGGCGGATTCCGGGCCGTTTGCGCCCTTCACCGCAGAGTAGAATGTTCTCGCCCACTGCGGCGATGATGAGATCGGCCTCTGTTGCCAAAGTCAGGGCTCGCTCCCAATCCGGAGGGGGAAATGATTCTGCGGTCTGGTGGAGATGAGCTAACTCCAGCAGTCGGGGGTCGCCGTGGGGATCGAGTTCGAACTTTTCCTTCGCTTCCCAGTCGCAACCGCGTTCCACCAGCAGTTCCGCGTCTGCGGGCAGGATGCGGCGCAGTCCCTCTTCCAGCGTGACCAGCTTCGGCTGGGAGGCATCAAGCGGAAGGTGCCACCAGAAACTGGTCAGTGAGTGATAGGTGTAATCGCCCAACAGTGCCTGTATGCTGTTGGCATTCGGTCCGGCAAGAACAATTTTTCTGCCGGAGAAGTCGAGAGGAAGTATCCCGTCGTTTTTCAGCAGAACGATTGATTGCTCCGCCATTTCGCGGGCGATGGTCTGATGTTCCGGTGGATTCAGGTCAATGGGGCCGGAAGTCGGCAGAACGGGGGATTCTCCCAGCAGTCCCGCCTCCGCTTTGAAAAGCAAAGTGCGCATGACCGCCGCATCGAACGCCTGCCGTGGAAGCCGCCCCGCTTTGAGCAGCTTCGGAAGCATTGAAAAAAGCTCCGGAGCCGGCAGTTCCGCGTCATTGCCGTGAAGCAATGATTGGATGGCGGCCTCTGCCGCGTCGACGGCACTCACACCGATCGTGAGGCGTATCGCTCCGTAATCGCTGATGACCAGTCCATCGAATCCCAGAAGATCGCGCAGGACATTGTGCAGCAGCTCCTTGTTGGCGATGCATGGAACACCATGCCAAGAGTGATAGCCCGGCATCACCACCCGTGCCCCGGCAAGGCGGATGGAAGCTTCATGGGGCAGCAGCATTTCCTCGAAGAATTCCTGATCGTTCTCGTTCCGGCTGCCGTATCCGGCGAAATGTTTGATCGTGGCCGCAACGCCCCGAGAATGCATTCCCTGGACAAAGGCGCAGGCCAATACTGCGGTCAGGCAGGAATCGGAGCCGAAACTCTCTTCTATCCTCGACCAGTGCGCGGAATGGCAGAGATCAATCATCGGCGAGAGGGCCAGAACGCCACCGAGCTTACGCAGACTCTCAGCGGTGGCTTCGTTTTTGCGCCGGATCAGGTCGGGATTCCACGAGCAGGCGGAACCGAGGTGTTGCGGGAAGACGGTGGCGCCACGAGCGGCTACACCGGAGATCGCCTCCTCCTGCGGAGCGGCGGGGATTCCGCAGGGGGTATTGTCGCGCAACCATTTCTGCAACTCCAACACAAAATTCCGCAGCGCATCCGGGCTGAGCGGATGTGAGCAGGCAAATTGACAAAGGTGACCGATGCCGTTTGGGATGAGTTTCCGGCACTTCTCCGGATCCAGCGAAAAGTTTTCATTCATGAGGGCGTTGGAGCGGATGCCGCAGAGCTGTGCCGCTTTCGCCTCGTCCGTAAGCCGAGAAAAGTAAAATTCCGCTTGTTTCTGATGGTGTTCTTGAATCATCAATCTCCCTCCTGCGGGTGAAAATGTTTTTATCAAATACTTACTCTTTCTCTTAGAGCGTGTTTGAGCTCATTTTGTTACGATCTGAACGGGAGTTGACCGACAAAACCGGTTCTCCCCAGAATTGAGAATCCCATTTTCCGAAACAGTTGCCGGACAACCGGCCTCACCCTGTGCCACCTGCCGGAATAATTCCATATGGACTGTCGTTCTTTCCACAGAATCAAGTCATCCTTCCAGTCCTGTCGATTCCCGGCACCATATGCCGTTTGCCGGGGGAACTGTGTGCAGCAGCGGCTCTCCCGCCAGATAGCGCTGGAGATCATCAAGCATATAGTCGCTCATTCGCCTTACTTCATTGTTGCAGCTTCCCGCAATGTGGCTGGAAAGTTGGACATTCGGCAGAGTGTAGAGCGGCGAACCACTTTTCGGCGGTTCAGGATACTGCACGTCGAGAACCGCATTCAGGTCGGGGCGTTCCACAAGAGCGGCACATAATTCTTTCTCATTGACCTGTGCGCCGCGTCCCGTGTTGAGAAAGGTCGCTCCATATCGCATGGAGACGAAGTGTTCATAGCGGAGCGTTCCCCGCAGTGCCTCGGTATCCGGCAGATGGTTGCTGACCACATAGGCGCTCCGGAATGCCTCCTCAAGATCAACAATCTTATCAATTCCCAATGCTTTCGCCTCTTCCGGTTGCCCCGCCAAATGGCGACTGACCGCAATAATCCGCAACTTGAAAGGCTTCAGCAGTTTCAGGAGATGCCGGGTGATTGCTCCGACGCCGATCAACGCGACGGTTTCACCATAACAGCCGGGACCGGCCGGCATGTCGCTCTGCTGCCATGGCCCCCGGCGGCACAGGAGGCTGTTCCGGTGGAAGTTTTTACAGCCAAGCAGAATATGCGCCAGAACATATTCCGCCACCGGAATCGCATTCGCGTCGACGGCACTGCACACCGTAATGCCCCGCGCCTGAAATTTTCCGACGAATCCGTGCACTGCTCCTGCTGCATAGAAGAGCACCTTCAAGTTCGGCAGCCGGGCCAATTGCTCCGGCGTGAACGGAGGGAGTCCCCATGTGGAGAAGATGGCTTCAATCTCTGCCAGACGGGGCAGTTCCCGCTTCAGATTCTTCGTCGTGATCCTGACCGGGTGCAAATCGGTAAGTTCCGCAATCTTGTCCCGGTTGGAACCATACACATAGTCGATGATGTCGCCGTGATGAAACGGCACATCATCTGCGGCGATAACGGTTTTGATCTTATTCATCGGCACGCTCCGGAGTTTTCTTTTTTCTGCGTCCTGCCAAGGCCATTTTCCCGGCAATGAATCCGATACTCGCCGCCAGGCGCAAAGATATGACAATTGCGGCATAATCCCGTGACGGCATCGGGCGTAATGTAGCTTCATTCATGAAAACAATCTTCTCCTCGTTTATGTTTTTGGATCATGACATCCTGATTTTGGAAAAAACGCAGGCTCAAGCATTGCGGGCCATATGATCAACAATTGCATGATCCTGCCCGTCCGGGTTCTTGTTCAAGTTCAATTCCCCACTATTTCCATGAAAGTCCACCAATTCTTTTCTGTTCGCACTTTGCGCCTTTCGGCAGTTTGAGAGAGGTTCCGGAAACGACTTCGACGAGATCCGGCATGATCCCGGAATCAATCTGAAGCGTGCCTTCCAATACCCGCATGTTCATCTGCGGATACTTCGGTGCGTCGATATTCCAATGCGCCAATTCCTTTTCTCCTTTGTTCACCGTTGCAATTTTGTACGACGGACGGGGGGCGATGCCCCGTTTCAAAATCAACGTGCCTTTGCCTACCTTGGTGAAACCGCCGAGTGCCACCGGCTGCTCCAGTGTCACCGTGACCCCTTTCGGCACCTCAATGAAGTTGATGTCGAGCACTCCGGTGCCGCATACCTGATTCGGAATCGTCATGTCGGTGCTGCACCGGAGAATTCCCCGCAGAGAGGAGAAAACCAGCAGGTTGTCCCGCTTTCCCAGCGCGGCTGGCGAACAAAGTTCCATCGTTCCCGCGCCGATGAAGATACGACCGGAGAACGAGCTTTTCCCGCTCAGTTTCACGGTGCCGTCGCCGCCTTTCACCAGATCGCCCTTTCCGGAAATTCCATCGTTCAGGAACAGTTCGGCCTCCGGCGTCACAGCCAGAAGCTGCAGACCGTTACGCATAACCAGTGGCGAAGCAATTTCGACCTCTCCCTTTCCGACTGCCAGCGCAGGGCGGGGGCCATTGGGATGATTGCCGGTGATCGGCTGATAATTCTGCGGTCTTTCCCCGAAGGTGATCGCCGGAGAACCGGTTCTTCCGAGTTTGCTCTTCTTCGGAGCATCGAAATAGAGTCCGCCGACGCTGACCGGAGATTTTACTTCAATCTGTTCCGGAGCCTGTTTCGGATAGAAGACGGTTTCTCCGGCTTTTCCAGACAAAACCCTGTCGCCCTGCGTCAGGGGCCAGTTCAGAATCGGATGAGTCGTTTCCGGAGATTCTCCATACCAGGCGAAGCCGGTCGGATAGAGGATCGGCTCCGGCTTTTCGCCATCCGCAAAGGTGAAGCTGTCGCTGATGAAGTCCTTCGGACGCGAGAAAGATCTGACATCCAGCGCGACGCCGCTGCGTTTCCCCTGCCGGTTGAACACCACCAGCAGCGATGCCTGCGCCTTCACGCCGTCCGCCTCCAGCGCAGTCGGCTTACCGTCGATTGCGGCAGCTGCCGTAATCTTCGAACCATCGGCAAGAGCGGCGGAAAATCCCCGGACTCCCGGGCCGGAAAGTTCCCGGCTCGATGGAATCAACCCGACTTTGCCCGGTTCCCCCGCCGTAATCAGCGAGAACACCGCTTGAGCCGGATCCGCGCTTTTGAATGAATATATGCCGCGGATATGCATCGAATCCTTCCCGCCAAGCAATTTGGCGTAGGAGATTTCCCGCATGGAGAAACGCCCTGGGCCGAAACTGTGAATCGCCAGATTGGCCCAGTCGGAGGAGTTGCTTTCCAGGTGGTTTCCCTCTGCGGAAACATCCGTCTTTTTCAGTTTGGGATTCAGTTGCCAGTTGACGGCATACTCATGTTTTCTCTTGGGATTGCCGTTGAACAGGCGATCGAGAACGATCAGCGTGTTGCCGTTGCGCGGACGGATCAGCTGCCGCCGATGACTGACATCGACTCCGCGCAGTTGCGGCTGGTGCAACTGCGCGTTCCATCCGTTCGAGAACATCCCTTCCGCGAATTCATACTGCCGGCCGCTGTGGACGCGGTTCGGAAGCGGCGCCCGATTCGGCAGTATGGAACGGCGGATAAGCTGAGTAAGCCCATCTACCGCGACACTGCAGATATTCGAGGTGGGAGTGCTGTCGCCTGAGTAAAGCTCCATCAGCAGCGGCCACTTCCGCCAGATGTAGGCAATGCCGTTGCGCTGTGCCCGGCCATGACCACCGACATTCAGGTTGTTGGCTCCCATGAGCAGGCAATAGCTTCCGTCGGGGCCCCAATTGTCCCGCATCGCATAGAGACCGGAATAAGGGAGAAAAACAGTCTGGAATACCGGTTCGAACTGATAATATCGTGTGTCCCCCGGCATCACCCGGAAATTGAGCAGTCCTTGCTGAAAACGATCTTCGAACCGGGGCTTCTTCTCCGCCTGCTTCGGTTCTTTCTTCTGTTCCATCGGTCCGATTACCGATCGCGGCACCCCAACGGGAACCGATCCCTGATATGGTCTGCAGGAGTGAAACAGGCGATGAGCCGGAATGGCGACGTTGTCGCGATATGCAAGCAGCCATGAAGTATCCTTCCCGTAAAGATCTTCCAGATCTTCATAGTAGTAACGGACGTAATTCACGTAATTCATGCTGAACTCCACCCCCATGCCGTCCGGGTGAATGCTCGCGGAAAAACCCAAATCTCCGGCGCCGTTGCGGAACATCATCTCACCCCGGTAAATCCAGCTCGACTGATTCTTGCCCGCTCTTTGAGCCGAAGTCACGGCCTTTGCGTGGGGGAAGAATGGTTTATACTGCAGCAGCTTCATGCCGCCGGTTATGATCTGATTGACCAAAGCCCCGCTTCCGAGCGAATCGTCTCCCGGCAATCCGCCTGAAAGCTGATCCATGACCGAGATGCCTCTCAATGCGTTATACGGCAGCGCGATGTTGTTGAGCCCTATAATGCGGTTCAGCATTGCGGTCAGCTCCACAGGGTCGGTCGTCTTTTTGGCTTTTTCGAGATCCGTCTTCACTGCAACCACGACCTCGAGAAAGAACGCATCCAATCCCCAGGTCAGAATCAGCTGATTCGTTACCAGAGGATACGCCATCGCAGTCGCGATCGCGCCGGCAACCGTTGCATTGCCGAAACGTCTGCGGTGTTCCTTCCTCCGGTTCGCATAATACGGGCTTGCCGCTACCTTGGCCGCCGTATCGAGCCAGATATCCTTGTAAGCCGCCATTGCCGCCTCCCAGTCAGATGGGGCGTTGCTCGCTTTCGCCTTCTCATACAAGGATTTGACTTCGGCGAGTTCCGGCAGTTCAAAGTCGATCTGTTCGAAAAGGCCGCGGGCGATATCGCCATACTGTTCCGGACGAAACGGCGTGTAGGTTACCGCGATCCCGGTCTGCTCCCGATTTTCCCAGTCTACCTTGAAATAACCGCGTGTGGGATTGGGAATCTGAATGCGCTCAAAGCTGTGCATGAAGCTGAACAGGCCGTCGCCATCGTTAGTTCTTTTGAATCCGGCCTTGTTGCGCAGAATCAGCCAGCGATACGAGCTGGCGGGATCGAAATTACGAATCGGTTTTCCGCCGAGAGAGCGGAACACATAGGGGATGCGGGGCACGATTTCATATTCGAATTCAACCAGATCCCATCCCTTGCCCGGCGTTCCCTGCGCATCGGCAATGTCAAACGTCATTGGCCGATAATCCATTTCAGTCTTGCCGCGAAAAGAGACCGTGCCGATTTCCTCGTCCGTTCCGGGGGAAAGGGTTCTCTGCCGCTGCCATGGTTTCCCGTCGAGCAGAATGTCACCTTTGAGTTCACAGCTCCCTTTCAGAAAAAAACTGAGGGGGAATTTGGAACCGTCCGGAATGTCAATCACGGTGCCCCGCCGGAAGTTCCAGCTTCTGCGGTCGTTCCTCACCTCGCTGAAGCCGGACAGAAAGGAGATGCTTCCCTCTTCAATGACCCGGTCGCTCCCGTCCAGTTTCCCCTGAAATGTCAGTTTGCCTCCGCCGCGCTTGACGATCCGCCCATTTGGAAAAATTTCGCCGATCTTCAGAATCAATTCCGCTCCTTTGGGAACGTCGATGATGAGATCCCCCTTTTTTTTCCGAAAGGTAGACCATTTGCGGCCGCTCAGCTGAACCGTGCCCGTGACTTCCGGCGCCACCGTCAGCCGGACTTCGCCGTCGAACAGATGCTGACGCTTTCCGAAATCATATTTTCCGGCTTCGGAAATACTGATGGTGGAAAGACGTGTCTGATCGGGCAGAGAGGCGAGCTGTTTTCCGTCGACATTCTCGCCTCCCCATGCGGCTGGCGCCAGCAGCGCCAGCAGAAAAAATGATTGCAAACCCTTCATAAAATATCTCCGTAATTCTCATGTTTGTTCAAAGATGAATCATTCCTCAATCCCCTGCCCGTCTGGTCCACATACCGAGAGGCTTGTCCAGGGTTCCCTTGCCGATGGTTTCCTGATACCGGAGCATCATGACGTGTCCGTCACAGAATAAATAACCGTTTTGGTTTTGGTGAGGGAACTTTTTGTCATCATTCCTCATGTTGGGGCTGGGGGTTTCTATCTTCCAGCCTGAATTAGAGCCTACCTGGTGATTCCTTATGGAATATTCCCCCAACATGATTGTGCCGGAAGGATTCGGGATCATCGAATCACAGGCGGAGTTATTGTTTGCTGCTACTCCTGTAAGCTCATCAGGAAAAGATTTGCTGCTGCCATAGCGGCTTACATTCACCCGGTAACTGCGGATTGCCTGTTCCGGATTTAGTTTATAGGCGGGACACCTGTATATGGTTGAATTTCCTCCCTCTCCCGGTTTCAACAAGGGAAATTCCTGTTGCCTCTTCGTCAAATGCCTTCCGTCGTATCCGCCCCCTAGAAGATCATCCCAGGTGACATAATAAATCAATAAAGGTGGACGACCACCCTTTGACCATATATATGTGACAGGCAAATACGTTTTATTGTCAGTCTGATAGAGTGCGACTGCGGTGCCGATCTGCTTCAAATTGCTGATGCATCCGGTCTTCTGACTCAACTGTCGCGCCTTGTTCAATGCCGGAAGCAGCAACATCGCCAAAATAGCGATGACCGCAATCGTAAGCATGAGCTCGATGAGTGTAAAAATTCCAGCATTCCTCCGGCAGGGCAAAGGAGGTGCAGGCCCTTCCCGTTGATTCAAACACGACTGCTTGAACAACATTGTTCCCTCACTTTCGTTGACTGTTTCCGAGTTTTCTCCGTTCCTCCGGCTGTTCTGTCTCAATCGTTCGGTTCTCTGGTCCAGTGTCCCTTGGGATTGTCATTCCTGCGTTCGCCTGTCGATCCGCCGGCTCCGACCGTCTCCAAGGGCTTGAGTGCCGCGACATGTCCGTCCGCATAGAGATAATTGAAAGTATCGCCATGCCCGTAGGTAATAGTCAGACGCCAGCCAAGCTGAGCATACGGAGTCCCGACCGCGGCGAATTTTCCGTTCTGGCCGCCGCCGAGCACGGGAGCCTTGGTCCAGGAATTCTCCCAGCCTTCCCCGCCGCGCCGCTCCACCAGCAGGAACACTTCGCCGGGCATTTTCAAAGAGGAGGATTTCGTGGTGATGCTGCGGTATGAAATTCCTCTCGGTTTGCCGCGTTCCTGCCCGCCGCTGTTCATCGCATAACTGTTTAGCGTGTATTCGTTTCTCGCATCAGTGCAAACCGCGGGCATTGCGGGGCAGTGGTAAACCGCGGGCGGGTTCTCCTCATTCCGAAAATAGCACATGGCATCCTCTATCGGGATCTTCGCGCGCCCGTCATAGCCGCTGATCGCGGAGTCCCACGACCAGATATCCTTCCACGACTTACCCGTCACCTGCCAGGCGCACGGGTAATACTCCCCGTTGTCCGCGGCGTAGGCGGCAACCGCCTTGCCCAGCTGTGCCAGATTGTTTTCGCAGACCTTCTCCTTTGCCTTGTCCAGTGCCCTGGAATATCCTGCTGCGCCCATTGACGCCAAAAGCGCGAGGACTGCAACCACAATGATCAGTTCGACGATCACAAAATTCTTTTGTCGAGTAGGCATCGTCTATACTCCTTTAAAAAATGACAGTAACAATTGTGTAAAATCCGCTTCACGGATCCATTTATCCTTGGATGGAAATCGTTCCACGACTCCCCGGACGTTGTTTTCCCTGATTACAATGCCCTCCTCTGGTTGTTCTCCACCAATTCCGGTTCAAGCCGGATGAGCTCCGGCAGACGATGCGGTTCCTTCTGACGCTGAAACAGCAGTTGAAGAGCGGTACGGCCGATTTCCTCCACATGAATGTCGATCGTCGCCGGCCGGGGTTCCAGATTGTCCAGCAAAACCGCATCATTGTTCACCCCGATCAGCTCGACGTCTTTCTGCGGTACCAGATTGAATTTCGGCAGAAGACGCTGAAACCCGGCAATCACGATGTCTGCTGTTGCAAAAAAGGCAGTCGGCCTCACTCTCTCTTTGCAGATATTTTCCAGAAAACAATGGAGCCGGGGCAGATCCGGGTATTGCCGTTCATGTGTTTCGTCGACTCCATCTTCCGCGATATGCAGACACTCGATTCCCGCGTTTCGCACAGTTTTCAGAAATGCATCGACCCGTCCGGCATGTTTTCCGTAACAGACCACTTTCCGGTGCCCGCGCCTTGCCAGATATTGTGCCGCAATCACTCCGATCTTTTCATCGTCATAGGTTACATGGTCAAAACAGTCATACGGCTGAGGCGTCCCCAGAATTTTCACACAGGGAATCTGCCGCAGAAGCCGCATCGCCGCAGGCTGTATGTGTCCCACATAAAAAAGAATCGCCCCGTCGATCTTGCCGGGAATGCTTTCCTTGGGAGCATTCATCGGCAGATTCCGCAGCAGCAGACTGTAATATTGCAAAGTCAGTTCCTGCTCGACGCTCCGGATGATTCTGCTGTAGATGGGGGCTTCCAGCAGCGGCGGCGCAACCTGCGTAATCAGTGCAATCTGCATTTTTCGATAGGAATCCGGACGGCGCGAAAACCGGCGATGTCCCCGGCGGATATGATTTGGCACAATTTGATAATTGATGTTCTGCATCACCTGCCGGACCTGCTTCGCCGTTGCAAATTTGACTTCCGGGTGATTGTTCAGCACCCGCGAGATGGTTGCGATCGACACTCCTGCTGCGGTTGCAACATCGCGTATGGTTACTTTAGTCTCTTTCATATTGCAGCCCCAATTCATTTATTGTTTCAATGACGGGAAAATTGAAATTTTTCTCTTCTATAATTATATAAACTTTTGATTATTTTGCAATACCCTGATACCGTTATTTTCTGAAAACAACAATGTAATATCATGCCTATTAAAATGTTATGATTTTTGAAATAAAAAAATCACCTTCCGCAATTGTTTCCTTGAAGCGGCGGCAAAATAAAAAGAACGGATCAAAAAAGAGAAAAAAGGAAATCTGGCGGAGCCTATGCTCAATTTCCGGTGGATTTCGGTGCACAGCTGCGGAACACCGGCAGTATTACAATGTGATTTATCGGAGATTGTGCAGATTCATGACGAGGCGGGAGAAGAAAACGGCACGGTGAAATTTCTCCGTGTGCCATAATTGATAGGAATGTTCAAACAAAATACAGGCGGAAGCATAATCTCCGGAACGCATTGATTCACAGCCTTTCCGATAGGAATGTTCTGAATCAAGTAAAATTGACTTGAGCAGGGAAAGCGCTGTCTCGCAACGGGGACAGTACTTCGGCAGATTCTCCGGCGCATCAAAAATGCGGCGGCACACCGGACAGCAAAATTCAATCCCGGTTCGCGGCATTTGTCAGGACTCCGCAAAAAACAGGATGTCGTCCAATTCTCCGGCTTCCGTTTCGAATGTGTCCGTATCGTTCACATTCAATGCTTCGTGCAGACGTCCAACCAGACGCTCCGCATCGGTCAGATCCACGGCATCAAGTTTGGAACGAACCTTTTCCAGGCGTTGTGTCAACCGGTCCAATTCCCGGAACAAAGCTGTTTTATCTGTTTGCGGAGCTTCCGCATCTGTTTCGTCCACTTCTCCGGGAATGCAGTCTACCTCAAACATTTTTGCGATCCGTTTGGCGGAAGCCGCCAGCTGTTCCTCTGAAAGCGCCGCCAGTGCATTTGTAATGGAGATATTCTTATTTTTTCCAGTCGCTTTTTCTGTGGCGGTACACCGCAGAACACCATCAAGGTCCAGTTTCATGCCCATGACAATCTCGCTGCCGGCAGGAAGCGGAGAAAGTCCCTCGATCCGGAAGTCCCCGATCAGTGTATTCTTCCGCGCATCACGGTTTTCACCCTGAAAAACACAAACATCGACCGCCTTCTGGTTGTCGTACATCGTATAGAAAACTTCTTCCCGTGAGGCGGGAAGCGGAGAACCGGATTTGATGATCCCCGAGAAAGCATAATCCGACATCATTCCGTTGATTTCCCCGACGTGGGAGACTCCGAACGTATAAGGTGTAATATCAACCAGAATGCGATGCTGCGATTCTCCCATAAGGCGCGCCGCCATGACGCCTGCTCCGTATGCGACCGCAAGATCAGGCTGGATATTGGCATGGGGACGTTTGCCGAACTCGCGTTCGATGTTCTCCTGAAACACTGTGCTGCGTGTGGAGCCTCCGACAAGAATCACATCATCGATCTGTTCCGGTTTAAGTTTAGCCTCGGCAAGGCATTCACGAACGGCAAGCATGGCTTTTGCCACAAATGGGGCAATGATTTCATTGAATTCCTCCCGTGAAAGCTCTTTGTCCACGGACTCCTGTTTCCCCGATCGGGTGGGCAGATTGCTTTCGATGATCCGGGCAAAAGCGAATTCTGAAAGATGCATTTTCGCGTGCTCGGCACTTTTCAGAAGACGGTATTCCGCAATTTGTTCAAGTTTGTCCGGCGCGGCCTGATTCCGGTAAATTTCATCCGCAATCCGGTCGGCGACCGCCTGATCGAAGTCATCGCCTCCGAGATGGTTGTCTCCTCGGCTGGCAATGACTTCCATCGCATCCCCCTCCATACGGACCACCGACACATCGAACGTGCCTCCGCCAAGGTCGAATGCGAGTAAATTCTTCTGTTTTTCCGGCATCTCATTCTCATAGGCGAGACACGCCGCCGTAGGTTCATTCAGAATGCGCAACACATCCAAACCGGCGATCTTTCCCGCTTCACGCGTCGCATTGCGCTGGGCATCGTTGAACTGGGCGGGAACTGTAATTACAGCTTTTGTCACAGTCTGTCCAAGATGCAGCTGTGCCACGTTTTTCAGCTTTGTCAGGATCATTGCGGATATTTCCTGGGGCAGATAGGAGCGGTCGCCAAGCGCAACACGCGCATCACTGCCCATCTTCCGCTTGATCGAACGGATCGTCCGGTCCGGATACAACACAAACTGATTGCGTGCCTCCGTTCCGACAAGCAGATGCCCGTCCTGAGTCATTCCCACAACGGAAGGCAGCATCTGCGATCCGTTGTCCATGGATATGATTTCTATTTTCCCGTTGCGGCAGACTGCCACTTCGCTGTTCGTCGTTCCCAAGTCAATTCCGATTACCGGTTCCATTTCATAGACTCCTTACCTCGACCTCTGCGGCCGACAACAATTTTTCTTTTCTCCTGAATCCCTGCATGTAAATTTTCGACACGCAACCGGGCGGAACCTCCGCATCTTTCACGGATGTGACCGCACGCATTTCAGACGCATTGAAAGCGTCTCCGATTTCTGCCACGGGAGCGACGTCGAAACGCCGGAGAATATCATCGGCTTTTTTCAGCAGCAGCTCCTGATTGCGCTGGGCTTCCTGAAGCATCGCAGCGTCTTTTCTGGAGGCAAAAAGACCGCATAATCTTCGTTGGCTGAACTGCAAAACATTTTCAGAAAGCGCTTCCCGCAAACGGATCAGTTCCGAAAGCACCGTATCTTCCGCCATGGAACGTGTCTGCGGAATTTGTGATTTGACCTCTTGAAGAACTGTCTTCAATTCACTGCTTCCGTTCGCCAGAGACTCTTTCAGAACAGAAAGCGTTTCCTGCATTTCCTGTGAGTTTTTCCTTATACCGCGTGTTTGAAGCCCCACTTCCTGGCGCAAGGCGGCAAGTTCACAGAAAAACGTCAGCATATCTGGAGCGGAATCGTCCTCTTCCAATGGCAGCGGTTCCTCTTCCAGGTAATCCAGCCATTCACGGAATTCCCGGCACAGCTTTTCTTTCCAGTTTTCCGAATCACTCATTCCGATGCTCCCGTCTTCAGAAGATTCAGCCAGAAATCCATTCCCGGACGGCAGACCGAATCTTCGTCGTCGGCAAGAACTTTCGACATTGTTACCCCATCGGGATTGCTTTGTGGAATCCCGAATACATTCAATTTCGCCTTCTCCAAATCATTTTCCAAAAGACGATAAGCATCGTTGAGTTCCTGAAACTTCTCACCGCAATACTCCGGCGGATACGCTTTCAACCGTTCCAAATAGGCTTGGCGGATCTCTTTGCCTGAGGCGTCTTCCCCAATGCCTAACAAACCATAGGGATATTTCATTGTTTTGTCCTTTCCATTTCCTGCAAAAACTTCCGGGCCAGTTCTTTCATTGAGATTCCACTGGCCTTCGCTTCATCAAAAATTACCTGCAGTTTCTCGGAAAGATTCATTTTTTCCAACTCGATGAAGTCAAAATTATCATCGTCAAAGTCAGATTCAGCATCATCGGGCAAAAGGCAATAATTCGACAACAGGCAAGGATACTCTCTTCGTTCTTCATAATAACTTGATGCTTCCGGGATACTGTTTTTCCGCACAAGAGAATCCAAGCGGGACCCGATTTCCACTTCTACGATTTTCCGTGCCTCATGCCGCCCGAAACAGTCCGTTTTCTTCGTGAATTCGGATTGTGACACATAAAGACTCTCCAAATATTCCGATACATTTTTCAACGGTTCGAAAATTCCGGCCTTGCGGAGGTATTTGCTGGAAACTGCCAAAATATTTATGATTTTTTCTCTCAGGAATTCATAGATTTTGCGGTCCCGTGTAAAATGAGAGACCGAAAGCAGCAGAAACGCACGCAATAAAAGAAACGCTCCCGTCCAGTTGTCCTGCCGTGACAAACCTTCCGAAGTCAACTTCCAAAGAAAATCAAGGATGCCGTACCCGTAGCGAAACTGGTCTGCACGGTCGGGAAAAAGGCGACAGAAATTCCACAGACGCTCCGATGAAATCCGTTCCAAATGCTTCAATCCGTTCTTAGGATAATGCACAGCGGTCAGCCGCGCATTCCCCCACACAGGATCACTGATTGTAAAAATCGACTCGAATTCCGTGAAAAATTCTTCCGCATCCAGCTCTTCCCATCGGAAAGTAAAAGGGGTTCCGGACGGCAAGGCAAACTTGTTGTCCATGGCACGCCGGCAGAAGTATTCTTCAAGCAGGGGATAACGGGATGCGGCTCCGGGAATCCGGCACACGATTTTTACAAAATTCTGAAAACCGGAAATGAAAATTTCCAGCGAAGGTTCAAGCTGTCCAGTCAATGCCCGGGCTTTCGCATCATGCCCTTTGCCCAGGCTTGACAACACCTGTTCCAACTGCAGCAATTCTCTGCTCCGGACCAATCCCGGATGATTCGGCGCCAATTCCGTCAGCCGCTTCAGATGACTGGCGGCTCTCGTGTAAACCTTGCGCTTCCGGGCAGATTCCAACAGTTTGAACAGCACATTTTCATCATGGGGAAAATCATTATGCCAGCGCTCCAGGATTTTATCGCTCTGCGCTGCCGTCAGAAATGACTCCGACATCTGGTGCCACTTGGAATAGCTCTGCACAAGAGGAAAAAGAGAAATGCTTTTCTCCCAGTAGTTTTCCATTTCGCGGTAAAGTTCGGATGCTCTTTCTTTCGGTATGGTGATATACGCAGGCTTCCGCCCCGGGGGATGAAGCCGTAGAGAAACAAGCGTTGCGAGCCAGTCGTAAATCAGGGCACGTTCCTGTTTCGTGAAACATTCCTGACCGGATAAATAGAGCCAGTCGCAAATTGATTCCATATGCTCCACATGCCTTGTCAATATTATCATGCGAAACTGGTCTTTCAAACGGCTCAATGCTTTGAACCAAGCCTCCCGATTCGGCAGAACGCCGACCATGAGATGAAGGGCAACACCCAGATTGTAATAGAGAACCGGACGTTTTTCCCTCAATTCATCCGTAAAAACCGCATACAAAAGTTCCTGACGCCGATGGTCGGATAAATTTTTTTCGAGATTCGTCTCCAGCGCCGCGACTGCGGCTGAAAGCGTTCCTCCATTGGTTGCCCGTTTGATCCGCCGCTGAATATCACTGTCTGCATGTGCTTTGTTCCGAATCAGGCCGATAAGCTCGTATGCAAGTCTTGACAAAGGGGAATCCGATTCGATCCGAACCAAATTTTCCTCCGCGGATTTGGAATCACCCGCGTAAAAACAGTTCAGACCATTCAGAAGCAGGCGCCAGGCGACAAACGGAGAATGACGCCCGACTGTGGAATTCAGTGCTTCCAATCCGGAGGAATCGCCTCTTTCGAGTTCAATCCAGACTTTTGTGATCAAATCAGCCGTCCGCTTCAGAGAATGATTGTTCTGCAAATGTTTGTGGGCGGACAATTCACGTGGATCCGGCAACAGGCGCCGGACATACGCATCCAACTGCTCCTTCACTGCCGGAATGGATTCATAAATCTGAAAATAGGAGGGGGCTGCATCATTCCAGTGCATCAAAGCGATATATTCCGGATGCATCAATTCCCGAATTCCCGGCGCTTTGACAAGGACGGCGTTGAGCATCATACCGATTTGGCTGCTGGCTCCCTCACGATGCATCTGAAGCATTTTCCTTTCCACGGCTTTTGCCGCGAGGGACAGAAGAACCGATGGTACGTCCCGTTGGGCGATCAGCTCCTTTGCCAGCAGAAATGCCTTTCTGACACGTCCGTCTGACAAGGCATTTTCCAATTGCCGCTTCAGAGCATCTGCACACAAAACTCCGCCTGAAACACTTTTGTTCTGTCTGAATTTTTTCTTTGACATCCCGGAACCTGTCTGTTAACCATAATAAAATCGTAATATACGCCGTGTGCAAGTTTTATTGGTAAAAAACGAAAAAGAGCATGCTTGGGCTATTAATAGCCGAAATATCCATTATTGTGCTGGCCATAGAAAAT
>DPDG01000065.1 GCA_003526375.1 Lentisphaeria bacterium
TTCCTTTGAGATTTCTGACATGCAACCTCCTTATTTTCAGTTTTTCTTTCACAAATGATTGGCTTTTCCTGTTAATAACTCTCTCATGCTTCAAAACCATTTTGACGCATCCTAAGTGACTTTTTTCTCAAAAAGTCACTGAAAATCTGAATTTTGAGTGTTACCCTCCTTGTCCGTTACTGAGGAATTTGTTAGATTCTCAAATCTTGTCAAATTCATAGGTAGAGCTACGATATCATTTTCGCTCAAAGAGCGACCTGCATTTCAACGCTGGTCCTCGATAGGCTCACGCCTGCTCTTTCTTTGTACGATGCAAGACCTCCGAATAAAATCTTTTTGATATCACCTCATGTCGATTCACGTTCTATCAGAACCGGTTCAATGGTGCGAACCCGATGCTCCGGAGACAGATTTGGAGTGCCGATCAGTTCCCAAAGCATTTCCACCAGTGTTTTCGCAACAAGATCGCGGCGGTTATCGAATGTTGTCAGCGGCGGGGAAAGCAATGCAGTGAAATCCAGATTGTCATATCCGGTAACCGCCACCTGCTCCGGAACCGCTGTTCTCAATATGGAAAGCGCTCTCAGAACGGCAATTGCCAGATGATCGTTTGCACAGATGACTGCATCCGCCTTCCATACCGTGACAAGTTCCTGAACCAGCGGCAGAATCTTGTCTATATCCAGCATGGCATTCAAAGGCACTCTTTTGACCTGTTCCCGGGAAAACCCGTATCGTCCCAGTGCATTGCGGTAAGCCTGCTCCCGCAGGAGAATATCTCCGTAACCGACATCCAGCGAAAGCATGGCGATTCGGCGGCGACCGCGCGAAACAAGATACGTGACGGCCTGGCTGAATGCCTTTTCCGCGTCAATTTTAACATAACACGGATTCTTTATCCCTTTCGGCTGCGCCAGAAAGACCGTGCTGTCTTCCGGAAAAACATTTGCCGCATTGGCATCTTCATAAGTGTGGGCAAGGCAAATGATTCCGGCAACGCCGTAAGAATGGAACGTATGGGCAAAACTTTTCAGCTTCCCGACATCATCGTGAGCCTGCCCGATCATGAAGCGGTACCCATTCATCGCGGCATATTTTTCCATAAGGGAAAGACGCTCATGGTAAACAGCCGGTGCGCAACTGTCGAGAACGACTCCGATCAGATCGCTGGATTTTCCGACAAGGCGGCGTGCAAGCATATTCGGATGATACTCCATCTTTTCCACGCAGGCTCTGATTCTTGAAGCGGTTTTTTCGCTGACACGTGTATTTTTCCCGCCTGTATTGTTCAAAACCTTTGCAACGGTGACGATGGAAACTCCGACTTCTCTGGCAATGTCCGCCAGTCTTACCGCATTCCCTTTTCTGGAATCTGTGCCGCTTTGCATTTCTATTTTCTTTTTTTGATTTATCGTTAAGTTCTTTCTTATATTATAACGAAAAATTTGTTTTTGTCAATAGGGAATTCAATATTTTCCTGATATTTTCTTGAAATCAGAAAATACGATGTATTATCCGGGCTGCTCAAAAAAACTTCAACCGCCGGTCTGATCTGTCATGCTTCTGATCCGGTCGCGAAGCTGGGCGGCACGCTCGAATTCAAGATTGTCGGCGGCTTCCAGCATTTCACGTTCGAGCTCAGCGATGATCTCTTCGAAATCCAATCCTTCCAGATTTTTTGAATCCGCACGGGCGACTTTGCCTTTTTTCGTGCGTTTTTTCACGGAACCGTAAGCGGCACGTTCCTCTTTGACGGCAAACGCCGCTGCTTCTTCCTCGAACTCCCGGTTGCTGTAAGTCACTTTGGACGGCGACTCCGTTCCGGAGGAAAGCCCCATGACATCAGTAATCGTCTCACGTTCCGCCTTAATGATCGTTCTGGGCGTAATATGATGCTTTTCATTGTATTCCGCCTGTCTTTTCCGGCGTTCTTCGGTGGTATCAATCAACGACTTCATGCTGTCCGTGACGACATCGCCGTAAAGAATGACTTTTCCCTCCGCATTCCGCGCGGCGCGCCCCGCAACCTGTATCAGCGAACGGGAGGAGCGCAGGAAGCCTTCCTTGTCTGCATCAAGAATCGCAACAAGTTTGATTTCCGGCAAGTCGATGCCCTCGCGCAGAAGGTTAATGCCTACGATACAATCAAAATCGCCCCGTTTGAGTTCGGAAAGGATGCGGACACGCTCGATCACATCAATTTCGGAATGGAGGTATTTCACACGCAATCCGAGCTCGCAGAGGTAATCCGAAAGACGCTCCGCGCTCTTTTTCGTGAGCGTGGCGACAAGGGACCTTCCGCCGCTTTCGGTGCATTTGCGGATCTCTTCGATCACATCGTCCACCTGTCCCTCCAGTTTGCGTACCTCGACCGGGGGATCAAGCAGTCCGGTCGGACGCACAACCTGCTCGACCACCTGTCCTTCGGAAAGTTCCAGCTCATATTTTCCGGGTGTGGCGGAAACGAAGATCACGTCACCGAGAAGCGATTGAAACTCCTCGAACTTCAGCGGCCGGTTGTCCAGTGCGGACGGCAGGCGGAATCCGTGGTCCACAAGAGTCTGCTTCCGGTTGCGGTCCGCCTTGTACATCGCCTGGAGCTGGGGAATCGTGACATGCGATTCATCAATAATCATGATGTAGTCCTTCGGAAAGAAGTCCAGCAGGCAGAACGGACGCGACCCCGGAGCCCGTCCGCCGAGATGCCGCGAATAATTTTCGATTCCGGCGCAGTAACCGATTTCACGCATCATTTCCACGTCATAGTTCACGCGCTGATAAAGCCTCTGCGCCTCAACCAGCTTGCCCTGCGATTCAAACATCCTGACCTGCGTCCGCATCTCTGCGAGGATGCCGTCCATTGCGGCGTTGATCCGCTCCTGCGGCATCACAAAGTGACGCGCCGGAAAGATCATGACATGATCCGGGCGGGATTTGACACGGCCGGTCAACAGTTCACAACGGGAGATCGAATCAACCGAGTCGCCCCAGAATTCCACGCGCACATACTCCTCTTTCTGGGCAAGATAGATCTCCACGCAGTCGCCGCGCACACGGAACTGACCACGCTCCGGAGCCGTGTCATTGCGCTCAAACTGCACCTCGACCAGCTTCCGCAGAAGATCATCGCGGTCCAGCGTCATACCCACATTCAGGGGAATGCACATCTCCTCGTAATCCTCCCGCGCCGTCAAGCCGTAAATGCACGATACGCTGGCGACCGCCATGACATCGCGCCGTTCGAGAAGCGAAGCCGTTGCGGAGAGGCGCAGGCGTTCAATGTTCTCGTTGATGCTCGCGTCTTTGGCAATATAGGTGTCGGTCTGCGGAATATAGGATTCCGGCAGATAGTAGTCATAATAACTGATGAAATATTCGACGGCATTGTTCGGCAGAAACGATTTGAATTCACTGTAAAGCTGCGCCGCCAGCGTTTTGTTGTGCGAAAGCACCAGAGCCGGACGGTTCACCCTGGCAAGCACATTTGCAAGCGTGAATGTCTTGCCGGAACCCGTCACGCCGAGCAGAGTCTGATAACGCCGTCCCTCATGAAGCCCGTGAACAAGCTCCCGGATCGCCTGCGGCTGATCGCCCGCCGCCTTGTATTCCGAAACCAGTTCAAACATTTTCCCACCTATCCTTATTCCCCATCACTGACCATCATATCCCGTATGATTTCCTCAACGCCATATTCCGGACGCCATATAAAAAACTCCGTCAATCGGCTGATGTCCAGCGAAAAAACAGGAATCTCCTTCCGGCTCTCGTCATTCGTAATCTTCAGGATATTTCCCGTGGCACATTCGCATACGGCAGTCAGTTCCAGCAGGGAAACGCTTGCGCGAAGCCCGCCGGAGACATGATACAATCCCGGCTGAAACGCATGGAGCTGTTCCCTGATCAGCGAAACCAGGTCTCCGACATGGAGGAGATCGAAGACCTGTTTTCCGCTTCCTCCGAAAGACACATAACGCAGGCTGTTTGTTCCATGGATATGCGCAGACAGCCATGCACGGCTTTTTCCCGTCCCGCCGATCTCACAGCAGCGGTTCAGAATCACATTGTCCGGAAGGTTCATGGGCTGAAACTCTTCGGAAATCCCCTTTTCCGAAATTCCATGCACAGACTGTTCCGCCGAAAGCATGAAACGCGTCTCGTATTCGTCATATCGTTCATTCAGAAGTGATTTTCTCTCAGAAAAACTCTCTCCCGCATCGGCAAGGAAAATGAGTCTCCCGGAACAGTTCCGCAGAGCTTCGCCCAGTTCCGTTTCCCTGCCGCAGAAGATCATTGTCTCCGTTTCGGCGGATTCATCCGCCAGAGCCTGAACGAGACATTCTTTCAGAAAAGTATTTGTGCCTGAAAATGTAATATTCATTGTTTGAAAAGGACCTGAAAGACGAAAAGGGAACGAACATGCCGCAAACTACTGTCCCTTCTCCTTTTGTTCTGCTATTCCGCCTGTTCCACAGTGATGATGCGTTCCTCTTCCTTCTCTCCGCGCCGGATATCCACATAGACCGTATGCGGCGGGAACAGCCCATGAATGCGTTCCGGCCATTCGATCAGGGCAATACCGTCTTCGGCGTAGAGAAACTCGTCGATGCCGAATGCAAGCGCCGCCTCCGGATTGTCGATCCGGTAAAGATCCAGATGAAAGAACATCCCTCTTTCAAAAGGATACTCCTGAACGATCGTGAACGTGGGGCTGGATACCGCTTCCGTAATTCCGAGCGCGCGGGCGAAACCGGAGGCGAAAACCGTCTTTCCGGCTCCGAGATCGCCGTGAAGAGAATAAACCGAACCGGGAGGCGTCTGCGCGGCAAGTTCCGCTGCTACGGCTTTCGTCTCATCCGTGGAATATGTCTTATACTGTTTTTTCATTGAAATGGTCAAATCCCGTTTTAAGTTTTGTCAGATTCAGGCGCTCCAGTCCCGTGACTTCACCGGACTTTCCTTCCGTAAAACGCCCGATACAACTGAGCGGCGTTCCCGGAAAAGGCCAGGCGCTTTCCAGTTCCTCCGAAAGAGACGGCGGAACCGCAATAATGAGTTCATAATCCTCGCCGTCCGTCAATGCCCCCTCCGTGGTGGCTCCGCGGCGCAGGGGAATCCGGAGAGGATCAAGCGAAAGAGCGCATCCGGAGGCGTCCGCCACCCGGAGCGCGTCTTTCAGAAGTCCGTCGCTGACATCCATCATGGCATGTGTGAACCTGCCCGCAAGGAACCGCGCCTCCTCCAGTCTCGCCCTGAACTCCAGATGATGCCCTGAATGAAAAGAGTTGCCGAAAACTCCCGTGACGTAGAGCAGATCGCCTGTCCCGGCGGCGGAACGCAGACAAAGTTTTTCACGTTCGACTTTACCGAGGATCGTCAGTGAACAGACCTCCCCTTTTGTGAAAAGCCTTGCAATATCCCCTCCGATTACTGAAATGCCGTATGCGGAGGCGCTTTCCGCCAGAGAAGCGTGAAAATCCGCGAGCCAGATCTCATCCAGAGGATTGACCGCCAGCGTAACCAGCGCATGAGTCGGAACTCCGCCCATCGCGGCAATATCGCTGATGTTCCTGTGAAGCAGTTTCCGCGCTGCGTAAGCAGGGGGGCACCCCTCCAGATAATGAACCGATGAAATCAACTGATCCGCCGCCGCAAGCATCAGCGGGTCCGAACCATTGTCAATTACGGCGCAGTCGTCACCGGGTCCCACAAGAATGTCTTTTCCCTGCGGAAACATGTCAGCCAGTTTTTTGGTAAATTTTTCTTCGTCCATTTGATTCTCCGGAAACAGTTCTCTATAATCTACTGATTTTTTCCTCAGCATCAAACGGAAATCAGAAATATTTCCGGCTTTTTATTTGAATCAAGCCGTTTTTTGGATTATTATCCCGCATGATCTGATAAAACCGGCAGCGGAACAGGAGGGCTATGAGAAAATACCTGATATTTTTTTCTTTCTTTTTTACACTCTGTCTTGTTTCCGCTCCTTTCCCGGTTCCGCAGAAACCGGATGAAAGCCTGGCGCGCGAAGCTTCCGCCGCCGCCTTGCGCGGAGTCTATTATCTTGTCTCGCAGCAGGACGGGAAAGGGAATTTTTCATCCGATCCGGGGCTGGACCGGGCGATTGCCGCATTGACGGAATCTTTTTCCGCCGGAGAACCGGATTTGAAAACTGCGCTGAACCGGCGGAAGCGGAATACGGAAAATGTCATTCCGGGGACAAAAATCTCCGGAGACGAAAGCGCGGAACCTTACCGGGACCTGCTGGAGCTGGTCCGTCTGCTGAAAAAACTGGATTCCAGCCCGCTGCTTCCGGAGAATTTCCGCAACTGGCGCAGGAATATGCTGCAGCGTCTGCTGGAAACACAGCAGCGTGACGGCTCGTGGGGGAATGTTCCCTCCACATTTTACGCATTATGCTGCCTGCGCCTGATTTTATGATTTTCCGGTTTGACTCCTGATAAAGCGGCAGTATTGTACAACTGAAACTAAAACCCAAGGAGTATTGGTTATGTCACTGTTGAAACAACTTTCACTGGCTGCGGTTTTTGCCGCCTCTCTCTTTTTCGTGTCCGATGCGCTCGCGGATGAAAAGGAGAAAAATCCTTTCACAAAAGAGATCAATGCCGTAAAACGTGCGGAAAAAAGGCTCCAGAAAGCCAAAAACAATGCCGCCCGTAAAAGAGCGGAAACAAACCTGAAAAAAGAAAAGAAAGCTTTGGAGAACGCGGTAAAAGAAGAAACCGCAAGATATGAAAAGGCTCTGAAAGCAGTTGAAGAACAACTGAAACTGAAAAATGAAAATGAAGAGAATAAAGAAAAAAATGCGGCTCTGATCGAAAAACTTGAAGCAAGGCAGAGTGCATTGAAAGAAAAAATCGAGAAATTGAAAGCCTTTGGGGATATTGACTCCGCCGGCGATGGCAAAGAGGATGAAAAAGCCGACAAGAAAGAAGAAAAGGCTGACAAGAAAGCCGATAAAAATACGGACAAAAAGGCTGACAAGACAAAAAAAGCCAAAAAGAAATAAAATGGCGGTTTTCATCTGATGCCTCATTTTGAGCTGATACATCTGATTTGTGCGGGAGTTGTCGCCGTTGCGGCGCTGCTGATCATCCTGCACATTCTTTTCACCATGCGCGACGACTCGGAGCGGGCGTCGCTCTGGATTATCCTTGTTCTGTGCATTCCTGTTCTGGGGATCATTCTCTATCTGCTTGCAGGCATCACGCGCAGGAATACACTGGGAAAACGGATTTCACATGCGGTCGAGGAATTCCTCAAAAGCAGGGATGAGGCGGAACACCGCAGTCTCAAGGACTACCGCGATGTCATGGAACGTTTCATCTGCCGCGGCGATGCCGCCGGAGACACGATGGACCATCGCCGTATGCTGGACGCTCTGCTCCATTCTTCGCTGGAAGACCCTGCCTCCGCGCCCATGATCCCCGGGACGATTCCGCTTACAGGAAACCGGCTGGAACTTCTCTGCGACGGTTCCGCCGCCTATCCCGCGATGATCGAGTGCATCCGTTCCGCAAGGCACAATATCAATATGCAGACTTTCATTTTCGCGGACGACCGGATCGGGAGAATCATGATGGGGGAACTGAAGAAAAAGGCACAGGAGGGTGTCCAGGTGCGCGTAATCTGCGACCGTTTCGGCAGTTTCAAGTCTCTTTTTTCCCTGTTTTTCCTGCCTTACCTGAAAAAAACGCCGAATCTCAAAATGATTCCGTTCTCGAATGCATCGCTTCTGACTCCCTGGCGGATTCAGCTCAGAAACCACAGAAAACTGCTGATCGTCGACGGCAGAACCGCATTCATCGGCGGGCTGAACATCAGCGAGGAAAACTTCAAATGGATGACGAGCCCTGAAAAGGAAATCCACGATTTCCACTGCCGACTGACCGGTCCTTCCGTCGGAGAACTTCAATATGCGTTTCTTTGCGACTGGTTCTATGCGTCCCATAAAAAGAACAAGGAAGACCTTTTCACACGGGATTATTTTCCCATGCCTGAAAAGTGCGGGGACTCCATTGTGCGTGCCGTCGCCAGCGGGCACGGCTATCTGTTCGAAGGTTCGGAAAAGGCATTTTTCACAGCCGCTTCCACTGCGAAAAAGTCGATCTGGATCATTTCCCCCTATTTCGCTCCGTCGAAAGATTTCTCGAAAGCGCTCCGGATGGCTTCCGCGCGCGGGGTGGATGTCCGGCTGATCGTGCCGCGGAACAACAATCACTGGTATGTGAAAATGGCGGCGCGCAGTTTTTATGAATCGCTGATCGGAAACGGGGTGCGGGTTTTTGAACGTCTCGGCACTTTCACCCATGCAAAAGCAATGCTGGTTGACGGCGAATGGGCTTATTTCGGTTCCAGCAACTGCGACATCCGCAGTTTCCGTCTCAACTATGAACTGGATCTTCTCGTCTCACAGGGAGATTTTACCGGAGCCCTGCACCGTCAATTTCTTGAGGAACTGAAAAATTCCGAAGAAATGGGAGAAGCCTACCTCGCGTCAAGAACCCGTCCGCAGAAACTTCTGGAAAGTGTCTGCGCCCTGATGACGCCGGTCCTTTGAGTTTCAGGAAACAGGGGGGAGAGTTCCCGCCTGCGGGTTTGTGATTTGCAACTTATGGTTTTCCATGCTATATTGCGGGTTCAGAAACGGGAGAGCTATGGTTTCCACATCGAAAAAACTGTCTGTCATTATTCCTGTCTACAACGAGGAAGGAACCGTCACAGCCCTTCTGGACAAGGTCGTTCAAGCCGTCATTTCCACGTCACTGGAAATCATCATTGTAAATGACGGATCAACTGACGGTTCTCCTGCCCTGATCGAAAAATGGGTTCAGGAACACCGGAAATCACGGGCGGAAATTCTCTATCTGACGAAAAAAAACGGGGGCAAGGGCTCCGCCGTCAAAACCGGAATCAAGGCTTCGACCGGAGATGTCGTCATTATTCAGGACGCCGATCTGGAATATGATCCGGGGGATTATGAAAAGTGCATCCGCCCGATACTGGACGGAGAGTGCAGAGTCGTCTACGGTTCACGCGAGGAGGAGAACCGGAACCGGCTCTATTCTTCTCCGTCATTCTACCTCGGCGGGCTTCTGCTGACGTTCTGGATCAATCTGCTTTACCACTCCAATCTGACGGATGAACCGACCTGCTACAAGACATTTGACGGACCTCTGATCCGTTCCATGCTGATTGAAGGCGATAAATTCGAATGGGAACCTGAAATCACGGCAAAGCTCCTGCGTATGGGCTTTGAAATCCGCGAAGTTCCCGTTTCCTACAATCCGCGTAAAATCAATGAAGGCAAAAAGATCAAGTGGCATGACGGCATTCAGGGGCTTTGGACCGCATTCCGGTGGCGTTTTGCGCGTCTGGGAACAATCCGGCGGGAAGTATCCGCATCCTCCGGCGAGCTGGCAGCCGCAATCCGGTCGAAAAAACGGATGACAGCCTTGCTTTTTTCGGTTTTCGTTCTGGCGTTCGTGATCCGCCTGCTGTTCGCACTGCCGGGACTGAGCAATCCTGACCTTCAAATGCGCCCTGAAAGCGATTCATTCCTTGCCTCCGCGAAGCAGATTCTGAAACATGGCACGTTCCGCGCCCGCTATCCGTCCAGCATCGCAATTTTCCCGTCGGGAACGCCCGCCTATAAGATCGCCTCGCTCGATCAGGTTCGCGCCCCGCTGTATCCGGCATGGCTCGCCGGGCTGTTCGCCGTAAGCGGCGGCAGTCTCGCATTCTGTATCGTGATGGGATGTCTGCTCGGGGCGGCGATTATTTTCCCCGTCTATTTTTCGGGGCGGCTTTTCGGCTCGGACTATGCCGGGCTGATTGCCGGGCTGTTGTTCGCGCTGAATCCGACGGCGATTGCTCTGAGCCCGATGTTCCTGCCGGATACCTTGTTCGCGCTGATCGTCGCATTCCAGGGATATTTCTTCCTCCGGTTCATTAAGAGCGCTTTCGGCATGAATCTCGTCTGCGCGATTCTGCTTGCCGGAATCGCGGCTCTGATCCGTCCGGCAAATGCCCTCTGGATTCTCCCCTGCATCATCGTAATTCTCTTTTTCCACAAGTTGCGCGCTTCTCTGAAATTCAATTATATCGTCATTTCCATGCTTCTCTTCGCGGCGGTGATTTTCCCGTGGATTCTCGGCAATCATCTTGCGGGAATCGGCTGGCGCATCGACACGATTTCTTCGGAGGTCCTGCTGAAAAATGTCTCCACTCTGGAAGCAGATCTGGACGGAAAAAGCGATCCTGCGCCGTATATCAGAAAGCACCGTCTGGAAGAACGCAGATTTTACGGAACCGCTCCTGAAAAATACGCACAGCCCGCCCCCCAGCTTGCGCACCGGGATGAAAAGATGCGGAGAATTCTTCTGGAACATCCGTTCCGTTATCTGAAACTTCATTTCGGCACGGATTCTCTGCGCAGGGTCACAGCTCCGGATTTCAATGCACTGTTCGGGAATCTGGGATTCTGGAAATCCGGGAAAATCCAGCCGGATTCCTTCCAGACACAACAGATTACAACTTTAATCGTGGTCACGGTGACAGCTATTTTGTATATGTGCTGCGCGCCCGGGCTGGGCTGGTTCCTGCTGACATCGCTGGACCGCAGACATTTTCTGTATCTGCTGCTGTGGTTCCTGCTTGCCGGATATTACATTTTCATGCCGGGCCCGATTGCAATTCCGCGTTACCTGCTTCCCGCGCTCCCGTTTCTCTGCACGGCGTCAGCTTACGGGCTGCTCCAATTCTGGCGGATCATCAGAAAGAAATCTCTGCTCTGCGGGCTGGACCTCTGACAGCCGGAACGGTAAGATTTCTTTGCCGCAGTAAACTTTACAGAGTGAATCAGATCGGTCCCGTTTTCCGTCATTTGCCCGGTTGTTTTGCGCGGAATGCGCAGATGGCGTCATATGCCTGATTGATGCGGCGCATCTCGTTCTCGGCATGGGCAAGCATTTCAGGCGGAAGACCTTTGCTCTGGAGCTTGTCGGGGTGGAACTCAATACATTTTTTGCGGTAGGCGCTTTTCAGTTCCTGATCTGTGGCTTCGGGAGAGACCTCCAGGATTTTGTAATAGGTTTCCAGATTTTCCTGTTCGCTGTTTTCCGTCTGGACACGGAAAAACGCGTTGACATAACCATGCAGGCGGAAGACCTGTTCCGCATACAGGAGGATTTCACGCTCTTTCTGCGTGAGATCGCCGTCGATCGCGGCAAGTTCACAGAGCAGTCCGAGAAAATTCTGTTTGATCACCGGATTGTAACCGAGAAGCTGGTCGAACTCATTGATATACTGCCGATAGGAAACATCATTATCGCGCGCGGCATTGAATACCTTGTGGATGAACTGTTTCTGATCCTGCCTGAAATTCGCCTGAATGAAAGCCTTGATGTAATCCGCTTCCGCCTGAGTGACCGCGCCATCCGCTTTTGCAACTTTCGCCATGCAGGAAAAAAGCGCCGTAATGAATGCCGCCTGAAGTTCATCCCTCCGGCTGGCGCGCTTTGCCTTGTCCTCGCCGCTGCCCGTGGCAAGATGTCCGATGACTCCGCCGATGACCGCACCCAGCAGCCCGGCTCCGAGAAAAACTCCGATCGCTCCGCCGACAACTGCTCCCAACCAACTCATATTAAACTGAAATCCTTTCACAAATTATAAATCAATGAAGTTTCCCCGGACCGTAGCGTCCGCCTCCGCCCCCGCCGCCCCAATCGTCGCAATGATCCTCGTTGATGGTATCCGTCACATGTCCGGTCACATTGCCGAATGGATCATAAGTATCATGTCCCGTCGCCTCGGCATTGAGCCAGGCACGCCCCTGCAGGCGCCATGAGAGATTATCCAGCTTTTTGATCAGATTATGATATCTCTGACACAGGGCAAAATCTGCGGGGTCCAGAATCCCCTGCACATCATCAATATTGTTCACAGTGCCGAGCGCGGGCAGATACTTCGTGATGTAAATGATCCATGCCCGGTCATCCATGGGCATCCCGTAAACAGGTTCAAGGGAAACGGGGATCAGGGTCACTTTATCGAAAACAGGCAGAACCATGCCGGCAACGAACGGATAACGGATCGCCCCCTCCTCCGTTTTCAGATACCCGAGCGGCTTTGCCGTAGCGTCGAATGTAATGTAATAGGAATCATCGTCGAAATAATCCAACGCCTGTTCCGTTTCGGCTCCATACTGATTGATCTTCCGTCCCATGCCGCTCTGAGCTCCTCCGAAACGGAAAGGATGATCCTTCGCAAATTTTCTCTTGAACTGAAACTGCTTCAGAATCGTCTCATCGGGAACCCGGATCGAAAAATAGGAAAGCGCTCCGGACCGGTAATCCACGCCTTCCTGAAAGGGGCCGCGCAGATAGTTTTCCCATCCGCTTTTGTCAACTCCATATTCGGAATAGGAACACCAGTCATTATCAAACGTCGCCCATGAAATCTCCGGCAGAGGATTGTTTTTTCCGTCCGTGTCGTTCTTATCGCCTTTATCGTATCTGTCATATACGGTTCCCAGTCTTTTCAGCTCGTCCTCCCGTCCGGGAACCCGCTTGATGACTTCATCCAGCATTCCTTTTTCATCCGCCCGCGTGTAGACGTCTTCGCCTCTGTATGCCGTAATGTGAACCGGCAGGATTTCCGAACCCTCCAGCGACTTCGTGCTTCGCTCAAGCCTGATATTCCCCCACCATTTTTCCTGATAGTAAATCCCGTCGTCATTCGGGAGCAGAGCCCGGAGGGTACACCAGTCATCCGCGGCAATCGCTTCCATGACGGTCCGGTTCCGGAGATAGTTCACCACCGTGACCGGAGGCTTTTCGGATTTGTCCGCAATCAGTTTCGGCATGCCGAGGTAATCGACGTTGGTTCCGACCGCCACCCCTTTGGATTCGCCGCCCGAACCGCCGAGGATCTCCGCGACCATATTCGCATAAGGTTCCCGCCATCTGAATCCGTAATATTCCTGGCTCACGATATCGGGATTTCCATAATATTCCTCGCTGTTGATGTCATTGAGCATCTCATTGAGGAATGTATTGCAGCTCTCATTGTAGGTAAGCCCGTTGTTTTTCGCCGCCTGCTGTGCGGCGCCGAACCCGATCAGCGGACCGACGAACGCCACCCGGATCTGCATCTGCGTCAACATGTCCGCGGAAGTTCTGAGCCGTTCCCGGTCGTCATTCTCAGCATTTCCCAGAAAACTGCCGGGATCGCCCCCGATCTGGTAGGCGGGCTCCGTAATCAGCACGGTACATGCCTTGACCAGATTCATTTCCCCGATCAGGTTCAAGGTATTCTGCTGCCATCTGGCGCCGGTCAGAGCGGCGGAGTCAATCGCGGACATGACCTTCACCTTGCCGCGGATTACCCGCTGGACATCAAAGAGGACCAGAATCCCGACAAGGATGATGACCATTGCCATGACTCCGAGAATCAGAGTCTGCCCCCGTTCCCGCCGGAATCTGCGCCGGAGATGGCGAAGCGCTTTCATCAGTTGCCTCCGCTGTTGTTTTCGATGTAATTCGAGCTGTAATCGGTCAGGGAAGCTTTGCCCTCCAGGTCAATTCCGTTCCCCTTGCCGAAGAAAAGATGTTTCAGATAGGCATCCGGAAACGCATAGTCAGTGAATTTCGTATAGAGATCGGTCATGTCCATGCTTACGGCGGCGGTATAAGTGAGCGTGGTATTGACTTTCCGGTTTTCATCGCTTGATTTTCCATACCAGAATTCATATTCGAGCCACCGGTTGCCGCCGACATAACTGTTGATGTAGGAACGTTCCCGTGTCAACCTGTCCGCGGTGGAATTCTCGTCCAGAGTCGGGGAAACGATGTCTCCCGAGGCGGGAAGGGCATTGACACGGACTTCGCGCCCGATGAGATAGTCACGGAACCCGACGGCGCGGGAACGCGCTCCGCGGATCGCCGCATAGTCGATGAAATACTGCCCGATCACGAAGTAAAAAACCTGAAGCAGCCCGAACAGTACAAGAAAAATCACAAACATGGAAAGCAGTGATTCGACAATCGCCGCTCCATGCTCCCGTTTTCTGTTTTTACGGTATGAGAGAAATTTCATGCAATACACCCCGTCCGGTTTCAGGACAAAAGAAACTCACGGAAAGTCCCTCCCGTTCCGGAGAACGGGCTGAAAAAACCCGCGGCTGAAGCGGATTCAGCCGGCAGAAAAGAAACTGAACGCGGAAAGGTGTTATTCGCCGCTGATGTCGATTCCGTCTTTATCCATGTTCTTCAGGATATCGGCGGATTTGTTGTTATCGACTTCCGCCGCCGCCTTGTTGTCACCGAACGTGGAGGCTACACCTGCGATGATCGTCCGGATACGGTCGCTGAAGAGCCCCATGACAGTAAGAGCCGCAACCGCGACAATGACGATGATGATGATGTACTCGACGATCGCCTGTCCTTTTCTTCTGTGTCTTCTGAGTTTCATTGTTTCTACTCCTTGCTGTTACTGTTAAAGAGTCCCTGAGATGATTTGTTCCATCTGCGACCTGTCCGGAGGATTCGGCTCCCACGAAACAAGCCCGATCAATCTCGCTCCATACTGGGAAAATGCCGCCAGCAACGCACAAAGCATTACGGTGAAAAGAACACAGATCACAAGCATTGCCGCATATTCGGTCAACACCTGCCCCGCGGTTCCCCGCCGTTTCTTTTTGTTGCCGGTCAGATTCATATTCCCGCAGCACCGCCGCGGCGGCACCCCTCTTGTCTCCTGTTATTCAGTCCAGAGGCAGGACTTTGCGTCCTTTGCGTCTGGCGATCACCTCATTCTTCTCATTCAAGACAATGATATCCGGAAGATGTTCCTTTGCCTCCTCCGGCGTGAAACCGGCGAAAGACATAATTGTCACAATATCTCCCACATTGCCTTTATGTGCCGCCGCGCCATTCAGGCGGAACACTCCGGAACCGCGTTCTCCGGGAATCGCGTAAGTTTCAAGACGCTCCCCGTTTGTGGCATTGACGACCAGAATTTTCTCGTAAGGAAGCATATTGGCTTTTTCCAGATACGCGATATCGATTTCAAGGCTTCCTTCATAGTCAAGATCGCAGTGCGTCAGTCTTGCCCTGTGAATCTTGCTTTTGCACATTTCCAACAGCATTTCAGAACTCTCCTAAAATTTTCCATGCAATATATTATACCATTCCGGCATATTAAGCAAATGATTTTCCGTTTATTTATAAAATTTTACCGTTCCATGATAATTTAGCACCGAATTTCGTTTTGGCAATTCGGATTTCGCATATATATTAACAGATACAGGAAAGAAAACTGAATCATGAGATTTCTCGTTTACAATATCGCTTACGGCACCGGCGCGCCCGGCGGCATGGGGAAAAACATCCTGACGGCACACCGTTACCTCCGGACACCGGAAAAGCCGCTGGACGACATCATCCGGTTCATCTCCGCTGCAAAAGCGGATATCGTCGGGCTGGTCGAAGTCGATACGGGCTCCTTCCGGACGGATTATGTCAATCAGGCGGACCGGGTCGCCATGGCGCTGAATCAATATTACCACTGCGGCGTGAAATACGGGCTGGATTCTCTCTCCCGGCGGATTCCGATCCTCCGCCGGCAGGCAAACGCCCTGCTCACAAAGCAGAGACTGACACCGTATGCGTTCCATTACTTTCCCATCGGATTCAAACGCCTCATCATCGAAGTCGAACTCAACGGCATCCATATCTTTCTGGTTCATCTGGCATTGGTGAAACGCTCCCGCAAGATTCAGCTCAAACATCTGAGCCGTCTTATTCCGCGCGGGAAACCGGTCATCATAGGCGGAGATTTCAATACTCTGGACGGTGATGACGAGCTCGCGGCATTCATGGAGAAACTGTCTCTGCGCAATGCAAATCTTTACAATACGCCGACATTTCCTTCATGGAACGCGGAAAAACAACTGGATTTCATTCTCTATTCGCCGGAAATACGGCCGCTTGATTTCCGGGTGGCGGATGTCCGCTTTTCGGATCATCTGCCGGTGGTGTTCGACTTTGAACTGAAATAAAGGTCGGAGCTGTTATCCGGATGCACGACCCTGAGAAGCGGCAGTTCCTTCTGATATTTCCGGAAAGAATCCAGCCATATCTTTTCCGCTTCGGCAGCGGGGTAGGATTTCATTTCCCATGCGGGATCCACTTCGAACTGCTCCGGCGGCGTGAACCACTGCGTATGGCGCCAGTAATAACGGTCACTGCCGCGCGTTTCGAGCGTGGTGAACTTTGCCCTGCCGCTGAGAATCCGCCGTTTTGTCTTAGGCCAGCGGAGCTCCTCCTGTCTGCGGTATGCGGCTCTTGCGCGGTCCATCAGCTCAAGCGCCGCGAATTTATTTTTTGCAAGTGACGAGGACAGAAGCCCCTCCATGATCTCGTCGTCGGTCAGGTAATCCTGCAGTTCCATCCACGGGGAACACATTTCGACTTTTCTGAATTCGGGAAAAAAAATCACTTCCCGGATTCCCCACGGATCGACAAGACATGCTTTCCCGGCGGACAGATCAAAAAGAAAATTGGATGTATGGAAATCAGGATGATAAAAATGCCTTTTGTAAAGCGCACACGTCAGTTCCGCGATCCGTTCCAGAAAAACCCGCCGTTTCTGAGCGTCAAATCTTGCGGTCTGGAAGAAATACTGCCTGCCGGAAACCGCTTGCGGAAGCCCCTCGGAGACACAGAATCCGCCGCCGTTTTTCAAAGTCGCCCATGCAAGATAGTTGATGATCGGCACGGATGCTTTCTGAAGCGCCTTTGCAATCCGGTATTCTTTGGCGGCATAGAAACGGATGACGTTGAACGGAAATTTCTGCTTTCCGAAAAGTTTCAGGTAAAGCATTCTGCCGTTTTCATCCGTCATGCGGAAGATGGAGCGTTTGGGATTCTCCTTGATTTTTTCCAGCCTGACATCCGATTGAATGAATTTCATCAACCCTGCGGCGTCTTCTCCGTTTACCGTCGAAAACGCAACCAGCGCCCTGATATCATTCAGACTATTGATCTCGTTCATTTTCTATTTTCCGCTCCACTGAAATTAACGGCATAATGTAACCCGCGCCGCTCTGCAAATCAAGTCATGAAAGGAAGTTCTGTCCAGGAAGCGGAAAATGCGGCAGACACTGCGTCCGTTTTTTGAAATTGTTTCCGGCATACCGCCGTTTGCGCAATATGGAAAAATTCATTTCACGGCAAACACCTGTATCTCATCGAAAACAGGCGTCTTCTTTCCGTCAAGATGATACTTCAGAATCAGCTTCCAGTGTCCGCCGAACGTATGGGAAACCACATCCTTTCCGCCTGCCGCCGCCGAAACGTCCGCCGCATATTCTTTGGAAATGTATGTGATTCCCTCCGGTGTCTTCCGGCTCTTCATACCGTCGGGAAGAAGACGCGACTCCTCTTTGGAAACGGACAGCGTCAGGATCTTCCCCGTTTTTCTGTTTTTTGCGGAGAATACCTGCTTCGAGCTCTCAAGATACCCCCCTGCATCTTCGATCGTAAATCCAGTTCCGGATTCTTTCAGGACCAGAAGTTGAATCAGCTTCAGTTCCGTATCTCCGCCGGAAAGCGGTTCCAACACATCGGAGTTCATGCTTCCGAGCCACTCCCGGACCGGAAAGAAACGGCAGGTCAATACAATGAAATCATGTCTCCCCCACGGACCCTCGTAAAGTTCCTTTGCTTCGGGGACCAGACGGACCAGCTCCTCTACCGTCACTGCGCTGAAAAGACGGGCGTCCGTAACGGGCGTATCCGGCGTCTTTTCCGCGGCGGAACTCCCGAAGATGCAGAACAACCCGGACAGAAATGCCGTCAGAAAAATCCGCATTCCGCCTCCTTATCCCTGACGGACTGCGTCATGAAGGATGTCGATATTGATCGGTTTCAGCAGACAATGCCGCACACCGAGCGAAAGATACCGGCGGCGCAGCTCCTCTTCCAGATAGGACGCCAGAATCACCACCATAGTTTCATGATGTCTGTCCTCCCTGAGCATTGCAAGAATCTCTTCTCCGTCCATATTGCCGGAGTCAAGGTCAAGAATCAGAATATCGAATTTTCTGTTTTTCAGGATCTTCATGCATTCCGCGGCGGATACGGCGAACTCAAGATGCGCCTCCGTATCGGAAAGGATCATGGAAATCAACCTGCGGTTCAGGTCATTCTCATCAACGACCAGCACTCTGGCTTCGGAATGCCTGCGCCTGCCGTGGCGGGCATGGCTGGGATTCGGCACGATGCCGGTCCGGATATCCGTAAGTGCATTCTGATTCCGTGAATCCGCCGGAATTCCGTTCAGGATATCGCTTTTGCTGAAAGAAACACAGATACGGGTATTGCCCTGTTCCGTTTCCGCAACGGACAGTTCCGCTCCGAGAAGTTCCGCATTTTCTTCCATGATCATCAGGTTGAGGATTGAAGACACCTCGCCGGATGTGACGTTTTCCTTGTCGCCGTTGTGATAACACTGATAGGCTGCGGCAAGGGAGCGGAAAGGTTTCCTCCCCGCCGGGCGCAAATCTTCAACACAGAATTGAAGCTGTCCCTCATTGCCGCCGCAGGTCACCGACACTTTGCCGCCTGCGGGAAGCAGCCGGATCAGGCTCGCTTCGGCAAGGCAGAGGGCATGGGTCAGGATCTGCGGGTCCGTAATGATGACGGAAAGAGCGGACGGCAGATAACGCCCCTCAAGGGTGACGGAACGGTGGGCGGCATACTGGGAATTGCGCTCCATGACATTTTTCAGCAGAACCGCCGTGTCGGTTTCCTCAAGACGCGGAGTATGGGGAGCCCGGTCGAGTTTTGCCAGCTCAATCAGGGCGCTGACCGTATCATTCAGGTTTTCAGCGCACTCATGGATTGTGGCTGCAATCGGTTTCAGCTCGGAAGGATAGGCGTCTTTCCGTTTTTCCACATCTTTCAGGATCAAGGCGGAAAATCCCTTGATTGAGTTCAGCGGATTCCGCAGTTCAATGGAGAGTCTGGACAGGAGTTCAGATTTCAGCACATTGGCGTCCTCGGCTTCCCTGCGCGCGGCGGATTCCCGCTCATGGCTCCGCTTCAGTTTTGAGATCGTGCTGCTGAGACGGTCCCGCATGAAATTCAGGGATTTTCCCAGAATCACCAGTTCCTCCGCCCCGGACATTTTCAGCGGTTCCGGAGGAAATTCATTGCGGGCAAGGGCATTGGCAAACCCCGTCGCATGCGCGATCGGGTCGGCAATGCTTCTGGCGGTAATCCCCATGACCGGAAGCAGCATGAGCAGTCCCGCAAGCGCCACGCCGACTGCAATCAGGAAAGCCATTCTGAAGCAGGAATCGATATAATCGAAGAAGTTGGGAAGATTTTCTTCAACATTGAAAAAGCAGATCAGCCGCACCTGTTCCGCAGCATATTCGGGAGTCAGGATATTGGCTGCCGCCGTTCCAAGAAGACAGCCGTCCTTCTGGGTTAACAGGCGGGTTCCCGCATTGCCGGGGATATTGGCGTTCGTTTTCATGCAGAGATCATAAAGATCCACCGGATGCCGCGGTTTGAAAAGTTCCGGCGACTTGCAGAGAATATTTTTTCCGTCGAACAGCAGATACCGCCGCTGATCCGCCGGATCTTTTGCCAGAACCAGCGGAATGAAATGATCGTTGAGCCGCAGCATGATCGCGGAAAAGACTCCATCGGCAATGTCCTGATCCGTCCGGTAGGAGAGGACCAGCCACAATGACGCGGGGACAAACTCATTTCCCGGAGAATAAACCAGAGAACGGCTCTCCTTCTTATCCTTTTGGGCAAGAATGAATTCAATCAGTTCCGGATGCGTTTTCAGAGAGATCGGCGTTACCGTGTCCGGGTAGGAGTTCAGCATGAGAAAACGCCCCGGCTCCTTTTCACGGAATTTGCAGCGGACATATTGATCCGCCAGCGGATTTTCCTTTACGAAATCCATTGCATTTTTTTTCTCCTGTCCCCGGTAAAGACGGGTGTTCTTCAGAAGATTTTCAAGCTGGACAAACAGCAGATTCGCCTGTTCATCAATCAGTTTCGCCTCATAAATAATCGCTGTCTTTGCCGTATCTTTCATGATTCGCGAAGAATATGCAGACTCCTGAAGCCGGAATCTCGTAAGGAACTGATTCATGGCAATGAAAGCGATACAGAGAGCCGCAGCCGCAGCCAGCACCGCCGTCATCCCGATGAAAAGAAGAAGTTTTGAGTGAATCTTCATCATGATGCCGCCTCGCTTCCGATGATCCGTTCCGGCCGGCTCATTGCGCTCTCATGGCTGGCGCCGCTGGAAAACAGAAGAAATGCGACAATCAGAATCACCACCAGCAGAAAAATGGAAACCGTGATGATTACCAGAGGGTGATACAGAAAACGCTGAAATGCGCCGGGCTGTACCGGCGGTTCCGCCTCGGATGCCGCGGCACCGGCAGGGGCTGCCTGAACCGGAGCGGGAGCGCCGTTTTTCAAGACTCCGGGGGAAACGGGCGGAACTGATTTCCGGACGCTGCTGGCGTAGCGCCTCATGCTGGAGGAATTCGGCATGGTGCGCTTCATGTAGACCTCCAGCGTTGTAATGATCTCACGGTAGGAAGGGCGCATGTCCGGCGCGCGGTTCATCATTTTCATGATCAGCGAGGAAAGTTCCGGCGCCAGATCGGGGCGGAGCTGATTCGGCGCGACGGGATTGTGTCTGGTCCGCATCCAGATCAATTCCTCAATATTCGGATTGGAAAACGGAGTGATTCCGGTTACAAGATGGTAAAATGTCGCGCCCAGACTGTAAATATCTCCCGGATAAGTTTCGGTTCCTGTGGATATCCGTTCCGGGCTTACGTAGTTCGGGCTGACCCATGCGGTTACGGGTTTCTGCGTGCCGACGGCTTCCGCTTTCACAACCTGTGCGAGCCCGAAATCCCCGATTTTGACATTATCGTCGGTATCCAGCATGATATTCGCGGGCTTCACGTCGTGATGTATGACGCCATGTTTGCCGGCGTTTTCCAGCCCTTCGGCAATATCGTGAATCCATTTGACGGCATCATTCACCGGGACGGTCAGATTTTCGCAGGCTTTCTGCTTCTGTTCCAGAGAACCGCCGTTCATGAACTGCATGACAATATAGGTCTTGCCGTCGCATATCCCGCAGGTATAGATGGGAACGACAGCGTAATGGTTGATCGTGGCGGCGGTTCGTGCCTCGTTCAGGAAAAGGTCGGAAAGCTCGCTGGCGGGAAGCACTTCCTCTTTCAAAATCTTGATTGCGACTTCACGGTCGAGCGCGATGTCCAGCGCCCGGTAAACGGTCGCCATCCCGCCGGTCCCGACGGGTTCCTCAAGCAGATAATTGTCGAACCAGGTCGGGACGATCAGCTCCGTCCCGCACATGGGGCAGGCGAAACGGGAAAACGGTTCCAGGCTTGTGACGTCCAGCTTCTGCTGGCAGTGATGGCAGAAAATCTTGACGGGCCTGCGTCCGGAATCCGCGGGCAACGGAGCCCCCAGAGACACGGTCTGATTCCGGGCATTGTCCATCTGTATGTCTGTTCCGTCTGCCATTTCACACCTTCATGTTGACCGGGTTCCGTTTCCTGTTACAACAGCCAGCGGGTCGCGAGCGGCATCTCCTGCTTTGCGATTTCCAGTAATATATCCCGTCTTTGGAGATTCGCCAGCCTGTCAAGCGCCAGTTTCTGAAGAAGTTGCATATTATTGCATTCTCCGCTCAGATGCGCAAGAATCAGATCGTGGGTATGTTCCGTCAGAAGTTCGGAAAGAGAATCAAGAGCGTCGTCGTTGCTGAGATGCCCGTGCCGTCCGATGATCCGGCGCTTGAGCTGAATCGGACGCGGTGAATTCATCAGGAGTGTCTTGTCATGATTCGATTCGAGGACCAGCACGGCGCAGTCATGAAGCTTCTGCCTTGCCAGCATATTGAGATGCCCGAGATCCGTCGCCACGCCCAGTTTCCGGTCTCCGACGCGGAAAACGAATCCGACCGTATCGACGTCATGCGGAACCGTGAACGCCTCGATTCTCATGCCGCAGAGTTCGAATGCGCACCCGGTGGAAAAAAGAGTCTTGCGTTCCGGCAGCAGATTCGCGCGCAGTCCCCCGCTGCATGTCAGAGAGGTCATGTAAGTCTTGATGCCGTATTTGTTGGAAAACACGCGGCATCCCTTCATGTGGTCGCTGTGTTCATGCGTCACGATGATTGCTTTGATGTCGGAGGCGTGAATTCCGCACGCGCACATGCGGTTTTCGAGCTCCTTTGCCGTGAAACCGGCGTCAAGGAGGATCAATCCCTCCGGACCATGAATCACGCTGGCGTTGCCTTTGCTCCCGCTGCCGAGCACCGTGATTCCGAATTTACCCTGAATATTCACGAATAACCTTTCACTTCCCGGAAAATTTTACTTGTTTTTTTATCTTTCGCGGGTTTATTATAATTCTTTCTGCTGTATTGTAAAATAGAAAATCGATTTTTATTGCAAAATTTTATTGTTGGAACTATGGAACAGGCGAACAGTTTTTCACAAAATACGGAGTTGAGGCAGGAACAGACTCTCGCCCCGCAACAGATCCTCTCTCTGGAATTTCTCATGGCGCCGGTCATGGAGCTGGAAGAAAAAGTGGAACTTGAACTCAGCTCGAATCCTGTTCTGGAGCTTGACGAGAAGCGCGAGGAACCTTCCTCCGGCGAGGCGGATGATCCTTATGCGGATCTGCCTGCGCTGCCGCAGACTCCGGACCTGCGCCCCGATGCGGACGAGTCGCATATGCTGGACTCCAACCGGGAGGATTTCGAGGAGCATCTCGACAAAATCGCGGAAACTCCCGAAGCATGGGACGCATTTTCTCACGATGATCCGCCGGATATCCCGCAGCAGTCGAAATACTCCGCCGAGGAGGAGGAACGGCGCAACTATATTTTCGATTCCATTGTGGCGGAGACTTCGCTTCAGGAATACCTGCTCGACCAGCTCCGCTTCGCCGATGTGCCGCAGAAAGTTGCGGACGCGGCGGAATATATGATCGGCAGTCTCGACGAAACAGGGTATCTGAAAACGCCGGCGGCGGAAATCGCCCAGTCGGTCAACTGCACGCTGGACGAGGCGGAACAGGCGCTTGCGCTGGTCCAGTCCTTTGAGCCTCCCGGCATCGCGGCGCGTGACCTGAAAGAGTGTCTGCTTCTTCAACTGAAAGCGGCGGGGTCGCAGAATCAGGATCTGATCCGGCTCATCAAGAATCATCTGGATGACCTGGCGCATAACCGTCTGCCGCTGATCGCCAAAAAGATGAATATCACGCTGGATCATCTCAATGAACTCATCGAGGAGCTTCGTCTCCTGAATCCGCATCCCGGAAACGCCGTCACGCCATCCACGCCGCTTTACGTCATCCCCGAGGTAATCGTTGAAAAAGACGGCGATTCCTTCCGCATCGTCCAGAATGATCCGTTCAGCGGGCGGCTCTCCATCTCCGACCGTTACATGAAAATGCTGGAAGACCCGGCGGTTTCACCTGAGGACAAGGCGTATATCCGCAGCAAGATCGCGGACGGCAAGCTGCTCATCCATAACATCGACCAGCGCAAAAGCACGATCCGCCGCATTGCCGAATTGATTGTCTCCACGCAGTACGACTTCATGAAGTACGGTGCAAAGGCGTTGAAACCCATGACCATGCAGCAGGCGGCGGATAAACTCGGGCTTCACGAGACGACCATCAGCCGCGCCGTGGCGAACAAATACATGCAGACGCCCGTGGGATTGTTCGAGTTCAAGTTCTTTTTCTCCGGCGGATTCCAGTCCGAGGAAGGCGAGGAAGTCTCCTCCCATGCGATCAAGGATATGATTCAGGAACTGGTTTCCAAAGAAGACCCCGCCAAACCGCTTTCCGACAGCAAGCTTTCCAAGCTCCTGAAAGAACGCGGATTCGATGTCGCGCGCCGGACTGTGGCAAAATACCGCGACGAACTTTCCATCCAGTCATCTCAAATGAGGAAAGCATACTGACATGAATTTTCTGAAAACACATCCGCGTACCCTGAACCTGATCCTGTTCCTTGTCTGCTGTCTCGCCGCATTCGCAATGCGCACGCACAATTACAACCGTGAAGCGGAGGCAGTCGCAGGAATCATCGGTGACGCAAGGCCCGTCAAACAGAGCTTTTTCGGCAAATTTCTCCCCGTAACCCATAAAAACTTCATGCCGTTCACGATCGAAAGCGCCATGATGTTCGGCTATACGCAGGATATCGCAGCAGGAAAAGGCGTGCCGGCTTCAGATAAAAATCTGCACGGGCTTGAGGATATCCCCCCCTACAGCCAGATGATCATGGCGCTGGAATGGTTTCTCGGATGGGGATACCGGGCAAAATCCCTGATCTTCAAAGATCCCGCGCCGACCCCGCAGGAAAAACGGTTTCAGGACAATGTGTATCTGGCGCAGTGGGCAAGTTTTCAGCTCCGGGCGTGGATCAGCCTCTCCTCCGGTTTTATTTTTCTGCTTCTCCTGACCCTGCGCTGCCGTCGGTCTCTGGCTCTGGCGGGCGGGCTGCTGCACGCCGTGGCGATCGCCGCTATCGCACGGTCCACCGGACAGGACATCATCCGGGGCAACTTCGCCCTGCCTCTGGTGACGGCATTCCTGCTTCTGCTTTACTCCTGCTGCACGCGCCCTGCAAAATGGAAATATCTCCTGCTGGGACTGGTTGTTTTCGGTTTGTTTTCATCCTGGGACCTCAGCCTCGGGTTTCTCAGCGCGATCGTGATTTTCGAACTGTTCCGTTACCTCCTCAGTGGGAAAATCTCAACATGCCGCCGGAACTGCTGGATCATCATTTCCGCCTCCGTGGTGTTAAGTTCCATTCTGATTCCGTTCAACCGCACGTACGATCTTATCATGTCGCCGCTGATCGTCATTCTCCTGCCGTCGCTTCTTTTTACTTTCATTTTCGGCGGAAAATATAAAAAACCGGGCTTCAGGCGCCGTCTTCCCGCAACCCTTCTTCTGCCGTGCCTGCTGCTCCTGCTCTGGAACTTCTGCGTCAAAACGCCGCGTTATGTCTCCCATTACAGCCATTTCGGAGACCTGACGGCGGCAAAGCTTAAATTCAACAATATCAAGCCGCGCGACCCGGACCTGCTCACGTATGACGCCCGGATGATGTGGACTCCCGCCATGCACTCGGCGAACTGGAAGATTCTCGTGACTTATTTTCCCTCTCTGGGCGTAATCCCCGGAATCAGGACTCCGCTGAAAATGCTGAATACGGCAATCGCTTTCCTGCCGTTCTCCCTGACTCTGTTTTATCTCCTGCTTCTGCTGGCGCCGTTTCCGCCGGTGATCTACCGGTTTGTCCGCCGGGGAATGCCGCGCTCCTTTTTCTTTTTCACATTCACCGGAGTCTTTACAATCGGGTTCCTCTACATCGTCCGCTACCATGAGTTTCTGATCATTTTCCTGATTCTCTCGCTGATGCTGCTCTGTGACGATTACCTGCGGGGGCTTGTCTTCTGGTCGAAACAGCTCACGAAGCGCACCGTCTGCCTGATCGCCCGAGGCACCGTCTGGACGCTTCTCGTGATTCTTTTTCTTCTGGAGTCCGTTGTCTCGCTTGCCGGACGCCGCCGTTATTCAAGCGATGTGCATCTGCGGGAAACTGCGCTCCTGATCGAATGGTTCCGTAAATCCCGCGTGGAAGGCAAATGCGTGATTACCGATTTCACGGTCGGCCCGATGCTGAAATGTTATGCAGGGTCCGCAATTGCGCTCCAGCCGCAGTTTGGTTTGGAACGCATCCGCCGTCCCACCCAGCTCTACCTGAATCTGATTTATCATGGGACGGAGCTCCAGCTTGCCAAATTCTGCAACGACCTGAATGCGGACTTCTTCATCTTCAACGAAGGATATCTCGGCCCGATGCACATTTACTCGGAACGCTATATCGCCGCCGCCAAAACAATTCGCGGCGACTCTCCGGTCAATCTGATGAAATACCATTCCAATAAACTTTCGTGGTTTTATAAGATTGAACCGCCACCGCGTTTCCTGCCTGTATCGGCGGTTTATTCCGTGTTCCGGGTAATCAAGCCGGAGGATCGCATGACATCGATGAAACTCTATGTTGCGGGGGAACGCGCCCTGATGGACGGCAAGAAACACCTTGCCGCCAGATATGCCCGTGCGGCATTTCTGCTTGACCCGGCATCGGAACAGGCTCGCATCCTTTATTTCAAAGTATACGGAGATGTTCCGAAATTGAGCCTGAACGGTCTGCATTGAAAATGATGCAATGCATCTGACCGGATCTGCGGTATATCATTTCTCAAAGGAGGCACGTTTGGTTTCGAGCTCCTCCCAGCGGAGATAATGGTTTTCCAGATCCGCCTTCGCCTGATCCAGTTCCTCCTGAAGCGACACGGATTCTCTGCCGTGTTTCCGGAAAAAGTCAGGATCGGCAAACATGGTTTCAATTTCGGCAATCCGGCTCTCTGCACCGGCAATCACGCCTTCCAGAGATTCCAGTTCGCGCGCTTCCTTGAATGAAAGCTTTTTAGGCTGGTTCTTCCGAACCGGCGCCACAGGTTCATTGTTCTTTTTCGGCAATTCTTTCGGACGCTCCGCAGCAGCGGAACGTTTCTGTTTTTTAGCCAGATAATAATCATAATCGCCCACGCTCGCCACAAGATCTGCATTGTGTTCAAACGCGATGATATGGTCACAGACACGGTTCAGGAAATAACGGTCGTGGCTGACTACCACAAGACAGCCATCGTAATGGATCAACGCCTCTTCCAGAATGCGCAGTGTTGAAAGATCCAGATCGTTGGTCGGCTCGTCAAGAATCAGGAAATTACCGCCGCCGCGCAGAATTTTGGCAAGCGTCAGGCGCGCTTTCTCGCCGCCGGAAAGATTTTTGATCTTCGTATTGATCCGGTCGTCTTCAAACAGAAAACGTTTCAGATACCCCCAGATGGAAATCTTTTCCTCGCCCAGATTGATGAAATCGTGCCCCTCGGAAATCTCCTCCAGAACACTGTTCTCCGGATTCAGGGCAATACGCCCCTGGTCAATATAATTGAACTCGACGGTCGGCGCGACAAACACTTCGCCGGAATCGGGCTGAAGCTGTCCGGTGATCATTTTCAACAGCGTTGTCTTGCCGCATCCGTTGCCGCCGACAATACCGGTTTTCTGCCCGGCGCTGAATTCATAGGAGAAATTCCGGAACAGTTCTTTCCCGCCGAGATTTTTGGATATCTCCCTGACCTCCACCACCTTGTTCCCGAGGCGCATCGCCTTGGGAATGATCAGATCAATACTGCCTGTCCGGACAGGACCTTTCTGCGCAGCAATCTCATCATAACGCTTCAATCTGCCGAGATTGCGGCGGAGTCTGGCTTTCGGAGAACGGCGCACCCATTCAACTTCCAGCCGGAGAAAATTCTTGCGTTTCTGTTCCAGAACGTCTTCATTATATTCACGTTCCTCTTTCGCCGCCAGAAAATCGGCGTAAGAACCGGCGCAGGAGAAAAATCTGCCGTTGTCCAGTTCAACGATCCGGGTTGCCAGACGGTCCAGAAAATAACGGTCATGCGTTACAAACAGGCACGCTCCTTTGTAGGAGGCGAGAAAATCTTCAATCCACGCGATCATTTCCACATCCAGATGGTTGGTCGGTTCATCCAGCAGAAGCAGATCGGGTTCCGCGATAATGCTCCGCGCCAGCATGACGCGCCGCCGTTCGCCGCCGGAAAGCAGCGAACATTTTTTCTCCGCATCATTCAAATTGAGCTTTGCAAGGACCGTTTCGATCTTGTTTGTCGTGTCCCACGCATCGTGATACGTCAGAAGATGTTCAAGCCGTTCATGTTCCGGCGAAGTCGCAGGAAGTTCCTGATAGCGTTTGAGTATACCGGTGAAATATTGGACTCCTTCGGTCACAACCGAACGGACCGTTGCCTCAGAGTCCAGCGTAAAATCCTGCGGCATATAGGCAATGCGGATATTTTTCGCCATCGTGATTTCACCCCCGGACAATGTATCAAGTCCGGCAATGATCTTCATCAGGGTCGATTTGCCGCATCCGTTGCGCCCGACCAGAGCCACGCGTTCGCCGTCATTGATGGAAAAGGAGGCATCGCCGAACAAAACCTGACGCCCGATTTCAAGCTTGAGATGATCACCTGTCCAGAGAACCCTGTCCGCCATGCGCACACCGGTCACTTTTCCGAACGCAGCTCATCCATGAGGATTGTGCGTTTTTCTTTGCGGGAGCGTTCCGCGGCAAAGACCATGAGATGAGTTTCCAAAGAAATGTCGGCGCCGCTGACAATGAGTTCGGGATTGTTTTCACGGAGCGCGTCGATGAAGCTTTCCAGACAGTTCTTGTCGCCTCCGCCATGATATTTTGCTGGGGTGCCGTTGTCCGGCTCGATATTGATTTCGGTCGTCCGGTCACGCAGGTAGGAATAGAGAAGAATCTTCTTCCCGTCGCAGAAAATTTCTCCGGCGGAGCCGAAAATCGTTGTCCGGCGGTCGCCGTATTTGGAACAGCCCGCAAGCGTGAATACCGCCGTGGCGCCGCCTTCAAACTCCATATTGACGACCTGATGATCCGCCACATCGTTGTCGCAGGCAAAAACACAGCGTCCATAGGGACCTTCCCGCATCGCTTTGAGAATATTCTCCTCCGTAAGCGGACTGGTTACGGATTCAATGTAATTATCAATATGCCCCGCTTTCCAGCGCTCCAGATAGAACCGGGGCGCGGAATAGGGACAGGACGGTTCCAGCGGACAGTCCAGACAGCGTTTCGCCGCGCCCTCCGGGCAGTTTTCCCTGCGGAAGAACATCAGTGAACCGAAAGAAGAAATACTCCGGCAGCGGCGCCCGACAATGAAATTGATCCAGTCCAGATCATGGATCGACTTCGCCAGCAGAACCGAGGAGGAAGTTTCTTCCCGGTTCCAGTTGCCGCGGACATAGGAATGGGCATAACGCCAGTGCCCGACGGGCTCCAGATGCTCAATTGATACGATCTGACCGACCGAACCGTTTTTGATAAGCTCGCGGAGCATACTGGTATAATTCGCATAACGCATGACGTGGCATGCGGAAAGAAGCACATTGTTTTTCTTGACCGCCTCCACAATCCGGCGGCAGGAAAGCGCATCAGGCGCCAGCGGTTTTTCGATCAAGATGTTATATCCTTTGTTTGCAAATGCGACCGCCGGTTCGACATGCATACGGTCCTGCGTCGTAATGATGACGGCATCCGCAAATTTCGGGCGTTTGAGCACATCATGCCAGTCGGTAAAGCTGTTTACCTCCGGAATATTATGCTCCATGGCAATACGGTTGCGGAAGAAGTCGCGCGGTTCCGCAACAGCGACCACTTCCGCTTTTTCGGGCATGAGTTTGATCAGGTTCGCGTAGATCGTTCCCCGTCCACCTGCGCCTAATATGATGACTGATATTTTTTTGTGCATGTTCATGATTGCGCTAAAATTAGCACAATGAATCTATTTTTCAATGTTTGTATGAAATAAAATCTGAAAAAAAGATGTAGTATCTTTACATGCACAGGCTGCCGGAAAAGAAGACCGTCTCTCCTTTTCCGCATACAGCCGCGTTACCTCCCGCCTCCTGAATTCAGGATCTGTCCGTTGTCGTCGGGGTCTTCGACGCGTTTTTCGAGGTCGATGAAGAGCTGACGGGCGTCACGGATGCCGCCGATCAGGAACCAGACCGTCGAGATGATTCCCACGATGCCCGGAATGACCAGCGCCGTAATGAAAAACTTGATCGTCCACCACTCGTGCGGCCACGGGTAGATTGCGTTCCAGACCACAATCGAAAGGAAGACGACCCCGATCTGGTAGACAATCGAATAGCCGAAGACCGAATAGGCGATGATCTTGTCCCCGAGCGTATATTCCTTCGTGATGCCGATGATTCTGCTGAAGACATTCCGGAGCGTCCAGCGTTCTTTCGGCGGCTCGGGAGCGTCTGCATAGATACCGCGGTGCAGAAGTTTGTCAAGATCGTAAGGCTTGTAGGTGAGGTACGAGCCGACGATGTAGCCGCCGACGGAGAGGACCATGGATATGAAGTAAATCTCGAACGAATTGATCGGGAACTTGACGGGGTCCATGCTCCATGCGATCCACGGGTTGAACGGCGAGGAGACCGTTTCGAGGAAGGAGTTCAGCGTCTCGACCATGCCGACCTGTTCCAGCATGGGGTAGATGCTTTGCGCCCAGTTGCGCTGGAGAATCAGTCCGAGCAGGGAAGTGCCCGACCCGAAAATGATCGCGCACCATGCGCCGGTCAGATTTCCGAAACGGCTGTAAAGTCCGAAGACCATGATCGGACCCGCGCCGCCGAGCCATACCGCGCACATGATCGTCGTGAACATGTTGATGTAGTCCAGCTGGGCGAAGAAAACCGACACGATCAGGAAAAAGACCGCCACGCCGACGCTCGTCAGGCGCAGGAGAAGCAGATGTTTTTTCTGGTCCAGATGCCCTTTGAACATCGGCAGGATCACGTCCTGCATCAGCGTCGAGGAAGCGTTGAAAATGCGGCTGTCGTCCGTGGAGATCAGCAGCATGACCATCAGGAGGCAGAACAGCCCGAGCATTCCCACCGGGAAGATTTTGCTGACCACGGACGGCATCATCATCTGCTGGTAAAGCGAACGGTATTTCTGGAACTGATAGCGCGCCTCGGGCGTGTCTCCGAGCGTGTTCCGCACCGCGTTGAAATAAGGCGTATCGGGATTTTTCTGCTGGGAAAGCGGCTGTTCCCACTCCTTTTCCGTGAAGGTTTCCGGAATCCGGTGAATCTCATCCATGACCTTTGTTCTGACCGTCTGGTCGGGGATGACACTGTCCAGAATCTTCGCGGAGAGCTCCTGCCGGATCTCCGTGCTGGTGACCTTGAATTTATTGCCGGAATGCGTGAAATGCGGACTCGTCATGAACACGATCACCACAATCGCCAGCAGCAGGATCATCATATAGGAAAAACCGTTCTTCCAGGCACCGAGCACGCCCGCCATCTTCTGCTCGTGAGGCGTCCTGCCGGTCCCGCTGGTATCGTTCCCGATCCAGCCCGCACGGTTCAGGACGGAACCGAGCAGAGTCACGATCAACGCGAAAATATTGAAATCGCGAAGCTGCGAGATGTCATACGGATTCATGAAACTCTGCCCCGGAACACGGTTCCACATGACTGGCGCAATGTCGTTCGTCCACGAGAAATTCAGGATGATGTATCCCACGATGACCACGAAAATCGGGTAGCTGAGAAGTCCCTGGAAACAGTCCGTAATCAGAAGGGAAATGCGCCCGCTCGGCCAGATGAACACCATTGCAAGGCACAGACAGAGCGTCACGATGATCACGTAACACGGCAGATTGATCCCCATGATCGTGATCCGGTGCGGAAGCCCGAGGTAGTAAATGAAAAAATTCGTCGCGATGGCGGGACCGATGGCGTTTGTGACCATCTCCGCAACCGTGCGCAGAACCGCACAGAAAACACGGAAAAACTTGCTCCCGTAACGCAGTTCGAGGAACTGCCCCATGGAGAGACACCGTGTTTCGCGCCAGCGGTACAGACAATATCCGGTCAATGCCATGAATACGCCGACGGGAGCCGTAATCGCCCCCCAGAAACTCACCGCGAACCCGGTCTGGTAATACTGCTCCGCCCCTGCGACGAGCGTAATCACGGACAATCCCGCGGTCATATCCCCGACAGACATCACATACCGTCCCGCGATCCGCCCCGCCGCAAGGAAATCCACCACGCCGCGCGCATACTTCCGCGAATAGACCGACACCCAGATCAGCAACA
>DPDG01000046.1 GCA_003526375.1 Lentisphaeria bacterium
CGTCCTCGCGGGAGGACGCGACTGTGAGTGTCGAAAGCAATATAAATCAAAATGTTACATTTGCAAAAGCGCGAAGGAAATAATTCTGATTATCAATGAGGAACAATATCACTTCTCATGAAGATACAAGATATTGGTTATCAACGATCTAAGCAAAGAGCGAACTTTATATACAAAATAAACACCAGAGTAAGGTTCGCGCAAGAAACAGATTATTCTGAAATTTCCAGTTCCACTTTGATGACTTCAATTGCGGCTTTTCTTAATTTCTTATAGTCATCATCAGATAGTCCATTGTCCGTAACAAGAAGATCAATATCCTTCAAGGCAGCAAAACGTGTCAGGGCTTTACGACCGAATTTTGTACTGTCCGCGATGACCGCAACATGATCGGCAATCCCGATCGACTTCTTTTCAAGATTCGAAAGACTGATGTCCGAAGTATAAAAACCATAATCGGAAAAAGCTCCGTCACAACCGGAAATCAACCAATCTACATGATACTCCTCTATGTTTTTTTCCGAAATCGGGCCGACCAGATCCAAAGAGTTTGTCCGCAACTCCCCGCCCAGCAAAATCACTTTGCAACAGGAACGGAACAAAGTCGATGCCACAGACAGAGAATTCGTCACGACAGTCATCGGCAGAACATTCTGACGCGCAATCACCTTTGCAAATGCAAGACTCGTTGAACCAGTACTGATGAAAATCGTATCCGTTGGAAGAATCCGCAGGAAAAGCGCTTTTGCTATCGCAAATTTACGCCCCAGCAATTCGGTTTCCGTCTGCTCCGGCTCATAACGCGCCGGATGGGGAACGGCACCGCCTTTCACAAGAAGCACCATTTTTTTCGACTCAAGCTCTTTCAAGTCCCGCCGCAGAGTCATCTCTGTGACTCCAAGTTCAACGGCAGCTTCCTTAATCAGAAGTTTACCTGCCTGAAGCATATCCAATATTTTTTTATGACGCTGGTGCATTCCGCCATCTCCCTCGTTGATGTTATAAATTAACATTATATTCCATAAAAAACAAATCTTCCGGATTTTTTTTCTTGCGAAATTCTTTTTACCTGATATTTTTTCCAACAAACAAGCATGAGTCCTCAAACCAACCAAAGGAAAAAAAATGAGATTCATCAATGTGGTAGGTCTGTTTCCCGGCAGACTGGATTATATGGTCAGCGAAGCAAAACGTCTTCAGAAAGAATCAGGGCTCAATGAAGTCGCATTGTGTCTGACGCTTCATCCGGAGGGATTCCCCGCAACGAAAAGCCGATTTTTTATGTGAAGCTTTTCAGAGAATACAAGAAAGCGCTTGAGGGGACCGGCATTCACGTGGGAATCCTGCTTCAAAGCCTGATCGGGCACGGCTGGCCGGGAGCTCCGGTCTCGCAGGAAAAATGGCAGCAGACACTCAATATTCACGGCAATCTGGTCCGCTGGTGCCCGCTTGATCCCGGATTTCAGGATTATGTGAAAAAAAGCGTCATCATGCTTGCAGAAGAAGAACCGTATTCTTTCCTTGTTGATGACGACGTCCGCCTGATTGACGGTCACGGACTGGAGTGTTTCTGCCCGCTTCACATGAAGCGTTTCAACGCACTTTCGGAACGGGAATACACCTCGGAAGAACTTCGGGGAATCGTAAAAGACGCAGAACCCGGCGATCCGCTCCTCGAGCGTTTCGAAAAAGTGCGTAAAGAGTCTCTTATTGAGTTTGCCGGCATCATCCGCAAAGCAATTGACTCGGTCAATCCCGCCATACGGTGCGGCTACTGCACGCCGGGGTCCGAATTTCTCATGACAGGCAAGATGGCAAAAGCGCTTGCCGGCGGCACAAAACCGTTCCTGCGGATCAACAACGCAATGTACATGGAAGGCGATGCAAAATTCTTTCCCCACCGAATGGCATATACGCAATCCCTGCGCAAGATCAACAGCGACATCCCCGAAGTGCTGGATGAATCGGATACTTTCCCGCAGAACCGTTACAGCAAGGCTGCAATCAGCATGCACGCCCATATCACCGGCGCAATCCTGAACGGGCTCAATGCGGCAAAGCTCTGGCTGACGAATCTCGGCTGGCCCGATCCAGCCACGGAAAAACCTTATGATGAAATCATGGGAAAACATGCCGGATATTACCAGGCATTGGAAGAAACCATGCGCACCGCAAAACTTCAGGGACCGATCACTCCGATTCACAACTGGGGAAAATTCTGGCATCCGGTGAAACCCGAAAAAGCGTTCTGGAAATCCGACTGGCAGCCACAGGTTCTGGGACAGACAGGAATTCCCGCACGTTATGAATTTCCCGCCGAACCCGGAATCAGAATGCTCGCAGGGGAAGACAGCGTGGCATTTTTCTCTGACGATGAACTCAGAGATATGCTGTCCGGCTCCCTGCTTCTTGACGGCACTGCGGCAAAAGAGTTCTGTAAACGCGGTTTTTCCAAAGAGATCGGCGTCAATGCCGAAACCCGGGAATTCCGCTTCAACTATGAACAGGAATGCGAGACGAAAGAGCAGTTGAGTCTGATGAACGACTTTGCCTGCCCGTTCCTTACGGTCAACAGCCCCGATACGGAGATACTGACACAGCTTGTTTCGATTCCTTACCGGAAGTCTTCACAGGAAACCGTCATCGCTCCGGGCACTACACTCTATCGGAATGCTGCCGGCGGAAAGGTCGCGGTTTATACGGCTCATTTGCAGATGCCATGGTACAATTATCTCTCCCCCGGCAGGAAACGCCTGCTGATCAAAGTGCTGGACAAACTGAACGGAACTCCCCTGCCCTATATCGTCATGGAGGGACAGAATATTTACGCACTTCATGCGATATTGCCGGACCAGACGGATCTGCTGGCAATAATCAACCTGAATTTCGATGCGCTTTCCAGCATTCATATCCGAGTCCAGAAAGCGATAAGGGGCGTTCAATATCTTTCCGGCAGAGGAACATGGGAAGCATTGGAATGGAAACAGAAGGGCAATTCCCTCGAAATTTTCCAAGGGCTGGCGGACTATGAACCAATCATACTGAAAATCGAAGGATGATACTTTTGTTAAAAAATAACATTATATTGAAGATAAAATAACACACCAGACCATTTATCCCTTGAGAAAAAGGAAAAAAGGTTTATAATTTATCTTCAATAAAACAAATCATGCCGATTTATTTTTTAACATCTATTCAGAAGGAGCAGAAGAATGGGCAAGTACAATCCAGCGCCGTATCAACTCGACCTCAACCGTTATCCGCACCTCGTGACAGACACGATTCCGGGGCCGAAAAGCAAAGAACTTCATGCCAGAGCCGCAAAATATTACCGCGGGCTCTCCGGACAGGTCAAACTGTTTCCGGTCGCATTTGAACGCGGATCCGGCTGTATGCTGGAAGACGTTGACGGCAATCAGTACATCGACTTTTCCAGCGGCATTTACGTAACGACACTCGGACACTGCCACCCGAAAATTTCCGAAGGGGTCGCAAAGTATGCAAAGCAATTGATGAATGCCCACGACTTCACGACTGAAATCAAAGTCAGGCTGCTTGAAAAAATGGCGTCCGTCCTTCCCGGCGACCTGAAATGCTTCCAGCTCTATGACAGCGGCACGACTGCGGTCGAAGCAGGTCTGCGCACCTGCCGCGCGGCAACAGGCAAACACGAATTCATCAGTTGTTTCATGGATTTCCACGGCAAGAGCGGACACTCCATCGGACTCGCCCGCATGACAAAATTCAGCGGTTCGGCGCGTCCCGAAGGATTCTATCTCGTACCGCGTCCCGACACCTACCGTCCGTGGTGGACACGCCCCGACGGCACACTAGACACGGAGCGTTATCTGGAATTCTATGACAAGTTCATCAGAGAATCCACCACCGGGCAGGTCGCGGCATTCGTCCTCGAACCCATTCAGGGCTGGGGCGGAAGCATCATGCCGCCGGACGACTTCTTTCCGAAACTCCGCAAGTTCCTTGACGAGCGCAATATTCTGCTTTTCGCAGATGAAGTCCTCACAAGCATGGGCAGAACCGGCAAGATTCTCTGCTGCGAACACTGGAACGTCCTGCCGGATGTCGTCACCATGGGCAAAGGCTTCGGAAACGGCTTCCCCGTGACCTGCATGGCGGTGCGCACTCCGTATGCGGACGCCGTCGACAAGATCAGCGCCTCGACCAGCTACGGAGGCAATCCGATGGCGTGCGCCGCAGCTCTCGCCTGCTTCGAGGTCATCGAAGAAGAAGGGCTGCTGGAACATGCGCAGGAGCTGGAGGTTCTCTTCAAGAAGCGCATGGCGGACTGGACCACGAAATACAAAATCGTCGGCGACACCCGCTGCAAGGGATGTCTGCTCGGCATCGAACTGGTCAAGGACAAAGCCCTCAAAACCCCGTTCGACGAAGCGGGAAAGATGGTCTACCAGAAAGCATTCGGCAAGGGGCTCGCATGGGTTCCCGCCGGGCACATCCTGCGTATGAGCCCGCCGATCATCATGCCGAATGAAGTCGCCCTCAAGGGAATGGACATCATCGAAGAGGCGATCGCGGAAACGGAAAAGGAGCTGCTGGGTTAATCCCGTATACAGCAGAATCACTCCCGGCGGGATCAGCCATACCGCCGGGAACGGTATTGTTTTCGGAATCTTCGGAAAAATTCTGGAAAAACCGGGATTTATGCGGTAGATTCAAAAACACCAACATCAACGGGAGAAAATGAAACATGAAAATTTATAAAACCGGAATGGTCGGATTCGGATTCATCGGCAAAGTTCATGCCTACGGGCACATGAACATTCCGCTGTTTTACGATCAGCAGGAGTTCAAAACCAGAATCACGCACGTCTGCACATCGAAGACCGCCACTGCGGAAAAGGGTGCGGCGCAGGTCGGAGCGGAACACGCTGTCACCGATTACCGTGAAATCACGGAAAATCCAGATATCGACATTGTGGACATCTGCACGCCGAACAACCTGCATTTCGAAGCGCTCATGTCCGCAATCCGGCACAACAAGCACATTTACTGCGACAAGCCGCTGACGGCAACACTCGACGAGGCAATGCAGATCAAGGAAGCGCTCAAGGATTACAGAGGCATCTCCCAGATGACGCTGCAGAACCGTTTTTTCCCGATCACGCTTCGCGCAAAGCTGCTGATTGAGGAAGGGAAGATCGGCGACATTCTGGAATTCCGCGCGTCCTATCTGCACTCCGGCAGTTCCGATCCGAAAGCGCCGCTGAAATGGAAGCTTTCGGGGGCATCCGGCGGAGGAGTCGTGGCGGATCTCGGCAGCCATGTGCTCGACCTGATGAACTATCTGCTCGGAGACTTCAGCGAACTTTCCGCTGTCACGCACATCGCATACCCGGAAAGGCCTTCCGCCGAAGACCCGTCGAAGATGGTCAAAGTCGATGCGGAGGACAATATGCTGGCGACGGTGCGTCTGCCGAACGGCGCCTACGGCAGCATCAATGCGTCCAAAATCGCGACAGGCACCGAGGATGAAATGAGTTTTGAAATCTACGGAAGCAAAGGCGCGCTGAAGATGGTGCCGATGGACCTGCACCGCCTCTATTATTATGACTGTTCCGCCGCCTCGAAACCGATTGGCGGAATGCGCGGCTGGACTGCCATCGACTGCGGACAGCGTTATGACAAGCCTGCCGGATTCCCGACGCCGAAAGCGCCGATGGGCTGGCTGCGCGGGCACATGCACTGTCTTTACACATTCCTGAGTTCGATCCACAGCGGCAAAGCGCTTGGACCAACCCTCGAACAGGGAATTTATATTCAATATCTCCTTGAAAAAGTCAAGGAATCGGCGGAAAAAAGGAGCTGGGTCAAGCTATGAACGCCCCTGCGCGGGAGATCAACTGGAAAAAGAACCTGTTCTTCCTGTGGCTGTCGCAGATCCTGTCCATGGCGGGATTTGCAGCGGTCATGCCGTTTATCCCGATTTATCTGAGAGATCATTTGCACATCGAAGACGAGCAGATGCGCGGGCTGTGGGTCTCCGCATTCAATTTCTTCGGGCTTTTCAGCTTCTGCCTGTCGTCGCCGCTGTGGGGAGTACTCGCGGACAGATATGGAAGGAAACTGATGCTCCTGCGCGCGAATTATGTGTCAGGAATTCTCTTTCCCTGCCTGATTCTTGCGCCGAACGTGATTGTTTTAATCATAATCCGCTTCTTCATCTCCGCGTTTTCAGGCACAGTGACGGCGGCGCAGACTCTTGTCGTCACGAACACGCCGGAAGCGCACCACGGATTCGCCCTCGGCACGCTCAGCACAGCGCTCTGGAGCGGCAATATGGCGGGATTTCTCGCAGGGGGGCTGATCGTGAACTATTTCGGATTTGCCTGGGCATTCATGATTTGCGGCATCCTGTATCTGGCCGGCGGGGTGCTGGTTCAGTTTTTCGTGGATGAAAATTTCGTCCGCGCGGAAGTTCCCCGCAAGGGGGCGAAGAAACAGGGAATGCTGAGCGGATTCTCCGCCGGCATCTGGATCATTCTGCTTCTTTTTGTCATGATGGGCGTCGCGCGGAGATTCGACGAGCCTTACATCGCGATGATGGTCGAAAAAATACACGGGGTGGAAAATACCGCCTGTTATACGGGCTGGATCAGCGCGCTGGCGGCGGCGGGCGGCATCCTCTCCGGCGTCCTGATCGGCAGACTCTGCGACCGTTATTCGCCGCAGAAAATCGCCCTGCCCTCGCTGCTCGTCTCCGCCGCAACCATGCTGCTCCAGGCTTATGCAATGTCCCTGACCCTGTTCGGCGGGGCTCGTTTTCTCAATTTTCTTGCTGCGGGCGGACTTGAACCCGCGTTTCAGACCATGCTGTCCCGTTCTTCACCGGAAAGCCGCCGCGGAGTTCTGTTCGGGCTCGCCTCAAGCCTGCGCATGATCGGCATCCTGCTGAGTTCACTGTTCGGCGGCGTGGTAATCTATTTCTTCGGCACACGCAATATTTTCCTTGTGGGGGCGTTCCTGTTCCTCCTGCTGGTGCCGGCCCTGTTTCTGGCGACAAAATACATGAACAATACAAAACAACAAAACTGAAAGGCTGTTTCTTATGAACGGAAAACTGATGATCGGATGGAGCGAAGCGGACATCACACCGGATTCCCTCGGAAAGCAAATTCCACTTTACGGGCAGTATTACACCCGGATTGCAAAAGGGATACACTCCCGGCTCAAGAGCGTCATTCTGGCAGTCAGTTCCGGCGATGAGTATTTCATTACGGGCTCAATCGACAACGGCGGATGCCCTCAGCAGTTCGTGGACCGTCTGCGCGAAGAAGTCGCAAAGCGCGATCCCTCGATTGACACGAAGAAAATATTCCTCAACGCCATTCATACGCACAGCGCGCCGTCCATCGCATTCCGGAACACGGAAAAAGGAGTTGTCGGCGTCGCAACGGCGGCATGGAACAAACTCAGAAATGAGACGCTCACGCCTGAAGAATATGCCGATTTTGCAATTCCCGTCATCGCGGACAGCATCATCAGCGCATGGAAAAACCGGAAACCCGGAGGAATCGCGAGAGCATTCGGCAATGCGCGCATCGGACACTGCCGCCGCGCCGTTTACTCCAACGGAAAAGCGGAAATGTACGGAGACACGACGCGCCCCGATTTCATCGGCATGGAAGCGGGCGAGGACACGGGGATCGAAATGCTTTTCACGTTCGACGAACAGGGAAAGCGCACCGGCATGATTCTCAATGCGGCATGTCCGTCGCAGAATATGGAATCCACCTATGTGGTGTCCTCCGATTTCGCAGGGGCGGCGCGCGAGCTTCTCAAGAAGGAATACGGAGAAGAGTTCCATACGATTTACCAGATTTCCCCGGCGGGCTGCCAGTCTCCCCGCGATCTTGTCAGACACTATACGACGGAACCGGATTTCTGGCATGCAGACGGAGTTCCGGTCCTTGCGGAGCGTCTGCTCAATGCCGTCAGATCAGCCGTTCCGGGCACGGTGGATTACGCCCCCGTATTAAAAAGTGAAATTGTGAATGTGACGCTTCCGCGCCGCCGCGCCTCCTACACGGATTTCAAAGAGGCGCAGGCGGAACTTGCGCGCCTGACGGCGATCATGCCGGAAGACAAGGCTTTTGAAGAGTTCTGCGCGGAAACCCATGCGAACGAAAAGCTTGACGGCCCCGGTCCCTATGACAGCAAGCTGCACCATTTTGTCCTGATCAAGAACGCGCAGGCTGTGATCAAACGCTATGAAGACCAGGATGCAAATCCGGAATATATTTTTGACATGAATGTGGTCCGCCTCGGCGATATCGCCATTGCAAACAACCCTTTTGAGCTGTATCTCTATTACGGTCAGAACATCAAGGCGCGCTCTCATGCGTTCCAGACCTTTCTCGTCCAGCTTTCCGGCGGCGGCAACTTCCACGCGGGCTATCTGCCCAGCCCCGACGCGGAAAAATTCGGCGGATACGGCGGACTCATCATCAACGGCCAGGTCGGTTCCGACGGCGGATACAAACTGGCGGACATCACGGTGGACGAGATCAACAAACTGTTTGAATAAAAAGGAAAACGGATTATGGCGGATTATACTGTCACAGAAAAAACAGGAACGGCGATTCAGGCGGCGGTCGATACGGCGCATAATGCGGGCGGCGGCAGAGTCTGTCTTGAACCGGGCGTTTATCTTTCCGGCACAATCTGCCTGAAAAGCAATGTGGAGCTCCATCTTCCCGCAGGCGCGGAGATCAAGGGATATTCCAATCCGGAACAGTATGACGATTTCCGCGATCCGGGCTTCGACAACGTGTCGCCGGAGGGAAGCCGCAAGTGTCTGATCGCGGCGGCGCACGCCGAGAATGTTTCAATCACCGGCATGGGCGAAATCAACGGTTCGGGCCCCGATTTCTATGATACGGCTGTCCCCGCAGGCGCGACATTCGCAAAGCCGCCGCATCCGCGCCCGCGCATGGTTCAGTTCTTCGACTGTAGAAACGTATTGTTCGAGGGAGTCTCCTTCGTGGACTCCCCCGGCTGGACCTTCTGGCTGCTGGGATGTGACGACGTGCACGTGTCGCGAATCCGCGTCACGGGCTGCCAGCAGATGATCAACAACGACGGAATCGACATCGACGACTGCCGCCGGGTCACGGTCAGCGACAGCTTTTTCCGCACCGGAGACGACTGCATCATCCTGCGCGCAATCCGCCGTTCGCCAGATCACCATGCCGTCTGCGAAGACGTCACGATCACCAACTGCACGCTGGACAGCTGGTGCCAGGGAATCCGCATCGGCTGCCCGAGCGACGACACAATCCGCCGCTGCACTTTCAGCAACATCACGTTCAAGGGCCGCGGCAATGGAATCAACATCAACAACCCGGTGCGCTATCTCCGCAAGGGATGCACCGGTTATCTTGACCTGCGTGACCTGACGTTCACGAATTTCGTGATCGAATCAGAAAGGGTTCCGCTGTGGATCAATGTGGAAGACTCCATCCGTCTCCGCTACATCGGCGCAATGACTTTCTCGAATTTCCGCATCCGGGCAAAACAGCCGATCCGTCTGGAGGGCAGCCCGGAAACATGGATCGACGACCTCCGTTTCAGTGAGATCGTTTCGGAAACCGAGGACACGCAGGCAATCGTGGCAAACCGTGTCAGCCGTATCAGCATGAATCAGGTGGAAGTCCGTTCCACGCAGAAAAGCGGTTGAAATCATGAGCGGCAACTATTATCTCGGACTCGATATCGGAACGACCGGAATCAAAGCTGCGGTATTCGACGACAGCGGCACACCATGCGGAAGCGGTCTATCCGAATATACGCTCGAAACACCGGAGCCGGACATTGTCGAACTCGACGCGGAACAGTACTGGGCTTCCAGCAGAGAAGCCGTAAAAACCGCCGTTGAAAGCTCAGGCGTCGCACCGGAAAAAATCCGTGCAATGTCCGTTACGGGACAGGCGGAAACGCTGATCATGACGGGGGCGGACCACAAGCCGCTCCGCAAAGCGATTGTATGGCTGGACAACCGGGCGGGCCGCGAGGCGAAAATCATTGAGAGAGAGTTCACCTCCGGCTCGCTTTTCCATCTGTCCGGGCAGACTGAAATGCTTCCCTGCTGGCCTGCGGCGAAGATCCTGTGGTTCCGCGAAAACGAACCGGAGCTCTTTGCGAAAACGGAAAAATTCCTGATGGTCGAGGATTATATCGTCCACAAGCTTACCGGACGCTGTGCAACCTGCCGGGGACTGATGCCGTCGAGTCTTTATTATGACATCCGTACAAAAAGATATGACACGGAGATGCTGGATTTTCTCGGCATACGGGAGGAACAGCTTCCCGAACTCAGGGACTCCGGCGAAATCATCGGGCGATGCATCGAAAACGATTCCATGATTCCGGCAGGCACGCCAGTGGCGGCGGCACCGATCGACCATGTCTGCGGCAACCTCGGAAGCGGCTGTGCGGGAAAAGGGATGATCTCGGAAACGACCGGATGCACTCTTGCGCTCTGCGCCGCCTTTCCGTCGCTGGTCTATGATGAGGAGCGGCGGCTCAGCACCTATCTGGGTTTTGCGCCGGATACTTTCGTCCTCCTGCCGTGGGCGCCGACCGCCGGAATGCTCCTGAAACATTTCCGTGATGAATTCACGGGAGGCATGAGCTACAAAGAGTTCGATGAAGCCGCCGCGATGGTCAGGGCGGGAAGCGAAGGACTGATCCTCCTGCCCCACTGCGCGGGCGCGGTGTCGCCGGTCTGCAATTCCGAAGCGCGCGGAGTCGCCTACGGAATCACGCTGGCGCACAAACGCGGACACTGGGCGCGGGCAATCATGGAGTCCGTGGCTTATCTCCTGCGCGACAACATCGAAGTCCTGCGTTCTCTCGGCGCGGAGATCACGGAAATCCGTTCTCTGGGCGGCGCGTCCAGGAGCCGCCTGTGGCTTCAGATCAAGGCAAATGTCCTGAATCTGCCCGTCACGGTCACGGAATGCGGGGAGGCGACATCGCTCGGAGCGGCGATTCTCGGCGCAGTCGCCTGCGGCGATTTCGCGGATACCGCTGCCGCCGCGGCGCGCATGGTCAGGATTTCCGCCAGAATTGAACCGGACGGCGACTCCGCCGCATATCAGGAATATTTCAGACAGTATCAGAAATTGAATTCATTGTTAATGCCAACATTCGGAGGTAGATTATGATCCGTAAAGAATGGAAAATCCGTGCCGGGTTCGTAGGATTCGGCGAGGTCAACACACCGCGCGAATTCATCGACGGCAGATGCAGAACCGCCGCGGATGAGCTCAAAAAACGCGGCGTGGAGCTGGTCGAAACAGCGCCAGTCAGCGATGATCCCGAAGGGAAACAGGCACAGCGTGCGGTCGAAGAACTCTCCAAAGGCGACTTCGACGCCCTGGTCATCTGCATCGCCGGCTGGATTCCGACCTGGGCGGTCGTCAAGGTCATCGAACCGTTCAAACATAAGCCGATGCTCCTCTGGGGACTCAGCGGCTGGCGCGACGGCGACCATTTCGTCACCACCGCCGACCAGGCAGGCTCCACGGCACTCCGCGCCCCGATGCAGGAGATGGGTTACAATTTCAAATATCTCGTGAACTTCAAAGACTCCGCTCCGCGTTACGACGAAGCCGTCTCCTACCTGCGGGCGGCATCCGCGACGGCAATGATGCGCCATGCCTTCATCGGTATGAGCGGTTATCGCGACATGCGTCTTTTCGGCACGCTTTACGACGGCAATCTCCTCAAGAAAAAGATCGGCGCGGAAATCGAACACTTCGATCTGCTTGAAATCGACGACCTCATCAGGAAAATCCCGCAGGATGAAATTGACGCGCTTGCGGAGAAAATCAGGAAAAACTGGAATTTCGTGCGCGCGCCGCAGGAGGGCACCGTGGAAAATTCCGTGCGCCTCTCGCTTGCGTTCCAGCAAAAAATCAAAGAGCGCGGATATGACGCATTTTCCTTCTGCGATGTGGACGGCGTGAAAAAACTGCTGAAATTCGCTCCGGCGGGCGCCCTGACGCTCCTGCATGACGAGATGGACATTCCATCCGTGCCGGAAAACGATTCTTACGGGGCGGTCACGGAACTCATCATGAAATATCTCACGGGAAAATCGCCTGCGTATATGGAGTTCTATGAGTTCACGAAAGATTCCGCGTTCATGGGCGTGCCGGACTACGTTCCCGCATCTGCGGTCGATGGAAAAGTCACCGTCATGCCGAATGCGTTCGGCTCTTTCGGCGAGGGACTGCTGAATGTCTCCAAAGTCAGAACTGGCACCGTCACGATCGTGCGTCTGGCGCAGGTCGGCGGCGAACTCGTGATTCACGCGGTCAAGGCGGAAGCGAAGACTCCCGAAAAATGGGAGGAGGCAGGATGGGCGCCCCCTGCCCCGCAGCTTCCGAGCCTTGAGGTCTGTTTCGGAAAACCGTCCGATGATTTTCTGAAAAACGTCATGAGCCAGCACTACATCGTCACTTACGGCGACAATCTGGAGCTCATTGAAAACTATTGCGCCATCAACGGCGTGAAACTTATTTAACCAGCGAGGTTTCATCATGGCAGATAAAACGCTCTCCAGAATCTCCGTGGATTTCACAAGAAAGCTTGGCAGAATCAAACCGATGAACGCAGGCAACAACGGTCCCAAAATCCCAAAGGACGATCAGACCAGCGGGAATTTCGACACATTCAAAATGCTGCGCATTCCATACGCCAGGCTGCATGACGCAAATCACTGCAGCGCATACGGCGCGCCGCATACCGTCGACGTCCGCGCGATCTTCAAGGATTTCAACGCCGACCCGACCGATCCGGCAAGTTATGATTTCGTCATGACGGACCTTTACCTGAAAGCCATCGAACGTGCCGGAACCGAGCCGTTTTTCCGTCTCGGCGGCAGCATTGAACACAATCCGAGAAAATGGTTCACCTGCGTCCCCCCGGATTTCAGGAAGTTTGCGGTCATCTGCGAACATATCATCAGACACTGCACCGGCTCCTGGGCAAACGGGCTCAACATGAAAATCACCTATTGGGAAATCTGGAACGAAGCCGATCTGGACGGCGACGATTCCCCCAACAAGCGCAACTGGCAGGGAACCGCCGAGGAATTCCGGCAGATGTTCTGCATCACGGCAAAGCATCTCAAAAAATGTTTCCCTGAACTCAAAATCGGCGGTCCCGCCTCCTGCGCCCCGATCAACAACTGGCGCGGAGACCAGTGGACCGAAAAGTTCTTTGCCGAACTGGAAAAACAGCACATCAGGCTGGACTTCTACAGCTGGCACCGTTATGCGTGCAATGTATCGGATATTTTTACAAGTGTACAGGAAGTCCGCGACTACATGGACACCCACGGTCAGCCGCAGGCGGAAAGCATTCTGAACGAATGGAATTATGTGAAAGGCTGGACCGACGCCTGGGTTTATTCCCTGGAACAGGAGGCGGGTATGAAAGGCGCGGCGTATGCGCTCTGCGCAATGCTCGGCTGCCAGAAACTGCCGCTGGATATGCTGATGTATTACGATATGCGGGTCGGCTGCGGAATGAACGGACTCTGGCATCCCGTCACTTTCGACATTCAGAAACCCTGGTATTCCTACTTCATGTTTGAAAAACTGGCAAGCCTCGGCACGGAAGTCGAATCCGGATCAGACGACGCAATGGTGCAGGTTCTCGGGGCAACGGACAAAAAAGGCAGGAAAGCGGTCGTGATCGGCTCTTTCAGCGATGATGACAATTTCGGGTTCAAGAAAATGGAAATCAAGCTCAAAGGACTGACCAGAGAGGAAAAGGGAACGTTGACCGTCCGTCTTCTGGATGCGAAAACAAATTGTTTTGAAGTCCCGTTCAACCGGACGAACGATACGATCACGTTCAATTTCAACATCAGAGCCTGTTCCGGGCTGCTGATTCAGTGCTGAAACTCACCATCGGCAGGGCGGCGAATCCCCATTCCGCCCCCTGCTTTCTTATTTTTTCCGGGACTTCCCGGCAAACTGTTCCATAAAATCGACCGCAACATCGGCGCGACGGCAGAAATCGACTTCGGATGCGTGTTTCAGCGCTCTCTCACGATATTCATCCTGATGTTCCAGAATTTCGGCAAGCGAACGGTTGAAAGCGCCCTGATTCCACGGCTCCGCAACAACCGGGCAACCGGCATCTTCAACGAAATTCCGGAACCCGCATACACCGGAGGAAATCAGCGGAAGTCCTGCGGCAATCGCTTCGGCAAGAACCGTCCCCGTCGCCTCGTTCCGCGCGGGATGCACCAGCAGGTCCGCCGCAAGCAGCAGCTCCGGCACATCTTTGCGCCCGCCGAGAAAAACAACCTGACGTTCCAGGTGCAGTTCCCGCGCCAGAGACTCTCCCGCTCCGCCGTCCGGCACACCCGCAAAAAACAGCCGGCAACGCTTTCTGAGGCTTTCCGGCAGGGAAGACAACGCTTCAATTGAACGGTCGCCGCCCTTCAGTTTGTAATTGGACGCAACCTGAAGAAGCATCCGCTCCTCTTCCGCGACGCCGAGTTCCCTGCGTTTCGCCGCACGGATCTCATCCGCATTCGCCGGACGGACGCATTTTCCATTGATGCCGGGGGGCAGATAAAGAAAACGTTCCTCCTGCGTTCCATAACTGCGGATGAAATCCTCTTTCTGATGCGGCGTAATATAAAAAACACGTGTGGAGGACTCCGGGGAAAAGACCTTTCTCTCCTGGAGCAGAAAAGCGCGGTAGCGCGGCAGGAGCGACAACACCCATTTCGAATGTTTCTTCGGCATCTCGACCGCATAGCAGTTATCGGCGGCAAAATAAAAGTCACATCCGCCGATCCTGTTGAAAGCGACTTTCACATCAAAGACACTCTCTTTCACCGCCTGCTCGAACTTCTGTTCAAATTCCTGCATCCGTCTGTGATTGGCAATGTTCTTCAATGGAAAAAGTCTTACTTCGATGTTTTCCGGCAGCGGGGCATCATCCTCCCACTTCGAGGTATGAATCACGACACGGTGTCCCCTTTTTGCGGCGCTTTCCGCCATCCGCAGCATATCCCGTTCCAGTCCCCCGAACGGAAAATATTTCAATACGGCAAATGCAATCCTCATTAAAAACTTCCTTTGATTCAAAAAAAACTGCCACGCATAAAAAATCCAGTCTCACCGCACTCCAACGGTACAAGCAGTCTTCCGCAGATGCAATCCAATGAATATCAGGAGGCATGCCATACGGAACTCTGCGTTAACATAAAACGTTTTTCAGCTTTTTCAATATAACAATATCAATTCTTTCCGCTTGCAAACAGTAAATTTACCTGTTATATTGAAATTTTCAGCGAAATATACAATAATTTGAAAGGCAGTCTTGTTATGGGTGTGGTCAAATTACGCAACGCAAAAAAGAGTGATGCGGCAATGATTGCAGATATCTGGGTCCGGAGCATACAGACCCTTTGCGCACCGTATTATACGGAAGCTCAGGTCGTATCATGGACAAAAAATAAAACTCCGGAAAAGATCCTTGAATGGATAACGCAGTCTCCGTTTTTCATGGTTGCGGAAATGAATGATAAAATTACCGGTTTTGTCTCCTGTTCGGATTTTCAGAAAATACAGGCGGCTCTCTATGTCGCGCCAGAATCCACGGGAAAGGGAGTCGGCAGACAGCTGCTCACTGCGTATGAAGAAGCGGCGCAGGAACACGGTTTGAAAACACTTCACATTCATGCAACAGTAAACGGCGCCGCATTCTATGAAAAATGCGGTTACGGGCGCATAGAGGAATATGCTTTGGCGGACGGACGCCGTATTGTCCATATGAAGAAAAAGCTGCAAGAATGAAAAAAACATGCTGGAATCACGGCAGTCGAGGGTGTATTGTATCGCATCACGATCAAACAACAGAGGTGAGAACATGAAAAAAGTGGCATTCCAGGGTTGGAAAAACTGTGTGGAACTCAAAAGCGGCGATTTCAAGCTGATCGTCACAACCGATGTCGGGCCGCGCGTCATGGGCGGTTTCGTCGGAAAAAACAAGCACAATATTTTCAATGTCGATAAAGACCTTGCCGGAACAAGCGGTGCGAAAGAGTGGGTCAATTACGGCGGGCACCGTCTCTGGCATTCCCCTGAAATCAAACCGAGAACCTATGCGCCGGACAACTCCAAAGTAACGGTCAAGGAACTCAAAGACGGCAGTGTCTCTTTCTCGGCGGGCAAGGAAAAAACCACCGGCATCACCAAGACCCTCATGATTACGCCTCTCGGCGGAAATAAATTCAAAATCGAGCACCATCTCCGCAACGACAACATGTGGGAGATCGAAGTAGCGGCATGGGCGATCACGGTCATGGCTCCGGGCGGAGTCGCCGTGGCGCCGCAGAACAGAGCTCCGTTCGCACTCCTGCCGAATACCTTCTACGCGTTCTGGCCCTATACCCGCATGAACGATCCGCGTTACACATTCGGAGAAGATTTCCTGCTGGTCCGCCAGGATTCCAGAAAATCCCCCTGCAAACTCGGATTCAACTGCGAAAACGGCTGGCTCTCCTATATCAACAAGGGGACGGTCTTCACCAAGAGTTTCGAGCATTTCATCGACGCGGAATATCCGGACAACGGATGCAGCGTCGAAATCTACACCAATGAAAAAATGCTTGAAGCGGAAACCCTCAGCCCGCTCTATCAGCTCGGACCCGGCGAGGAGATTGTCCACGTCGAGGAGTGGTGCGCAGCGGACGGCGCTCCCGAAATCAGAAATGAAAAAGATGCGGCGAAGTTTTTCTCCCGCTGATTTTTCAACGGTTTGAACCCCTCTTTCCCCGCTTGAATGCGGGGAATTTCATTTTACGGACAGCTCACTTCATGAACAACCGCATTTATCCGGCGGGGACCGCAATTCTCGCTCCGCTCGCAGGGCACACCGACCTGCCGATGCGTCTTTCCGCAAGACGCCACGGCTGCCGTTATGCATTCACGGAAATGGTGGACGCCGGTTCCCTCGTGTTCGGCAACCACAAGACCATGAACCTGATCAAGCGCGACCCCTCCGAAGATTTTCTGGGAATCCAGCTTGTCGGCTCCGAACCGGAAATTCTGAAAAAGGCGGCGGAAATCATCAACGGACTTGATTTTTCCGTCCTCGACTTCAACCTCGGATGCCCCGCACCGAAAGTCGCGAAAAAGGGAGAAGGCGCAACTTTCGTTGTCCGGCGCCCCGACCAGGCGATCGAAGCCTTTTCCATTCTGGCGGAACACTCGAAGATCCCGGTCACGGCAAAGATGCGCATTCTGGACGAGAATGACCCTGCGCCGACCGTCGAGTTTGCAAAACGTCTTGAAAACGCCGGAGCGAAAACGGTCACGATCCACGGGCGCCTGATGAAAATGTTCTATTCCGGACCCGTATTCCATGAAATCATAAAAGAGGTCAGGAAGAACCTTTCCATTCCCGTCGTGGCAAACGGCGGCGCGCTGTCCGCCGCACTTTACCGTACACTTGTCACTGAAAGCGGATGTGAAAACGGCATGGTCGCGCGCGGAGCCCTCGGCAATCCGTGGATTTTCCGTGAAATCGCAGACCCGTATGCGGGACCGCCGACACTCGAAGAACTTGCAGAGGAAATGCAGTTACATTTCTATTCCATCATTGATTTCTACGGAGAGGAAACGGCACTCCGGATCAGCCGCAAGACCATTCTGGAATATCTGCGGGGCCGCGGTTTCCCAGGCGAACTCCGCGCATCCGTCTCCTTCCTGAATACGGTAGACGCATTCAAGGCATTGATGCTTGAAGTCCGCAAGGGACCTTCCCCGCGCTATTGGCAGACTCTGGAGCAGAATCCCGCACAGGAGCGCAGGCTGGCAAGACGCCAGCCGCATCCTGCGTAAAAACGTCATGCCGCCTGCGGGAGAAAACAATGCGTCTGCGGCTCTCCGAACTCCATTCCTTGTATTGCATGATGTTTTTTGCTTCTAAATCGCAGATTTTTTCTTTTTACCCCCTTGACAAAAGGCAGATTCTGACTTATAATAGAAAAAACAACTTGTTGAGACAACTTCATGAATAAAAGAGCAACTCCAAAGTACAAGTATCAGAATTTGAAAGATTACCTGATCGCTAAAATCCGGTCGGGCAGTCTTGCCGGCAGCGGGCGTCTGGACTCGGAGCCTCAGCTCTGCGAACGGTTCAGCCTCTCGCGCAATACAATACGCCAGGCGATTCAGGAACTGGAAAATGAGGGATATGTGTACCGCATTCACGGCAAAGGGACATTCGTCCGGAATGCAACCCCGGTGAATTCCCGCAAAATCGCATTGATGATTTACGATACGGCATATATGGCGCATCCCGTCACAGGCGGACTGATCCGCGGAATTGACGAAACGCTGAGCCGGAACGGATACATTCTTGACATTCTCGCAAGCAAGCGGAGTTTTCATGATGAAAATCTGATGCGCCTGGCGGAAAGCTATGCGGGGTTTCTGATCGGAACTTACCAACTGGACGAACTGATGCTTGCCGAACTGGAAAAAATTTCCCTGCCTCACCTGTTCGTGAAGAATTATCCCATGAACCATGATGTTCATGCTGCCAGAATCAATTTCACACATGCCGGATTCCTCGCGGCGGAGCATCTGATCCGGACCGGATGCGGAAATCTGGCGCTGATCTACTCCGGAGACAGGATTGCGATTTCAGCGGAATTCAAGGAAGGAGTCTATTCGGCGGCTCTCGAACACGGGGCAAGACTCCGCAGGGAAAACATTTTCATCGCCGATTTTTCGGACCGCCTCGCCGTCCCGGAAATTTGTGCGGAGCTTCTGCGCCATGAAGACCGTCCCGATGGAATGATCTGCGCATCCGACGAACTGGCAATCGCGCTGCTGGCGGAGTTAAAACGGCACGGTGTCTCCGTTCCGGGCGATATTTCCGTCATCGGCTGCAACAACACGGAAAATTCGACGTTGACAACTCCGCCGCTGTCCACGGTAGACATTCCCGTCATGGAACTGGGACGCCGTTCCGCCGATCTTCTTCTCAGGATGATTCACGGAGAGACGGCACAACCGGAGCTTCTGGAGCCTTCTCTGGTCATCAGAGGCTCAACCCGGTGAGACAGTCTGAAAGGAGGAGAAGATGAAAAACGGTTCCATTCAATTTTTTTGCAGGGGAAGAATATTCACCTTGATTGAAATTTTTATCGTATAAGAATATTTTTCATGTTTGTTCTTTTACGGAACAATGCAGAAAATCAACCTCTGACGATGCCGTATCAGCAGACGGCAGTCAGCAAATTTCAGAAAGGACTCAGGACATGGCATCCATACGACGTGATGTATTGCATATTCGCGGTTATGCGATCCAAAAACCATCCGCCTATCCGTCACTTCGCAATTCATTGATTCATAAGATCACCACGCAGGTAGATGAGGACGATGAACTTTTCATCGGCTACGGGCTGATGCCCAATCCGATGCCGTTTACAATGCAGGACAACTATGCACTGGAAGAAAGTGAACTGGAATTCCCGTCGGTCATTCTGGAAAATGAATATCTGGAAGCCGTATTTCTCCCGACACTCGGCGGAAGAGTATGGAGTCTCTATGACAAGGTTGAAAAACGCGATCTGGTGACACGCAATCCGGTCTTCAAACCGGGAAACTTCGCTGTCCGGAACGCCTGGGTCGCAGGAGGAATCGAATGGAACATCGGGCGCCGCGGACACGACGCCCGCACTTCAAGCCCGCTTTTTGCAGCACAGCTTTCCCTCCCGGACGGCACCCCGGTTCTGCGTCTGTATGAATTCTGCCGCGACCGGGCGGCAACTTATCAGATGGACTTTTTCCTGCCTGAAGGCGAAAGATTCCTCTTTGCCCGTATGCGGATCGTCAACCCCAATGAATATACGGTTCCGATGTATCACTTCAGCAACACCGCCGTAACCGAATGCGAGGATATGCGCATCGTGACGCCGGCACACACAACCTTTGCCAACACCTATGTCAACGATTCCCAGCATGCGCTGACCAAACTGCCGCTTCCGTTCTCCGAAGGCTTCGATGCAACACGGCCAACCAATTTCTGGAGCTGCAAGGATCACTTTTTCAATATTCCCGTGGAAAACCGCAAATTCGAAGCCGCAATCTATGGCGACGGCTACGGGCTGATCCAATGTTCGACCGATCGTCTGCGGGGACGCAAACTGTTTGTCTGGGGGCAATGCGCCGGAGGACGGCACTGGCAGCGCCGCCTGACCAGTCCCGAAGCTCCCGACTATCTGGAAATCCAGGCGGGACTCGGACGCACTCAGATGGAATGTCTTCCGATGCCGCCCAAGACCGCATGGGAATGGCTGGAGGCATACGGCGCAATTCACACGGAACCCGGCAGGATTTTCGGCGACTGGGACACAGCCGTCAACACCGTGGAAGCCGAACTGGAAAAGGCTCTGCCGCGGCAAAGGCTCGATCAAATGCTTGCCGAGACACGGGAAACGCTTGCAAAACAGCCGGGGAAACTGCTCTCCCGCGGCTCCGGATGGGGGGCATTGGACCGCGAACTGCGCAAACACACCGGCGCGCCTCAGCTCCCGGATTACCTTGACTTCGTTTCATGCGATGAGGAAAACGCCGATTTTCTCAAACTGCTCCGCACCGGTTCATTCGGAGAAAAAGATCCCGGGGAAGCGCCCTCCGGCTATATGATTCAGGATGAGTGGTTCGAGCTGATCCGTAAAGCGGCGCACGGCGCGGACGCCGGAAACTATTATACGCTTTACCATCTTGCATTGAATTATTACTGCCGGAACGACTTTGAGCGTGCGGAGTCGCTTCTTGAAAAATCACTTGCACTCCGCAAAAGCCGCTGGGCTCTCCATGCGCTTGCCAATGTTTACAGAATGACGGGACGCATGAGGAAAGGCGCGGCAATTTTCCGCGAACTGTCTCTGGAATACGCCGACGATCTTTCCCTTCTCAAGGAAGCGTTCAAGAACTTCTCCGAAGCGGGCGCTTATGACGATGCGAAAGAAGTTTACCGGCAGCTTCCGGAAGAATCGAAAGTTCCGCTTGTCCGGTTCTTTTATGCGGAAGCGCTCGCCCATACAGGCGATCTCGCGGGAGCCGAAGCCATTCTGCTCGCAAACGGTGGAATCGTCATTCCGGACATCCGTGAAGGAGAAAATTCCACATCGGCGGTTTATGTCTACATTCAGCAGGAAAAGGCGCGCAGGGAAGGCAGAATACTGAAAGAGGAGGAAATCGGGATTCCTTTTTCCATGGACCTGCGAATGACCGTCCCGATACCGGAAAACCGGCAGAAAACAGAAATATCCAAATTCATATAAGGAGGAGTTCCAGTCATGTATTCTTTGAACCAGGGCAAAACCTTTCTCCATCTTACGGAGGACTTGAATCTGCTTGAATTCGGCAGCGGCAATGTCTGCTTCCGGGCACAGGCGCCGTTCCAGCTCGACTGGACGGGAATCCCGGTCACGCCGGACAACATGAACAGGCAAGTCACGGCAACGGAAAATGAAATTCACATTGATTTCTCCAATCTCCGCTTTGCCGCACGTTTCCCCGGCAACTCCTACTGCCGCCCTGCCCCGGAATACACACCGGATTTCCGTTTTTCCGTCACTTTGGCGCTTCAGGACGAAGACCTGATCGTGCGGATTTCGCCGGTGGAGAACATCGGGAGCTGTTCCCTGAAACTGCTTGTCGCAGGCAATTTCTTCACCGCTTCGACACAGGCCCGCGGCTCGCTGGTGCTTCCGGTTGATTTTGGAACCCGGATTGATTTTCCACGAATTGATGTGTATTCGGCAGTCTTTCAGCCATCGGCGGCATGGTCGCTTCCGGTACATGGTTTTTTCCGGGAAAACGGCGGAATCGGGCTCTGGTGCGAGGAACCCGACCGGGACTATGCGGTCTCTTTCAACACGGATGTCAGCGGAACAGTCTCCGCGACATGCAGGCTGCTTTATGATGCGGAATGCAATACGTCCCGTGAAATGCGTTTCATGCTGTTTCATCCCGGTTCGGACTTCCGTGCCCTCGCACGCCGCTGCCGGCAGCTCAGGCAGGCGTCAGGGCGTTTCAGGACGCTGGCGGAAAAGGCGGCGGAACACCCTGAAGTCGGCCGCCTTCCCGGAACCGTATTCTGGAAACACAACATTTACCTTGCAGAACGTCCGGAAGGCGTGGAGAAAACCTACAGTCTCTATGTCGCCCGCCCCGGCTGGAACGAAAACGAAGGTCTGCCGAACAACTGGACTGCGGCGGAGATTTTTGAAACAGCCCATGCCGCAGGATTTGACAGAGTCACGGCATGCAGCACCGGCTGGAACCACGACGGTTACGATGCCGGTTATCCCGCCAGACTGCCCGTCAATCCGGAACGCGGAACCGAACAGGATTTCAAGAATGCGGTGGATGCCGCGCATCGCCTCTCGGCGGGTTACACGCTGTCGGTTCACGACAATTACATTGATGCTTACGAGGGGAACGAATACCATGAGGAGGAGATGCTCCAAATCATCCGCGGCGTTCCTCACACGGCAAGTGTCTGGCAGGGCGGGCAGGCTCACTTCATGTGTTCCGAAAGCGGCTTGAAATATGCGCGCCGCGATCTGCCGCGCATCGCGGAACTCACGGGCAGAGGCTGTATCTATCTTGACGTCAACGCGGCGGTTCCGCTCTTCCGCTGCCGTTCGGCAAAACACCCGCTGACCCGCAGACAGGATGAAGAAAACCGCCGGGAGATCTTCCGTATCGCCAAACAATATTTCGGTGCGGTGGCGGTCGAGGGATGCGGGACGGATCATTTCGCGGACATCATTGATATCGGCGCCTACGGAGGGCTGCACTTCTCCGGGCTGTCCCCGCGGACCCCGGGCGCGGCGGCAGTTCCCGTTCCGCTCTGGCAGATGGTCTACCACGATTCGGTAATGAACTATTTCGGAGAGGGTTATTCCCCGGTCCACGGTTCGGAATACCGCCTCTATCAGGCTCTTTACACACTCCTGCCGACAGCATTCGACGAACATTCCAAGCGTATCAGCACAGAGCTCCGGAGCGCCTGTTCCGCCCCGATGGTTGACTTTGAAGAACTGATTCCGCGTACAGTCTTCCGCAGGGACGACGGTTCATTCAGGACACACGGCGTGGCGTGCAGCGTATTCGGCGACGGCACCGAGGTCATTGCCAATTTCAATGAAACCGAATTTATCTGCGGCGGTCTCCGCATCCCGCCGAGGGAATATCATATCCGGAAAATCACCGGAATTCCAGAAACTGAAAAACAGCTATCCAAACAGGAAACGGAAAGGACTGCCTTATGAAAATTCTCTTTTCAAGCGCACTGCTTCTGATCGCCTGCGGAATATCCGCACTGGAAATTCCGCTCAAAAATCCGGAATTCAAGATCGTCGACGGAATCATTCCCCATTGGCGGGCAATCGAACCGAACGACAAAAGCGGAAGTTTCACCTCCGTACCTTACGAGGGCTCCGCCAGGTTCCGGGCACTGAAAATATCCAGCGGCAAAGGCGAACGCTATTTCGGCGTCCTTCAAGGCGGATTCGATCTGAAAAAGTTTCCGCGCCCCGCACCGGACGAGGCATTGCGGTTCACACTGGTATTCCGGCAGAAAAACGAGAACGTCGCCAACGGCGGATTCGTAAACTTCAGCTTTTTCTCCAAAAAGGGATACCTGACCGGACGCGACACAAAAATGATGCCCGGCACCTTTGACTGGGGCGATGTGGAGGCGACCGCCGTCTTTCCGGAATTTCCGAAAGACGCCGCATTCTTCACAGTACGGCTCTTCCTTGGAAAAACAACGGGAACCGTCTACTTTGCCGAACCCAGACTTTATGTCGATGTCATAAAAAAGAAACAATAATTCAGGAGAGAATACATGACTTTCAAAACGCCGATTCTCTGCCTTGCCCTGCTGGGGAGCTGCGTCAGTCACGGGGATTCCGTCCGCGACAACTTCGGCAGCCGTTCCACGTTCCATGCGGAACAGAAGACCGTGGACAAGATCAACCATCAGGGGCAGACCCTCTGGATGTCCGATCCGGTTCCGGTCGAAGCCGGCAGAGCCTATGCCGGCACTCTCACGCTTGATGTCCTTTCCAGAACTCCGGGCGCGGCGGCATCCGTCCGTCTCGCAATGCTGAACGGCGACAAACGTCCCATCGGGACTGTCTCGGAAAATGCGGCAGGGCATCAGGTTCTTTACTCCTGCGGCAAAAGTGATTTCACTCGAATCTCCCCGGCGGAACATGGAGCAAAATTCATGCGCCTGGAGGTCGTACTTGCCGGAAATCCAGTACAAATACGGATTCTGAATCCCGAAATCAAGCCGGCGGAACCGGTAAAGCGTTTTCCCGGAATCTATACACCGAAAGCTCCTTATCCCGACCGGGCAAAAACTCTTGCGTCCCTGGAAAAAATCGCACCCGCGACGGCAAAAACAATACGCAGAAACGGACGAATGGCCATTCTGCTGGACGGCAGGGAAGTCCTTCTCAAAAGTTATAAAGGCTCCATCGACTACCGGGAAGTCGCGCAGGCGGGAATCAACCTGATTCAGACCTTCAATGCGGGAATCACGCTTTTCTGGGACAAGATGTCATGGGACATGTCCCCCTACCGGGGAAACGGAAAGTTCGATTTCACACGGCTTGAAAACGAACTGCTTTTCATCCATGACGCGGCACCGGACGCACGCGTACTGCTCAATGTCAACATCGACGCGGGACCGGAATTCTTTGAACGGTACCCGGACAGTATTTTCAGGAATGAAAAAGGTGAGCTCGGAGTACGCCAGCTCGGAGCTTTCGCAGGTTTCGGTGTTCCGGGCCCGAACCCGGCAAAGAACCGCCACTGGGCAGTCTCCTATGCTTCTGAGGACTACCAGCGTTACGTAACGGACGGGCTCCGCAAGCTGGCGGAATTCCTGAAACAATCTCCGGCGGGGAAAATCGTGGCGGGATTCGGATTCAACGGCGGGCATGACGATCAATTCTTCCAATGGGAATACAGCGCGGCGCGCGGACAGGGCGACTATTCCCCCGCCGCCATGAAGGCATACCGGCTTTATCTCAAGGAAAAATACGGAACCGATGAGGCGCTCCGCAAAGCATGGAACGATCCCACCGTCTCTCTTGCCGACGCCCCGCTGTTCAGCGAAAAAGAGTGGAAATCCAGAAGGTACTGGAGCAATATGAAAAGCGGGCTCGACCGGAAAATTGCGGATGGACGCAGCTTCATGACCGACTCTCTCGCCGTCATGAACAACCGTTTCGCGCGGACGCTCAAAAAGGCTATGGGACGCGATATTGTCGTCGGCACTTATTACAGTTCCCCGGTCTGGACTCAGGCGGGACGTTCCAGCCTGGGCAAACTCTCTGAAAACGGCGGCATTGACATCGTATTTCAAGTCAGCGCCTACTCCTACATGCGCAAACCCGGAGGAGTCGGTGCATCCGCCAACTTCGCCATCGCCGCCGCGCATTCCGCAAAGCTGCTTTATATGCAGGAAATGGATCATCGCACCCCCAGATCCCAGATAACAGTCGGCTGGCCTCCCGAAGCCTTAGGCTATCCCGCCACATTCAAGGAGTTCCGGGACCAGGTCTGCCGCGATGCAGGAGCCGTGCTTGCCTGCGGCGGAGACGGTTTTTATTACTTCGACATGTTCGACAGTTGGTACAACGATCCGGAGGCGCTGGATGCCATCAGGACAACATGCAAAACAGCCGACTGGGTTCTGGAATACAGGGACAAAGTATCCAGTACCAAAACCGCACTGTTTTTAGATGAACGTCAGCCTCTTCTGAACTGCGACGCTTCCGCCGCCGCGGGACGGATCGCCATGACCTGCCGTCTCAGCGGAGTGACGCCGGATATTTATCTGCTTGACGATCTGACGAAGAAAGAGTTGCCGGACTATAAACTCTGGATCGTTGCCGATCCCCAGACACTGACGGAAGCGCAGTTGAAAGCGCTGAAGGAAAAGGCGCTGAAACGCGGAAGTGTCCTGATCGTCACCGGTGCGGCGGGAGCTCTTCAGAATCCGGAAGCGGGACGTTCCGCGCCTGCGCTGGCGGAACTCGGCATCAAAGTCCGGGACCGGATCGCCGTCGCGTCGGACACCACCGAATTCGTTTCCGATGCCGCCGACACGCTCACCCGGAACTGCACCGGACGTCTTGGAATGCTTGATCTGTTCATCACCAGTGAAAAAACACTGCGGTTCACCAGCCTGCGGTATACCACCATACTCGATGACCCGTCATTCAAGATTCTCGGCAGATGGAGCGCCTCCCGGCAACCCGCACTCGGAGTAAAGAGAATCCCGAAGCGGGGGACAATCATCTATTCGGCACAACCGGACGGACTGACACCGCAACTGCTACACAATGCGGCGCTTGAGGCGGGAATCACACCGCATTCCGAACCGGGTAACGCAGTCGCTATCGGCAACGGCGCCATTTCAATCCACCGTCTGGCGCAGGCTGTCCAGCTGACCTTTCCCGGAGAAATGGAGCTTTTCGATCCGGCAACGGGGAAAAAAATCGGACAGGGCAAAACGTTCAAAATAGACTGCCCGCTGCGGGAAAGCCGCCTGCTCTGTTACCGCCCGCTGAAAAAAACGAACCCGTAAAAACAGAAGGAGCCCGCGGTATGAAACAGAAACTGCATGGTTTCACTCAAATCTCCTGCCGTATTTCACTTTTCACCGATCACATCATCAACAAGGAGGCTGCACAATGAATTCCGCAACAACACAATATCCTGCCATACGGCAATATTTCACCCTGATAGAAATGCTCATCGTGATTGCGGTCATCGCGATTTTAGCCTCCATGCTGCTGCCTGCATTGAACAAGGCAAAAGAAAAGGCTCAGGCGGTTTCCTGCATCAACAGCGCCAAACAGATCGTGCTGTCATGCAATCAGTATGCAAATGACTTCGGATTCCTGCCGCTGTGCGACGACAACAGGATCGGAAATGAAAAAGGACGTCCCGCTTACGTTCTCTGGCAATCGGGTTATCTGAAAAACAGAAAACTTTTCAAATACGGCTGTGCCGTCACGCGCCCTCGGCAGAATTCCGTGGATTACGCAGAAAATTTTCAAGTCCGCTATGGTTATAATCAATATATCGGAACTCTTGTAAACGGCCAGGTTCAGAACCTGTGGGGAAAAGATTGCACTCCGGTCAGGCTGGGAAGTATCAGCAGCCCAAGCCATAAAGTGCTGATTTCCGATTATTCCAGCCCCGACGCGGGGAATCTGGCTTACGTCCGTTATTACAGCGATATCACCACGGAAAACAGTTCCGGACGGAGTTTCTATTGTCACAACTCACGCTCGAATTTCGCTTTCATCGACGGACATGCCGAACCAGTCGCTTATCAGAATATCGGGCTGAAACATAACAATACAGGTCCGTCATCCACGCAATACTGGCTCTGGCCCTCCTACTCCGGTCCGAAGGAATGAGGAAATCTTCAACTCCGCTCTTGACTTCACGGCAAAAGCGGTGTATTTTCCGGAGATTGTCAATTAATTATTATGGGATTATTTTTTATGAAGCAAACACCGGAAACCATTGTTCTTCTGAACTTTGTCTGTGAAGACATACAGAAGATCGCGCGTGCGATTCGCGACAAGCACATCTATACGATGGTCATGCCCTATACAGTCAGCGTCGAACGCCTGATGCAGGAAAAACCCGCAGGTCTCATCATCTGCACGGATGCCGGGGCTCCCGAACACGGGGAGGAACTCGAAAAGTTCACGGCGCTCGGACTGCCTGTCATGAAGATCATGAACAGCAGGGGAGCCGATCTGACGGAAAAGATCGAACGTGCCGTCGAATTCTGCCACAACCAGTGCGGATGCAAAGGTTCCTGGACCATGGAACATTTTATCGAAGAAGCCGTCAAGGATATCCGCGAACAGGTCGGCGGCCAGAAAGTCGTGCTCGGACTCTCCGGCGGCGTGGACTCCTCCGTTGTCGCCGCCCTGATCCACAAGGCGATCGGGAAACAGCTCACCTGCGTTTTCGTCAATCACGGGCTGCTCCGCAAGAATGAACCGGAGATGGTGCAGGAAATTTTCGCGCGTAACTTCGACATGAATCTCTGCTACATCGACGCCTCCGACCGGTTTCTCGATAAACTGCAGGGGGTCAGCGATCCCGAACAGAAGCGCAAGATCATCGGCAAGGAGTTCATTGAGGTTTTCGCCGAAGCCGCCGCAAAAATCGATGCGCCGTTCCTCGGACAGGGCACGATCTATCCGGACATCCTTGAGAGCATTCCGCTGGACGGCAATCCCGCCGGAGTCATCAAGAGCCATCACAACGTCGGCGGGCTTCCGAAAGATATGAAGTTCAAGCTTGTGGAACCGGTCGAGCGTCTGTTCAAAGATGAAGTCCGCGTAGTCGGGCGTCTTCTGGGACTTCCCTCCGAGCTCATCGACAGACATCCTTTCCCCGGTCCTTCGCTCGGAGTGCGCCACCTCGGCGCCATCGACCGCAGCACCTTGAAAATCCTGCGCGAAGCCGATGCCATCGTCACCGAGGAACTGATGAAGTCCGGCTGGTATCATAAAACCTGGCAGACATTCGCCATTTTCGTTCCGGTCAAGACGGTCGGCATGAAGAATCATAAGCGCACCTACGACTATGTGATCGCGATCCGCTCCATCAACAGCGTGGATGCGGTTACGGCACAGGTCGTGCGCCTGCCGTGGGAACTCCTCGACACCATGACGGAACGGATCATCCGCGAAGTCGAAGGCGTCAACCGTGTTGTCTACGACATCACTTCCAAACCCCCGGGAACCATTGAGTGGGAATAATACCAAGCAACTTGCAAGTGTCCGAAAACGTCGTGTTTTCGGACACTTTTTCGCAAACGGCGATCCTGTGAAGTATCTGAAAACCGTGACCGTGTATAAGCCCTTTGAGAATTGACCGCACCGCCGCCCGTGGAAGAAATCCTTCGGGTGGAAGTTTATTTTTCGAGAAATAAAATCATCTTTTTGTGATATTATCTTGAGTTTTCGGAGAAAGTGTGTTACACTATTTATGATTTTGGTGTTGAATGGGGTTTTGCTATGACTGTTAGTTAAGATAAACTTTGGAAGTTATTGATAGATAGGAAGATGAACCGCACTGAGCTAAAAGAAGCATCAGGTATTAGTTCCAATGTGATGGCTAAGAAGGGTCGAAACGAGTTTATTTCTATGGACAGTCTCGTCAAGATTTGTTATACATTGAACTGTGATATCGGAGAAGTGGTTTCTATTTCAAAAAATATAAGTGAGGTATAACTATGGAACAACCTGTTTATAGCGTCATCAGAATCTTTTCCGTAACTTCGTGCATTAAAGGTTTGCCATCAGCAAAACGTTTATATTCTTCAATCATATAATCAGCCATTCGATGAACTTCATCATTTTTTGAACCGGCAATATGTGACGACAAATGAATATTGGGAAGTGTGTAAAGCTCCGAACCGTCTTCCGGCGGTTCGGGCCAGGTGATGTCAAGCAGGGCTGTCAGATCGGGACGCTGCTTGAACACTTCGATCAATCCTGCTTCATCCACCTGCGCGCCTCGTCCGGTATTGATAAAGGTCGCGCCCTGCCGCATAGAGGCAAACAATGAGCGTGTCAACACGTTACGATTGTCCAGGCGATCAGGGAGGTGATTGCTGATGACATAGGCACGCAGGAAAGCCTCTTCCAAAGAAATCGTCCGGTGTTCCTGACGAGATGGAACGACAATCACATTGAGACGGTATGCTTTCAGCATTTCCCTTACCAGCATGGAAATGGCTCCTGCACCGATCAGCGCAACTGTTTCACCGTAACACCCCACTCCTACGGGAGCTGTTCTTCTGCCTGCACGATTGGTGATTGCAGCCGAATTCCGGAAGTAATTTTTCAGCGACAGGATAATCTGTGCAACGGTGAACTCTGCCACAGGAATGGTATTGGCACGCCATGCACTGGCAAGCTTGATTCCGCCATTCAGCAGAGACATTGCAAAAGCATCCGTTGCTCCGGCAGCATAAAAAACTGCCTTCAAGTTCGGCATTCCTGCCAGTTGTTCGGCAGAGAAACATATCATTCCCCATGTTGAAAAGATTACTTCAACTTCAGAAAGATCAAAATCATAAAAATTTTCAGAATTAACAATGCCCGGCATCAGTTCGGTCAATTCAGCGATTTCCTGCTGTTGTGCTTGGGAATATACATAATCTATATTATGTTGCAGGTTACTTAAAAAAACAGCCCGATAACGTTTCATTTGTCATACCTTGTTTCAGATTTGTTTTTCATATTCTCCGGGAATTCAAACTGCCGGGGCTGTATAATTTGAAACGCCGCCGTATTGTTTGAAATACCGATACAGCCATAATCCAAGCAGTACCGTGGTTACAGCAAAAATTCCGCCGAAATAAAAAAGCCAGCGATAATCGTAACCATGCCAGTCAAAGAATTTCCCGATCAAAGGCACCATCAGCATATTGCCTAATGCAACCAGAATACCGCCTGCCGAACTGAACTGGGCGAATCTGCTTTTCGGATAAAGACGCAGAGGCAAAGAGGCAGAGCATGATTTTCAAAGAACTACCGGACCAACTTCCGAACTTCAAACCCATGAAATTCAGATATCCTTTGATCCGGTTTTTGACCCTGGTTATATTGCCGGTCAGCTTCGTTTCACGCCTGACCAGATTCCTCAATTCCAGATTTTCTTCCGGCGGAACATAGATCCCCTCCAACATCCGGCTCTCCAGTTCCCGTGCCAGCTTACGGCTGTCCACCGCATCGTTCTTGCGGTCGCGCTCCTTACCGCTGGTCGGCACGTCTGCTGGGTTGATCACGATCATCGCTATTCCAAGCTCACACAACCTCCGGTGCACCCAAAATCCGCTGAATCCAGCCTCGTAAACACTTCGATACTCAGCACCCGGATAATTCCGTTTCAAATGGTTTGCCAGCTCCTCTGGACTCGGTCTCATGCTGAACTTATCCAATTCCCGGTGGTAATGCCGCAAATTCACCGCCCAACTTTCCTTGTGCACGTCGATTCCGACAAAAATCACTTGACCTTCGAACGATACCGTGCTACATTTTCTCATGCCTGATCTCTCCTTCTTGATGGTTCCTGTTTGTATGACTCTGCCTATCAGAGCCGATGCGTCTTTACAGTAACACATCTTTGAGAATCAGCCTCTTTCATTTCATAACCGCCACCTCATTTCTTTTTACCATAGCAACTTTTTTCATTGTTTGATTTTGAGTTCAAGGACAGCTTGTCCTTCGCAAGACAGCCGCGAGGCTTCCGGGACTCCGGGCACCGGTCAAGCGGCACAAGAACAAGCGATAGCCGGCAAGGTTGGAGATCTCATCAGGCAAAAGGATGAACAATAAATCATTCGCTCGATGATAAAACATTCTTTCTCGCAGTTAACTCTACCTGATTTGCGCAGAAATCTTGGATTTATTCTTTGAACAATCTTGTTCTTTCATTAACAAGAAATGAAACTCCGTTTGTCGTTCAATTACTAAAGGAATGTATTATCCCGACTTTATAAGAAGATGCACTTGAATATTACAGGAAAAGTGGTATTTTATGCTACTCATTAGCAATAGCCGGAAGAAATTTGAATCTCCGGTGGAGACAATTGATAATTTCGCCTCTTCACCAGAATTTGT
>DPDG01000023.1 GCA_003526375.1 Lentisphaeria bacterium
ATTCAACATATAACAAAAGTTAAGTACTGGTTTATCTAATACTGATGATCGCAATTACGATCAGGAGTTCAGTCAAAGTAAAATTACGGCGCATGATTTGCCCCTCCTTGTCTATGGGTTAACTGATTATTTCATCTCCGTACCGGTCGATCCAGCGCCTGGTCTGCTCCACCGTGGGCAGGCCGATGTCGGCGATGCAGTTGGAGCAGAGAATCATCCCTTCCAACTCTCCGCTGCGGAGATACTTGAGATAAACATCAAGCTGATGCTGCATCTGTTCCGCTGTCAGGGGGCACTTTTCGCCGTAGTTCCACATATAACACCCCGCCAGGCGGCGTCTGCCGGGAGTGGCGGCGATCATGCGGTCAAGATATTTCTCCAGACTGCTGAGATTGCAGCCGTACCATGTCCAGTAGGTGATGACGTCACAGATATCCAGATAGCGCTGCACCGGAGCATCAATTTCACGATCATACCAGACAACCCATAAATCCATGTGACGCCCGACTTCTTCATTGAGGCGGCGACGGAGATTGACGATGCGTTCCGGCGGATAGAGGGCAATACGGCGTTCACAGAGAAAATCGTCCAGAACTGCTCCGGTGATATTGGGAAACAGTTTCGCCTGGCGGATCACTTCCTCAAGGTCTCCGTCCTGATCTTCATTGCGGCTGACGCTGCCGGCGCCGATGACAGACCAGACCACCTGCCGCAGATGGGCGATCTGGCGCGATTCCTCATCGAAAGGGGGAAAGGGTCCGGCTCCCATGGCGACCCGGCAGCAATTGGGAATGCCGAAAAAAGCACATCCCTCCGCAGCATTCATTTTATTTTCGCCGGGCAATCGGTAAGTATTGCCCGCATGATGGGAATTCGGGGTCTGCCCCCACAGCCAGAGATTGTCGCGCAAAGTCTTCATATTCCTCTTTCTTTCAGGTTATGATTTGCAATCAGGCTTTGTATCTTCTATATTATACAGGAAATCATGTGTTCAGTAAATGTTTCAAGTGGTAAAAAAGATGTCATATTTTGCAAATCCAGGGATTCTCAGGAAAATCATCCTGCATCCGGAGGTGATGATTTTAAGAACGCAGGATTACCGCCGGGTGACGGATTGGAATATCAGCGACCGGCTGGCGCCCTTCTGGTTTTTCTTCTGGAACAGGACTCCCGGAGCCGAACTGGTTTTTCAGAACCGGGTGGTCAGGCTGACTCCCGAAAAAGTTGTCCTGATCCCGCCGCTGACGTTATTTTCGACCCGCTCGGAACAACCGTTCTGCCAGGTTTTCATTGAGTTTACGACCGGGGGAAATGAATTCAAAGACATCCGGCGGCATGAGGTGGTGTTTCCCGCGGAGGAATACATTCCACGCCTGACAGCGAATTACCGCAGCAATGCCCGGCAGGCGATCGGGCTCTATTCGCTGCTGTTTGATCTGCTGCTGCGGATTCCGGAAGAATATTTTCAGGCGGAGCCGGGACAGGCCATTGATCCGCGCATCGCCAAAGCGCTGGACCTGATCAGCGTGCGCCCGAAAAACGAATGCACCAACCGACAGTTAAGCAAGAGCCTGCATATGTCCACCAGCAGTTTCAGCCATCTGTTCACGCAGAATATCGGCATGTCGCCGCAACGTTACATCCTGCGCCGTGAACTGGAAAAAGCACAAATCATGCTGGGCGATCCCGAACTGCCCATCAATGTCATTGCCGTGAAAACCGGCTTTGCCGACCGTTATCATTTTTCTAAAGCATTCAAAGCTTTTTTCGGCATCAGCCCCGCCGCAATGCGGAAAAAACTGATCGCCGATAAGAATGACTGATCCTTGCCCGGACCGGCACTCTGCCGCCGCGTATTATCCCGGCAGTCATACGGCATCACCGGAATTTCATTTTTCAGGCGCGATTCCCGTTTTCCGCTTGACAATGCCCGCACGCGGTGTTATGTTCCTGAAATCACAACATCCAAATCACATATCCGGGGGGATTGCATTATGTGGATCGGCATTTCAGCAGGTATTGCCGCGGCGTTTTTTCAAGACTGCGGTTACGTTTGTTCCCGTCTTTACGTCAAAAAGCAGAATCACACTTCATGGAATCTCCTGCTCTATACACAGATTCTCATGGGGGGAGTCAGCCTTCTTCTGCTGCCGTTCCTGTGGGATGCACAGGCTTTGTCCGGCGCGGCGTTCATCCTGCCGCTTCTGCTGAGCGCCGGAGGGTCCGTTTTCGGGCAGTTTTTCTTTTTCCGTTCGGAAAAGCATATCGAACCGGCAAGAATTTCCTCCATGATGGCACTTCGCGTTGTGCTGCTGGCTGTCATCTCGGCGCTTTTTCTCGGGGAACGCTACGACTGGATGCAGATCGCGGGGATCATCCTCGCCCCGCTTTCGGCATTCGTCATCAACTGGGAAAACGGACGCATCAGGCTGGGCGGCATGCAATGGCTGGGAGCCGCCCTCCTCTTTTACTGCGTCTCCGATCTGAGCGTCAAATACATGATCGACGGCATCCATACCGACAACATCTTCCATTCCTCGCTGCTGGCGCTCTGCTTCGTCAATATTCTTCTGGGCGCCGCGGCGCTTCCGTTCATGCGCGGCAAATGGAAACTGCATGAGATCACGGGGACTGTCCCATTCGCCTCGTCATGGCTGTTGAAACAGTTTTTCCTTTATTCCTGCTATGCATTGATCGGCCCGGTCCACGGAAATGTGATCCTGACGATCCGCGGGCCGCTGGCGATCGTCATCACACTGATTCTCCTGAAACTGCATGTTCAGGATCTCGACAGCGCCGCCGGGGCGAAAATATGGATCCGGCGCAGCATTGCGACAATCCTGATGGTTGCGGCGATCCTGCTTTACACGTTTCACTGAACGGAAATCATTTTCCCGTCTTTTCCTGCGTCTGGGAGGAACCAAGCACTTCCTGCCTGATTTTCGCCCAGTCGGCACGCTTGATCAATGTGGAAAGGTTCGGATAGAAAAACTTGTGCATGCCGTAACGGGGATGCTCCATTTCCGTAACCGCCTGTTCCGGGGTCCACCCCTGAAACACAATCCGGTAGGCGGCGACCACCGTGCCGGTCCGGTCCGAACCGTGAAGACAATGAATCAGGAGCGGACGCGGAGCCTCTTTGATGATCTTCAACGCCCGGACCAGATCCGCCTGCTTCATCATCCCGGCATTGACGCCGCACTCATATTCCCTGATCCCGTCAAACGCCTCTTTGTATTTCACCGAGTCCTTGAATCCCTGCCGCAGGTTCAGGACACTCCTGATCCCGACCCGCTTCAATTCGGGAAAAGACTCCTCGTCCGGCTGGGCGGAACGGTAAATCTGAGCATCTTCATCCACAACATAAAAATTGTCCGGCGCCGCTTTCAGCGCAAGGGACTTGGCATCAAAGGTCATCCCGGCGGAAGAACAGCCGACAACAAGACAGGAGAGTGCGCCGCAAAGCGCAAGAGACAGGCATCTGATCATAAGGACTCCGTTTTTTTAATTTTCCTTACAGTAACACGGAATGTGTTCTTTTTCAATGGCGTCCCCGGATTTTCAGCGAAAGCAATGATCCGCACGGCATTGCCGCAGCTCTTTTCATGATGCTTTTCCGCGACCCGCAGAATCAGGGTATGGCTGCCGGGGGACAAGGTATCCGCAAGCATCTTCGTATAGGGATAATGCAGGCCGGCGCTGTAAGGGTGATAAAGGTCCGCAGACTGGAATCCGCCGCCGTCAATGCTGTATTCGACAGTTCCGGCATCGGGCCCGGCAGTCAGGAAAAAACCGATCGCACTGCCTGAAAATTCAAGAAAAAGCTCCGCGCCGGGGGTTGTCGTAAACAAAGTCGGAAGCGAAGTGAAACGTTCGCGCTTCTCTCCGGGCAGTCCCTCCCAGCGGGGAATGCCAAACTCCCAGTTTTCATCACGGTCCGCTGTCCCCGGATCAATAAAACAGCCATGAACCAGACTGTTCCCATCCATCAGTCCCGCAGGAATTTCCGGCATGTTCCCTCTCTGTTTCCGCGCTTTCTCAAAAAGCGTTTCAATATGACCGCAATAGATCCGGTTGCCGAACGGCGCAGGATGCACCCCGCCGAAATCCTTGATCCAGTCAAACTCTCCGGCGGCGAGACGGGCTCCGACATCTGCGGCGAAGTTCACACTCGGCAGACCGTAATACTTCGCGACTTTCTCCATTGCGCGAATTTCCGCCGGTGCCTTTCCGTTTCTGTAACTTTCGTTATGCGATTCATTTGCGGAATAAAGAAAGACGATATCCATCTGCGGGTTCCGGGCAAGAGCCTGACGCACCATGCCTTCCATCGCCCGGATTGTTTCGGCGGGTTTCAGGTGTCCGTCCTGATTGTCATTCACGGCGAATTCGATGAAAAGCAGATCCGGCGTATCCTTTGCAAAAACATCCCGCCCGATGCGGAACGCTCCGGTATTGGAGCAGGTCGAACTGATTCCCGCATTGATGAAATTGAATTTGCACCGGGGGAACCTTGCCCGGATCATCTTCTCCGACAAAGCGGTATAACCGTTCATTTCGGTGATGGAACCGCCGATGAAAGCGATACAGCCTTTTTCCTCCGTCCTGAATTTTGAAATTGCACGGTACAGCCCGCGCCGGCATTGAATCACATGTTTCATGAAAACGCTCCTGAGTTGATCGTAAATAAACGGAATACCGGCGGAGAAAGCAACGTCCGGCAATCCCTGAATTCACCCTGGTCTTCCATACTTCACCGCAAACTGACCTGTCCATACATCGTCTGTGTTCCCGGATCATACATCACGAAAATTCCCCCGCCGTTCCCGCTCCGCTTCGTAAAGAATACAGCGCCGTCCGGACGCCGCATCTCCCGGCAGTAACGTCTGAAAAGCGGAAAAAGATCCGTCTCCGGTTCAGGACGCCAGTTGTTTGCCGCGGCGAAGTTCAGAAATTCGCGCTCCGCCAGACGGCAGCGCCATTCGATCACCTGCGGTGAAACCGGACTTTCATGAACCGTAATGTCGGAAGCGCCTTCCGGCACAAGCCGTCCCGCAGCGACACCGGAGCGCAAAGTCTCCGGCATTTGCCGGAAAAACGGATAATGCCGTTCGGCGGACAGGGCGGCCAGATAACAGGAGATACCGGAAAGAATCCCCATGAAAAGAAAAAGCAGGACGACGTTCCGTGTTGACGCAAATTTCAGGATTCCCTTCCGAGGTTCCGGCATGAGCCGGATTTTCAGGAAAAGCAGAACGGCACAGACATCAATTGAAACAAGGAAACCGGGAAGAAACGCGGAGCGCATTCCATTCAGCCCCAATGCGGAAAACGCCGACAGCAGAATCAGATTCAGGCTCAGGACCATCAGGGCCAGTTTCAATATCAATTCAACCGCAGCCAGTATTTTTTTTATCCGTTCTTCCGCCGACATTGCAAAATGCTCCGTTTTCAAGATTGGAATAATTTAGTCTGCGGCCCGGAGAATGCAAGAACGGAAAGCGCCGTTCAAGAAATTTATCTCTTTTCCGTCCGTTTTCTTGAACATGTATCCGCCCTGTGTTATATTACCGCTAATTATTATTTAATCTTATAATCAATAATTGGCGGGTGTATCTATGGGCGGTTTTTTCGGCGTCGTATCAACTTCGAACTGCGTTTCCGAGCTATTTTACGGGACAGACTATCATTCTCACCTCGGCACGAAGCGGGGGGGGATGGCAGTAACGTCCTGCAACGGGAACATCGTCAGGCGGATTCATGACATCACCAATACCCAGTTCCGGACGAAATTCGACGGGGTGCTGGGGGAATTCGAGGGCAAATGCGGAATCGGCGTCATCAGCGATTTCGAGGATCAGCCCCTGATCGTTTCCTCCCGCCTCGGCAGATACGCCATCGTCACAGTAGGTAAGATCAACAACATCGAAGCGCTGGCGAACCGTTCTTTCCGGAGCGGCTATTCCCACTTCTCCGAAATGAGCGACGGGGAACTGAATCCGACGGAAATGATCGCCTCGCTCATCAATCAGAAGACCAGTATCATCGAAGGAATCGAATACGCCATGGACTCCATCGACGGCTCCTGTTCGCTCCTGATCATGTTGAACGGGCACGTCATCGCCGCACGCGACAAGTATGGAAGAACGCCGATCTCCCTCGGCAAGCGCGACACGGACGGCGCAGTCGCCGCAACCATGGAAACCTCCGCTTTCCCGAATCTTGATTTCAGTCATCTGCGCGACCTCGGTCCCGGTGAAATCGTGGAAATTTCCCCCGACCGCATCGTCCAGCACAAAAAACCCGGCGGAATCAATCAGATCTGTTCTTTCTTCTGGGTCTATTTCGGTTATCCATCCTCCAATTTCGAGGGCATCAATACGGAAACGGCGCGCTACCGCAACGGGCAGAGCATGGCTGCCGAAGACGATTCCTCAGAAATTGACTCCATCTGCGGCATTCCGGACTCCGGCGTCGCCCACGCAATCGGCTATTCCAACGCAGCCGGAAAACCTTATCTCCGCGCACTGGTGAAATACACTCCCACATGGCCGCGAAGTTTCATGCCCCAGAGTCAGGCGGCGCGCAAACTGGTGGCAAAAATGAAGCTGATCCCGGTGGAAGACCAGATCCGCGACAAAAGGCTTCTGTTCTGCGACGACTCAGTAGTCCGCGGAACACAGTTCAAAGATATCACACGCCGTCTTTACGAACGCGGCGCCAGGGCGATCCATCTGCGTTCCGCCTCCCCGCCGATCATGTATCCCTGCAAATACCTGAACTTCTCACGCTCGCGGTCCGTGCTCGATCTTGCCGCAAGGCGCGCAGTCGAGACGCTGGAGGGGAAAATCGTCGAAGACGAAGACCAGCTCAGGAAATACACAACGGCGGGCACCGAACAATACAATGCCATGGTTGACGTCATCCGTAAAGAACTCGGACTGACTTCTCTCAAATACCAGACGCTGGAAAACCTGATCGCCGCAATCGGGCTTCCGAAAGAGAAAGTCTGCACCTACTGCTATGACGGCTGTGAAGGCGGATGCTGCGGCTGTCACTGCCAGGATGCGGAAGAAACTCCGGAGCAGAAATAAAGTTTTGTTTCGGAGGAAACGATCCCCGAGGCAACCCTTGGGGTATTCCCGTCTTACATGGTCCGCAAGCGAACCGGATACAGAAAATAATGAATGCCCGCGATGCAGAGCATCGCGGTATCAGACCGGTTTTTTGAATCAATCCCTCCATAAATGCGGCGCCATGGAAAAAAATCACACTTCCGCCTATTTTCAAATTTTCTTTTCATGACGCTTTTTCCGAATCTTGATAAATGAAAAAGCGGCGTTACATTAAGCAGAAGATTATTCAATTATTTGACAGGGCGGAGATTATGAAAAAAATTCTGAAATGGTTCGGTGTCGCTGCGGTTTATATCGGCGTTGCACTTGTCGTGATCTTGATCATGCAGTATTTCTATCTGAGTTCGGACTTTTTCAGATCGTTGTTCGAGGGCGGCACACTGCAGGCGGCTCCGGCGGCGGAAGGGGCTTCCGGAACGGCGCCGGGGACGGGTTCCAATCTCACCGAAACGACAGCGAAACTCTCTTTTTATATTCTGATCTTCGTCATGCTGCTTCAGTTGTTTGCCTTTATCACGGCTCTGTGGGTCTTCCTGAACCTTGCCAAGAGCCGGGAGCCCTATGAAATACGGATGAAGAAAATGGAAAATGCGGACCTGTTTCTGGACCTGCCGCTTTATTTCGGACTGTTCGGAACGGTATCCTCTTTTATCGTCATGTCTTTCAATCCGCAGATCAGCCGTCTGATCGCATATTCATCCACGCTGGTCGGCATCATTTTCAGTGTTGTTTTAAGGGTGACACTTCAATATCCGATCAAGCAGAAACTGCTCGGAGAACGCATCAAAAGCGATAATTTCAAGCTGGGAGACAGAGAACTGTGAACCGGTCGATCCTGATCGTCATCTGTGATTTTCTTGTGCTGTCTGCGATGTCGCTGTCAATCGGCGTCGGAGAGATGGCTTCCACGCCGAAAGGCGGAACGTTCATCTCGCGCGGTGCGGCTCAGGACGCGCATATCGAACAGATGCATAAAGAATTGAAAAAAAGGGCGCAGATCCAATCAGAAAAAAGACTGGCGGAAGAAGAAAAAGCCAAAGTGCAGGCAGAGCTGGAAACTCTCCGCGCCAGACTCGCCCAGCTCTCGGGCGATGTGGACAGTCGCACACTGAAGCTGAATGAAACCTCAAGAGAACTTCTGAATGCCCGCATCACGCTTCAGAAACAGGAAAAAGCGCTCGCGGACAAAACGAATGCGCTGAAAAATGCGGCAGCCAACTTTGAAGACGTTTCGGCAAAATTCGCCAGAACACAGGAAGAACTTCAGGCAAAGATAAAGGAACTCCGGCAGTCCAGAGAGGAAACCGCATCCAGAGAAGCCGCGTTGAGACAATCGAAAAAACATCTGGCGGCAGTGTCGGACAAGCTGAAATCGACGGAAACCAGACTGCGCGAAACGGAGCTCGGGCTTTCCTACACCAAAGGTTCCCTGAGCCGGACGGAGAAAGAACTTTCGGAAGCCAGAGACAAAGAGGAGGCTTCGACAAAACGTCTTTATGTGCGGGGAGTGGAGCTGGAACAGACGCGGGTGGAACTCGCAAACACCAGACAGCTTCTGAATGCGGCAGTCAAAAATCTCACCCATGCAAAGAGCGAACTGGATAAAACGAAGAAAAACCTGGCGGACTCCGCTTCACAGCTCTCCCAGACAAGGGAAGCGCTGTCGAAAGTCGCCGCGGAATCAAAAGCCAATGCCGAAACTCTGGCATATACACGGAAACAACTGGTCAAGACAGAGGAACTTCTGCGGAGCGATGCGCTGACAAAATATTCCAAAGCCGCAGTGCAGATGTCGTTCCATCTGAAAAACGAGCGGTTCATGAATGACTTTGAACTGAACGAAACCTTGTATCTGCCGGAAATTGAAATCGGCGGGAAAACTTATCTGCCGGGCAGTTTCCGCGCGCTGACCGGGCTGTTGAAACAGTATGCGGGATATACCCGGGTCGTGGAACTCACATATCATGTGAAGAAGCCGGAATCCTCCGCGGAGCTCTTTCCGCTGAACGGGCCGCTCTGGTCCCTGAACAATGATCCGAGAGCCTGTCTGATCGAAATCGCCAGACCGATCGGAACACCGCTGAAAACAATCACTTATGCGGAACTGAAAAAACGCGGGCTTCAGAATCTGACGCTGTTCAAATTCGGAAGTTTCGGCAGGGAAACCGCTTCGCTGAACGGGCGCTGTTCCATCGCTCTTGCCCGTGACGACGATCCGTATCTTTACATCCGCAACTCCCTGCGCAGCAGCAGTGAACTGCCGGCCGCAACCGGTGATTTCGTGATTTCGAAAGAGGGACAGTTTGTCGGCGTTGTCGTGAGCACGGCAGCCAATAGCCTCAACGGATATGAAGAAGCCCTCTGTTACATTTTCCCGTCCGCCGTCAACCTGAAGGACGCCGTCGAACTGCCGCTGGACAGAAAAAAAGGGGCGAAATACTATACCGGATTCATAAATGCCCTGCAGAAACTGCAAAAGACGGTCAGCGAGCTTGACCGCAGCTATGAATCCGGCAAGTGACTCCTGATTCTTCCTTATGTCTTCCTCAGGAAGCCGGGCAGTATCTTGTTCAGATATCTTTTTTTCTGGCTTCGGGGAACAAAGAATGATATCAGAAACAGATAAATCATCCCTGCACCCGTTCCTCCGAAGATAACGAGAAGCCACCCGTCCAGATGCAGACTGCGGGTCATCAGCAGAAGATAAAGCACCGCAGGAATTCCCGCAAGAAAAGGCTGTAAAAAGATTTTGCCGAGAAACTCTCCCACCGGAATCCGGATACAGCGCAAAAGGTAGGGAAGAATGATGACAGCGGCAATGATTATCTTGATGACGAGCCCGTTCCAGATCACAACCCTCATGCCGAACGGTTTCAGGAGAAGCAGGTTCAGAATCAGGTTTGCCGCCGCCTCGGCAATGATGACGCCCGTTGCGAAACGGTGCCTCTCCGTCATAACGAAAAAGCTGTGCGGGACATCGCGGACAGCCGTGGAAAGGTAATAGGAAATCAGGAAAAGACGGCTCAGGGAAGTCACTTCGGGGTCCCTCACTTTGAACAGTATCCAGAGAAGCGGTTCCGCCAGCATATACGCAATCATCATCACCCCGAACGCAGTGAAACTGTTCCAGCGCATGGAGCCGAGGATGATCCTGCCGAGAACAGAATATTTCCCGCGTTTATACAACGCCCCGGAAATCGGAGAAATATTTTCCTGATACTGACTCACCGCAATCAGGCTCAAGTCGGCAATTTTGCTGGAAAGGTGAAACACTCCGACACTGGCAACTCCGCAGAAAATACTGATCAGCAGTCTGCTGGAACGGTTCAGAACCAGTTTTGCAATCGACCCCAGATAAACGAATCCGCTGAATACGGCAATCTCCTTCCAGCACTCCCGGTCCCATTTCAACCTCAACTTTAACTTCGGATGCAGTTTCAGGATGCAGCCCCCCATCGTCAGATTGGTCCCCAGACTCACCAGCATGGAAAACACGATCAACGGAATCAGAGCCGCCCCCAGGGAAAAGATCACGAGGATTCCGATCAGCTCAATGACTTTTGCAACAATGATGATATAGTTGCGCAGATAAATCTTCTGTCCCCCGACCAGGATTTCGGGAAACATGCCCGTCGGGAAGAGAAGCGCCGCACCGAATCCGAACAGCAGGAAACATTTCCGTGCATATTCCAGTTTTTCCGGATCATGGATATCCAGAAGCCCCGAAAGGAAAAAGGAAAAGAGAAAAGTCAGCAGGGCAATGATCAGCGCCATCGCGGAATGGAATGTGAAAATCGTGGAAAGGACACGGCTGTATTTGCCGGGGTTTTTCTCATACAATCCGCCGGAAGTGTATTTCTGCGCGGATACACCGCACCCGAAATCCAGCAGCAGGGCATAGACGAAAAAACTCCAGAGCAGAGTCCACAGCCCGTAATACTCCATGCCGAGATAACCGATGATCCAGCGGGAGATCAGAATTCCCTGAAGCAGTCTCACCCCGGCATTCAGGTAGTTGGTCACGGTATTCTTGATGACGGGAATTTTCATTCTGGTCTTTCCGGTTCTCTTTCTGCATTATGAAAACAATCCGGAAATACATTACAGTTGCATCACCGCATTTTCAATTCTCCGTTCCGATTTTCCGCTTATATTTTCGGCGCAGGTATTTTTACCACTGTTTCGGCGGGCTTGCCGAAATCCATTCCGAAGCACTTGCATTTTCCGTAAAACGGCATAGGTTATCCACAGAAAAAAACAGCGGTATCAGATAATGCTCGACACAATCGAAAAACTCAACATTCTTTCCGAGGACTCCCAGTATGACCTTGCATGTTCCTGCGGGACATCGCAGAAGGGCAGGCGCCGGCGCACGCTTGAGGGAAGATGGCTCTACCCTGTGCCGCTGGCGCGCGGCGGATACGGAATCATGCTCAAGACGCTGCTCTCGAATGCCTGTTCCAGCGACTGCAAATACTGTCCGCTGAGGCACGACGGCAATACGCCGCGCCGCTGCACGCTCACGCCCGACGAAACCGCGCGCGTATTCATGAATCATCTGCGCAGGCAATGGCTCCTCGGCATTTTCCTGAGTTCCGGCATCATCGGCACCCCCGACCATACTATGCAGCTCCTCACGGACACCGCCGCGATTCTACGCTATAAATACCGTTACAAAGGCTATATCCACCTCAAAATCATCCCCGGCGCATCGGAAGCGGCGGTCAGGCGCGCGTTGCAACTGTCTACGGCGGTTTCGCTGAATATCGAAGCACCCGGCAGGCAGCATTTCGCAAAGCTTTCCAGCTACAAGGATTACAATCGCGACATCATCGCCCCTCTGAAACTCATGGCGGCGGAAACCTCCAGAGGAGCCGAATATGCAAAAGTCAAATGCACGACGCAGTTCATTGTCGGGGCATCCGACGAAACCGACCGCGAAATCGTCAGATATATGGACGGCATCTACAACCGCCTGAACTTCGAGCGGGTCTATTTTTCCGCCTATCAGACAGGGCTCGGCAAACCCGATCTTCCCGGCGAACGCAATTTTACGCTGGACCCCGGAGAGCGCCTGACGCGCGAACACCGTCTTTACCAGGTGGATTTCCTGATGCGCGCCTATCAGTTCAACGCCTCGGAAATGGTTTATGACGACAAGGGAAATCTTGATCTCTCGCGCGATCCCAAAGAAACCTGGGCGCTCTCCCACCCGGAATTTTTCCCGGTCAGGATCAACAAAGGCGACAAAGAGGCACTGCTCCGCGTCCCCGGGCTCGGCCCGATCTCCGTGGAACGCATTCTCCTTGCACGGAAAAACTTCCGCATCCGCGCCCTGGAAGACGTCGGCATCAGAGGCAAACTCGCGCGCAAGGCATTCTCTTATCTGGATTTCTCCTGATCGCGGAAATACGGAAGCAGCTGTTCCACCAGCGCGGGGGTGCCGGACAGCGTTCCCTCCGCCGGATAATTCTCCCCTCCGTGAAGATCGCAGACTCGTCCGCCTGCAAGACGGCAGATCAACGCGCCGGCGGCAATGTCATACTCCTGAAGACAGAGTTCCCAGGAGGCGTCATAACGCCCCGAGGCAACGAAACAGAGGTCCAAAGCGGCGGAGCGGCAGCATTTGATGTCGCGTATGACCGGCACAATGCGGTTGAAATACGGCAGATTGTTTTTCGGAAGCCCCGCGCGAAGGCACGCAAACCCCGTTGAACATGCGGCATTCTCAAGGCAGCCGCAATCCGACACATGGATTGCTTCCCCGTTCTCAAACGCCCCCCTCCCCTCTGCGCCGGAAAACATCATCCCCAGAGCCGGCGCATAAACGCATCCGGCAATCGCGGCGCCGTTCTTTTTCAAGGCGATCGAAATCGAAAAATAAGGGTGATTCTTCACAAATGACTGTGTCCCGTCGATCGGGTCGATCACCCAGCAGTATTCGGAAGAAACGCCGGAGCGTCCGGACTCCTCACCGTAAATGTCATGTTCCGGATACCGTTCCCTGATCGCGTCGATAATCACCTTTTCCACGGCTTTGTCGGCAGTCGAAACCAGATCCTTCACAGTTTTCTTCGATGAAATCCGGTTTGTCTTTTCATGTTTGAAATACTTCATCGCCTCCGTCCCTGCGCGTCTGGCAACCGACTCTATGAACTCCATCATTTTCCCGCTCCGTTTTTCTGCGGCACATCCGCTTTGTTATTACAAATATAACGGCGCCTTTCCGGAAGTCAATCTCCCGTCGGAAAAATACTTTGACAGCCGCAATCACGAACCTGTAATCTCGCTCAGATCCATGACATACATCCTGCGGCGATGTTCATGGATGGAGTCGAATGAGATCATGCGCCCGTTGCGGAACCAGCGCGGATGCAGATCGCAGCGGGTCGGCGCCGGATACTGCAGATCGGCATAAAAACGCCCGATCTCGTATGCCTGACACCTCATCAGGTCATACAGATAAAGCCGGCGGCAGGAATCCTTCTGCGGGTAGGAGTCGGAAAGCATCCATTTTCCGTCAGGGGAAAACGTGCAGTGACCGTCTCCGGGAAATACGTCACGGGCAATGACCTCCACATGATCCGTCCGGTCGGTAAAGAGATGATACTGGTTTCCCGTGGCTTTCCTGTTCGAGTAATTGATGATCTGTGTCGGAGAAATCCAGGCGTAATGGGAACTGAACTCATCCAGATTCAGAGGATAGATATTTCCGCCGTCAAGATCGGCGGTGAACATATGGGTCAGGTGCGAACAGATTCCCGCCCCCCAGGGCCCGAATACGCGCCAGCGGTGGAAAAAAGCAAACCGTTTGCTGTCCGGGCTGATCAGCAGATGATTGAACCAGTTCACCGCATGATCCATCCCGTCGTGCGGGAACAGCTCCACCATCTGCGCAAGAGAAATAATCAGCCGGGAGCGGTTCCTTTCAATATCGACGAGCCAGATGCCGTCGAAGTCAGGATATCCATGCCCCATTCCGGAATCGTACAGCCCGGAATATCCGTATCCGGGGCGTTCTCTGTCCAGCCTGATGAAATTCAGACTCAATCCCCATTTGCGGTCGGGGCTCAGGCAGTAGACAGGGCGGCACAAGGTGCGGCGCGCGCCGGTGACGAGATTATGAATGCGGGCGACATAAGTGTCCCCCTCAAGATCATTGTAAATGATACTGTCGCGCGAAAACCACTGGAGCATGGACCCCTGCTGCCAGTTCCACGCCAGAGTTTCAGCAACGGGTGTAAAATCATTTCCTTCGATGACGCCGATCAGCGCCTTATCCCCCAGACGCGGTTGACGGGCGGTGAATCCGACCTTGTGAACCAGAATCCTTTCATCTTTTTCATCCGTTGCGAATTTATCGAAATACCCGAAGAAACAGTGTCCGTCCGCAGGAGACACCGCTTTCGCCGGCAAATGTTTCTGAATAATAGACTGTGACATTTTTACCTCCGAATTCCTTCCGTTTCAATCCATTCCGATTGGCACTCCGCCAATGAGTTTATTTCGTTCTATTTTGAAATTGATTGATCAGATCAATACACCGTGCCCTCTGCTGCTCGGGCCGCTGCTTGTCATAGGGGTGTTTATATACGGTGTCCCGGAGTTCTTCACCGAGAAATTTCTTTGCTTCGGCGGCGGCAGGATGTGCGGGATGTTTTTTCAGCAGGGATTCCAGCAGTGCAAAGTATTTGATGTCGGTATGTCCCAGCCGGAAACATTCCATCCGGACCGAAGTAACCGGCTGTGAGCCAGCCATATACATGATTCCGCCCTGACAGGCCTGTCTCCAGTTGGAAATGCCGTTGAAATTGTGCGGCTGGTCGATCAGCTGATAGAATGCCACGACCTGGAGATTGTGGACCCATGTCCAAAGTCCGTGCAGGCGGAAATATTCATTCAGATTCTGGCGCATGGAAGTATAACAGACATAAAAGCCGACTTCTTTTCCTTTTTGGCGGAGTTCCCTGATGAAGGCGGCGTATTCCGGGGCGGTGAAATATCCTTTTCCCCAGAAAATCCAGACATCAAGAAGATCCTGAAGTTTCCGGAGCTTGTCAAGAGGAAGTTTCCGGGAATCGAACGTTGCCATCAGGCGCATTTCCGGCGCACTTTTCCGCGCAATGCACAGCGCTTTATACAGCTCGTCAAAATTCGACGGCGGGGGTTCGTCCCAGATTTCCACCATGTACTTTTCAGGCTTGACATTCAGTTTGCGAAGAGAATCCGCAAGGCTTCTGACACATTCCGCCCAACCCCGTTCCCATTCCGGGGTATTCTCTTTGAATTTGTTCATTCCCCAGAGATTCTTGAAGCGGGGATAAATGCTGTACTCCACAGCGAAACGTATTTTTCCGGCAATTCCGCATTCTTCCGCCCAGCTCCGCAGTTCCGTCATGCTCTTCACCGCGCGCGAATCATCAAAACTGCGGAGCGAACCGTCATCGTTGAACGCCATCTGGAAATTCCATGGATGAAAATGAAAATCCCGGATCCCCAGTTCCGCCATGGTCCGGAACATCTCCTTGCCGCATGCCCTGTTGAACATATTGATCGGAATCACGGGTTCCGCCGGAAGTTTGAAATCCAGCACCTCCACCGTCAGCGGAAATTCCCGCCATTTCCCGATATATGAAAGACGGTCGGCATTCACCTGCGTCAGTTCCTCGCCGAGCGGTACAACCCGGACCATTCCGGAATAACGTCCCGGCGGCACTCCGGCGGTGTTGAAATTGATCCAGATCAAGCCGGAATCGTTCGCCGGAACACTGAAAATTCCGGCGGACGCCGGAACCAGCGGGTCAAACCGCAGACCATGCTGTTTCCCGTCTCCGTCCTTCACCTGCACGCCGCGCAGAATATGAATCCGTTCCGCGGGAAATATTTTCCCGTCTGCATTTTTCAAGCCGGGACATTCGCTTCCGGCAGCTCCGGGATGAAACACGGAAACCCGGTATTCCTCAAAGCGTCCGGTATGATTGGAAAGCAGCAGGGTGAACGGACGGATTTCATTGCCCGCCGCAGTGACGGAAAACTCATTCTTCCGTTCCTGAAAATCCGGACGCACCGGAATTTCAGAGGAATGGGTCGGAAGGCATTCCGTCAGAGAAAAAACCTGATTTCCCGAAAGCAGACGGTGCAGTTCCAGCTCCAGACGGCGCAGTTCGTCGAATTTCTTCTGATTTCCGGCAAGCTTCTGAACATTCTCCGTCTGTTTCCTGAATTGTGCGGCATCGGGATTTGATGCCGCCATCTTTTGCAGACGCGAGATTTCCTTTTCGAAATACCCGTCCCCGGTCAGAATACGGCCGAACAGCGCCGGATTGTGAAAATCGCGGTCGATCGGATTCCAGGTGAAATACCGCAATCCCTGATTCCTGTAATTCGCGGCATTGAATCCCAGCAGGATCCCCGACTGGACGGATGGTTTTGTCAGTCCTAACAAGGAAAACGGAATCGTGAAACGCGCCAGCCAGACGGTGTCCCCGTTTCCGGGAAGTACTTCCGCATTCCATCGCTTGTCCGTCGGGGAAACCGGAATGCCGTTCCACATTCTTGTCCCGTCAAATGAAATGGAAAAATGATGGATTTCCTGCTGCCGCAAGGTCGGATCGAAAATGATTTCCATCCGGTCGCCGGCTTGGAATGACTTGCGGGGGGAATGATTTCCAGATACTGTAACCTGAAATGTCTCATCCATGATTTTCACGGCAACAGATGTTGCATCCCCGGCATTTTGCCGGGAACGGAGTCCGGTAAAATCTTTTTGCGGAAATTCCCCGCAACTCAGCAGACGAACCGGCTGAACCTGAACATTTTTTCCGCTCTGAACGTTTTGAGGAACCGCCGGCGGAAGTTCTTCAAGAAGGATTTTGTCAATCAGCAGATAATCTCCGGGCGAAGGCAGGTTGCCGTCTTTGGCATTGCCGCGGACATTGACCGCCAGCGCAGCACGCATTGCAGCCGGTCCGGTCCGGAAGGTTCCTTTCTTGACAATGAATTCATCCGGTGTTACATCGAATTTGTCAATCGCCATCCCGTCATTGAGCGGAACGCGTCTGCGCCCTTCCCATTTTTTATCGCCCGACCACTCGATGATGTGGACAAAGGAACTTCCCGGCGGCAGTTTCCCTTTGCATTCCAGAGAATAGCGATAATCGGTATTGGGCTTGACCGGCACACCGCCGTTTTTATCCGTGCCCCATAAAACACAGACGGAACAGGAATCCGGCTTTCCTTCTTTTTTCACCGGCTTGAGGAAATTCAGGCGCATGGTCTTGTTCCAAGTCCGGGGCTCGGTGAAATGCGTTATGCGGAATGTGTTCGGGACACAGTCAATCGTACAGGAACGGATCGACTGGTCGAATTCCGGATCCTGCAGAAGATTTGCCGCATGAAGCGACAATGCGAAGAAAAATGCGGGAAGAAAATACGTTTTCATTAATGCACCCATATTGGAGTTGAAGCAGTGTTGTCACGCACAGGACGAAAATGGTAGGCGTTTGCAGAAGTGATGTCTTTTATTTTCAGATGAGCCACCGAGCCGTCGAACACAAGAACGTTGGCTCCATTTGAATGTCGCGCATCAATCGAACGCTGGCTGGCCGGAATACTTCCCGCCGGTTTCTGGTAAATCCTGTTTTGCGGATACTGTCCCATAAAACCAATATAATAATCATAGCTGTGCGCCTTCGTTCTGTTCAATCCGTCAATAAAAAGGACTGGGTTCCGGGAAGCTCCCTGAAACTCCCTCTGAAGCTCTCTTTGCGTGATAACCGGAGCACGCATATTCGTCCGTTCATGACCGTAAGTCAGATAATTCATCGCATAATTTGTGTCATTGTTCACTTTGCCAATGGTCTCATCCGAACGGCACTGGTAGATCTTGTAACTTTTAAGGTACCCCAGAGTAATGTAGTTGGAGTGCCATGATTTACCGTTGCAGTTGGAACCCAGAATATAATCGGAATAATCCATGACATACTGCTGATAGGCCAGTCCCATCTGTTTCAGATTGGAGCGGCAGGAGATATCCTGCGCTTTTCCTCTCGCGGCGGACAGTGCCGGCAGCAGCATCGCCGCGAGAATCGCGATGATCGCAATCACAATCAATAATTCTATCAATGTAAACAATTGTTTTTCCCCGGAAACCTTTCCCGGACCCTCTCTCTTTTCCTTTTTCATCATTCGCCTCCTTGTTGATTTGTTTAAAACAAAAAGTTATTATGTGGATTCCCTGATTATCAGACGGCAGGGAACAGTAACCAGACGGTGACGGGCAGAATCATTCATCGAAGCCAGAAGTTCCTCTGCCAGCAGCTCCGCAATGGCTTCTCTCGGCTGATCCACGGTAGTCAGGGCAGGATGCAGGTAACGTCCCGTTTCGATATTGTCAAAACCGGCAAGGGAAAGACGCCCCGGAATGGAATATCCGGCTTCCCCCGCCGCTCTCATGGCGCCGATCGCAATCTCGTCGTTGTGCGCAAAGACACCGTCGGTGTCCGGAGATCCGGCAAGAACACTCCGCATCATTTCATAACCGCTGTTCAGGGAATCGCGTCCGGGGACAGCCAGTTCCGGGCGGAAAGGAATCCCAGCCTCATTCAAAGCTCTGCAATACCCCCGGAAACGCTGTTCCTCCTGAGAGGAAACGCCCAGAAAAGCAATCCGTCTCCTGCCGCGCGCAATCAGGTAACGGGTCATTTCCAATCCCGCCTGAAAACGGTCCGGCAGAATCTGGCTGGCGGCAAGGTTCAGCGGCTTATCGCCTCCGTAAAACACCAGTGCCGTATCCCGGCTGCACATCGGGAACAGTTCACCGGCGATACTTCCGATGGCGATGATTCCGGCGACACGCAGTTTCTTCAGATAATCCGCCAGTTGCTCCAGTCCGCCTCTTTCCTGAATCTGGGAAAAATAAAGCAGATAACCGCGGGGCGTCAGGAGTTTTTGAAGCTCCTGAAAAAGTTCGGCATAAAACTTGTTGACCAGCGACGGCAGGATCACACCGATGACATTGCTCCTGCCCTGACGCAGAAGCTGTCCCGCAAGGTTCGGATGATATCCGGAATCCTCCGCCAGTTTGCGGATCGTTTCGCTCAGGACACGCGATATCCGCGGCGATCCTTTCAATGCCATGGATACCGTCGCCTGTGAAATGTTCAGTTTTTCCGCAATCAATTTCTGGTTCATCTGATAAAAGCCTTTTGCTTATACGTATAAATTATAATTGATAAACAGTCTTTTGTCAATAGCGGAACCGAAAAAAAGAGGAGATTTTTTCAAGTATGGGACAGTGTTATAGTATCGCAAATAGTTTTCGCAGGGAGTTGGAAACAGTTTTAACAAATAGTCTGGAGTTTGTGAAAACTGATTGTAATTGAGCGGTGGGAGAAATAAAAAAGAGTTTTAACAAATCAGATGGGATGGCTGCGGAGGAGTTACCGGACAATACAATAAACAGTGGCGGCAGTCAGGATGAATAGAGCAAGAATGAGATAGACATAATAGACCCCGGATGGATCGCCGGTATAAAGGATCCATAGAGCGGCAGGAATCAGTAAAAACAGAAGAAAAAGCAGATAGATCAGCCAACTGGCATCGGACCGCATATTATAATCTTCCGCCGGATTTTTCCCGGGTATTGCTTTTATCTTCTCCTCCCGCGGCTTGCCGCCGAGAGACTCATCATAAATGGAATCAATCACTTTCTTTTTCATTATCTTCCCCCTCTATAAAAGATAATACATCAATATGTTTTTACAAGACACGGGAAACAAAAAAAGCCCGGATTGCTCCGGGC
>DPDG01000057.1 GCA_003526375.1 Lentisphaeria bacterium
GATCGCATGGGCGGAGGACTTCACAGGCGCGGTCATCGACTACGGCTCATGGCCGGATCAGCACCGGCACGAGTATTCGCTTGCCGATGCGAATCCGAGCATTCAGACGCTCTTCCCGAAAGCGGGCTTCGAGGGGGCCTTGTACGCCGCGTTGGCCGCGCTGACCGATGAATGCCTCGGGCGCGAGTGGGAGCGCGAGGACGGGGCTGTCCTGAAAATCGAACGCGCCCTCGTGGATGCGAACTGGGGACAGTCAACCGATGTCGTCTATCAGTTCTGCCGCCAGAGTTCCCACGCAGGAGTGATCCTGCCGTCGCATGGCAGATACGTCGGAGCTTCCTCGAAACCCATGACCGAATACCGCAAACAGCAGGGCGACCGGCTTGGATTCAACTGGATGATTCCGAATGTCGCCGGGAAACGGGCGATCCGGCATGTCATATACGACACGAACTACTGGAAGAGTTTTATTCACGCCCGGCTCGCGGTTCCCGTCGGCGACAAGGGGTCGCTCACGCTCTACGGACGGATCCCCGGCGCTCATCAGCTCTTCGCGGAGCATCTGACCGCCGAATACCGCGTCAAAACACAGGGGCGCGGCCGCACGGTCGACGAGTGGAAACTCAAGCCGCAGTCGCACGACAACCACTTTCTGGACTGTGTCGCGGGCTGTGCGGTCTGCGGCTCCATGCTCGGCGCGTCTCTGCCCGAGACGCTTCCCGCGAAGCTCGACCGCAAGCCGATGATCCGCCTTTCCGACAAACGCCTTGGAGGGATTCCCCCGAATGGCAGACTCAAACTTTCCGAACTCAGGAGGCAGAAAAATGGATAAACGGGAACTCCCCGAAAATATTCGTCAGGCGATCGATCTGATTGCCGCAGTTCTTCGCAGAATCAAGGCAAAAGAACTGGATAAACGCAGGGATAAATGCTTGTATATAGAGAAAAGCAAAGGGGTTACGGCATGATGAATGAATCTGAGGTAAAACGGCAGCTGGAGTTGCTGGATCTGATGAATCAGGCAGAACTTCGGGAAAAATTCTGTGACCTCTTTGGCTTTGAACCGGGGCAGACCAATATTGCAAACCTGCGCCGCCGTCTTGCCTACCGGATTCAAGAGATTTATTACGGCGGACTCTCCGAAGCGGACCGGCAACTTCTTGAGCAGATTGCAGACGGCGATCCCCAGGCAAATCTCCGGTATGGAAAAAATGGAGTTTCCCATGTGTGCGGAACTCGCTACCAGAGGGTCTGGAAAGGTAAAAAATATGAAGTGACGGCTCTCGGGAATGGAAAATTCGAATATGACGGAACGGTCTATCAATCGCTTTCCGCCATCGCCCGCGAAATTACCGGGACTCGCTGGAACGGCAAACTCTTTTTCGGGGTGAAGTGATGGTGATGCAAACGATTCCAAAAAAGAGATGCGCGATTTACACACGCAAGTCCGTTGAGGAAGGACTGGATCAGGAATTCAACAGTCTGGATGCTCAACGGGAGGCTGGCGAAGCCTATATCGCCAGTCAGAAAGCCAACGGATGGGTCTGCCTCCCCACTCGTTATGACGACGGAGGATATTCCGGCGGCAATATGAAACGCCCTGCGCTTCAGCAGCTCCTTGCCGACTGTGAAGCCGGGCTGGTCGACATCATCGTGGTTTACAAGATCGACCGACTCTCCCGATCCATCTGTGATTTTGCAGATCTCTCCAAGAAATTTGACGAATGGGGCACACAGTTCGTCGCGGTGACGCAGGAAATCAATACCGCCACCAGCGCCGGGCGCATGATGCTCAACATTCTCATCACCTTCGCGCAATATGAGCGGGAGGTCATCACCGAGCGTGTACGCGACAAGATGGCCGCCAGCCGGAAGAAAGGTAAATGGGTCGGCGGTCGCGTTCCGATGGGATACCGTGTGGAAAACAAGAAGCTGACCATCGTGGAAGAGGAAGCACGGATCATCCAAAGAATCTTTCAGCGATTCATCGAGGTTCAGTCTCCGGCACTGATTGCCCGGGAACTCAACAAAGACGGGATTCGAACCAAGCAGGGAAGAATTTGGAACAGACAGCATATTTATCGGATTCTGAGCAACCATACTTACGTTGGTAAGGTCAACTACAAAAACAGCATTTGTGATGGAGAACAGGAAGCGATTATCGACCAGGACGTCTGGGATCGGACTCGGGAAATTCTCAGAGTGAATGATCCCGCACCAGCCCATATGCCCAGGACAGAAATCATTGCTCCGTTAAAGGGAATTTTACGGTGCGGACACTGTGATTGCGCAATGATGCCGACCTATGCGCGGAGAGGCAGAAAACAGTATTACTATTATTTCTGTGCAAAGGATTCCAAACGGGCAACTCCGACTTGCCCGGTGCGCCAGATCCCCGCAGGAGATGTGGAGCGGATCACTCGGGAACAGGTGATGAAAATGCTTCAGACACCGACGATTCTGATAAAACTGGCGCAAGTGTTGAATCTTCCCGCAGAGAAAATCGCAGAACTGTTCAAAGAAACATTCTGGCAGGAGATCTCGCCCGGTGAAATGAACCGCCTTCTCCATCTTCTTCTGGAAAAGGTCGAAGTTCACGAAGGCAAGCTCACTGTAGAATTCAAGAGTTCAGGTATCAAAACTCTTATGGAGGAAATCGCGAATGGAGAAGAAACAGATTGAAGTTCTGGAAAACGGGAATGTCCGGGTGACGATCCCGTTGATTTTCAAAATCGCCGGTGGCAGAACGAGAATTTTTACCCCCGACAGTGAACATGTAGAATATACTCCAATTCAGCTGGCTCTTGCCCGGGCTTTCCGCTGGCAGAAAATGATTGATGAAGGAAAATTTTCCAACATCAAGGATCTGGCTGCAACCGTCGGAGTTGATTCAGGGCTGATTTCCCGGACGATTCGCCTGACACTCCTTTCCCCTAAGATTATCCATAAACTCCTCTCCGGCGAACTTGACCTTTCCTTGGATAGTTGCCGCCGGAGTCTTCCCGACTCTTGGGCGGAACAGGAAAAAGTTCTCTTGAAAGAAATCTGACATCTACAAATCAAATAAATCCGGGATGTCAGCCAGCTTCTCATTACGCAACTGCGCATTCGTTTTCTTCTGCGGAATTGGACGTTTTTTCTCCTTGGGCTTCCATTGAAGCAGACGCTCCAATTCCGTTTTCAAACGTTGTAACTGCAACCTGGTCATTTGGGCATTCTGATCGAATTCCGACTTGATCTCTTTGGCTATCTGTTTCCGCTTCTGTTCCGTCCATGAAGAGAATCCCCAAATCGGAGTCTTTTTTTGTGCACGGAGTTCAGAACGTTTCTCCTGAATACTCCACTCAATATCCAGGAGCATCTCGTCGATTTCAGAACAGCTGAGAGTCGTTTCCCCAGATTCCAATTCGATTCCGGAACGGATGGCGCGCAACCCTTCAAGATCACGATTCACATACGCGTCCTGTATCTCATGCCAAAGGCGTTGCGTTTTAGCGTCATGAGCTCCCATTCTGTCCGGATGATATTGAAGGCAGAGCTCACGATACAGTTTTTTCAGTTCACTGACTTCCGATTCTTCCTCCGGAATGTTATCGTCATCTCCCAAAAGATTGTCAAAGAGCTTTTGGAAGATTTTTTCAAAATCATCATCGTCCTCACATGTTTCGTCCATTTCAATATCTTCGTCCTCATCAACACCGAAGACGGCGGAACGAAGTTCCCGGGCGCTCTTTTCATATTCCCGTTTTTCTTCTTCTCGTGTTTTTCTGCCAGACTCCAAGAATCTCTGCAATTCCATCTCCAGAAGTTCCCAGAAATTCTGTTCGGAGGTAAGCTGTGAACGCAAGGTAAAACAATACCTTTCCTTCGACATATGGGATTCATGGGCTAGAAAGCGAATTTTTTCATATCGGTTCTGACACAAATGTATCTGTTCCGTCAGCTCGCGTAAAAGGGTTTGTTCCGCACCGAACGTGCGAGCAAGATATTTACGGTACTCCGGCTCGTCTGATTCTTCATACCGTTGAAGTTGCTCCTCCAACCTTTCAAGGACTTTTTTCCGGCGCTTATATTCCTTCAGATACCCCCGGCGGATTTTTGCAGTGTCCAACGGGATCAATGCCCGACAGGAATTTTTTGGTGGCCGACCTCTTTTTTTTCCACTTCTTCCGGTTTTCCCGTTGTCAATATTTTCTACAGGCAAGCCCGAACATAAAGACAATTCTGAAAAGATGTCCTCAAGTTCTTTTTCTAAACTTATCCTGCCCTTGTGATTTTTTTTGCTCATTTATTTCACTTCTCCATCAGCATCTTCCATTTCACCCCACGTAACCCCATATGGCGCTCCTCCAGACGTGTACCCGGCAATGAATGCAAATGTTTCATCGGAATCACATGAGATATCCGCACTGAATGATTCTTCCTGACTTTTCCGTTTCTGTTCCAGGCGATTCCGTAGAGTGGTTTTGACAGCTTTTTCCCGTTCAGGAGATACTTCGAGTCCCAGTTGACGCAATTCAGCAATCGCACACAACAGATCAACGCCATACCAGCGGGCATAATGCCTGACCATATCTTTCGCAATATGCTTTGAGAGAAAGCCTGTTGATTTGGCCGACTGCAGCCTCTGTTCCCGTGCCATACGTTTGCGACGCGGTATATTATTAGCATGTTTCCCGTTCTTGCTCATTATTTTCTTTCAGCAAAGATTGAATTTTTTGTTTTTGTTCCTCGGTCGGTTCTGCTTTGCCATGTTCCCAAGCGGAAACTTTTTTCGACGTCATGCCAAAGATTTCGCCAAACTGAACCTGCGTCAATTTCAACCTTTTGCGTAGGGCACGAACAACATCCGGAGTGACATCCGAAACGGCCTTCGGTTCGCTTTCCGGCTCGCTAAACTCTGGAAACGGTATCTTCGGGAATGTATCGCCCGGACGTACTTTGACCCGAGGGACACCGCTGACAAGCAATACAGAAAAATCCCGGATGGCTGTACGCTGAGTTGGGAAGTCTGAAATTTTCCGTTTGATCAATCCGATAATTTCATTTCGAACAGTTTCCTGTTGTTCCGCATTCAGTTGGGTATGCTGAAACGCCTCTGAAACAGATTCTCTGCGCCCGGTAACCACGATGTTCCACGCGATCTGTCCCATACGCCAGACAATCCGACGACCAACAAGATCCGGCCCGTTGGAGTCGTCTATGTATTCCGGCATTATCGGTTCGCATAATTCTTCCAAGGCGCAGGAAAGACGTGCGGAAAGACTCTGCTCATTAAAGGCAATCTGCTGTTTTCTCGCCTTGAGTTTGGCTTTGCGTTTTTCCGCTTTATTTTTTGGACTCATTTACTGTTTCTCCCGGCTTTCCCGGAGCTTTCAATTTTTTGAATGTTCGGCATAGGAAACGTTCCTGTCAGTTAATGATCAGCTTTGTCTGCAGACGACGATAAAGTTCAGCAGCGTCAAGAGCGTCATCCATGGCCCGGTGCTGAACCGGATCTTCCATCCCAAGCTGAAGTTTCAGGTTCCGCAAACTGACACTCGGAAAAAGTTTCTTCCCAGTTTGCAGTAAAGAAATATCATTGATAATAATGGCAAGTTGCATACTGTCGTGAAAATGACTGGAAAATATGCGGAAAAGTGACGGAAACTTTATCTGGAAGAAATCCAGGTCAAACCTGAGATTATGCCCCACAGCCTCGATGCGTTCAATATGATTATCCGACATCCACTTGGTTATATCCGTGGCAACCTTTTGGATATCTTCGCCTTCAAACGGGTTGAGCCCGCTGATTTTCAGGGATTCAGGATCGGCATTCTCTGGATGGACGGCTTTTATCCGGGCTGTGAATTCCGGCAGATCCGACCGTTTGAAATCTGGATTCAGAGGTACAATGGCTATTTCAATAATATCATGAACAGCCGGGTCAAGCCCCGATGTCTCCAGGTCGAATGCCGCAAGTATCTTCTGCTTTTCGTGTTTCATAATTCAAGGTTTCTTATTTGCTTGATGCAGAGTTATCTCTCATCACGTTCCACAACCCATTCCCGGATTTTCCTTTCTTCGGACTCCCAGTCTGAGGAAAGAAGCGTTTCGACGAACTTCTTGAAAAATGCCACAAGCGCCAGTCGAAATGTATTCATGAACTCAATGCGTTCCTCCAGACGGTCGTCCGGTTCCATTTCTTCGCCTTCCGGCAGCTTCATCCCCCCAAAGGAAAAAGTGTCCGCATCAAATGTTCCCTGCCAGACCTTTTCCTCGTGCTCCAGATAGAATTTCGCCTTCTTGAGCTTTTTGCCCACAGAAAGAGCAGCTTTTGCTTCGGCCGCCCGTAAGGGACTGTGCCCGTTTTTGAGAGTGTTCTCCGCTGCTCCATCGGCTTCGCCCGCCAACGCAAATGTCAACGGACCCTCAATCGTGAATGTACATTCTCCTACTTCCGGAATCTCCAGCATACCCCCGGTCTCCTGTTCGGAAAAATACCACAACCATGTCAGGAAATCACGTCCGGGAACAGTTTCTCCATCCGCTCTGGTGGAAAACTCAATGACAGGCAGCTCATCGGCATGTTTCCCAAACTCACTTTCACTGTAATACTCGGGATTGATCTGTATCGGTTCGAAGTGGAATGTTTTGACAAAATATTCAACAAAAAGGTCGATTTGCGCGGAGGAGGACGCACCAAGATAGAGCATGCGATTTGCCGTGTCAATGACCGCCGGGATGGAGGAGAGCGTTGGAGGAATCGACATCAGGTTCTTTTCAATCACCTCCTCCTTGATTTGTTTTTTCTGCTTAGACGGTACGTTGGTTCGTCCATTGGCACGCATCCAGGCCTGTTCCTCCTGCTGACACCATGCCTTGAGCATGGAAGACGGAATCTTGCGCTCCGCTTTGCGCAGACTGATGTAAATCAGATTGTTCCAAAGCACGGTGCTCTGTTCTATTTGGGAATCCAGCAGACAACGTCCCGATGCCCAGCCAATCTCAGGCTCATCCTTGACCAGTTCCAAACTGCCTGCGCGATTGGCGTTCAGCAAATCAATATAGTCCTCCGGCAACTCCTGCGGGAGTATAAACAGTGTAACTGAAAAAGTTCCACTCTCAAAAGGCATAATATTCACCCTGTTATTTCAAGTTTTTTCCTAAATTTTAGATATGGGAATATATATCATAATAGGCTTATTTACAATTCATCAACATGTTTGAAATTGCATTATTTGCAGGTGGTCAATCTGCTGTTTGATAATGACTGCACGGTTTCCATGACCATGACGGCATTTGTGCCGATTGCCGACCGGAAGACGCGTCTGTTCGGAACCCGCGGCTGCATTGAGACGGACAGCCGGATTGTGAAAGTTCATGATTTTCTGACGGATCAGACCCGCGAAATCAATACGGAGAATATTGTTGACGACGGCATTCTTGCCAGTCATTGCGGAGCCGACCTTGCCATGATGGAAGCGTTTGTGAAAGCGCTGGAAACCGGCGACCGTTCCTGTATTCTGTCGGGCATCGATGATTCTCTGGAAAGTCATCTGATGGTGTTTGCCGCCGAAAGATCCCGGAAGAAAGGTTCTGTTGAACCGGTGGAACTTTAAGAATCAGCAGTTTCTGTCAAAAAAACATTCCCCCCTCGGCCCGTCGTCTGGTTGCCAGACGGCGGGTTTTTTATAAGAGGTTCTTCATTCCGCAGTTTTTCTGGTGTATTTTTTATTTCTGTATTCTGTTGGTGTTATTCCGACCTGGGCAGAAAAAACTTTGGAAAAATAATTGGCGGAATGAAAACCGCATTCCTCTGCAATTTCCATGATCGAATATTCCGTGCTGCTCAGCATGTCAATGGCATTTTTTATCCGCACCATCAGGATGTAATCCCGGACTGTCATGTCAAAGGTTTTGCGGAATGCCCTGCTGAAACTGCCGCGGTGCATGTGCTGACTTTCGGCAAGCATTCCCACATCGAGGTCGGGATCTCCGAAATCAGTGTCGATCCGGTTTTTTGCATCGGACATGATGTCTTTGGATTTGTTGTCTTTGCGCGGACGGAATCCGATTTCAAGCATGATTTTGAATGCGATGGACAATGCGGAAAGTTTACGTTTGGCTGAGTGTCCCAGCAGTTCGTTTCCCAAAAATGAGAACAGCTGGCGGGGACATGAACCCGCTTTGTTCTGTCCAGGCTTGATGTCAAGAAGGTCGAAGAGTTTTCCCGCATTCTCTCCCGCAACCGTCAGCCAGCAGTAATGAAAGGGCTTCAGCGGATAATATTCATGGCATGATCCGGGCGGGTAATACCAGACCGACCCCGGCCGGAGAAGAAATGATTTTCCCCCGTCCAGGAACTGACAGTGCCCGGAAAGCGGCCAGAAAACTTCTGCAAAATCAACCGTCCTTTTCATTTCGTGGTCGGGCGGCACAAGGACGAAATCTCCGCAGCTTCGCACATAAAGTTTGCGCGTCGATTCATTCCCCCAGAAATAAAAAAGTGACCGGTCTGTTTCCATGTTACAAATTTACTTTCTCATGTTACAAATTTACTCTTGCCATTTTCTGTTCTCTGCATTATAATATATATCAAACATGCGGCAAATGCAAAACGAAAGCACGAAAGATTTAAGAATATGCGTTACATTCAGACATTAAACGGGATTTGGAACTTTTCATTTACGGGGAAAAATCGTCCGGAACAGCCGTTTAAGACCGACCATGTCATGACTGTTCCCGGATGTTTTGACCTTATTGAACCGTTTTGCGGAAAACGCGGATATGCGCTCTATACCCGGAAAGTTCATGCATCCGGTCTCCATCTGCTGGAAATCGATGGAGCGGGGATCTCCGGCGAAGTTTTCTGGGACGGAGAAAAAATCGGCACGATCCGGTATGCCTATATGCCGGAATCTTTTGTTTTCAATGCCGGAGATCATGGAGAACATACATTGGCCATTGTACTGAACAACTGTCATTCCGGGCAGTTCCAGGCAGACTGTGATTTTTTTGCCAACGGCGGCATTTACGGAGATGTAACGTTGACAGCTCTTCCTGGCGATTACATTTCCCGGGTGCGCATTTCCACGGAAGATTACAGGACTGGCAGAATCCGAATGCGGGCAGAATATTCGGGGAAGGGAATTGTCCCTGTTCAAATGAAATTCAACACCGGATTTCAGCTGAACAGCCAGTTTACAGACGGGCATCTTGACTGCACTCTGAATTTGCCGGACCGCCGGCTCTGGTCTTTGGATTCTCCTGAACTTCATACAGTGGAGCTGTCCGCCGGAGAAGATCAGGTTCTGGCGACGTTCGGAATCCGTGAATTTTCTGCTGCCGGACGTAAACTGTATCTCAATGGAAAAGAAATCAAGCTGTACGGGGTCAACCGTCATGAAAGCCACCCGACAACCGGGGCGGCAGTTCCGCCGCAAATCATCAATACAGATGTCGCCCTGCTTAAAAATGCGGGATTCAATTTTATCCGGGGCAGTCATTATCCGCAGCGCAAGACACTGCTGGAACTTTGCGACCGCATGGGAATGCTGGTCTGGGAAGAGACACTCGGCTGGGGCGTCAAGGCTCCGGCTCTGGCAAAGCCGGACTATATGGAATCGCAGCTGGAGCAAGCCGAAAAAATGACTTGCCACAGCTTCAATCATCCTTGTGTGGTGATCCGCGGTTTTCTGAATGAAACGGACAGCCATCTGCCGGAAGTGCGTCCGGTCATAAAAGCTCTCTATGACCGGATCCGCTCCATTGATGCGCATGTGCTGATCTCTTTTGCATCCAACAAATATGAACAGGATGTCTGCACGGATCTGGTGGATATTGTTTCCATGAATCCATATCCCGGCTGGTACGATTCCCGCGCCGATTCCATCAGTACCATTGATCAGATCTTTCCGCGGCTGACCGCCTTGTCCAAAGCTCTGCCGCAGGACAAACCATTCCTGATTTCCGAGATCGGGGCGGAGGCTCTGCTTGGATTCCGGGACCCGCTGAAAACCTATTGGAGCGAAGAGTATCAGGCGGAACTGCTGCTGAAAGTCTTTGAATATGTTTCGCAAACCGATTGCGCCGGTGTCAGCATTTGGCAGTATGCCGATACCCGTTCCTATGTTTGCGGCAGCGGCATTTTTGCACGTGCCCGCGGCTTCAACAACAAAGGTGTCGTGGACGAATACCGGCGGCCGAAGCAGGCGTGGGACATTCTGCGGAATTATTTATACAACAACCATGGAGGCTGAAAATGATGGAACTGTTCGAAGTTTTTCTTTGTGAAGGCGGAAAACCGGAAAGCGGGAAATTGGCAGAAGATAGAGGCACACACAGGAAAAATGTCAAAAAGAATGTGAATTTCACATTAATAGAACTCATCGCGGTGATAACGATCATCGCGATTCTCGCCGGAATGCTCCTGCCGGCATTGAACCAGGCAAGAGAAAAAGGGCGTTCCGCTTCCTGTCAGGGAAATTTAAAACAATTCGGCATTGCTTTTACAAATTACAGAAATGATTATGATGAATATATGCCGAACTACGGAGCGAATTATATATTGAACCAATCGCAAGTTGCAAAACAGGTTACATGGGGAACGCTCCTGCTCAGTCAGAAATATCTGCAATACCAGGTTTTTCTCTGTCCCTCATTAAGCAGTTCAAAAAAGGCCGTTGAAAATACTACAGCTTCATTCGGGTGCTACAACATCAACATGTACTGTGCCTACGGCTATTCTGCGGGAATACGGGGAGTGGGACGGGCTGGCGCGGGGCAAACAACGGAAGACGATCGGGCTTTTGCCAATATGAAACGTTCCAAATTCCCGACCGAGTTATTTGTGCTGATGGATTCCTGCAACGGCACCACTCTGGGGAGCGGCGAGATCATGGGCAGTTATGTCGTCAAAAACTGTTATTACGCCCCTCCGAACAATAAAGCAATGCCGCACAACCGCCATGGACAGGGTGTGAATATTGCCCATGCGGACGGACATGTCCAAAATTACAGGTCGTCTTTGGTGAATCCGTATTTGGAGATCGGTTCCAGAGACACGCATCCGCGGCGCTGGTTTTTTGACGCGGATTGATATTCCGAAGAGTTTTTTTAAAAATATCTGAATGGGAGGAATGAAAAAGAGACAGAGTTTTCCTGAAACTGGGCATTTGCCGCTTTCGCGGCGGCGGGAAAGGAAAGATGCGCATCAGGATTTGAACATTTACGGATTTTTCAAAATGGTTTCGGATGCGTCAGGACGGACTTGACGCATGAAAGAACAAATCAGAAACAGAAGCAGGCCGCTTTTCATTGAAACCGGCTTCGACATGAAATATGAAAGGTTTTTGACATGAATATGAAAATGACAGCTTTTTTATCCATTCTCACCGTGATTTCCGGAACGGCTTACGGAGATTTTCATGCCGCATTCACCGAAGGGCGCAAAGCATTTTCAGAAAAACAATATGATGCCGCGATTCAAAAATATGACGAAGCCGCGAAGCAGACGGCCATTCCCGGACAGCGTTATCAGGCCCTTTTCGCAAAAGCGGAAGCCTGCCGCATGAAGGGCGACTGGGTCAATGCGGAAAAGATACTTGTCCAGATCATGGAAGACAAGGATATTCCGGCACAGAACCGCATGTCCGCCCAGATTGCCGCCGGCGACTACGCGCTGAAACAGAAAAAGTATGATGACGCAATAGCCGCCTATCAGAAAGCCGCATCCTACGGGATTCAGAACAACGAAAGCAATTATGCGCTTCTTTCCTGCGGAAATCTTTATTCGCAGCAGAAAAAATACGATGATGCGAAAAGATGCTATCAAAGTCTTCTGGACAATCCGCAGGCGGATGCAAACCGCAGGAACCGCGCAATGGTCGGAATGGGAAACATTTTATATGAGCAGGGGAAATACAGGGAAGCCATTGTGCTGCTGAAGCCGCTCTGCAAAGGAACAGATGTTCAGGCGGCGGTCAAGGCGGATGCATTCATAATTACAGCCAGAAGTCACTACAGACAGAAAGACTTTAAAAAAGCCTGTGACGTCAACCTCGCGATTATCGGTCTGGACAATATTCCCGTTTATTACAAGGCGGCGGCATATATGCAGGCGATTTCCATTCAATGCGATTTCATGAAGCGTTATCCGCAGGCAAAAAAACTGCTGGATGATTTTGAGAAGATGCCGGGAGTAAATGCTTCCCAGAAAAAATGGATCAAGGATTATCGCGCCAAAGTCCGCAAAGGGGAACATACACTTTGACAACTGAAGGTCTCACGATGAAAAAACTGATTTGCATTTTATTTTTTGCAGGAGCATTGTCCCTTTTTTCTGCAGATTATGCAGATATCCGGGCGCAGCTCTCCACAGTCAAAGAACTTTCCAGGGAAGATTTTGAGCTTGGAGACAAACTGCTGGCACAGATGAAAAAAGACGGGATGAAGAAACCGCTGCTTTATGGAAAGCAGTTTTTCTTCACCGAGCCGGTTCTCTGGTGTACTAGCAAAATGTTCCTCACCGAGAAACGCTGGCTGGATCAGCCGCTTTTCAAGTCCCGTGAATATTATGATATTGGTCCGTCGCAGTATAAAATGCCTGGAGTGGCAAAAAACCTGGAACTTTTGAAAGAAACCGGTCTGGACGGCTTCGGGATGTTCGTGAATCTTGATATCACGAAAGCCACAGTCGACATGATCGGCAAATACTCCACAGAAAAGTATCCGCTCTACTGTCTGCCGACGCTCTGTCCGGAGGGCGCTTACGGACCGCTGGAAAATCAGCATCTTGATTTTCTGGCAAAACACCCGTCTGTACTCCGCTGGCAGGGGAAACCGGTCTTTACATCTTACGGGGGAGACACTTTTCCGCCGGAGAAAATCGGAGAATACATCTCCGGGATAAAAAAACTTGCCGGTTCGGACTGCTGTTATATTCATGTCGTAGGTTCTTTACGCATCTGCAACGATCCGTATCATTACTATATGGAAAATGATGGCAAGGTCCCCGCCTCCATCATTCTGAAATGGTATGATGAGATTACAAAATATTTGCAATATGCCGGCGGGGTCGGATTTGCAAATAGGTTGACTTATCGTGATGTCCGCTACAATACAGAATATTATGACAAAGTCATCCTTCCGCTTTTTTCCGCCGCCGTTGCGCAGGAACAATACTGCGGCAAAAAACTTCTGCAGTTTCAGATCATGACGGGATATGACGCCTATCTGGGCAATCAGACTCTTTGCCATGACGGGACAAAAACTTTCCGCAAGGCGTATGAACTTGCGGAAAAGTATCCGATTGACATTATCCTGCAGTTCGAGTGGGACGAGACCAATGAAGACACCAGCATTCAGCCGATGATCTGCCGTCCGATGGCATATCAGCGCATCATCAAATATTACACAGACACGATGAAGAAGATTCCGCTGAAACCCCGCAAAGGCGATGATCTTACGCTGCCGAACCTGATCGTGTCCCAGCTTCGGCAGTATGTTCCCGGATCCAAATTCGAAGTGGAACTGCTGAATGTTCCGGACGGTTCCGGCGAAGAGAACTACACGGTCGATCTGGAACTGCTCGGTCATAACGGGAACGTCTTCTGGAAGACAACGGGGCTGGAGTTCGATTCCGCCAAATTGCAGGAACACAACGTTTACGTCCCTTCGGACACCATGGCGCAACAGCGTTTTGCCGTTCCCCGCCTGACGATCCGCAGCAAAGGAAAGACAAGGGTTGTCAGCGAGGGAATGCCGTTCACCGCAATCCGCGCGACGACAAAAACCGATCATCTCTATCTTTGCACTCCGGTGCGGAATCTGATGTTCCCGGTCAAACCGGATGTCGCAGTCAAACCCGTTGACAAAAAAGGAATGGTTTCCGAATATGAGATTTCCGCGGACTTGAAGTTTCCCGGACACAAACTGCAGGCTGTGGATGTCGTCAACAACAGCTATGACATTTATTCTTATGACCCGAAAAACGAATATCTTCAGGAGAATTCCGACCGCCGCACTTACCGCTTCACATACCAGTGCTTCAACAGCATAGGCGGCAATTATGCGAATATCAAAATAGAACAGCATTTTGACCTGAAAGGGACTGATTCCGGTATTTTCTTCGGTCCGACCACGGAACCCGGACGCAGATACCTGACCAATTACAGTGAACTGTACCGTCAGATGCCGTGGGACTCCACCATCTCGGATCCAGGTTCCTGGGCTGGACTTGGTCACAATACATATGCTTTCTCCGTAAAAAAATCGGAGATAGACAAGGCTGTATTTACAGTTTCAGGAAAACGCTTGACCGGACCGAACAAAGGAATGCCTTTCACCTGGAGTGTCCCTTTGAAACAGCTTGGCAGGTACGGCGTCACTTCCACTGTAATGTTTGACGGTATTCAGTTCGGTCTGGATACGCTGTACCGTCCGGAGCGTCAGCCGCTGCCGCTGATGACAGATACTGCGAAATTCAAGGCGGAGATCATTTCCGACATTCCGGAAGGAGTGCTTGCATTCCGTGCGATCTCCCGTGACGGTCTGGTCTGGTGGAGCAAACCTTATGCCGTTACCGCGGATGAGAACAAGCAGCATGAAATACAGGTATACGACAGGGAAAAAGGTTTTTATTCCATAAATGTTGAGCCGGACCGTATCCTGAAAATAGTCTATCGTTTTGATCCGGAGCATACCGGAAACACGCTTGCCACGGATGCCGGACGCGAGTTTTTTGCTTCCGCGGGGGCGAACAATACAATCTCCACCGGATTCCAGGGGCAGAGTCATTCCGCAGGCTCCGTTCCGCGCATCGTCTTGCGCGGGATGGATAAAAACGGATGCAGCGCAATTGCTCCGGAATGGGTAAAACTCCCGGATGGCAGATATGCTTTGCATTTCAATGGAAAACCGAATGCATTTCTGAATTTTCCGCCGGGTGTTTTCCCGCACAAAAACGGCTTCACGGTTGATTTCGAGGTTTTCCCGGAAGAAGTCAGCCGCGACCAGATCTATTTCGGCATGTACGGCGGAACGGCTCTGACCGGGTTCCGTCTGCGTACCGAACAGGGGAAATTCGCGGTTGATTTTATGAACCGCCGTCCGCATGATGAAAAATCTTCGATGGCGCAGACGGATACGAGATTTTCCAGAATTTCTCCTGTGGAAGGGGAATGGAACCATATCCGCTTCCGCTATGACGGAAAGGCTGTGTATCTTTCTCTGAATAACGGTCCGGAAGAAGCCCTCCCATTCTCCGGCATCACACGGTATACCAATGGTGCTGTTTTTGCCGGAGACGGTTCTGCGGGAACGGACGGCAGACCCCGTTATTTCCGGGGACTGCTGCGCTCGTTCAGCATAATTCATACAGCAAAACCGTAAAGGGAATATACGGTGCTTCAGAAAATTCTTTCGGATGAGGGGCTGACAAAATGACGTTTCATATCGGGGACCGGCCGATGATGACGGTTCCGAAACTGGTCAAATTCTCGGGGAACTCTCCGGCAGCGACCAGTTCATCCAACGACAAAAAGGCAAACATCAAGAAAGAAGAAAAGCGGAAAGATTCTAAAAAACTGCAGGATTTGGATGGATACCAACTAAGTCCGCATGCTCTGTGAAATCATTCTGCTGAAAAAGCTTGAACCGGATAAAAGATGGATCTGTTCAGATCTTCGGAGAAATTCTGATCCTAAAATCATCATCCAAGCAGAAAAAACAGGTAAAATCGGGGAAACGAAATATCATGAACAACGATAGAGTGTACCGTATGCATCGCGGTGATTACTCGAAATAAAAAGGAGTTTGATCCAATGATCCGGGAAATCCTTTATGACTGCAAGATAGACCAAACCCGCCAGCCCGCCATGTTTCGGGCGGCGGAAGGGAATGATCCCCGTCCGCTTCTGGTGGGACTGCATACCTGGAGTTATGATCATACCGATCATTACGAAAAATTTGCGTCCATTTGCGAGCAGAGCAACTGGAATTTTATTTTCCCCGAATTCCGCGGCCCGAACTGGCGGCCCGAAGCATGCGGTTCCGATTTCGTGGTCTCCGATCTCGAAGATGCGGTCCGCTATGTCTGCAAAACCGCAAATGTCGATAAAAAACGGATCTATCTCTGCGGCGGTTCGGGCGGAGGACACTGTTCCCTGCTGCTTGCGGGAAGACGTCCGGATCTCTGGACAGCAGTGTCTTCCTGGTGTCCGATCTCCGACATCCGGTATTGGCATGAACAATGTTTTGCCGTGAATTTACGATATTACAAGCACATCGAAAGCGCCTGCGGGGGCAATCCGGAAACGGATGCGGCCGCACGGAAACAGGCAATGGTGCGTTCTCCAATCAGCTGGCTCGCGAATGCAGCCGAACTTCCCCTTGCAATCAACTGCGGCATTCATGACGGTCATGTGGGAAAGGGGTCGGTTCCCGTGGATCAGTCGATCTTTGCCTTCAATGTCCTTGCCGCACCGGAAGACCGGATTGCGCCTAGCCCCTTGGCTGGAC